>CADCVR010000015.1 GCA_902806205.1 uncultured Solirubrobacteraceae bacterium | reverse complement strand
CTACGCAGCCGCGCCCGCGAGCTGGACGGCGGCGCCGAGGTCGACGAGCGTCCGCGCGAGCTCGAGCACCCCGTCGGACTCCTCGAGCACCTCGACCGCGTCCCGCAGGAGGGCCACGCGCAGGCCGCCCTGCTCCACCAGACCGGCCGCCCGCAGAGCCACGCCCAGGCAGCGCGGCGCGCCGAAGGACCGCGCCAGCGAGACCTCCTCCGACGCGAGGCGCCGTGCCTCCTGGAGGTCGCCGAGCCGGTTGCAGACGAGCGCCGCGCTCGAGCGCCACGGCGTGATCGCCGGATTCGGCGCGCCCCACTCGAGCTCGCGCCGCCCGGCGGCGAGCAGCTCCGCGAGGCCCCGGTGCAGGTCGCCGGCCGCGACACGCAGGCAGGCACGGGAGTGGATGGCGTGGCTGTAGGGCAGGTTGTCGGTCGCCTGCTCGACCAGGAAGCGGTCGGCCAGTGCCTCGAGCTCCGCGTCGACGGTGCCGCGATCCAGGGAGGCGTAGATCAGCGTCCCCAGCGCCGCGGAGAGGAAGCCCTGCGAGCCGTGCACCTCGCCGGCGAGGTTCAACGCCGAGCGCGCGTCGGCCTCGGCGTCCGACAGGCGCCCCCGGCGGTAGTTCACGAGCGAGCGCAGGCTGGCGGCGGTGGCGAAGGACACGCCCGAGCCGCGCTTGCGCGCGTCGTCGAGGGCGCCCGTGTAGAGGCGCTCGGCCTCCTCGTAGTGCTCGGCGAACATGAGGCCGATCGCCGCGCTGACGAACGCGTGCCCACCCGAGATCGGGTCCGTGGGGAGGTCGCCGCCGGCCAGGGCGCGCATGGCCAGGTTGACGACGTGGTCGCGGTGGCGGCCCTCCGCGAAGGCGTCGAAGCACATGCCGGCGAGCGTGAAGCGCTCGAGGAAGGTCCTCGGGGCGCCGCCGCGGTCGTCGAGGCCGGCGACCTTGCCGGCCAGCATGCGGCGCGCGCTGACGCTGATGTAGGCGCAGCCGAGGAGCTCCACCTCGAGGCGGTCGTAGAGCTCGGGCGCGGCGTCCCCCAGCCCGGCCTGGGCGCGCTCCAGCACCCCGACGGCCGTCACCGCGTCCCCGGCGAACTTCAGCAGGCCGGCCAGCTCCAGGGCCGCCCCGGCGGCCGCGCGCGGTTCGGCCAGCGCGATCGCCTGCTCGAGGTGCTCCACCGCGCCGGGGGCGCCGGTGCGTGCCTCGGCCCGCCCGAGGCACGCCAGCACCTCCGGGCGGCGGGGCTCGGGGGGCGGCTCGGCGAGGGCTCGGGTGAGATAGGCAACGGCCGTCTTGGCGTCTCCGAGGGCGAGCGCCGGCGTCGCCGCCGCGAGCAGTGCGTCGACCACCCACGCCGCACCGGCCGGCGGGGCCTGCAGGAGCTGGGCAGCGATCTGCTCGGGCGGGCAGCGCCGCTCGTCCAGCACTCGCGCGGCGCGCGCGTGGTGCTCCGGGCGTTCGGCCGGGGGGATCTCCTCGTGGATCGCCGTCCGCACGATGGGATGGACGAAGCTCAGCCCGTCGCCCCCGACCAGGATCTCCGCGGCCAGCAGGGCCTCGGCCGCCGCCGTCGCGGCAGGCTCCTCCAGCCCGGCCAGCGCTCCGGCCAGCGAGAGGTTGGCCGCGTCGCCCAGGACGGCGACGGCCCGGGCCAGCTCCCGTGCCCCAGCCGGGAGCCGCGCCAGGCGCATGAACACGACCTCCGCGACCCCGCCGCCGAGCGCCTCGACGCGGGCCGCCTGCGCGGCGGTGGGAGCCATGCGGCCCGAGGAGACCTCCCGGATGAGCTCGCTCATCAGCAGCGGGTTGCCGCTGGTCGCGCCGTGGCAGGCGCGGCAGAACTCCTCGGCCGCGCTCGGGCCGAGCGCCGCGCGGACCCAGGTGCGCACGGCGCGGTCGCTCAGCGGCGCCAGCTCGACCCTGCGCGCGCCCGGGTCTGACACGAGCGTCGGCAGTTGGGGGCTCAGCGCCTCGTCGTTGGGCCGGGTGCCGAGCAGCAGCAGCACGGGGACGTCCTCGAGACGGCGGGCGAGGAAGCTCAGGAACCGCAGCGACGGATCGTCGGCCCAGTGGCCGTCGTCGACGGCGAGGAGCAGGGGCTGCTCGTGGGCGAGGTTGCAGGCCAGCCAGTAGAGGCCGTGCAGCCGGGCGTAGCTGGCGTCGGCCACGTCGAGGCTCTCGACCGCGGCGGAGGCGTCGAACATCGGCGCCGCCAGCCCGGCGGCGCCGCTGAGCCACCGGGTGCGGACCTCGGCCGGCGCGCCGTGCAGGATGGACTCGAACAGCTGGCGCACCACGCCGAAGGGGAAACTCGCCTCGAGCTCGCTGCCCCGGGCGCTGAGCACCCGCATCCCGCCCGCCCGGGCCGTCCGGCCCGCGGTGGCCAGCAGCGAGGTCTTGCCGAGCCCGGCCGGCGCCTGCACCACCAGCAGCTGTCCCCGACCTTGGCGCGCCTGGTCGATGCTCGACGTCGTCTCGGCGACCTCGAGCTCGCGCTCGAGCAGGTCATGGGCGCTCACCACGGGCACGGCCCGGCGGAGTCTACGTCCGGCCGGTGCTTCAAGCCACGTTGCCGACCGCGGGCGCGGATCCCTTCGGGTTCTCGGCGGCGAGGTGCCGGGTGCGGGCCTGAGGCCGACGCTCCCCAGGCGCTCGCGCTGGACTGAACACACCGCATCGCCTGCCGACGCAGACGGGCCCGGAGCTGACGCCCCGGGCCCGCGCCCCGCGCTGTCGGAATGCCCGAGCTACATCGACGCCTTCCAGGCCGCGACGAGGATGCCGCACGGGTTCGCCGGGCCGACCGGCTTGTCGGCGAAGACGCCCGCGGGCTGGCCGGCGATCTGCGAGTTGACCATCATCGAGGCTTCCGTTCCGTCCTCGAACGTGGCGCCACAGGTGTGCAGAACCGGGCGGCCAATCGGCTGTCGCGTCACAGGCACAACCGTCGTCGCTGGAGCCGCATCAATGTTCGTTCTGAGATTGATTGTCGATCGCGTCGAGCGCGGAAACCGCGTCCTTGGGCGGGTTACAAGCTTCGGCGCGGTTCGGGTCGGTCGAGCGCGGCGAGCACGAGTTCGAGTTGGTGGTCAAATGCGTGCCAGGCGCGCGTTGCGCTAGCGGTCTGCACCGGCCCGAGACCGAGCTCTTTCCGGTAGGTCGGGGGCGTAGCGGTGGCGGTAGGTTTCGATGATCTGCGCTTCGCGGTCCCAAGCGGCGCGGCCTTCGGCCTCGTGGGGGCGCGCCCCGAGGACGCTGACGAGATGGCCTGGGGGGTCCAGCGCGGCACTGCGGACTCGGGTGCTGATCTGGATGGCCGTTCGGCGGTGCAGCTCGCCGCGGACGGCTTGTGCGCGTTGGAGTGGAACTTGGAAGGGCTGGAGGTCACCGAGCTGTTCGCGGTGGCTGCGGGCCGCTTGGATGCGGTGGGTGAGCTTGTCGATCGCGTCGCGCTGGGCCCGCGAGATGTCGTCTTGCTCGGCGCGGTCGACCAGGCGCCTCAGCGACTGGGTGTCGCGCTTGAGCTGCGTGTCGAGCGTCTCGGCGCGCCGCACTCGCATCGCCGGCGCCTGCAGCTGTCCTTCGAGCTGCTGGAGTTCTCCGGTCAGCGCGGCGGTGTCGGCCAGGCGCAGGCTGGCGGCCTGCGCGGCGAGGTCGGTCGCGGTGCTCTTGGCTCGTGAGCGGCTCATCGCGCGTGCGAGCGCGGCGAGCGGGTCGTCCTCGGTGGGGGCGGCGTGTTGGAGTTCGTCGGGGGCGGCGTCGTCGGGCAGATGGTCGGCGGCGAGGGCGTAGAGGCGGATCTGGTCGGTGTGGCGTGAAAGCTGGGTGTAGGCCTCCTGCTGGTAGGTGCCCTGGTCGGCTAGGACGTAGGAGCGCTGCCAGGTGGCGCCCTGAGCGCGTGCGGTCGTCGTCGCGTAGGCGTGCTCGAGGAAGGCGCGGCCGTCGGGTCGCCGGCCCGTGATATAGGCGCCGGGCAGTGCGACCTGAGTGCCGGTGTCGGTGCGCAGCTGCAGCACGCCGTTGTGGTAGGCCTCAACGGTGGCGGTGGTGCCGTTGGTGACGCCCAGGCTCGGGCGGTTACGCCCGCAGATGACCCGGTCGCCTTCTGCGAAGGCGCGCCCCTCGACCTCGACGAGGTCGGGGCCGAGGAGGCCGTGCGGGCGCAGTTGGGCGCGGGCGCGTTGGTTGAGGTCGCGCTCGTCGCTGCGCGAGCGCACGACGATCACGCCGCGCCCACCCAGGCTCTGCTGGTCGCGCAGCCAGTCGCGGACCAAGAGTTCGCGGGTCTGCTCCCCGGTCGCCCCAGCGACGACGCGGTTCGACGCGGAGAGAACTTGGAGGGCCTGGTCGGCGTGGCCGTGGCGGACCCTTGAGAGCAATTCGATGTCTGCGGGGTCGCGTTGGCGGCGCACCTCGACAAGCTCGCTGACGGTGGTCGCGTGGGCCAGCGCGGTGAAGGAGCCGCCGGCCTCAAGCTCCGGGAGCTGGGCGTCGTCACCGACGAGCACGAGCTTGGCGCCCGCCTTCGCGGTGTGGGTGGCGAGTTGGTGGAGGGTACGAGTACCGACCATGCCGGCCTCGTCGACGACGAGCACCCCGCCGCGCGGCAGGCCGTGCCCGCGGTCCAGGTCGTCGAGCAGACGAACGATCGTGCTCGAGGCGATCCCCGACCCGGCCTGCAGGCCCTCGGCGGCCTTGCCGGCCAACGCGGCGCCGACCACGCGCGTGCCGCCGGCTTGCCAGGCTTCGCGGGCGGCCTCCAGGGCGAACGTCTTGCCGGTCCCGGCATACCCGCGGACCAGTTCGATCCCGGCCCCGGTGCCAGTCAGCGAACGGACCATCGCGGCCTGCTCATCGCTGATCGACGGGCGCCGCGCGAGCGCCGCCTCGACATGCTCGGGTGAGGCGATGGCCACGCCGTCGTCGGCGCGCCGGGTGGCCTGCTCGATCAGGCTGGTCTCGAGGTCGAGGAGCTCCTGCGTCGAGTAGACGGCGCCGTGGGCGGTGCCGTCGATCTCCCGCACGCCGGGCTGCAAGAGCGTCCACTCCGCCAACTGCTCCAGGCGTTCGGGGGTCGCGCCGGCGGGGTGCGCCTGCGGCCAGGCGCGGACCACGTCGCGGATGGCGAATGCGGAGTTCTCCGCGGTCAGGCCGCGCGGGCCGACGAGGTGCGCGGCGATCTCGCGAAGCCGGTCATCCGACGGGGGCATTGGGCTCGCGTGGTTCAGGACGTCGGCCACTTGGCCGCGGGTGAGCCCGTGTTCGGCGGCGACCGCTTGCCAGCGGTCTCGCAGCTCGTGCGTGCTGACGGCGTAGTCCTTGGCCGCCCGCGTGGCCAGCGCGGCGGTTTGCGCCGCCTTGGCGGAGGTCTCCCCGCGCTCGGCCATCCGCGCGGCGATCTCCTCCGAGCGCCGGCTAAACGCCGCCAACGCGGCCTCGGGGACGCCGATTAGGTCGGCGTGCCCGTTGACCACCGCTCCCCACTGCACGCCAAGGCGTTCGCTGAGCTTCTCGCGCAACGCGGCCTGATAGACATAGCCGCCGGTCCTCAGCATCCCCAGCAACGGCCGCCCGTCCAGGCGCGTGTAGCGCCCAGCGGCCTGAACCAGATTCGAAACCACCACGTGGGAATGCAGTTGCGGGTCGCCGGCCCTGGAGGTGACGTGACGGAAGGCGGCGGCGATGAACCCGTCGCCGGGCACGATGTCGACGCCCCCGGCCCCGCGGCGAGTGAACGCGGCGTGACGCTCAACGAACGCCAGCGCGTCGCTGACCGCCTCGTCATGGGCGTCGCGGACTGCGTCGCGTATGTCGGAGTCGGCGATGGCGTAGAGGACCGAGACGCTCTTGGGCGCCGAGAAGGTGAGATCCCAGCCGGAGACCGGCGCGACGCTGATCCGCTTGGCGTTGGGGCCGTCGCGGTGGGTGGCGGTCATCCGCTTGCGCGCCCCAAGCAGCTCCCCGGTCCACGGATGCAGATCGCTCACCAACCGCGAGAGCTCCCCGCGGACCAGGCTGCCGTGAAGTCCGAGCTGCTCGGCGCCCTGGCCGATCCAGCGGCCTCGGGCGTCCTCATCACCGCCCGTAGGGTCGTCGCCGTTGTCGTCCGTGGGGGTGGTCTCGGCGTAGTAGTCCTCGCGGCCGTCGGCGACGTCCTCGTAGTAGGCGGCACGGTTGCCGCTCATCTTCCCGGTGGTCAGCACCACACGGGAAGCGCCCCGCGGGCCGTTCGCGTTCACGCGTCTCGCACTCAGTGCAAGTGTGTGTTCCGATCTCGGCTCCTGGGCAGGCAAGGGCTCGAAGGTGCCGAGACGGTCGGTCGTCTGTTGTTCGATGGCGGCTCGGTTGGGGGTCGAGCGACCGTCTAGGCTCGCCGGCTGTTGCCGGACGAGGTCACTCGTGCCGCTGTCGTCCTGCCTAGGACTTGTGGATGGCGTGAGGCCGAGGGAGGTCTTTGGTCCGTAGCGCCGAAGTGGTCGCGGTCGGGTTTGGTGATGTGCTCGGCGCTGGCCGCTCAGGCGTTGCCCGCGGGCGGGGGCGACCCCGGAGGTGCCGGGCGTCGATGCGGCCGGCCGGGCGCGCATCGCCAGAGGCTGCGTAGCGGGCGTGCGAGGACGTTGAAGCGGCGGGCAGGAACGTCGACGAGGTCAGCGAACTGCAGGCGCGGCGGGCCAGCTCCGGGCAGCGCGGCCGTTCGTCGTCAAGCGACAGGCCGTGCGGGCCTCTCTGACCGGTAGCTGTCCCGCGCCGCTGGCGGCGACCCGGGGGGGCCGGCCGGGGCACCGACGTAGACGGTGATGTAACTGCCGGCCAGATCGGGGTCAGCGGTGCTCTTGACGAGCCTTCCGGGCTCGGCTCGGCGGCCGCGACCGTGGTCGCCGCCGGCGTGGAGCCGGGTGTCGAGGGTGATGCTCAGCGCAAGCGGGTGGCCACCAAGTGCGGCAAGCCCAAGCCGGCGTGGTCCGCCCGAGGCGCGGTCGGAGTCCCCCGTCAGATCGAAGTCGTCGGGCCGGTCGGGGGCCAGCGCTCCCCCGCGGCCGCGCTACGGCGCGCGGTTGCAGCCGGCGGGCGGGCCGGCCGCTGGGGGTCACGCAATCCTCGCCGGGCCGGGCGTTGGGAGTAGGCGTCGCGGCAGCGCGTTCTGGTCGGGGCTCCGCACCTCGGGCAGTCGATGGCGAGCGGGTCGAACCGCTCGCTGCCCCGGGACGGGTTGCTCGGCGGGCTCATGCTGCTTGACGCGACCCCCAACGGCCGGGCCGTTTTCGTGGCCGTCGCGATGCGCGGTTCTTGGCTCATGCTCCTTCTAGCGACACGCCCCACCGATTCGCCCCGGGGCGCTGCGGCGCGAACGGCTCGGGCATGGCGTGAGGCGTCGGCTTTGGCCGTGGTCTGAGGTCTGCGGCTTGGGGCCCTGTGGGCCCCTGGGCGCTGGGACCCCACGAGCGCGACCGACCACGCCCGGCACTCCTGCCGTCACGGCCATGGCATGGACGCAGGCGTGCGTCCGTATCACCGCGGTCGCACAACGCGGCCTGCTCCTCTCTTCCTCGGTGTCCGCCACGTGGCATCCCGCCCCACGCCCAGCGGTTCCCCGCAATCAGGGCGAGAGCCCTGCGCTTGGCGCCCGGGCAGCCCGTCGGGATCTGGGGTGCCGTTGACCGGGGGGCTGGCAACCCGCGCACGGGCAACCGGTGCCGCGGGCCGTCGAGGGGCCTGCGGTCGAGCCCGACGCCGCGCACGGGGGCGTGCCGGCAGGCTTTCGGGCGAGCAGTGCGTTGTGCGGGCAAGCAGGCGCTCGAGCCTTCGGGCGGACGGGACGCCTTGCTGCGAGGCAAGCGTGCTCGCTGGCTAGCACGCGAGCTAGATGACGTGCCCAGGGACGTTCCGAACGGCGTGAGGTAGTAGGTCCGGGCCTGCCGAGAAGGTGTGGGTGTCGAAGCTCACCCCTCAAGGAGGCCCGGAGTGCCGCACCATAAAGCCCGTCACACGCCGCTTGGACGGTGGATGGTCGTACGTCGTGTCGTGCAGGAAGGCGACACGTTCGCCCAGGCCGCGGCCTGGGCGAAGGTGTCGAAGTCCACCGTTTGGGAGTGGGTGGGTCGCTGGCGCGAGGCGACTGCCGCCGAGCAGGCGTCGCTGGCGTGCCTGGCTGAGCGCTCCAGCCGGCCGCAGCACTCACCGGCGCAGGTCCCAGTCGAGGAGGCCGCACGGATCTGTGAGCTGCGCGAGAGCACGGGCTGGAGTCCGCGCAGGCTCGCCGATGAGCCGACGATCACACGCCCGCACTCGACGGTCCATCAGGTCTTGCGGCGCGGCGGCTGCTCACGCCGCCCGGCTCTTGAGCGCCCCGCGATCGTGCGCTACCAGTGGCCGTGCCCGGGCCAGCTGCTACACATGGACGTCAAGAAGTTCGGCAAGTTCACCGAGCCCGGCCACAAGGTGACCGGCGATCGCACCCGGCGCTCGCGCCGCGTCGGCTGGGAGTACTGCCATTCGATCGTCGACGACTGCTCCAGGCTGGCTTACAGCGAGTTGCACGACGACGAACGTGCCGACACCGTCACCGCGTTTACCGAGCGCGCCCTGGACTTCTTTCTCAACCACGGCGTGGTCGCCGAGCGGTTGATGACCGACAACGCGTTTGCCTACGTCAACAGCCGCTCTCTGCGCGAGCTGCTTGATCGCCGCTCGATCGGCCACCTGCGCACCCGGCCCTACACGCCCCGCACCAACGGCAAGGTCGAGCGCTACCAGCAGACGCTACAACGCGAATGGGCTTACGCGCTCGAATACGCCTCAAGCGATGCACGTCGGGCATCGCTGCCACACTGGATGCGCCACTACAACGAGCGGCGCACCCACAGCGCCCTCGGCGACCGAACTCCCCTCACACGCGTTCGGGAGGTCACCGGGCTCAACAGCTAGCTGCGGCGCTAGCAGCGGCAGACCATCCGACTGCTTCGACGTGACGGTGAGCGGAGCCAGCGGCGAAGTCTGCGCGCACGTTCCTGTCGCGCGCCGGCAAGGTCGCCTGCTTGCACGTGGAGCTGACCCGCCGATTTCCGCGGTCCGCCGGCCGGCTTGCTGGGCGAGGGGCTGCGCGCTACCCTCGGTATGCGAGCGGCCACCAGGCTCTTGCAACCACGCGAAGGCCGCCCACCCGGACGGCCTTCGTCGCGTCTACGGCACAATGTCGCAGACAATCGCGCTCTGGATCTCCGCGAGCAACCGGTCGCGCGTTGCCTGTGCTCGCGGGTCGCGTTCGCGTCCGGCGTGATCGCGTTGGCGGAGGTACACGGTCACATCGGCCACCTGAACTCCCGGCGTCTCGGCGCTGGGGGCCATGACGGGCCTCTCGACGATCATCGGGTCGGCGCCGCTCATCAGCGTGGCGCGATGGTGGCGGTGGACAACATCGAAGAGCTGCCGCAAGCTGCTGGTCTCCTCGTCGAAGATGAGCAGGCAGCGTTCGCCGAGCCGATCGGCGCACTGGCGTTCCAAGGCGCTCAGCATGACGTCGACGGCGTGGGCGCGCGCTACGTCCAGCCGGCGCCGGGTCGGGTCCGCCCTGCGGTCGATGCCGACGAACACGATGTCCGCGCCCGCGCGTCGGATCGTCTGGGCGGTGCGCAGCATGGCGTCGCCGCGTAGCCAGGGCGCACGAGCAAGCGCGTGCCACTCGCCCGTCGCGTTCCACAGCGGATAGCCGCGGATCTCCGCACCGGCCGGCACGCCGTGGTCCGCGTATCGGGCGGGGATCGAGAGCACCTCGCGCTGCAGCGCAGCGTCTCGGTTCTCGGGCACGAGGATCGCGCCGAACCAGTAGCTCTCGCCGGTGTAGCTCTCGTCGATGTAGGCCAGCCTCACCCCGGACCCACACTGCGGGCCCGCACGAAACGACCCGTGCTCGGTGCATGTAGGCGCGACCGCCGCGCCATGGCGGTGAACGAAGTGGACGTCAGCGTCGCTAGGCGGTTATGAGGAGTGAGCAAACAGCGGGTGTGGGCACCGAGATCGCTGAGGCGATCGCGCAACGGACGGCCGAGCTGATCGCCGGGCGGGCGCCGGCCCGCCTGGTGGACGCGGTGGCGGTCGCTGAGCAGCTCGGCGTGCCGGTGACGTGGGTGCGCTGCGCCGTCAGGCGTGGCGTCCTTCCGCACGTGCGCCTCGGGCACTACGTGAGGTTCGACCCGGCGTCCGTCGACGCATGGTGGCGTGCGGAGCTCTCGGCGGGCGCGGCGGGCGGCATCCCCGGCCGGCGTGCGAACGCCGCCTGAACGAGGGCGCGTTCGTCGTGCCTGGGGGCGTAGTCCGCGTAGCGCTGGGTCGTGGCGATGTCGCGGTGACCCATCCACTCCTGCAGGACCCGCATGGGTACGCCCTGGGCCGCCATCTGCGTCCCGAAGGTGTGCCGGAGGTCGTGAAAGACGTGCCTCTCGTCCAGCCCGGCGGCGCGAAGCGCGCGCCGCATCCGGCGAAGCATCTGCGCGGCGGCGAGGTGGCCTCCGGTCAGTGGACTCGGGAAGACGAGGTCGTCAGCGCCGTCGGGGACCTGGCGCGAGAGCTCCTCGAGGACGGCCGCGACGTCGTCCGCCATCGGCACGCTCCGAACGGAGCGACGGCTCTTCGGCGTCCCCAGCTCATTACGGGAGAAGGAACGGCGCACGCGGATGGCGCCGGCGGTCCAGTCGATATCGCGCCAGCGCAGCTCGACCAGCTCGCCCTGTCGCAGGCCCGTCATCGCCGCCACGACGTACAGCGCACGGTCGAGGTGCTGATACGGGCTGTCATGGGCGTGCGCGGCCAGCAGGCGGACCTCATCGGGCTCCAGCCAGCGGATCTCGTCGCTGGAACGCGGCGCTGGCAGGTCGAGCCCCTCGGCGGGGTTCCCCAGGCGCCACCCTTCGCGCTCGGCCCAGCGGAGCATGGCCGAGAGGTTCCCGATCACGTTCTGGATCGACTTCGGGGTCAGCGGCTTGTCGCGATCTATGCCTGAGGGACGCTCGCCGTCGAGCATGAGAAGCACGAGTGCCTTGACCTGGTCGCGCTCGATCGCCTCGACGGGGGTCGCGGCGAAGTAGGGGCGCAGCCAGTGCCGGAGGTGTCCGCGAACGTCGCCGATGGTGCTGTTCTTCCGGCCGATCATCTTGAGATAGTCGAGGTAGGCATCGGCGAGCTCGTCGAAGGTGCGGCCAGGGGCGTCCGGGCGCAGGTCGGCCGCGCGGGCCGCGGCCTCGGCGTGGGCGGCCATGAGCGTCCGGACCTCCGCCTCGGCCTGCGGCCGGGTGAAGGTGCCGTCGCCGCGCACCGCGGCGGTGCGCACGAGTCCGACGCGACGCTTGACTTTGCGCCCGTCGCTGCGCCACTGGACGTACCACGTCTGCCGGCCGTGCTTGTCGGGGCGGGTCGTCAGCGACCCGGTGCCGTAGCCGCGACGACTCATCGCGGCGAAGCGTACGCGATCAGAGGCCTTTTGGGGGGCAATATCGGGGGCAACTTGGGGGGCATCTTCGCGAAACCTCACATCGCGAACCCAGTATTCATGGGCCTTAACGAATCTCAGAGCGTCTGAAAACATCGGGCCAAGCGGTTTCGATTCCCGTATCCCGCTTCCGCGAGAGCCCTCACGAGAGGAGACTCATCTCGTGCCGTGGGTTTCCTGGGCCGTACCCCGCCCCGCCTGGCCGCCCGACCTCGGCGGGGTAGTCTCCTGCGCGATGGAACGCGGCGTACGGGAGACGTCTGACGCGGGGCAGGTGGATTCGCAGTTCCGGGCGTTCGCCGAGACGGCTCCTGACGCGATCGTGACGGGCGACGTGGACGACCGGATCGCCTACGTCAACCCTGCGGCGGAGCGGCTGTTCGGCTACCCGGCGGCGTTCATGGTCGGCCGGTCGCTCACGTTGTTGATGCCCGAGCGCCTCCGCGGCGTCCACCATGTCGCCTACATGCGGCACGTCGCCACCGGCGAGGGGGAGTTGATCGGCACCACCGTGGAGGTCACCGCGTCGTGCGCCGACGGCCGGGAGTTCCCGATCGAGCTGTCCCTGGGCAGTACGGGTACCGGGCGGCAGCGCACGCTGACCGCGGTCATCCGCGACATCACCGTCCGCCGGCGTCAGGAGCGCCATCTCCGTGCGCAGCTCGCGGTCACCGCGGTTCTCGCCGAGTCGCGCTCCGCGGCCGAGACGGGCGAGAGCATCGTGAAGGAGCTGACCTGCGCGCTCGGGTGGGACGTCGGCGTCCTCTGGCTGCTCGACGGCGACGGGAAGTTGCGCGTCCGCCACGCGTGGCAGGCAGATCCCGGCGCGACGCGGGAGTTCGTCCGCGCGTCGATGGCCTTGGCCCTCGCTCCGGGGAGTGGCCTTCCCGGCTGGGCGCTTGAAGCGGGGCGCCCCGTATGGCTGGACGATCTCGAGGCTTCGCCCGTCTTCCGGCGTCTGGAAGGGGCGCGCGCGAGCGGGCTGCGCGGGGGCGTGTGCCTGCCGCTGCTGACGGAGGGCCGCGGGCTGGGAGCCCTGGAGTGCTTCACCCGCGAAGCGGCGCCGGGTGACGACAACCTGCGCGACCTGCTCATGACCGTCGCGAGCCAGGCGGGGGAGTACCTCCGGCGGCGTGAGACCGAGGAGCGTCTCGACGAGGCGAGGCAGCGGTTCGCGAACGCCTTCCTGCACGCGCCGATCGGCATGGCGCTCCTCGACGCCGGGGGCGCCTGGATGGACGTCAACCCGGCGCTGTGCCGGATCACCGGCCGGGCGCGCGAGGACCTTCTCCGGGGGGCTGTCTGCGACATCGTCGGTCCCGAGGACACCCCCGCCCTCGAGTCGCTTCTGGCTCGGGTGGCCGCCGGTGAGCACGACGAGGACGACAGCGACGACACGGAGTTTCGCTTCGTGCAGGCCACCGGGGACACGGTGTGGGTGCGCATGGGCGTGTCGCTTGTGCGTGAGCCCTCCGGCGGGTACCTGATCGCGCAGATCGAGGACGTCACCGCCGCCCGCCGCCTTGCCGAGCTCCGCGAGCGGACCGCGGTGGAGCTCCAGCGCTCGAACGCCGAACTCGAGGCCTTCGCGCACATCGCCGCACACGACCTGCGCACGCCGCTGCAGACCATCACCGGCTTCGCAGAGCTGCTCGAACGCCGCCACAGCGGGGCGCTGGGCTCAGAGGGGCAGCAGTTCGTGCGCATGATCCTCGAAAGCGCGGAGGGCAGCAGCCGGCTGCTCACGAGGCTTCTCTCCTACGCGCGGGCGGGCGGGGCGGAGACCGAGCGGATGCCGGTCGACCCACGACCGGTCGTCGAGGAGGTACTCGTCGGGCTGGCGTCGGAGGTCGAGGTCCGTGACGCCCAGGTCACGGTCGGCGATTTCCCCCGGGTCGTCGCCGACCGGATCCAGCTCGCGCAGGTCTTTCAGAATCTCCTGGCCAACGCGTTGAAGTTCACGCCGCCCGAACGCCGGCCCGAGGTGGAGATCCTCGGGCGGCGCGACGGCGACATGGTCCGGGTGGACGTCAGCGACAACGGCATCGGCGTGGCGCCGGAGGAGGCCGGCGAGGTGTTCGCGATGTTCCGCCGTGGCGCCGGCGGCGTCGGCTACGAGGGAACGGGCATCGGCCTGGCTGTGGCCGCGAAGGTCGTGTCCGGGCACGGTGGGCGGCTGTGGGTCGATGCGCGGCCCGGCGGCGGCAGCGTGTTCTCCTTCACGCTTCCCGCCGACGACGGCGAGGCGGCTGCGCAGTGATCAGGCCACGTCGCGCAGGGCGGCGCGGACCTGACCGGGCAGCGAGTCGACGAGCTGCCCGCCGCCCTTTTGGATGAAGCCGATCGCTCCGAGCTGACGGACGGTCGCCTCTACGCGCTCCGCCGGCAGGCTGGAGAGCACGATGACCTTGGTGTCCGGCGACGCGTCGGTCAGCTTCGGGATCGCTTCGAACCCGAGCATCCGGGGCATCATCAGATCCAGCAGGACCGCATCGGGGCGCGTCTTGGCGATCCGTTCGACGCATTCGCGCCCGTCGCAGCTCTCGCTGACGACCTCCATGTCGTCCTCGCCCGTCAGCACGACCCGCACCAGAGCGCGGAAGTTCGCGTCGTCGTCACAGAGAGCCACCCGGAGCACCGCCGCAGTATGACGCCGATGCGGGCGAATCATCGCGGGGCGGCCGCAGCCCTGAGGATCTCCGCCCGGATGTCGTCATGGTTGGACGCCTTCGGCACCCACGCCTGCGCTCCGACGTCGGCGGCCGTCCGGGCCAGCAGATCCTCGGGCAACCCGGAGATGAGAACGATGGCGGCGCCCGGCACTCGCGCTCGCAACTGCGGCATGAGCTGCGCCGAGCTCCCGTCGGGCAGAAGGTGATCGAGGACGATGACATCCGGCTTGAGCCGCTCGGCCTGCTCGAGGACCTCTTCGGCCGAGGACGCGACGCCGACGACCTCGATCTCCGCGTCGTGGCTGAACCACGCCGACAGCATCGTCGCGTACAGCACCGCGTCATCGCAGATCAGCATCTTCAGTCGAGGCATCGGCACGTTCCCTCCTTGACTCCGGTGTGCAGGCACTGCCACTACAACGCCACGCTGCGCCAGACCTGGTGCTCGGAGAGGTCGCCGCGGACGAGAAGCGCGCTACTCGCCCTCGCCGGTCTTGCCGATCCAGGTGCCCCCCGACCTCGCGGCGGCGACGCGCAGGCCGCGGTCCATCGCCATGCGGGTCAGTTTGTAGAGCGTCCCCTCCAGGATCGCGGCCGGGATGAGCTGCGCCGGGCGGACGCGCTCCTGCGCGGTATCGGGCACCGGGCTGCCGACGGCCGCGGCCCACAGCTTCGCGGCGAGCTTCTGGCCGACGATGCCCGACGCGATCAGCAGCGGGAGCTCGGCCTTGAGCAGGAATCTGATCATCGGCCGACCCTACCCGGAGTCCACGGGCGCAAGCAGATCCGGGGACGTTCTGACCGCCGGCCCGGAACTGCGTCCGTCCCGGAGGCGGATCTACGTCGGGTCGAGCAGCGCGCGCACCGAGGCGACCTTCGACTCCAGCGACGCCGGCTTGTCGCGGCGCTCGTCGAGCTTGAGCACCGTGTAGACGCGCGGGATCCCGAGCTCGAACGGCACGGCGTGGAGCACGGCGACGAGCGCGAGGATGTCCTCGACGCTGCCGTCGAGGTTCGTGCCCATCGCGTGCATCGCGTAGGCCACGCGATCCTGCGCGGCCAGCCGGCGCTGGATCTCGGCGACGTAGGCGCTGGCGCCGACCTCCGCCCGGCCCAGCGAGACGACGGTCAGCTCGGCGGTCGCCACGCCGGATCGCGCCGGTGGAGGGCCCTCACCAGGCCTGGTGGATTCCGCACAGCGGGCACGAGACCGACGTCGTCGGTGCCGCGGGGAACACCGCGCCACAGCGGCACGCGTAGGTCGCACGGTCGTCGGGGCCGCCCGCGGAGCGCAGGCGGCGCTCCGCGGCGAGCGCGGGCTCGAGCGCGGGCTCGGGCTCGGGCTCGGCGGGAGGTGAACCCGGCGCCGGGGCAGGCGGCTGGGGCTTCGCGTGCGGGCGGCGCTCAGGAGGGGCGGCGTGGAAGCGGGATCGGGAGAGACGCATGCTCTACAGGAGAAGAACCCCGCCGGACCGCGGGGGTTTCGCTTCTCTCATCGGCTTCTCGCCGGCTCGGCCGGAGCCTGCTCGCGCGCCACCTCTTTTGCGATACTCACCTTCCAGCATGGACCCTTCCCGGAAGCGCAAGACCCGCCTCGTCGTCGCCCTCGCTGCTGCCGTCCTGCTGGCTGCCGCCCTGGTCTACACGAGCTTCAACACCTCGAGCGAGGCCGTCGATCCGGGCCGCCTGATGGCCAGCGCGGTCGTCGGGCAGTCCTATGAGCTGACGGGCAAGGTCGCCGACGGCAGCGTCGCCCGCGACGGCTCGACGATGGAGTTCCGCGTCAAGGCCCGCGAAGGCGACGCGTCGGTGCCGGTGCGGTACACGGGCGCCGTGCCGGATCCCTTCCGGGAGGGCCGTGAGGTCATCATCACGGTCCGCAAGGAGGGCCCGATCTTCGTGGGCGAGAAGGATTCACTCGTGACGAAGTGCCCCTCCAAGTACGAGGCCGCGAGCGAGACGCCGTCCTGATGGCCTCGAGGGCTTGACGCGTGGAGGCCCTGGGCCGCGCGTGCCTCGTCCTGGCGCTGCTGGTCGCGCTCTACGGCGTCGGTGCCTCGATCCACGGCGCCCGCACCCGCCGGCGCGAGTGGGTCACCTCAGGCCGCCGTGCGGTGTACGGCGTCTTCGCGCTTTCCGCGATCGCCTTCGGGATCCTCGAGTACGCGTTCCTGAGCTCGAACTTCTCCTTCACCGTCGTCGCGACGCACTCCTCGACGACGACGCCCTGGTACTACCAGGCGGCCGCTGCGTGGTCCTCGCAGGAGGGCTCGCTGCTGCTGTGGATCCTCCTGCTCTCGATGTGGTCGAGCCTCGTGCTCTTCCTGACCCGGCGGCGCATGCGCGACGTCACCCCGTACGCGACGGCCACCCTGCTCGTCTTCGCGGGCTTCTTCGCCGCGCTGCTCATCTTCTCCGCCTCACCCTTCACGGTCACCGCCAATCCGGTCGTCGAGGGCTCCGGGCTGCAGCCGCTCCTGCGCAACCCCGGGATGCTCGCCCACCCCGTCTTCCTGTACTCGGGCTACACGCTGTTCACGATCCCGTTCGCCTTCGCGGTCGGCGCGCTGGTCGTGCGCCGGGTGGACGCGGAGTGGATCGCCGCGACGCGGCGCTTCTCGCTGGCGGCCTGGCTCTTTCTCGGCATCGGCATCCTGCTCGGGTCGCGGTGGAGCTACGCGGAGCTGGGGTGGGGCGGCTACTGGGCCTGGGACCCGGTGGAGAACGCCTCGCTGCTGCCCTGGCTGACCGGCACCGCGTTCCTGCACTCCGTGATGATCCAGGAGCGCCGCGGGATGCTGAAGGTCTGGAACGCCGCGCTCATCCTCGGCACGGGGATCCTCGCGATCCTCGGCACGTTCCTGGTGCGCTCGGGGATCCTCGACTCGATCCACGCGTTCGGTGCCTCGACGCTCGGAATCCCGTTCGTGATCTTCATCAGCGTGCTCATCCTCGGCTCGGCCTACCTCGTGGTCAGCCGCCAGGACGCGCTGCGCGCCGAGCACCGCCTGGACTCGCTGCTCTCCCGGGAAGCGGTCTTCCTCTTCAACAACCTCGTGCTCGTCGCGCTGACGTTCGTGATCCTCTTCCTCACGTTCTTCCCGCTGATCGCCGAGGCGCTCACGGGCACCAAGCGCGCGATCGGCCCGCCCGTCTTCGACAAGTTCGCGGTGCCGCTGACGCTGGTGCTCGTGCTGCTGTCCGGCATCGGCCCGGTCATCGCCTGGCGCAAGGCCAACGCGGAGAACGTCCGGCGCAACTTCCGCGTGCCGATCGCGGCCGGGATCGTCGCGCTCGCCGTGCTGGCGCCGTTCACCTTCGAGAAGCCGCTGGCGCTGGGGATGTTCGCCGCCGGGGCCTTCGTCTTCGGCACGATCGGGCAAGAGTTCTGGCGCGGTGTCCGGGCCCGCCGCGCGATGGCCTCGGAGTCCGTGCCGGTCGCGCTCGTCTCGCTCGTCGGGCGAAATCGGCGGCGCTACGGCGGTTACACGATCCACGCGGGCATGGCGTTCCTGTTCATCGGCGTCGCGGCATCCTCCGCCTTCCAGGACGCGACGGACGAGCGGCTGTCGCCCGGGCAGAGCGCGCGTATCTCGGGCTACGACGTCACCTACGAGCGCCCTACGGGTGAGCTGCTCGTGCGCAACGGTCGCCTCGAGCGCCTCGAGTTCGGCGCCGTGCTCGACGTGGCCAAGGACGGTGAGCGCGTCGGACGCTTGACGCCGAACCGCGGCTACTACCCGACGAACACGCCGAACGCACCGATCCGCGCCGCGTTCGAAGGCGAGGCGACGAGCGAGGTCGCGCTCGACGCGGGCCTGCGCAAGGACTTCTGGACGGCCGTCTCACCCGACCTGTCGGCCCTCGAGGAGGAGATCCGCAACCGCGACGCCGTCCTGGTTGCGGCCGCCCAGAAGGCGGGCGCGAACCTCGACCCCGTCCGCTTCGCCCAGCTGCGCCGGATCTACTTCGAGCAGATCCTCGAGCGTTACACCGACAATCCGCCGCCCGCGACGTTCCGCCTGATCGTCTCGCCCATGGTCACCTGGATCTGGCTCGGAGCGATCCTGACGTTCCTCGGTGGCCTGATCGCGCTGTGGCCGGCCGCCCGGGGAGATCGTGCCGTGAGCCGCGCCTCCGCGGGCTACGCGAGCCGGGTGGCGCGCGAGCTCGGCCGCGCCTGACCTGCGGGGAGTAGTCGTGGACCCGGTGGCGCTCATCGCGGTGATCGTGCTCTTCGCCTTCGTGGTCCTGCTCGTCGGGATCCCGTTGCGCTCGGGGACGGCGGAGGCCGCCGACGAGCGCGAGCGCCGCGACATCGAGGCGCTCCAAGAGGCCAAGCGCGCGAAGTACCGTGAGATCCGTGAGCTCGAGATGGACTTCCGCACGGGCAAGCTCACCCTGGAGGACTTCCGTGCCCAGGATCGCGCGCGCCGGGGGGAGGCCATCGACCTGTTGCGCCGCCTCGACGCGCTCGGAGCCACGCCGGCACCGGTCGAAGACGCAGGAGCGCCCGCTCGTGCGGGCGAGGCATCCTCGGCCTCCCGCGACGGCGCCTGAGCGGCGAGTTCCGGTGCCGCGAGACGGTTTTCCGCGGCGCACCGCTCTTTCTCGAGAACAGCTTCTGAACCCACCGGCTACCATCGAAGACGATGGAAACGATCCTCTCGGTGATCCAGGTCTTCCTCTCGGTGGCGATCATCTTCCTGGTGCTCATGCACTCCGGGAAGGATGCCGGCCTCTCGGGTGCCTTCGGCGTCGGTTCGGGCGCGGGGCGCCTCGGCGGTGGCTCCATGGTGGAGCGCAACCTCAACCGCTACACCGTGGCGATCTCGATCCTCTTCGTGCTCAACACGATCGTCCTGCTGAAGACGCCCTGGGAGTAGCCGCTGCGGGCGGCGTCAACCGACGCTGACGCCTGCCGCGCGCAGCTCGTCGAGCGCGCGGTCTCCGTCGCCGGGCGCGACATCGACCGCCCGCGTCGCCGCCGGGTCGACCGCCACGGCGAAGCCTTCCGCCCGCGCGTCCAGCGCTGTGGCGCGGACGCAGTAGTCCGTCGCCAGGCCGACGACCGTGACCCGATCGATCCCGCGTCGGCGGAGGAGTTCGGCGAGCTCGGTGCCGTCGAAGCCCGAGTAGCCCTCCGTGTCGACCGCGGTTCCCTTGTCGATCACGGTGTCGATCGCGTCGCGGTCGAGATCTGGGTGGAGCTCGGCGCCCGGAGTCCCCTGGACGCAGTGGACCGGCCATCGCCCCGGCGGATCGGCGTCGGTGAACGAGCCGTGGTCGACCGGGTGCCAGTCGCGCGTGGCCACGACGAGGTCGAAGGCGCCCGAGCGCGCCATTGCGTTGGCCCGCGGCACGACGGCGTCGCCGTCGGGCACGGCGAGGGCGCCGCCGGGGCAGAAGTCCCGCTGAACGTCGACGATGAGCAGTGCGCCTGCCATCAGGCGGGCTCCAGCGCCGCCAGGCCGGTGGTGCGCAGTCCCGGAGTGACGACGCTCGCGCGGGCGCCCTGCGGGACGAGCCACTGGGCCATGGTCAGCGCCTCCGTGCCGCGCAGGACCGCAAGCGGGTCGGCGGCGAGGCGGACGCCGGCGGCGGGGCCGGCGGGGCGCCCCCGCTCGATGCATAGGCTGCCGTGGGCGGTGGCGACGAGCTCATCGGGGGCGATGGCCGAGTCGTACCACAGGCGGTTGACGTAGAGGCCGCGTGCGACCGGGGCGCAGAGCTCCGCGATGTCGGCCGCACCGCCCCCGCTCAGCACGAGATGCTCGGGGCGGGGCCCGTCCTCCGCGCCGCCGGGCGCCGTCGCGTGACCCGTGGACGCGGCCGCTCCACCGGCCCGCGCGGCACTGCGCACGTCGTGCACGACGCGGTGCGCCACGCCATCCTGGATCAGCGGCACGGGCGCCTTGGGCACGCCGTCCAGGTCGAACGCGGCAGGGAGGGTGCGCGCGAAGCGGGGTGCGTCTGCGAGGTTGATCGCCGAGGCGGCCACCCGCGTGCCGAGGCGGCCGGCGAGCGTGCCGCGCCCCTCGGCGTGGGCGAGGCCGTCGAAGGCGGTGCGGGCGAGCACCGTGAGCACCGCGGCGACGGCCTCCGGCCCGAGGACCACCGGGACCGTACCCGCCTCGACCCCGGTGGGCTTGCCCGGTAGGAGGAGCAGCAGCGCGCGCGCCACGACATCGGCTGCGTCGAGCTCACCCGCCCGGGCCGCGGCTGCGCAGGCGGCGCCCGTGCCGTCCGTGTGCTGGTCGCGCACGGTGACGTCGAGGACCGCACGGGTGACGCGGTCGCGAAGCTCCACTCCAGCGGTCGAGGCGATCGCGGTCTCCGCGGCCCGCGTCGTCCAGGTGCCCTCGACCCCGAGGCCGGGGGCGGCCGCGACGACGGTGGCGATCGCCGTCTCGGCCGCGCTCGCCTCGTGGCGGGCGGTGGCGGGGTCGTAGCCCGCGTGCGCTCGGATGGGCCGCGGCGCTGGCAGGCCAGGATGCGGGCCCGGTGCGCCGGCGGCCGCTGCGCTCGCGGCGGCGGAGGCGGCCTGCTCGAGCGCCGTGAGCAGCTCGCGCTCGCCGGTGCCTCGGGTGACCGCAGCGCCCGGGTGCCCGCCACGCAGGACGAGCACGTGAACCTCGAGCGCTTCGGTGACGACCGGATCGTCGCTTCCCGTCGCGGTGAAGCACCGCGTCGCCGTGCTGACCGCCGTCACCGTGACCTGCACCGGATCCGTCCCGGCGAGGGCGAGGGTCCGGCGGGCCAGCTCGGATGGATCGGCGTTCATCGGCGGTCACGCTAGCCGCGCGGGGACGTGCGGGTCATCCTCCTTCTCCGGGAACCGGCGTCCACGCCGCCCGGGCGCGAGGCTCGCGGCGGGCAAGCAGGTCGCGCACGCCGCGGTGGCGCGGCGCCGGAGCGCGCAGGCGGTCGGCACGCTGGTGCAGCAGGGCGACGAGACCGGCGGTGGGGGAGAACGGATCGGCGACGACGGCGCCCGTGTCGACGGAGATGGCCGCGAGGGGCGCCCCGTCGACCACGCCGAGCAGGAGCGCCCCCGTGGGCACCGCGGCGGTGTCGAGCGCGGCGAGGCGCGCGACGACGGCGGTGTCCTCAGCGGTGGCGGGACGAATCGCGAGAATCGCGGAGGGCAGTTCGGTGGCGGGCATGGGATGAACGTTGCCACCAAGTGGGCAGTAGGTCCAATGACATTCAGCGGTCGAACGTATAAGCTGTGCTCATGCTCGACGTTCGCCGCATGCGGGTGCTCCGGGAGGTCGCCGCGCGAGGCTCGTTCTCCGCCGCGGCGGAGGCGCTCACCTACACGCAGAGCGCCGTCTCCCAGCAGATCGCCGCGCTCGAGCGTGAGGCGGGGACGCGCCTCGTGGACCGCGCGGCCCGCGGGGTGACGCTCACCGACGCGGGCCGCGCGCTCGTCCTGCACGCCGACGCGATCCTCGCGCGCCTCGCGGACGCGGAGGCCGAACTGGACGCGATCGCCGGGCTGCGCGGCGGCCGCCTGCGCTTGACGACGTTCACCACCGCCGGGGCGACGATCATGCCGAAGGCGATCGTCGCGTTCCGTCGCCGCCATCCGGGAGTCGAACTGATGCTCGGGCCCGAGGAGCCGCAGGACGGTCTGGTGTCGCTGCGCGCCGGCGACGCGGACATCGCGCTGACCGTCGCCACGACGTTCGACCCGCCGGCTCGGGACGACGACATCGATCGCGTCCACCTGCTCGACGATCCGATGTATCTCATGCTCGCGGCCGATCATCCGCTGGCCCGACGGGAGCGGCTGAGTCTGGCCGATCTCGCCGACGAGGAGTGGATCCTCGGCTCCGGCAACCGCTGCCCCGACGCACGGATCCTCGTCCAGGCCTGCCAGCAGGCCGGGTTCGAGCCGCGTATCGCCTTCCATTCCGACGACTACCTCGCGATCCAGGGCTTCGTCGCGGCGGGCTTCGGCGTCTCGTTCATCCCTGATCTCGCGCTCGTGGCGGTCCGCGAGGACGTCGTCGTCCGCTCGCTCGGCGCCCGCCCGCCGATTCGGCGCGTGCAGGCGGCGACGCTCGCGGGTTCCTGGGAGTCGCCGGCCAAGCAGGCGATGCTCGAGGTGCTCGTCGAGGTCGCCGGGGAGTTCGAGGCCAAGCGGGCGGAGCTCTCCCTCGCCAGCTGATCGTTCGGCCGCGAGCGTGTTTCCTGTTCGCGCCAGAGCCGTTCCGGGAACCCCAGGCGCATGTCTGGTTCTGTGTTCTCCGCCGGCGCCACCATGCTGGTCGGCCTAGTTGCGCTCGCAGTACTCGGGGCGGGCTTCATCTGGATCCTGCCGATCGCGCTGCTCGCGCTGATCCCGCTGCTCGGCGGGACGCTGTTGGGCCGGGTCCGCAACTCCTCGATCGTGCAAGACGAGCCCACGGGCATCCCGTCGACGCAGGAGGCGTCCTACACGCCGCAGTTCGACCCCTCCGACCGCCCGACCTGAGCGCTCAGCGACCCGCGCCCGACCAGACGGGTCCTGATGACCAGGAACGCGGTGCCCGTGAGGCGTCGGAGGACTCCTGCACCGCGGGCGCGCCGCGAGTCCCGCGCCCGTCCGGCGAGGGCGATGGTCGCCAGCATCCCCGCCGCCGCGATCGCGACGGTGAGCGGGGGGCGAGCAGCGCGGTCAGCCCGGGCCGGGACGGCACCCGAAGTCCGGGCCTCACTCGAGGCGTGCGCGCTCGATCCTCTCGGCGACGGTCGCCGCCCACGGGGCTCCGGCGTGCTCGGTACGCAACAGGGCGGCGGCGGCTGCGTGGTCGTAGGGGACACGCCGGTGACGAAGCTCGCCGTCGGGACCAAGGAGGGCATAGGCGGCGCGGGGGTCGCCGTCGAAGGGCATGCCCACGCTGCCGGGGTTGACCAGCTCGACGCGCTGGCGCGCGATGCGGCGGAACGGCATGTGGGTGTGGCCGAAGAACAGGCGCCTCTGCGTGACGCCGGCCAGCAGCTCGTCCTCGTCGTCCCCGGCCTGCTGAAGGAAGGAGCGCACGTCGCTGACCGGCGAGGCGTGCCAGGCGCGGGTCGTCTCGTCGATGTCCGCACTCTCGGGCAGTGCGGCCAGCTCGCGCACGAGGTCGTCGCCCAGCGTGCGACGCGCGAAGGCGATCGCACCCTGCACCGGATCGCCCCGCGGCGCCTCGCCCGGCGCCGCGGTCCAGCGTTCGCCGTTGCCGCGGATCCAGGTCGCGCCCCGGAGCTTCCGCAGCCGGGCCACGGTCTCGTCGGGCCGGGGGCCGAACAGAGCGACGTCCCCGCCGATCAGGTGGCCCGTGGCACCCTGCTCACGAGCATCGGCCAGCACCGCCTCCAGCGCGGCAAGGTTGCCGTGCACGTCGTAGAGGAGCGCGAGCCCGCCCATCCGATCACGTGCGCTCGTCGATCATGCGGTCGAGTTGCGCGCGCGCTGACGCACTGCCCGGCAGCGGATCGATGTGGCGATGCACCACGTTCCACTCGCCGGCTTCGCGGCGAGAGACGGTCGTGACGGGCAGCACCGATGCCAAGAACTCGTCCACGTCCGCCATCGCCGTCTCCCTCGTCCTGGCCCGGTCGCAGGCATCCTTCTACGCCCGCGGTACGCAGTCAAACCAGAGCCGTCGCGTCCGAGGTTCGGCACTGGCACAAACCGTGGTGCACCCAGAGCGCCGGTCCGGACGAAAGCAGCAGTCTCGGCCGGCGCCGCGACAGTGCTGCTTCTCGCGCGGGCGCGCCAAACGATGTCCGACGGCCCGATCAGTGGCCGGCAGCCTGGCGGACGGCCTGCACGAACGCTTCGACGAGCGGGTTGTCGTCGCCGGCGAGGCGGCAGCTGCCCACGCCGGCCGGACGGAGACCATCGACCTCACGGGCGACGATGTCGTCGAAGGGGATCTGGTGCACGAGCGCCTGCGGCATCGCAGCGATCAGCCGGCCGCTGCGAACGGCGACGAGAAGCTCGTCGCGGCCGGTGATGCGCACGGCCGGATCGGGCGGGCCGCCGCGCTCTTCGGCGAGCGTCGAGAAGCGTTCGTATACCGGGTCGGTGCTGTCCGAGACGGGGAACGGCTCGCCGAGCACGTCCTCGACGGTGATCTGCGGCGCATCGGCGAGCCGGTGGTCGCGAGACAGAACGATCCGGCGTGGCTCCTCGGTCAGCGGCTCGACATCGAGCCCGGTTTCGTCCAAGGGTGTCCAGATGATCGCGACGTCGGTCGTTGCATAGCGAACGCCGCCCGACGGATCGTCGAAGCGGACGTCCTGCACGCTGACTGCGCGCCGGGCACCGCTTCCGCGAAAGCGCGCAGTGCTAGCGGCGTGAGGTCGAGCGAGGCGGTGGCCGCGAGGCCGACGCGCAGTCGGCCGGTGCGTCCGGCAGCCGTGTCCTGCACCTGCTGCACGGCCGCCTCGACTCCGTCGAGCAGCATCGCGCACGCTCCAGCAGCACCTCGCCCGCCGGGGTCAGATCCACCTTCCGCGTCGTGCGCTCGAGCAGCTGAACACCCATCCGCTGCTCGAGCTGGCGGATCTGCGCGGAGAGCGCCGGCTGGGCGAGGTGCAGGCGCCCCGCAGCGCGCGTGAAGTTGCGCTCCTCGGCGACCGCGACGAACGACCGCAGGTGGCGGATCTCGACGTCCATCCGCGCAGGACCGTATCTCCGATCCATCGCGATCTGCGATCAATCCGGTCGTGGATCGGTATTTCACTTCCTGTCTGCGCGGCCCCAGGATGAGCGCATGACAACCATCACCACACGCGGCCCCGAGCTCTTCGCCGGCAGCCGCTTCACCTGGCACCTGACCGCCGATCAGACGGGCGGGCAGGCATCGCTCGCCGATGTCCTCGTCCGACCCGGGTCCGAGCCTCCCGTCCATGTGCACGCGCGCGAGGGCGAGGCCTACATCGTCCTGGAGGGTGAGGTCACATTCCTGCGCGGCTCAGAGACGATCGACGCAGGGCCGGGGAGGCCGTGTTCCTGCCGCGCGGCCTTCAGCACGGGTTCGCGGTGCGCACGCCGATCGCGCGCCTGATGCTCCTCTGCACGCCCGGCGGACTGGAGAACTCGTTCGACCGAGTGTCCCAACCGTCGACGCTCGATCTCCCGCCGGTCCCGGAGGGCCCGCCCAGCGAGGAGGAGCAGGCTGCGCTCGCCGGGGCGTTCGAGAGCGCAGGAGTGACGTTCACCGGGCCGCCGCTGAGCGTGATGCTCGCATCCTGAGCGCTGCTTCAGGGTGGATCCGGGTCTACACGACGAGAGGTCTGCTTTCGCGTGGAGGCGGGCGCTCTCCGCGGAGCGCCCCTTCTCGCGCATCCAGCGCTCTCGTCAGCGCGCGCCCCGCTTCCCCTCGCGTCCGTCGGCCTAATAGCTGCAGGTGGTTAGGCGCAAAAAGGGGCCACGCAGGTGATGGGCGAAACTGCGCGCCGCGGCGGATGCTCCTGAGCTGATCGGGACCGATGCCCCGCTGGTGGTGGCATCGGCGCTCGTCACGCGGGATAATGGCGTCATGCCACGCCACAGGTCGATCCTTCCCGCGCTGGTGGCCATGGCGGCCCTCGCAGGGCCCGTCGCCTCCGCCGCCGCCCACGGCACGAACGGGCGCGGGCAGCCCTACGCCGGCAAGGGCGCCCTTGCGGGTCTCGCCACCCCTCAGCAGGCGGCGTTCGTGGCCGCGCTGCCCGACACGAGCCAGCGGCTCCGGGACACCCCGGCCCCTGCCGGGCCGTGCACCGACGCCGCGAAGGCCTCGATGCCCGTCGACCAGCCGCACAAGCACGACGACATCGCCGCCCACCGGTTCTCCTGCCGGATCGAGCAGGTGGCGTTCCTGTCGCTCAAGGAGCAGCTCGCCGACCGGCCCGACGTGATCCTCGGCGAGATGGACGTCCAGGCCGACATCGCGGCCGTGGCCGTCACGATGCCGCGCGCCGGGGTCCTGTTCTTCGACGTCAAGGATCCGGCCCGGCCCCGCTTCCTCTCGCGCTACGACGGGACGGAGTGCGACCAGTTGCTGCTGGACATCAACTGCGGCGCCTTCGTCGACCTCGCCGAGGACGGCAAGACGGCCTACCTTTCGCTGCAGAAGCTCACCTACTTGCCCGGCCAGGTTACTCCGAACGTCGCGCGCCAGTCGCTGCCGGGCGTCGACGTGATCGACCTCGGCGACCCGGCGCGCCCGACGTTGACGCAGTCCTACCCCATCGCCGGCATCGGCGGCGTCCACACGGTCCGATCGCACACGATCCCACCCGGCCCGTCGAGCGCGGAGCGGCCGCGCGCCCCCGGCGAGTACGTCATCTCCAACCAGAACGGCGTGGGGATCGACATCGCCAAGGTCAGCCGGATCGGCGGCAAGCGCGTGCTGCGACACGTCACGCAGGTGGAGGGGGACAGCGTCCTGGCCACGATCGAGAACAACGAGGTCCACGACACCTTCATCCAGAACGATCCGCTCGACGGCCGGACCTACCTCTACAACGCCGCGGGCTTCTCGACCGGCTTCACGGTCTACGACATCACCGACCCGCAGCGGGTCCGGCTCGTCGCCGAGTGGGACCTGACGCCCGAGTGCACCGAGGACTGGTACGCCCACACGATCGACGTCACCCACCGCGGCGGCCGGCGCTACGTCACGCTGCCCGCCGAGTTGTTCCTGCAGAAGGATCGGGAGTCGCCGAGTGGCTTGGCGGAGATGTCCGACCAGGAGAAGGCCGCGGGGTGTGGCACCTTCGTCGGCAACGGCGACAAGGTCGGGCCCCTGTGGATCGTCGACGCGACCGACTTCTCCGAGCTCGGCCCGGCCGACGACCTGAAGACCCGCGATCAGCGCCGGGCGACCGCGCCGGCGCTCAAGAAGGCCTCGCAGGACGCGCTCGTCGCGACCTGGACGAACCCCGCCGGACGGGCGGCGGGCTCGCTGACGTTCTCGCCGCACAACCAGCAGATCGTCGGCGACAAGATCTACCTGTCGCACTACCACGGCGGCGTCTACGTCCTCGACGCCTCCGCCGCCTTCAGCGGCAAGCGCGAGCGCCCGAGCGAGATCGGCTTCCACGTGCCTTCGGGTCCGCCCGACCAGACGCGCCCGTTGCTGGGCCAGCCGATGACCTTCGGCGTCGTCGAGCGGTTCTTCACGGACTTCCCGCTCGGCCGGCCGGAGATCTGGGACATGGTCGCCTACAAGGGCCACATCCTGGCCGTCGACATGACCGGCGGCTTCTACTCGCTGAAGCTCACCGATCCGGAGCGGGGGGTCGTCGCGGGTGCGCAGTGCGACGACCGCACCGCGCCGCGCCTGTCCGTCGCCGCGCGGAGGCTGAAGCTCACGCGGCGCGGTGTGGCGGTGAGCGGGCGCAGCACCGACCGCGGGTGCCGCGGCGCCACCGCGGCCCTGTCGCGCCAGGGCCGCGTCGCACGGGTCGAGATCGCGATCGCCCGCCGGGTCGCCGGCGGGTGTCGTTTCCTGCTGCGTTCGGGTCGCTTGGGGACCACCCAGCGGTGTGCGCGCCGCAACTACCTCGCGACCCGCCGGAGCGGGTCACGGTGGAGCATCTCCAAGGCCGCCCGGTTGCCGCGTGGCAGGAACCGGGTCGTCGTCCGGGCAACCGACGCGGCCGGCAACGTCCGGACGATCGGGCGCGACGTGCGCGTACGCTGACCGCCCGGCGGCCACCGCTACCGCGTGACAGAGAGCTCGGTGCCGAGCCGCGGGTGCGGCTGGAGCGCCCGGCGGTGAGGCGTAAGCGCTCGGGGCCGACGACGAAGGCGCCGGCGTCCACGCGGAAGTGCCGGGTCGAACGGTACTCGCGGCCGCAGATACGATCGAGGACCTCTTCCGCCAGGTCGATCAAGCGCCGGCAACCCTGGGGTTGACCGTCCGGCGCCGCGAAGAGATCGCCGATCTCATCGTCGAAGACGACCTGCACGGTTCTGGGGATCGGGTCGCGCGCCGACGGCACGAGTCGAGGCGCTGTTGGCTGCGAAACTACGGTCGAATGCAAGAGCCACAGCGATTTCGAGATGGGGCGCGGCTGGAAGCGGTGGTGCTCGACGTCGACGGCACGCTGGTCGATAGCGAGCGTGACGGTCACCGCGTCGCCTTCAACCGGGCGTTCGAGGAGGCCGGCCTGGCCGACCGCTGGGATGTGGAGCGCTACGGCGAGCTGCTCACCGTCACGGGGGGAGAGCGCCGCCTCGACGCCTACTTCCAGGAGCAGGGCATGCCCGCGGACGAGCGCCAGCCCCTCGCGAGCAGCCTGCACCGTCGCAAGACGGAGCTCTTCACCGAGATCGCAAGCCAGGGAGAGATCGAGCCGCGACGGGGCGTCCCTGAATTCCTGGACGAGCTGGCTGGTGCGGGTGTGCGCCTTGCCGTGGCCACGACGGGCAGCCGCAGATGGGTTGATCCGCTGCTCGAGCGGTTGTTTGGGCTCGAGCGCTTCGAGGCGATCATCGGCAGCGAGGAGGCGCCAGAGCGGAAGCCCGACCCCAGTGCGTACGAGCTGGCGCTGAAGCGGCTTTCACTTTCGGCTCCAGCTGCGCCTGCGGTGGAGGACTCCAACAACGGCCTGCGGGCCGCCAAGGCAGCCGGCCTTGCCTGCGTCATCGTGACCAACGACTACTCGCGCGAGCAGGACTTCGGCGATGCGGACCTCGTCCTCGACGGCTTCGGGGACTCAGAGTCCCGCGCCTCGGTCCTCGCCGACCCGCACCGCCTCGAGCCACCAGGACGCCTTGACGTCGACACCCTCCGTCGCCTCGTCGCGGCCGGCCCCTCGGCTCGCTGAGCACGTACACGCGGATGCGCACAACGAAAGACGAGCAGCAGCAGGCGCGGACGGTTTCGTCAAGGGCGGGGTGGTGCCGCCCGGGTCGTGCTGGGGCGGGTCGAAGGGAGCGGCGCTCATGTCTCTCATCGCGTCCTCGGTGGGAGGACCAGGCGAGATGGGAGGCCGGCTGCGGGGGCGCAACTTCCAAAAGGGCCGTCAGGCGCGCGCGCTCATCGGTGGCAGCGGTTCTCTCCTATCGCTGTAGCCGACCTACCGAGGCGCCGAGGGACAACCTTCCTGGGGGGCAAACAGGCTCCACGGACCCGCGTCCGCGAGGCTGCAACCGGACATCCCCGCCCGGTTGGTGGGCCAGTCCCACGCGATCTACCTAGCGCCCGTGGGTGCGAAGCTGATCGGGTCGACGCGGCGGCGGGCGCCGCGACCTTCGCTGCAGCGCGAACACGAGCTTGCCCTCACGCAGTTGGTCTGTCGGCTCGAGCTCGTCCGCCCGGACCTCGACGTGCTGACCGAACGCGACGCCCGTGAGCGCGAGCGCGACGAGGACCGGCGTTGCTCGGTCGACGTGCGCGCCGAGCACGGGGTGACGACGAAGCGGTGGCCCGACGGGAGCGTCACCGACGGCCGCCGCACGGTCGCTCTCGAGGTCGAGTTCGCCGCGAAGGGCACCGAGCGGCTGAGCCGCATCCTGGAGGCCTACATCGCCAGCTCGATGGCCGAAGTCCGCTTCTTCGTCACAGACCCCGTCGTCGCCGGACGCATCGCGCGACTCAAGCGCGACCTCCTGGTCGCGTTCGGATCGCCGGGTGCACGGCTCTGCAGGATCGAGGTGCTGCCGTGGAACGCGTCTCGGCCCAAGCTCGGGATCGCATCCTGAAGAAGATCGAGGTGGCGGGCTCGAGTCGTGGCTAGGTCGTGCTGCAGCGCTCGCGTCGTCGCCGGTGATGCGGCGGGAGCGTCAGGCTGTCGCGCGCGTGTTCGCTGCGCTCGATGAGTCGACGCCCGAGCTCCCCAACGGCATCGCCTATGTGACGACCGAGGTAGTGCTGCTTGCCGATGAGGCAGCGCACGCGAGGCCGCCCGCGCGGTGCTGCCGGCGGATCGCGTCAACCCGTTCCACTGGCACCGCGAGGGCCGGTGGCGCGGGCGGCGATGATCTCGTGTCTGGTCGAGGCGGGAGCTGTCGCGCGTGTCGTCATCCACAGCCCGACGGGCCGCCGCAGACAAGAGGCCGCCCGCGCCAAAGCACTCGGCCTGCTCATCACAGACCTAGTGACAGAGGGGGCAGATCATCTGCATCGAGCGCCGGCGGCAGGCCGGCGACCTGAAGGACCGCGTCGTGCTCCTCGACGCGCTCAACCCGCTCGGAGGATCCCGGACGCTGAGCTACGACTGGCGTACGAAGGACGAGCCGCTGCTCTGGCTCGCCGATACCGTCTGCGGTGCCGTTGCCGACTTCCTGCTCACGGCCGAGGGCAAGATGCACTGCTACGCCGAGCTGCAGACCAGCGCGGTCCTAGAGGCGCCGACGTACATCAACGAGAAGGGGCCGTGACATGCGAGAGCCCCGGCTCCCGCCCAGGCGACTCCGATCGCTCGGTGTCCTCGGGCGTGCCCTCCGGGGCTGTCTTCCTCGGAGCGCAGTGCAACGAGGCTGGACCATTGTGACGCGGTGGGTGGCGCTGGTCAACGTCGACTCCCTTGGTCGCCGCAACGGAATAGCGAGGTCGTGACAAGACCAGGCAGAATTGGCGACGGCAAAGCGTCGCTTCGGTTGGAAGCACAAATTCGCCCTGGCTGCCCCTTTGCGCGGGGGGCTGTCGCACATACCGGTCGAGGCCTTAGTGCTCCGATTCCGAAGTTCCATGGCAGCATCCGGGCGCCTCGCCGGGCCGTGCCGCCCGGCGACGGCCCCGCAAGTACGCCCGGTACGAGCAGGGCCGGTCGCCGAACGCCACGGCGCGACGATCCATCCCGGATCCTGCGACGGAACTTACGAATCGGAGCACTTAGACGCCGGCTGGAGCGCGTTCGCGCCCGGCACGTGGCTCGAGGCCACGAGCGCCGAGGACCTGGGCGACGCCGCGGGTGGACCCTACGGGCGCTATCTGGCGGGAGAGGTGCGCGACGGGGGGCTCGAAGAGCTGCACTGCGAGCGCTTCGTGCACCGCAGGGCGATGAGCGGCGAGCCGATCGAGTACAGGGCGGTGCGGGCCCGGTGCGCCTAGGATCACGCGGGTGGAGCACTCCTTCGGCACCGGCGAACCCTTCTCCCTCGGCGTTGAGGAGGAGCTGTGCCTGGTGGCGCCCGCCACTGGGGCGCTGCTCAACGACTCGGACGCCGTGCTCGACCGCCTCGAGGCTCCGGACGCCGGCGAGGTCGAAGGAGAGTTGCTCGCCTGTCAGGTCGAGCTGATCAGCGGGGTGTGCGAGACGGTGGCCGATGCGATGGGACAGCTCGGCGAGCTCGAGCGTGCCGTGCTTGACGCGGGCGTGGGGCTGCTGCGCTCGGGCACCCACCCGAACGCCCAGGAGGGTGAGGCGCAGGTCAGCGACAAGGAGCGCTATCGGCTGATCAGCTCGCTCTTGGGCGACGCCGTGGCCACGCCGGTTTCGGCTTTGCACGTGCACGTGGGCGTGCCGGACCCCGAGACGGCCATCCGGGTCTTCAACGGGCTGCGCCGCCACCTGCCCCTGCTCGAGGCGCTGGGCGCGAACTCGCCGTTTCGCCACGACCGCGACACGGGCCTCGCCTCCGCGCGCGAGATCACCCTTCGCGCGTGGGCGCGGTCGGGAGCCCCGCGCGCGTTCGCCAGCTTCGAAGACTTCGAGAAGTCCACCGAGGCGCTCACCGCCGTGGCCGAGGTGCCCGACTACACCTTCCACTGGTGGAAGCTGCGCCCCCACCCGCGGCTGGGCACCGTGGAGCTGCGCGCCCTGGACGTGCAGGCGCGGCCCGAGCACACCGCCGCCCTGGTGGCCGCCGTGCAATCGCTGGCCCGCCACGAAGCGCAGGCCGAGCCGGTGGCGGGACCGGCGCCCGAGATCCTCGACGAGGCGTCGTTCAAGGCCGCCCGGGCGGGGGTGGCGGCCATGCTGCCCGACGCGGCCGGGCAGCTGCGGCCGGTGGCCGACCTGCTCGACGAGGCGATGGAGCTCGCGCGCCCGATGGCGCGGGCGCTGGGATGCGCGGAGGAGCTCGAGGGCCTGACCGCGCTGGCCGGCCAGGGAGGCGGAGCCGGCCTCCAGCACGTGGCCCACCGAGAAGGCGGCATGGGGGGCCTGCTGCACGCACTCACGCGCCGGCCCGGCGACTGAGCCACCGGGCCGGCTAAGCGCAGGTCCGACTTGCCCAGCGGCGGCGCCGGGGGCGCGAGACGATCGCGACCTCGCAGTCCAGGACACCCGATCCCAGGCGTCCACGCGGGCCACGTCGCGACCCGGTCAGCACTTGATCGGCCCGCGGGCCGCGGCGAAGATGCGGTCGTTGCCGCCACCCCGGACCCGGTCGCGTCCGTCCAGCTCGCTGAAGGGGTCGCCGTACGGGAAACGGCCACGCCCGACGAGGCAAGAAGACAGTCACGACAACGCCGCCCCCCAGGACGACTCGTCCCCCCGGCCAGGCGATCACACGATTGCTTCCGGGAAGACGACTGCGTTGGCCAATGAAGCGGTCACGCCGCCCGACGGCGCATCGCTCGAGGGCGCCGCGACGAGAGTGACCCTTGTCGACGATTCCGGCACTCTCGCTGGACTACCGCTTGGGACGAGTAGCACTCCCCCGTGACCTTCTTGGCGGGGTGCTCCACAGGCGTCGCGTGCGTAGGTGTGGGTGGTGGAAGGCAGCGCGGCCCAGTCCTGTGCCGGGCCTGCCACATCGCGCGGCCTAAGCGCGACGACGGTCAGGACGTCGCCGCCGCGGAACGCCTGCTCACCCTGCCGTCGGCCTCTTGCCACCAAGACGGGTCATCGTGTTCAGCGTCGTTGAGCTTCCGGACGACCGCGGCGGCCGAGTCGGCGGTCTCGACTCGTCCGGGCGATCAGCGAGCTTGACGATGGCGGGCACGCCGCATAAGCCGCCGGTGAGCCGCGGGGCTGCAGGGGTAGATTCAAGGCCTATGGACGACTCCTCGATCGTGCAGGGGCTCAGGGTCTGGCTTGATGAACTGGGCAACACAGAAGACCAGCTCGCCTGGGTCCGCGAGGCGAAACTAAAGGAGCTCAATAGTTCGCCCCTGGAGGTTCTGCTGCTGGGGCACGCCACCGCGAGCGAAGCCGAGGAGCTAAGCAAACGCGTCGACTCCGAACCGACGCTCGGCGGGCGAGTCGACAACGCCCTCTTCACGCCGATAAGCGACACCGGGACCGTCGGCAGCTTCGCACTCCGACTCCCGTAAGCAACGCGATTCGCGAACCTTCCTCAAGTGTCCCGGTGATAGCCGGAGTTTCGGCCGCGAGAGCGTCCCGCGACGTAGCGCGGCGGGACGACGCGGGGTGCCAACCCGACCCTCGAGGCTCCCGAACCAGCACTAGACCATCGGGCCGGAGAGCGAGGACACGCCTTCCACCACCGGCACTTCTCGTCCCAAGCGTTGGTCTGAGCGCTCGCACTGAAGCGCGCGACATAGCGGTGCGGCGGGCGAGGAAGACGAGCACGCCGTCGCGATGGGCGGCGTACAGCGCCTCGACGTCGGCTCCCGGTCGCTGGGCACGGCCCATACGGGAGTGAGAGTGGCACGGAGACCGCGGTTGTGACATCGGACGGCAGCCGCGGTCGCCCCCGCCGGCGAATTCAGCGCTCGAACCGCACGCCCGACCAGCTCGCGGGTGACCCGCGCGACGACCGCCTTCGCTACTACCGTCGGCACGTCGGCCCCAGCCGATGGCTTGTGGTGGTCGTAAGCTACGAGCAGGTTCCGGCCAGGATCATCACCGCGTTCGCCAGCCGAAAGGACCCACCCACATGGACACCGTGACCGTCCGCATCGGACACTTGGCTTTCGACCACGCGGACTACGACGCCGACGGCGATGTCCTGTACCTGCACGTCGGGGAGCCGCAGGCCTCCGAAAGCGAGGAGACGCCCGAGGGGCACGCGCTGCACTACCGCCCGGGCACCCACGAGGTCGTCGGGCTGACGGTCATCAACGCCAAGTGGCTCCTGGGCCGCGACGGCCGCCTCACCGTGACCGTGCCCGAGGTCATCGAGGCGAGCGCGGCCGATCTCGCGCCCGGCCTGAGCGCCGCCTGACGCTGCTCGCCCGCGCTCTCGTTCGTGGACGGAGTCGACCGAGTAGACGCACTAGACAGAGCTGGGCTGATCCTCACGGCGTGCCGGACCCCCTCGTACCTCGCGCCCGCCGAGGTCGCGACGGAGCTCGCCATCTCGCGTCGTGGCGTCTACAGGCTGATCGAGCGCGGGCGGCTCAAGGCCACCCGGCTGACGGAGCGCAACCTCCGGTCTCGCGCCTGGCGCTCGATGTCTAGACATCAGCTCACAGGAGACGCTCCGAGGGTGCCGGAGATCGATGACAGGCAGGACCTCGCAGCGCTGCACGCGTCCTTCGAGCAGGGGACCGGAATGACCGCTGCCGAGTGGGAGTGCCGCTGGAAGGCCGACGCGCTCGAAGACTGCGGCGCGAACATGCGCCTGACCACTCCGTGCACTTGGGCTCCGCGCTCGCGAGCGCGACGCGGATGACGGCCGCTCCGACGACGTGGGGGCGCGCGAACTTCGCTGAGCGACCCGGATCGCCGCGAAGCTACACCGTCCGGGAGAGGTCGATCACTTGTTCTGATCCAGGTAGATACGCAGCACACCGTCATCGTGCCATGCCACGGCGTCGCCCCGGCGCACCAGGCTCACCCGTGGGGCCGCGTATCCACGGCTAGTCGCGATCGCGACGCTGTCGGGTCTGTTCGTCTGAGCCGTGGAAGGACTTCATCGTGTCGGGCTTCGGCCGCTCCGGCTTCGGCGGCGGCTCCTTCTCGGTCGGCGGGGGCTTGCGGTCGCCGTCACCCGCGGGCTTCTTCTCATCCGCCATCGCTATCACCCCCTCGGTACTCGCTCTCCTCGATGCGGCGCATCTTGTCTGGTTCCGGCCGCGTCGGCGTCGGCCTATCGGCCATGCCCTTCTGCTCCTGCTTGAGGGGGTCGGGCTGGGGCCGCTTCGGGGGTTCGGGCGGTGGATCGGGACGCTCGTCCGTCATGAGGTCGCGAAGAAGAGAGTGACAGCCTCCCCGGCGACGCAGACGAGCCCGACGGCGAGCGAGTAGACCGCGAACTTCGCGCGCCTCCCCTTCGTCTGGCCGGCGTCCCGATCCGACTTCGTCATCTCGGTCATGCTCTGCAGCCATGTCTCGCTAAGCCCGGATCCACCGGTCGGCGGGGCTGGGGAGCGTGATTTTGGCGGCGGCGGCCTTGCAGGGCGTCGCCTGGGCCCGCCGCCGGCCTTTGGGGGCTGCCGGCGAGGTGTTCTGCAACTTCGCGGAGTCGCGAGTGGCTTCGGAGGGCGTCTTGGGGGTGGTTGCGGTCAGCGGTTATCGCGCTCGGGGGGCGGCGGGGGTGCTTGGTCTCGGCAGGCCTGCGGTCGGTCAGGCGGCGGCGGGCGGCAGCCCGCGGATGTTGTCCAGCGCGGTGAGGTAGTTCTGTCGCCAAGGCCAGCGGGCGGGCAGGTGCAGCGTCCAGTCGCGGGCGTGGGTGGTCAGGCGACCGGGGAGGCTGAGCAGGCGTCGACGGAGGGTGCGGGCGGCGCGGACGGTCGTGCCTGGGAGGCCGATCTGTTGGGTCCAGCGCAGCATGTTGTGCGCCAGGGCGGCCAGGACAGTCCAGGCGCCGTTAGCGTTGAAGTGGCCGGAAGGGAAGTGCGCGAGGGCCTGGTCTTTGAGGTCGGCGATGACCTGCTCGACGACGGCGTGCTCGCGATGCTCGGCCTCGACGACAGCGAGCTGGTCGGTGCGGTTGGTGATCAGGCAGAAGTGCCGCCAGTCGGGCCACAGCTCGGCTTGGGGGCCGGTCAGGCGGGTGCGGCGCACGATCAGCCGCCGCCCGCTGTAGGTGGTCTCGGCGATCTGGGCCTGGCCGCCGTCGGGGTACTCGATCGCCTCCCAGGCGTCGGCCGATCGCCAGCGAACTGCCGCAGCAGCGCGCGCAGCGCCTCGTCGTCGCCCGCGCGCGTCGGCTCGCGGCGCTGGGTAGAGCGGTGCTGACCCAGGGTCCGGCAGGCCCAGCGCTCGCTGAC
>CADCVR010000014.1 GCA_902806205.1 uncultured Solirubrobacteraceae bacterium | reverse complement strand
CAAGATCGGAAACGGCAACGCGTCGCCCGCCTATTACGTCGACCAGGTCGCCGACGGCCGCGAGGACTACTACACCGGCGCCGGCGAAGCACGGGGCCAATGGCACGGCAAAGGCGCCACTGACAGCGGCCTGTACGGCGAAGTCGACACTGACGCGTTTCTCGCGTTGCTGGCCCCGAAGAGCGCTCAGCAGAGCGTGATGGGCTACGACCTGACTTTCAGCGCACCGAAGTCCGTGTCGGTCCTCTACGGCATCGGTGATAGCGAGCTATCGGGCAAGGTGAGAGACGCGCACGACCGTGCCGTCGAGCAGGCCCTCGGCTACCTCGAACGCCACGCCACCTGGACGCGTCGGGGGCATGCCGGTAAGCAGCTCGTTCAAGGCGACCGGTTGACGGCCGCGCTGTTTCGTCACCGTAGCTCGCGCGCCGGTGATCCGCAGCTGCACACCCACGCCGTCATCGCCAACCACACGACTGCAGAGAACAAGACCACCGCGCTGGATGGGCGCGCGCTGTACGCGCACGCCAAGACCGCCGGCTACCTCTACCAAGCCGCCCTGCGCGCCCAGCTAACCGAGACCGTCGGAGTGGCCTTCGAGCCCGTGGTCAAGGGGGCGGCTGAGATCTCAGGGATCGACCCGGGTGTGCTTGAGCACTTCAGTCAGCGCAGCGTTGAGATCGCAGAGCACCTCAAGCGCACCGGCGGACAAACCCGCCGCGCTAAGGAGATCGCCAAGCTCGAGACGCGCCGCGCCAAAACCCGCGAGATCCCCGCCGACCGCCTCCAACAGCAGTGGCGCGCCCGCGCCCAAGAGCACGGCTTCGGCCGCCTCGAGCTCGACGCCCTCCTCGACGCCCGCGCCCCGGGGCCCGCCGTGCAGCCCGATCTCGCCGAGCACGCGCGACACCTGGCCTCGCCGCTTGGGCTCACCCACCACCGCAGCACGTTCGACCGCCGGCACGTCTTGCAGGCATGGGCCGAGGCCCACCGCCAGGGCGCGACGCCGCAACGCCTCGAACAGCTCTCAGACCGCTGGCTCACCAGCCCCGACGCTATCGCGGTCGAGCCCCAGTCCAGCCGCGAGATCACCGGACGCCGGCACTCCACACCTGAGCTGCTCACCACCGAACAGGAACTGCTCAACACCGCCCGACAACGACTCGGCGAGGGCGCCGGCCTCGTGAACGCCGCGACGCTCGAACGCACTCTCGAACGCGACGGCAGCCTCAGCGAGGAACAGCGCGCCGGACTCGAGCGCCTGACCGGTTCAGGCGACGGCGTTCAAGTCGTGCGCGCCGCGGCGGGCACCGGCAAGACGCGCATGCTCGGCGCTGCCCGCCATGCCTGGGACGCCGCCGGATACCGCACCATCGGCTGCGCCTTGTCCGCTCGCGCTGCTTTCGAGCTCGAAGCCGAAGCAGGAATCGACAGCACCACCATCGCCCGCCTGCGCATCGACCTCGACGCAGGCGCGACGATCGGAAGCGACGTGGTGATCGTCGTCGACGAAGCCGGCATGGTCGGCACCCGCGACCTCGCCCACCTCAACCGCCACGCCGCCCGCGGCGGGGCCAAGCTCGTCCTTGTCGGCGACAACAGACAGCTCCCAGAAATAGAGGCCGGCGGAGCGTTCCGCGCCCTCGCCACAGAACTCAACGCCGTCGAACTGCACGAGGTCAGACGCCAGAGCGACGCGTGGGACCGCGACGCCCTGGCCGCGCTTCGACACGGGCGGATATCCGAATGGGCCGATAGCTACCGCGAGCACGGCCGACTCGTCGCACGACCAACCGCTCCCGAAGCCCGCGACGCGCTCGTCGCCGACTGGTGGCAAGCAGCGCGGGAACCCGACACCGACGCGCTCATGCTCGCCCACCGCCGAACCGACGTCGCCGACCTCAACCGACGAGCCCGTGCCCTCGCCGCCGCCGACGGACGCCTCGGCCCCCAGGAGCTCCACGCCGGAGGGCGCGCCTACGCCGTCGGCGACCAGGTCCTCGCCCGCCGCAACGACCGCCAACTCGGCGTCATCAACGGAGCGCGCGGTCTCGTCAGCAGCGTTGACCTCCAGCACCGCCGCGTCGAGGTCGATTTCGACCGCGCCGGGCCCGTCGGCCTCGACGCGCGCTATCTCGACGAGGGTTACCTCGACTACGGCTATGCGATGACCGCCCACGCCGCCCAAGGCCTGACCGTCGACAAGACCTTCGTCTTGGGCACCGACGACCTCTACCAAGAGTGGGGCTACACCGCGCTCACCCGACACACACAGCAAGCCCGCTTCTACGCCGTCTCGACCGGCAGCATCGAACGCTGCCTGCCCGGCCTCGAACCCGACGACGACCCACTCACCCAAGACATCCAAACCGCCCTCGGCACCAGCCGACGGCACGACCTCGCCGGCGCCGGCGCGAACGACGCAACGATCGAACGGGCCCGGGCGATCCTCGCCACGCCGCCACCGAACCTCGAGCACCGCATCGGCCCCCACCCCGCCAACCCACTCGACCGCGACCAATGGGCAGCAGCCGCAGCCACCCTGATCCGCATGCCCGACTGGAGCCCGGCGCCGGTGCTCGACTGCGAGCTCGGTCTCGAGCCCGCGCTCGAGCTGGGGTTCTGACGGGCTCAGCGGACCTCCGTCAGCCCGCCTCCGACCACCCGTCGAGGAAGTCGTCGAGCAGCTGCGCCGCCTCGGCTTCGTTTCCGGGCATGAGGTGGCCGTAGCGGTCGAAGGTGATCGTCACGCTCGAGTGGCCCATGTAGGTGCTCAGCGCCTTCGGGTTCACGCCTGCGGCGATCATGAAGGAGGCGAACGTGTGGCGACACTCGTGCAGCCCGATCGAGCGCATTCCGGCCGCCTTCCACGCCCGCTGGGCTCGATTGTTCGGCGTGTTCGGAAGGAACGGGCGTTCCGATGAGCGGCCGAAGACGAGGCCCTCGCGCCAGGGGCAAGCCAGCCGCTGCTCCAGCAAGTACGCGCGGAGGATGTTGGCGAGCGGCACGACACGGAGCCCGGCGCGGGACTTCGTCGTGATCGGTCCGGCCTCCTGGTCCCAGGAGCGCCGGACGTTGATGAGGGAACGTTCGAAGTCGATGGCGTCCCACTCGAGCGCGAGCAGCTCACCGAGCCGCAGGCCCGAGTACATCGCCGTGGCCCAGAGCGGCTGCTCCTTCGGCAACGCAGCGAGGAGCTCTCGGGCTTCCTCCGGCGAGGCGATCCGGTCACGCGTTCCCCGCACGGCCGGTAATTCCAAGCCGACCGTTGGATTGACCGCGACATCGCCGCGAACGAGGGCGCGACGGTAGATCGTGCGCAGCGGCATCAGCGTGTTGCGGATCGTCGAAGCGTGGTGGTCCTCGAGAAGCATCCGGTCGACGAGCGCCTGGACGTCGGCACGGCGGATGTCCTTCAGCTGCACCTTGCCGAACTCGGGCAGCAACCTGAGCCGCAGCGACTGCTCGTAGCCGCGGATGACGCTCGGCTTGTACACGTCGCCCGACCGGTTGCGGATCGCGCCGGCCCGTGCCCCGGCCAACCACGCCGTCGCTGCGACCTCGAGCAACGGCGAGGCGGCCGCACTGATCGTCCCCCGCCGGATCGCGCCCTGCGCATCCGCGCGCCAGGCCTTCGCCTCCCCGAGCGTCCTGAAGGTCTGACGCAGCTTCCGTCCTTCTCGCGCGCTGAACGCCTCAGCGCGGTACCTCGGTTCGCATGTGCAGCGGCCGCCGCTCCTGCTCTGGCATCCCGTGGAATGACGGATCTCGATGCCGGTGTTCTTGTTCCGCTTGGCGGACATGGTGGTTCTCCTGGATCGCGATGGTGGTCATCGCCCCAGGTGCCGGTCGGCGTCGAGTGCGCGCATGGCGTTCTCGTCGAGCCAGCGCTCGACCTCGCTGACCGGGATCAGGCGCCGCCGCCCGCATCGCACGACACGCAACTCGTGCATGACGTGCTCCTCGAGGAAGTCGACGCTGACACCCAGGGCCTCGGCCGTCTCGCGCTTGGAAAGCGCAAGACGTCCGGGCGATGCGGGGTGCCCCACTCGCGTCCTGCTCTCGTTCACCTGCCGCGCAGCGCCCATGACTGTCATGTCGCGCAAGTCGCAGAACACCCCCTCCCGGCTCGCCCCGGCCGCGTCCTCTCGGGACAGTCTCGGGACAGTCGAAACCCGATTCGGGCGGTCTTGAGCGGCTTTGAGCGGCTCGCGAACAGCACGCGAGCCGCTCCTCGCGGCTGGCAAGAAGCGGCTCGTTTGCAGGGTTTTGCTGCTCGTGGCAAGGAGGGAGAGGGATTCGAACCCTCGGTACGCCTTCCGACGCACAACGGTTTTCGAGACCGCCCCATTCAACCGCTCTGGCATCCCTCCGAGGTGCGCGCGGAGCGCACGGTACACCAAGACCGGAAGGGTACCGCGAGGGCGCCGGCGCGAGCGCCCCGTCGGCTCAGCGGCGCGCGCGGAAGAACGCGCGCAGAAGCTCGGCGCACTCGCCCGCGAGCACCCCGCGGACGACCTCGGGGCGGTGGTTGAGCTGCGGCACGTCGAGCACGTCCAGCACGGAGCCCGCCGCTCCGGCCTTGGGATCGGCGCAGCCGAACACGACCCGCGGGATCCGTGACAGGACGACCGCCCCCGCGCACATCGCACACGGCTCGAGCGTGACGTACAGCGTCGCCTCGAGCACCCGCCATGACCCCCCCACGACTGCCGCCGCGCGCAGAGCCAGCAGCTCCGCGTGCGCCGTCGGATCGCTCAGCAGCTCGCGCTGGTTGTGGCCTGCGCCGATCACCACCCCGTCGGATGAGCGGACGACCACCGCACCGATCGGCACGTCGCCGTGTTTGAGTGCGCGGACGGCCTCCGAGAGAGCAAGTCGCATGCCCGCCTCGTCAACGTGCATCGCCGCGTGCTCTGTCATGGTGGCGTCGAGGATCGCACGTTGCTGAAAGCCTGCCTGCTCACCGCGCTCGGCGTGGCCGCGCTCGCCCTTCCCGCGAGCTCCGCCGCCGTGTCCGGGGCCGCGCCGCAGGCCCGAGCGTCCGCCTTCGTCCCGGACGACCCGGGGCGCGGCGTGATCCCGGGCGGGTGGCAGCAGGAACAGTGGAACTTCACGGGCCCCTACGGGGTCAACGCACTCGGCGCCTGGCGACACCTGATCGCCGCTCGCCGGCCCGGCGGCGCGGGCGTCGTGGTGGCGGTCGTCGACTCCGGGGTGGCCTACCGCAACCGGCCGCCGTACCGGCGCTCGCCCGACCTGCAGGGGTTCCGCTTCGTCCGCGGCCACGACTTCGTCGAGGAGGACTCCTTCCCGGACGACGAGTCCGGTCACGGCACCCACGTCGCCTCCACGATCGCCGAGGCGACCGACAACGGCATCGGTCTGACGGGTCTGGCCTACGGCGTGCGGATCATGCCGGTGCGGGTGCTCGACCGCTCCGACGAGGGCTCTCCGCCGCAGATCGCGCGCGGCATCCGCTGGGCCGCCGCCCACGGCGCCGAAGTGATCAACGTGTCGATCGAGTTCTCCGAGCAGACCCGCTCCTTCGATGTCCGCGACGTCATCGCGGCGATCGCCTTCGCCCATCGGCAGGGCGCCGTCGTCGTGGCCGCGGCGGGGAACACGGGCAGCGAGCGCGTGGTGCTCCCGGCTCGGGCGCGGCACGCGATCGCCGTAGGCTCCACGACGGAGCACGGCTGCCTCTCGGACTTCTCCAACGTCGGCCGGGGGCTCGACCTCGTCGCTCCGGGAGGCGGCGGGGACGCGGAGCTGGCCGACGACCCGCGCTGTGACCCCGCCGACGACACGCTGCGCGACATCTTCCAGGTCACCTTCGGAGCTGATGACCGCCGCCGCTTCGCCATCTCCGATCGCTTCGAGGGCACGTCCATGGCCGCCCCGCACGTCTCGGCGGTCGCCGCGCTGGTGATCGCTTCTGGCGTCATCGGGCGTGATCCGACCCCCGCTGCCGTCGAAGCGCGCCTCGAGGCCACCGCGCGCGACCTCGGTGCGCCGGGCGTCGATCGCCGTTACGGCTCGGGACTGCTCGACGCGGAGACCGCGACGCGCCGGGGCCCGCCCGTCCGCCCGCCGCCGCCGCCGGCGCCGGGCTGACCGCGTCAGACGGTCCGGATGATCAGGACCGAGCACGGCGCGTGATGGGAGACCTTGTTCGGCACGGAGCCGAGCAGGAAGCGCTTGGCGCCCGTCATCCCCTTGTTGCCGACGACGATGAGGTCGGCTCCGCGCTCCTCGGCGACATCGAGGATCGCGTCGGCCGGGTCGCCCTGGCGCGCGTAGGTCTCCACCGTAATCCCCTCGAGCTCGGCCTGCTCGACCGCTTCGCGCAACGTCGCGTCGACGTCCTCGCGCGCGTTGACCATCCACTGCAGGTCGGCCGGCGCGGTCCCGCGCTCCTTGCGCAGCCGCGAGCCCGACACCGGTTCGTAGGCGCAGACGATCTCCAGGCGGGCGCCGAGCGCCTTGGCCAGATCCACCGCCTGGGCCACGGCACGATGCGCCGTCTCCGAGCCATCGGTACCAACGACGATCGAGCGGAACACGGAGGGTCACTCTACCCTCCGATCCCAGAGCACTTAAGGTGATCGACCTCCACAGCCACATCCTTCCCGGCATTGACGACGGCCCCGCCGACCAGGAGGGATCGCTGGCGCTCGCCCGTGCCGCCGTGGCCTCCGGGACGGTCGCGATGGTCGCCACGCCGCACGTCTCCTGGCACTACCCCGCCAACACGGCCGCCCGCATCGCGGAGGGCGTCGCCGACCTCCGAGTGGTTCTCGCACGCGAGGAGATCCCCCTGCGGCTGCATACGGGCGCCGAGATCGCGATGACGCGCGCCGCCGAGCTCTCCGAGGACGAGCTCGTGGCCCTGCGCCTCGGTGGCCCGGAAGGCACGCACCTGCTCGTCGAGTGCCCGCTCTCCACGACCGCCGCGGGCTTCGACGCGCTGCTGGCGCTGCTGCGCGCGCGCGGTCACGAGATCCTGCTCGCTCACCCCGAGCGCTGCCCGGCCTTCCAGCGTGACCCGAGCGCCTACGAGCGACTCATCGCCCAGGGCATGCTCGGGCAGGTCACGGCGGGCTCGCTCGTCGGGCGCTTCGGGCGCTCCGTGCAGCAGTTCGGCGACCGCCTGCTCCGTGACGGCCTGGCCCAGGTCGTCGCCTCCGACACCCACTCGGCCGAGCAGCGTCCGCCGTCCATCCGCCCCGAGCTGATGAAGGCCGGCTACGGCGCCCAGGCCGAGTGGCTGGCGCACGACGTGCCGCACGCCGTGCTGACCGGCACACCGGTGCCGGTCGCGCCGCCGATGCCCCGGCCCAAGCGCTCCGGGGTCGCGCGGCTGCTCGGGCGCTGAGCGCCGGGGGTCAGACGAGCTTGGTGATCGCGATCACCATCGACGCGAGCGTGAAGATCACGATGAGTGCCTGCGTCCAGATCCAGAAAGGGCTCATGCAGATCACAGGGTACGAGCGCCGCGGCGACTTCGGCTGACGGGCCGCGAGAGGCCGCCGCCGCGCGTCCGGGCGCGACCGGGAAGCGCCTGTGCGGGGCTACTGGCGGAGCGCCGCGTTGATGTCGCCGACGGCCTTGGCGATCTTCTCCTGGGTTCCCTCCACCGCGCTGGACAGCTCGGTGCGCACGATCGACCGGTCCTCGACGGAAGCCGCGCGCAGCCGCGCCCGCGCGCGTCCGACGTCGGCGCCGTAGCCGGCGACGGCCGCGACCAGGCGGTCATGCTCGACGCGGACATCCTCGGGCGGCTGCACCTTCTCGAGCGTCGCCGCGAAGCGCTCGGTGATCGCCTGGAAGTTCGCGAGCGTCGCCTGGTCCTGAGCGAGCGTGCTCGTGGTCGTCAGCCGCTTGCGCACCTGCTCGAAGCGGGTGACGAACGTCCGCTGGGCGCGCTGTACGTCCTCGACGTAGGCGTTCTTCTGCTCCGCGCCGCCCCCGCAGCCGGCGGCCAGGGCCGCGCAGACCAGGAGCACGGGGCGTCGAAGCCGCATGGCGCGGCACCCTAGCGCGTCACACTGAGGGCTTGACCCCGCTCGGCCTGTACGTTCACGTGCCGTTCTGCGCGGCGCGCTGCGGCTACTGCGACTTCAACACCTACACGGCCGCCGAGCTCCCGGGCGGCGGCGACCAGGCGGCCTTCGCCACCGTCGCGCTGCAGGAGCTCGATCACGCCGCGGTGACCCTGGGTGCCGACGCACGCCCCGCGGCGACCGTCTTCTTCGGCGGCGGAACCCCGACGCTCCTGCCACCGGAGGAGCTCGTGGCGATCCTCGAGGGCATCCGCCAGCGCTTCGGCCTGGAGCCCGGCGCGGAGGTCACCACGGAGGCCAACCCCGAGTCCGTCGGCCCTCGGGCGCTCGAGCTCCTGCGCGCGAGCGGCTTCACGCGCGTCTCGATCGGGATGCAGCACGCGGCGCCGCACGTGCTGGACACGCTCGACCGCGTCCATACGCCGGGCCGCGCCGGTGCCGCCGTGGCCGAGGCGCGCGCGGCGGGCTTCGAGCACGTCTCGCTCGACCTCATCTACGGCGCACCGGGGGAGAGCGCCGACGACTGGGCGCTCACGCTGGACACCGCCCTCGCCGCCGGCCCCGACCACGTGAGCGCGTACGGCCTCGAGGTCGAGCCGGGAACCGCGCTGGCCGCGCGGGTGCGCCGCGGTGAGCTCGGGCTGCCGGACGGCGACGCCATGGCCGACCGTCAGGCCGAGGCCGACGCCGCCTTCTCCGCCGCCGGACTGCACTGGTACGAGGTGGCCAACCACGCCGCCTCCCCGCGGGCGCGCTGCCACCACAACCTGGGCTACTGGCGCTCGCACGACTGGTGGGGAGTCGGGCCCGGCGCCCACTCCCACCTCGCCGGCGAGCGGTGGTGGAACGTCAGGCACCCGTCGGCCTACGCGCGCCGTCTGGCGGCCGGCCGGTCTCCCGCCGCCGGTCGCGAGCTCCTCGATGCCACCTCACGCCGCTTCGAGCGCATCATGCTCGAGGTGCGCCTGGCCGAGGGCCTCGACACCGCGCTGCTCTCCCCCGCCGGGGTCCGCGCGGCGGAGCGCCTGGAGCGCGACGGCGCGCTCGAGCTCTCGGGTGGCCGCGCCGTGCTCACCCTGCACGGCCGGCTGACCGCCGACGCCGTGGTGCGCCAGCTCACCGACTGAGTGCTCCACTGAGAAGCAGGCGCTCGGCGCGTCCTCGCCGTAGCGCTACCCGGCCTGCCGCTCGCGGCGGGTCAACACCACTTCGACGGCGAAGAAGATCCCGCTCAACAGAAAGGCGATCCAGCCGAACGAGGCGGAGAGGACGAGCCCCAGCACCGCGACGACGAGCGCCACGGTGGAGAGCAGGCGCCAGAGCTTGGGGTCCGCGGGAGAGGACGGCATCGCGCGGAGCGTAGAGCCCCGTCATCCTGCACGGCGTGCACGTGCTCCGGGCCGGCCCGCTCACCGCCACCTGGCTGCCCGAGCACGGCATGGTGGGGTCGTCGCTGACCCACGACGGCGACGAGCTGCTCGGCCAGCGCGGAGGCCTGGAGGCGTACCTCGCCAAAGGCTCGGCGTTCGGGATGCCCCTGCTGGCGCCGTGGGCCAACCGGCTGAGCGGGCTGCGCTACGGCCAGGTCGAGATCGACCCCGCGCGGGTGAAGCGCGACGCCGCCGGGCTGCCGAAGGACGGCATCATGGCCGGTCGCGCCTGGACGGTCGAGCGCGCCGAGGAGGCCACGCTCGTCGCGACGTTCGAGAGCGACCCGGAGGTGCTCGCCGTCTTCCCGTTCCCGCACCGCCTGCGCGTGACCGCGGCGCTGGCCGCCGGCGCACTGACGGTCACGACGGAGCTTGCGGCGACCGGCGTCGTCCCGGTGCCCGTCGCGTTCGGCTGGCACCCGCTGTTCACGCTGCCGGGGGTCCGGCGTGAAGAGCTCGAGCTCGTCGTGCCGGCCGCGCGCGAATCGGTGACCGATGCGCACGGCATCCCCACCGGCGCGCAGCGGGAGCGCTCGATGGCGGACGGTCCGCTCGGAGACCGCGCTGCCGACGCCGAGTACCCCGAGGTCGACGGTTCCTTCTTCCTGCGCGGGGGCGGGCGGGAGCTGCGCGTCCGCTTCGGCGCCCCCGACTACCCTGTCGGCCATCTGTGGGCGCCCGCGGGCGAGCCGTTCGTCGCCTGGGAGCCGATGACCGCGCCGACCAACGCGCTCGTCAGCCGCCAAGGACTTCGCCATGTCGCTCCGGGCGGGCGCCTGGCGGCGGCGTTCTCCGTCCACGTGAGCGGAGGCTGAAGGAGTGGTCGCTCGGACGGCCGAGTCCGAGAGCGACCATTCTCCTTCGGCTCCTCGAGGGGTAGGAGACGGCCACACCGCGACTGCGCAGCGGGGCGGCGGCCCGTCCCGGCCGCCGCCCCGTGTCCTACGAGAGGTGTCGCGCGAAGCCGCGCCTAGCGCCCGGTCTCCTGGAAGCCCTCCTGGGTCTGCGGGTTCAGGTGGTGCCAGTTGCGCGTACGCAGCGGACGGCCGTCCTCGTCGGTCACCCGGTAGACCTCGAACCCGGGGTTCTCGCGCCCGTCACGGTGCAGGCCCCCGTTGGCGAACACGAACCCGTTGTACCAGTACGCCGACCAGGTGTCGGAGTTCGCCGCGTCGGTGTAGGCGATCTCACGCGGGTTGGCGGGATCGGTGAAGTCGACGACTGTCGTCCCCCCCTGGTAGTAGGCCACCGACGCCAGGTAGCGGCCGTCGGTCACCGGGATCATCTGCCCGTTGTGGGTCACGCATGTCTCGTTCCCCTGCGGGCGCGGGATCATGTAGCGGCCCTTGTACTCCACGGGCTCGCCCGGCTTGGGCAGCG
>CADCVR010000013.1 GCA_902806205.1 uncultured Solirubrobacteraceae bacterium | reverse complement strand
GGCAGGGCCGCCAGAGCGAGCTCATCGTCGTCGGACCCGGTCAGCATCACCACGCGGGTGTCGGGTACGTCGGCCGTGATCCGGCGGGTCGCCTCGATTCCGTCCATCCCGGGCATCGCGACATCCATCAGCACGACGTCGGGGCGGTAGTGCCGCGTCAGCTCGAGCGCCTCGCGGCCGTCGCACGCCTCCGCGATGACGACGATCCCGGCCAGCTGCAGCGCTTCGCGGACGATCTGCCGGACGAGCGGGTCGTCGTCGCAGATGACGACCCTCGGTCGCTGCACCGGCTTCTCCTCGATGGTGGGTCCCTTGAGCACGGCTCAGTAGCTATCGGCGACAACAAGCGAGCTGTTAAGGATTCGCGGTGCTGACGGCCGCACGGATCAGCGCGTTCCGTGGGTTCCCGATCGCCGAATCGCCGGGTCCGACGAATTCCGAAGCCGTCCGTCGGCGCGAAGGAGCTACGCCTGCCGCAGGATCGGGCAGGGGCGCTCGCTAGGCTCAAGGGACCTGTGAGCGAGTCGAAAGCCGAGCGCAAGCACCACACCCGATCGCGCGCGAACCCCGGCGGGATGGACGTCTCCAGGGTGCTCGGCAGCGAAGTGCGGCCCCTCCGCGAGCGCAAGCCACCGTGGTTCAAGGTCCCGCCGCCGGGTGGCGGCAAGTACCGCGAGCTGAGCACGCTCATCAAGGAGGAGAACCTCCACACGGTCTGCCAGGAGGCCGCCTGCCCCAATGTCGGCGAGTGCTGGGAGCGCGGCACCGCGACGTTCATGATCCTCGGCGACACCTGCACGCGGCGCTGCGGCTTCTGCAACGTCAACTCGGGGAAGCCGACGTGGAACGATCCGCTCGAGCCTGCCCGCGTCGCCCGTTCGATTCTCAAGATGGGGCTGCGCCACGCGGTCATCACCTCCGTCGACCGCGACGACCTGCCCGACTACGGCGCGGGCATCTGGGCCGCGACGATCCGCGAAGTTCGCAGGCAGGCGCCGAAGTGCAAGGTCGAGGTGCTGACACCGGACTTCCGCGGCCAGGAGATGCCGCTGGCCCGGGTCCTCGCCGAGCGCCCCGACGTCTTCAACCACAACGTCGAGACCGTTCCGCGGCTGTACTCGATCGCCCGCCGCGGCTCGACCTGGGAGCGCTCCAACCGCGTGCTGCGCACGGCGAAGGAGTTCGGGGGCGGCGCGGTCGCGACGAAGTCCGGGCTCATGGTCGGGCTGGGGGAGAGCGTCGGGGAGGTCGTCGACGCGCTCGGCACCCTGCGCGAGTCCGGCGTGCAGATCATCACCGTCGGCCAGTACCTGCGCCCGACCGAGCGTCACCTGCCCGTCGTGCGCTACTGGCACCCCGACGAGTTCAAGGCGGTCGAGGAGGCCGGCTACGCGCTCGGCTTCGCCCACATCGCCGCGGGCCCGCTCGTGCGGTCGAGCTACCACGCCGACCAGCACGTCGCGCAGGAGCAGCCGGGCGTGGGGCCGCTGGCTGCGACGGGCTGAGGAGCCGAGCGTCAGGGGACAGGTAGCACGAATGGGACGAGCGACGGCCGTGGGAAGACGCGTGATCGGGCCGCGCCCCGGCAGATCGGCGCCGACCCGCGCCGGGTAGCGTCCTGAGCCGTGTTCCCGCTCAAGGACAACATCCCCACCCGGCGGTTCCCGGTGGTCACCGTGGTGATCATCGCGCTGAACGTCATCGTCTACCTCTTCGTGCAGAAGAAGACGGGGATCGACTTCTCGGGCGACTCGCTGGACCCGGGGGCGCTCACGCAGTACGCGGCGATCCCCTACGAGGTGACCAACCCGGGCAAGGAGTGCGAGTTCGCCGGCCAGCAGATCATCTGCGAGGGCCAGCCGGGCGTCAGCGGCTCGGCCGAGAACACGCTGCCGACCTGGGCGACGGTCTTCACCTCGATGTTCAGCCACGCCGGGCTGCTGCACCTGGGCGGGAACATGCTGTTCCTCTGGATCTTCGGCAACAACGTCGAGGACTCGATGGGGCGCGTGAAGTTCGTCGTCTTCTACCTGCTCGGCGGGATCGCGGCACTCGTCGGCCAGATCCTCATCGGCCCCGAGGCGGCGGTGCCCACCCTCGGCGCCTCGGGCGCGGTCGCCGGGGTGCTCGGCGGCTACCTCCTGCTCTACCCGAGGGCCCGGGTGGTGACGGCGATCTTCATCGTCCTCTTCTTCACCCTGATCGAGATCCCGGCCTTCCTCGTTCTCGGGTTCTGGTTCTTGCAGCAGGTGGCCTTCGGCGCGCTGGACCTCACGAACCCCACGGGCGAGGGCGGCGGCGTGGCGTACTTCGCGCACATCGGAGGCTTCGTGTTCGGGCTGCTGATGATCAAGCTCTTCGCGACGTACCGCAACGAGGCGGCGGACCGGCCGAGGATCCCGGTGTACTGACCGGCAGGACCTCTCAGATGACGCTGCGCGTCTTCTCGAAGGCGATGACGTCCCGGAGGACGTCGTCGAGGCTCCTGGTCGTCTGCCAGCCGAGGGCCTGCTCGACCTTGGCCGTGTCCGGGACACGCCGCATCATGTCCTCGAAGCCCTCCTCGTAGGCCTCGTCGTAGGGAACCGTGACGATCTCGGATTCCGACTCGGTCAGCGCGACGACCCGTTCGGCGAGATCGCGGATGGAGACCTCCTCCGTCGCGCCGACGTTGTACACCTCGCCGACGTGACGCTCGTCGTCCATCAGGTCGGCGAGGGCGACCACGACGTCGCTGACGTGGCAGAAGCACCGCGTCTGGGTGCCGTCGCCGTGGACGCGGAGGTCGCGGTCGGCGAGCGCTGAGCGCACGAAGTTCGGGACGACCATCCCGTACTGGCCGGTCTGGCGCGGCCCCACCGTGTTGAAGAGCCGCACGACGACCGTGGGGAGCTTGCGCTCCTTCCAGTAGGCCAGCGCGAGGAACTCGTCGATCGCCTTGGAGCAGGCGTAGGACCAGCGGCCCTTCGACGTCGCGCCCATCACGAGATCGCCGTCCTCGTGGAAGGGGAGCGCCAACGACTTGCCGTAGACCTCGCTCGTCGAGGCGATGAGCACCGGCTTGCGCTTCTTGGCCGCCTGCTCCAGCACCACCTCCGTGCAGTGGACGTTCGTCTCGATCGTGCGCACGGGCGACTCGACGATGAGCTCCACGCCGACGGCGGCGGCGAGGTGGTAGACGACATCCGCATCGTCGACGAGCTCGGAGACCACGCGCGAGCTCGCGCACGTGTCGATCGTGTAGGTGAGCCGCGGGTCCTCGCGAAGGTGGCGCAGGTTGCTCATCGCCCCCGTGGAGAGGTCGTCGAGCAGGTGGACGTGCCAGCCGCGGGAGAGCAGCAGCTCGCTCAGGTGCGAGCCGATGAAGCCCGCGCCGCCCGTGATCAGCGCCTGGCTCACGCGGGCGGGGACCCGGGCGCGGGTGTCCAGGAACGGGTTCGGACTCGTCCGGTTCGGGGCATCACGACTCGGTGACAATAGGAGGTTGCCCGTGCAGGCGCGTTCTGCGCCGGGGTCAACAGACACCCGGGGAGAAGTAACCGCCACTTTTGCGATTTCAAGGCGTTTTGTGGGGTGTCAGCCCGCAGATCCCGATTCTCAGCCCCTTTTTCTGCTTGAGAGCTTGGTACGGTCAGGTAGCAATTTCGGCGACCCGAAGGTGCTTCGACGGTCGTCACGATCTCTGGTGCGATGACACCTTGATGGCTGCTGCCGCCGCGGAGGGAGCCTGGATGAGTACGACAGTCGTCAGCCTCTCGGGGCCGGCGTACGTTGGGACTGCCGTTCGCCGGCTCGACGCCCGGTGCCGTGTAGGGGCATGCCTGGCGCGCTAGCGCCGGGAGAGATCACGATGGAGGCTCGATTCCTCTTGGGCTTCGGCCTCGCGTCGCTGCTGGTGTTCGCCGCGACACCGCTCGCCATTCGCGTAGCGTGCCACCTGGAGTTCTTCGACAAGCCCGCGGGCTACAAGGGGCACGCTCGCCCGACGCCCTACCTCGGCGGGGCTGCGGTGATGGCGGGATTCCTGCTCGTCGCCGGCGCCCTCGGCGGGGATGTCGGCCGCTCGGCGCCGGTGCTGGGTGGCGCCGCCCTGCTCTGGGCCCTGGGGACGGTCGACGACCGGCGGCACGTCTCACCCGGACTGCGGGCGGGGCTCGAGGTCGCGCTGGCGGCCGGGGTCTGGGCGCTGGGGCACGGGTGGGAGCTCGGGCTCGGCCCGGCGATCGACCTCGCGGCGACCTGCCTGTGGATCCTGGCCGTCGTCAACGCCTTCAACCTCTTCGACAACATGGACGGCGCGTCGAGCACGATGGCGCTCGTGGCGTCCGGTGCGGTCGCGATCCTCGGGATCATCGAGGGCGACGCCTGGCTGGTGGCCACCGGCGCTGCGCTTTCCGGCGCGTGCTTCGGGTTCCTGCCGCACAACCTCTCGCGGCCCAACGCGCGGATCTTCCTCGGGGACGGCGGGTCGATGCCGATCGGCTTCGCGGTGGCGACCCTGGTGATGATGGGCTCGGGCGATGCGCTGCCCGAGTTCCAGGCGCTGCTGATCGGCCTGCTGCTGGTGGGGATTCCGGCGTTGGACACCTGCCTGGTCATCGTCAGCCGCCGGCGGAAGGGCATCTCGCTGCTGACGGGCGGGCGCGACCACCTGACGCACCGGACGCGGCGCCGGCTGCAGAGCACCAGGGCGGTCGCCGCGACGCTGGGCGGAGCCCAGGCGCTCGTCGCCGCGCTGGCGCTCGTCTCGGCCAACGGCAGCTCGCAGGTCCTGCTGCTGCTGGTCGGCGCCTACGTCGCGGCGGCAGGTGCGACAATCACGGTCTTGGAAGCTCAGGAGGACAGGCTGCACGCCGCGGCCCTGACGTCGGAAGAACGCGTGGTAGTGCAGCGCCCGACGCCCTCGGCGCTGCGCCTCGCCCCCGTTGTCGCACTGGGCCTCCTCGGTGCGGGTGCGGCGACGAGCCCGTTCTTCCAAGGGTTCTACGACGCACGCGTGTGGGTGCCGATCGGGCTGGGCGTCATCACCCTCGCGGCCGCGGCGGCCATCGGGCGCCCGGCCCGCTTGACCCGGGCCGGATCACTGGCGCTCGCCGGGCTGGCGGGCCTCGGGCTCTGGGCGTTGATCTCGCAGGGGTGGGCCGAGTCGGCCGAGGCGGCGATCGTCGAGGGCAACCGCATGCTGATCCTGGCGGCCGTGCTCGGACTGGCGATCGTGCTGCTGCGTGACGAACGGCGCTCGGTGTTGCTGGTCGGCGTGCTGGGTGCCGGCGTTCTCGCGCTGGCGGCCACAGTTCTCGCGCGGATGCTCTGGGGCGACACCAGCCTGTTCTTGGGCGGGCGCCTGAACGAGCCGCTGGGCTACGTCAACGCCGAGGCGACGGTCTTCGCGATCGGGATCTGGCTGTCGGTGGCGGCGGCAGAGCGGCGCGACCCGTTCGTCGCAGGAGCGGGCGCCGCGGCCGCAACCCTCTGCGCAGGATTGACCTTGATGTCGCAGTCGCGCGGAGCGGCCCTCGCGGTGATCCTTTCGACGGTCGCCGTCCTGGCCTTGGTGCCAGGCCGGCAGCGGCGCACGTTCGTCGTGGCGCTGGTCGGCCTGCTGGTCGTGCTCGCCTCCGGCGGCCTCGGCGACGTCGTCGACACGGGCGCGACCGCCGCGACGGTGAGGAACGCCGGACTGACGCTGGTGATCATCAGCGTGATCGCCGGCTTCGTGTGGGCAGCGTCCGTCACCACCCACAGCCGGGCCACGGACGGCCGGGCTCGGCGTGCGGCACAACTGCGGCAGGTGGGCGGCCGGGTCATCGGCGGCGCGGTCCTGCTGGCGACCCTCCTCGTGCTCGCCTTCGCCGGGCGGGTCGGCGACACGATCAGTGCGCAGTACGACGTGTTCGTCAACGTCGGAGAGCCGACGGGCAGCGTCGTTCCCGCCGCGACGACGGGCTCGCGACTGCTGTCGGGCTCGGGAACCCGCTACGACTACTGGAGGGTGGCCCTGGATGCGTGGCAGGCCCGGCCCCTCCTGGGGCTCGGCGCGGGCAACTACGACCTGGCCTACTTCCCGCAGCGTCGGCAGAACGAGGACGTCCGCCAGCCACATTCGATCGAGCTTCAGACCCTGTCCGAGCTCGGCCTCGTCGGCGGCGCCCTGCTCGCGCTGTTCGTCGTCGGCGTGGGCCTCGGCGCGCGGCGGATCGGACGTGTCGCACGAACCGAGGGCTCGACACGGACCGTGGCGGTCGCGGCCGTCGGCGGAACCGCCGCGTGGCTCGTCCACACCAGCGTCGACTGGATGCACATCATCCCGGGCGTCACCGCCATCGGGCTCTGCCTCGTGGCCGTGCTCGTGCGACGGCGCGACCCGGGGCCCCTTGCCCTGACCCCTCGCGCGCGGCTCACGCCCCGGGGCGGTGGCGCGTTCCTGGCCTTCGGCGTCGCAGCCGTCGTGGTCGTCGCCGGGGCGAGCCTGGCCCGTCAGGGCCTCAGCGACCACTATCGCGCCGAGGCATTCGCCGCCCTCCCCGATCGTCCCGCGGACGCGCTGCGCAACGCCGATCGCTCCCTGCGCCTCGACGGTTCGGCCGTGCGCTCGTACTACGCGCGCGCCGCGGCGCTGGCGCGCTTCGACGAGGGCGCCCTGGCCGAGGAATCGCTCCTGGAAGCCGCGCGCCGCGAGCCGAGCGACTTCGTCACCTGGGCGCTGCTCGGTGATCTTGCGACACGCCGCGGCGCCGACGACCGCGCAGCGCGCTACTACCGCCGGGCGCGGGTGCTCAACCCACTGGAACCCTCGATCGCCGCGGGCAAATGACGCCGAAGGAGCAGACATGATGAGCTTCCGACCCCAACGAAGGGCCGCACTGGTCTGCTTGCTGCTCGCCTTCTGCGCGCCACGAACCGCCTGGGCGCAGCAGGAGGAGGGCGTCACGATCGATCCGGGAGCGCCCTCGTCGAAGGAGTACGCGGTGCCCCTCGAAACCGCGCGCAAGGCGGCGTCCGGCTCGGCGGGTGCCTCGAACAAGCAACCTACCGAGCGCTCCCCGCAGCGCTTCGGCGAGGGCATCACGCCCGACGAAGGCCCGGCCGCCCGCATCCGCGAGTTCCAGCGACGGAACGCGCAACAGACCCGGAAGACATCAAGCAAGTCGCGCAAGGCCCCGGAACGCGCTGGGGGCATCGCGGACGGCTCCCAATCAGCTCAGGCCCAGAGCGCCGCCGACCCGGAGCTCCGGAGGCTGCTGGCCGACTCGGGCACCGGAAGCGACGGTACGGTCGCCATGGCCGTCGGCGGTGCCGCCGTCCTGGCCATGGCGCTCGGCGGAGGCTGGTGGTGGCGGCGCCGCGGGGAAGAGCCGATGTCATGAGGGCGCTGGTCACCGGCGGCGGGGGCTTCATCGGCTCGCACATCGCCGAACGGCTGGCCAAGGATGGCCACGACGTCCGTGTCCTTGACAACTTCTCCACCGGCCGCCGCGACAACCTCCTGCATCTGCAGGACGACCTCGAGGTCGTCGAGGGCGACATCCAGAGCTACGAGCGCGTCCACAACGCCGTCCGCGGCTGCGACGTCGTCTTCCACCAAGCCGCGTTGCCCAGCGTGCCGCGATCGATCCAGGACCCGCTCACGAGCAACGGCTGCAACGTCATCGGGACGCTGAACGTCCTGCTGGCCGCGCGGGACGAAGGCGTCTCCCGCGTGGTCTTCGCGAGCTCGAGCTCGGTCTACGGCTCCAACCCCACGCTGCCCAAGCGCGAGGACCTGGCGACCGCCCCCTTCTCGCCGTACGCGGTCGCCAAGCTCGCCGGGGAGGGCTACTGCCACAGCTTCCACGCGGTCTACGGCCTCCCGACGGTCGCCCTGCGCTACTTCAACGTCTTCGGCCCGCGCCAGGACCCGCTCAGCCAGTACTCCGCGGTGGTCCCCAAGTTCATCGCGGCATTGCTGCGCGACGAGGCCCCGTACGTCCACGGAGACGGCGAGCAGTCCCGCGACTTCACCTACGTCGAGAACGTCGTGCGCGCGAACCTCCTCGCCGCCGCGGCCGACGACGTCGCCGGCAAGCAGTTCAACATCGCCTGTGGCGACCGCTTCAGCCTGAACACGATGATCGCCGAGCTGCGCTCGATCATCGGGTCCGAGCGGGATGCGGAGTACGGTCCCTCGCGGCCCGGTGACGTCCGCCACTCGCAGGCCGACATCTCGCGTGCTCGGGGCGAGCTGGGCTTCGAGCCGCAGACGTCGTTCCGCGAGGGGCTCGAGTACACGGTCGAGCACTACCGCGAGCTGGCGGCTCGCGCAGCCGTCTAGCCCGACCGGACAGCCCTCTCTACGATGCAGACATCAGGTCCCGGAGCGGCGGGCGGCGAGATCCGGATCGCCCGGATCATCTCGCGCTTGAACATCGGCGGGCCGGCGATCCAGGCCATCACGCTCACGCGGCGCCTGGAGCCGCTCGGATTCCGGACGCTGCTCGTCCGCGGCGTGGAGGAGCCGGACGAGGGCGCGATGGACGACCTCGCCGCGAGCCTTGGCGTCCGCCCGCTGCGCCTGGCGGCGATGCGCCGGAACCTCGGGCGCCAGGACCTACGGGCGTTCGGCGCACTCGCACGGGCACTCCGGCGCTTCGATCCGCACCTCGTCCACACCCACATGGCGAAGGCGGGAACCCTGGGGCGCGCCGTCGCGCTGACGGCTCTGGCCGACCGCAGGCCCGTCCTCGTCCACACCTACCACGGCCACTCGCTGTCGGGCTACTGGTCGGGACGGCGCAACGCTGCCTTCACGCGCGTCGAGCAGGTGCTCGGGCGATCCACCGACCACCTGATCGCCGTGTCGCAGGAGGTGCGCGCCGAGCTGCAGGCGCTCGGCATCCGCCCCCGTGAGGCGTTCCACGTCGTTCCCCTCGGCTTGGACCTCTCGCGCTTCGCCGTCCCCGCCGACGAGCAGGAAGCCAGGCGCCGGGCGCTGCGCGACGAGCTCGAAGTCCCGCAGGAGGTCCCGGTGGTCGTGCTCGTCGCGCGGCTGGTGCCGATCAAGCGCGTCGATCGTTTCCTGCGGATCGCCGCCCTCGTGGCCGCCGCGAACTCCGCCACCCACTTCGTCGTCGTGGGCGACGGCGAGCTGCGCGAGGAGCTGCACCGGCTACCCGAGACGCAGACGCTGGGTTCACGCGTGCACTGGCCGGGCTTCCGGCGTGACATGCCCGACGTCCTCTTGGCCGCTGATGTCGTCGTGCAGACCTCGGACAACGAGGGCACGCCGGTCAGTCTCATCGAGGCCGCGGCGGCGGGGCGACCAGCCGTGACGACCGACGTCGGTGGCTCGGCGAGCGTCGTCCTCGAGGGTCGCACCGGGCACGTCGTCCCACGTGAGGACGAGCGGGGGTTCGCGACCCGCGTCGTAGAACTGCTTGAGAACCCCGAGAGGCGGCGGGTCCTCGGAGCGGCAGCGCGCGATCACGTGCTCGCGACGTTCGCCCTGGACCGGCTCGTCGACGACCTCGCGTGGCTCTACCGCGAGGCGCTGGCCGGTCGCCGGATCTAGGCGGCGCGACGGCCGACCGCGCACCAGAACGGAGGGCTGTCTGAGAACTCGACGTCGACGAACCCGGCGTCGGTGAGCATCCGCTCGATCTCCTCGCGCGTGAAGCGTTGTTCGAGCTGGGTGCCGAGACGGTCGTAGGCGTCCGTGCGCATCGTGTAGAAGCTGCGGTGCCGGTAGTAGCTCAGCGGAAGGCCGGCCGGGTCCTTCCCCGCCCGCTCGGCCAGGGCCGCTGCGCGGGCCAGCGGCAGGTAGACGGCGACGGCCACCAGGGTCGAGACGACGAGCTTCGGTCGGTGGCCGACCCGGGAGAGCACGCGCCGCAGCCCGTCGGAGAGCCGCCACAGGAGGCGGAACCACGCAGGGCGGCCGTCGAGCGCGTAGTACAGGTAGACGAGGAACGGCGCTCCCGGCCTGAGCACACGAGCGCACGCAGCGAGGGCACCCGCGGTGTCCGGAACGTGATGCAGGACGCCGAGGCTGTAGGCGAAGTCCAGCGAGCCGTCGGCGAACGGCAGGTCGCCGACGGAGGCCACCGCGAACGTGCAGTTCTCGTGCGCCCCGAGCGCCCGCCGGGCGACATCGATCGCCTCGGGGCTCGCGTCGACGCAGGTCAGACGCCCGACGCGGGGCGCCACGAGCCGTGCCCAGCGCCCGCTGCCGCAGCCGATGTCCGCCCCCCGGGCACCGTCAGGGAGCTCTCGCCAGGGGAAGACGCGGAAGTACTCCGCGAAGAGCTCCGCGTGCTCCTTCTCGTCGAGCTCCAACTGGTCGAACGTCGACCACTCCTCTCCGAAGCCGTCGACCGTGGACCGGTGCAGGTTCGGTTCGGACGTCACGGGGCAGGCAGTCTAGGGCCGGCCGCCCGTGGAGCCCCGCCTGTCACCCTTCTCCCGGTGTGCGGCATCTCAGGTCACTTGCAACGCGGCGGGCGCCCCGACCGCGAAGTCGTCGAACGCCAGCTGCGGCTGCTCGACCACCGGGGCCCCGACGCCTCCGGGATGTTCGTAGGCGAAGAGGCGATCATCGCGCAGAACCGCCTGTCGATCATCGACGTCGTGACGGGTGACCCGCCGATCACCAACGAGACGGGCGACCTCGGGGTCGTCCTCAACGGCGAACTCTACGACTTCCAAGTGCGCCGTGAAGAGCTCGGACGGCGCGGGCACCGCTTCGCCACCCAGGGCGACACCGAGGTCATCGCCCACCTGCTCGAGGAACACGAGCCGGTGGAGGTGGCGCGGCGCCTGGACGGGATGTTCGCCTTCGCCGCCCTGGATCGGCGCTCGGGCCGGCTCGTCCTCGCGCGGGATCGCGTGGGCAAGAAGCCGCTGTTCTACTGGTGGGACGGGACGACCTTCGTCTTCGCCAGCGAGATCAAGGCGGTGCTCGCCCACCCCGCTGTCCGGGCCGAGCTCGACCCGCGCGCGATTCCGGCGTATCTGGCCTTCGGCTACGTCCCCACGCCGCACACCTTCTTCGCGGGCATCAAGAGTTTGCCTCCGGCTTGCGTACTCGTACTGGACGCCGACGGCGCGCCGACGGTCGAGCCGTACTGGG
>CADCVR010000012.1 GCA_902806205.1 uncultured Solirubrobacteraceae bacterium | reverse complement strand
CCCGGCGCCCCACGGCCCGCCTGCGCTCCGCCTCGGCCGCGCGCCTGCGCGCAGTCTCCGCCCCGCGACGCCGTGCGGCCCGGTCTGCACCTCCGCGCCTCGTGCCGGGCGCGTCGACCGCGCGCGGCGCACCCGGCCGTCCGTCGAGCCCGAAGAGGCTCGTCATCCCGACCAGGAAGATCCCGCGTCCGTTCGAGACGACCGCGTTGAACGCGCCTCGCCTGGTGCTCCACACCTTCTGCCCGGAGCGGGCGCCGAGCGCGGTGGTGGTCTTGGCCAGCGTGGAGTAGAAGACGAGGTCACCGAGCACGGTGGCGCCGCCGGAGATGCGGCCCTCGGCCTTCCGGCTCCAGCGTTCACGACCCGTCCGCGCGTCGAGGGCGTAGAAGCGCTTGTCGTAGGAGCCGATGTAGACCGTCGGCCTGCCCCCGGGCACCTTGGCCACCGCGGGTGAGCCGTAGACGAAGCCGCCCGTGCGCTTGCGCCAGGCCAGGGCGCCGTCACGCGCCGCGAAGGAGTACACGAAGCCGTCGGTGTTCCCGAGGTAGATGCGCCCGTAGGCGGCCGCCGGCGTCGAGTAGAAGTTCCCGGTGCTGAGGCCGAAGCGGGCGCCGCGCGTATCCTTCCTCCACACCCGGCGGCCCGTGGCGGCACGGATCGCGTAGACCTTGCCCGCGTAGTCGCCGAAGAAGAGCTTGTCGCCGTCCAGGGCGAGGCCGCCCTTGACCGCGCCGTCGGCCTTGAAGCGCCAGCGCGTGAAGCCGTCGGCGGCGCGCAGGCCGTAGACGGTGCCGTCCTCGGTGCCGAACGAGAGCGTCCCCCGGTCGAGCATGGGTGAGGACTCCGCGCGGCTCGGAAGCTTGCGCGACCACTTCGTCGAGCCGTCGCGTCCGCGGATCGCCGCCACGCGACCCTGCCCGACGCCCTTGCCACGCTCGAGCACGACGACGTAGACGACGCCGTCGGCGTAGGCGGGCTGGGAGGCCGCGAGGTAGCCGAGCTTGCGCTTCCAGCGGATGCGGCCGGTCTTGCGCGAGATGCCGTAGAGCGCGCCGTTGTTCTTGAGCAGGTAGAGGCTCTGGCCGCCCATCGCCGGGGGAAACTCCAGCAGGATCGAGCCGCCGAGCTTCCAGCGCTCCGCGAACGGTGGTCGCAGGTTCTCCTTCAGCGGCAGATAGCGCGAGCGCGCCTTGTCGAAGCCGTAGAACGGCCAGTCGAAGTCAGCGGGCCGGCCGGTACCGGCTTGCCCGGCCGGCGGCTGGGCCGGCCCGCCCTCGTCGAAGGGGACGTCGGCGTTCACGACGTCGTCCTGCTCGGCCGAGGCGAGGTACAGCGCGGTGCCGCCGGACGCCACCGCCATCACGACGATCGCGATGCCCAGCCACGCCAGCCACCGGCGCTTACGGGCGCGCGAGGGCATGTGCAGGCCATACGGTAGAGCGGTGGCCCGCACCGTGCGCACCCCGGAGGAGGCCGAGGCCGCCCTGCGGGAGCTGCCCGGCGGCACGGAGCTGCTCGACGCGATCACGGGGACACCGGGAGCATGGGTCGTCGGAGGGGCGGTCCGCGATGCGCTGCTCGGCCGGGAGCCCGTGGAGGTCGACGTCGTCCTCGCGCCGCCCGCAGGCGCGGATCCCGCCGCGCCGCTCGAGGCGTTCGCGGGGCGCCTCGGCGTGCCGCTCCAGCCGGAGCAGACGCGCTTCGGCACGCGGACGCTCACGACACCGGACGGCCTGGTGGTCGACCTCGTCCGCGCGCGCCGCGAGCACTACTCGCGGCCGGGCGCGCTGCCGGAGGTCGAGCCCGCGGAGCTCGACGCCGACCTCGCCCGCCGCGACGTCTCGGTCAACGCCATCGCCTTGCGTCCGGGCGAGCCGCTACGCGCGGTTCCCGGCGCCCTCGACGACCTGGCGGCCGGTGTGCTCCGGATCCTGCATCCGCGGTCCTTCGAGGACGACGCGACACGCCTGTGGCGGGTCGCGCGTTTCGGGGCGCGGCTGGGCTTCGAGCCGGACGCAGAGACGGCGGCCCGCGCGGCCGTGGCGGACCCGGCCACCGTGAGCGGATCCCGCCACGGCAACGAGCTGCGCCGCACCCTGGCCGAGGACGATGCGGTCGGTGCGTTGCACGCTACGCAGGCGCTCGCCCCGCAGCTCTTCCCGGCGGGCTTCGCGCCGCGCTCGGCGGCCGACGCGCTCGCCCTGCTCCCGCGGGAGGAGGGACGGCCCGGTCTCGTGGTCCTCGCACGCGCGTGCGCGAGCATCGAGGCGGCGCGGCTGGTCGCCTGGCTCGACGCGCTGGGCTTCGGCGCCCCGGAGCGCGACGTCGCCGCCGCGGGCTCCCGCGCGGTCACGCTGCATCCCCTGCGATCGGCCTCCGACGCGGCGGGCATCGCACGCGCCGCGCGCGGCGCGCCGCTCGAGGTCGTCGCCCTGGCGGGCGGCGCGGGCGCCCGGCGCTGGATCGAGGAGTTGCGCCACGTCAGGCTCGACATCGACGGCGCCGATCTGCTGGCGGCGGGCGTCGCGGCGGGCCCGGAGCTCGGCGCGCGGCTGCAGCGTGCGTTGGACGCTCGCCTGAACGGCGAAGCCCCGTCAAGGGAGGCGCAGCTGCGGGTCGCGCTCAGCTAGTTTGCGCGCCTGAGTGGACCATCCGGAATCACCCGACGACGTGACGGTGCCCGCGCTGCCGGCTCCGTTTCGCTGGGACGGCCACCTGGTCGCGGTCGACCTGGGCGACCACCACGTCCGCTTCACGACCCGGCGCGGCGGCGTGTCCCGCCCCCCGTACGACTCGCTCAACCTCGGCCGCTGGACCGACGACGACCCGGCGAGCGTCGCGGCCAACTACGCGGAGCTGGCGGAGCTGCTCTGCGTCGACTTCGCACGCCTCGCGATGGGCTTGCAGGTCCACGGCAGCGAGGTTCAGCGCCGCGACGAGGAGCCGGACGCCGAGGACGAACTGCTGGCCTGCGACGGCCAGGCCACCCACGTCGAAGGGGTCACGTGCCTCGTGCTCACCGCCGACTGCCTTCCCGTCGCCCTGCTGTGCGACGGCGCGGTCGCGATGGTCCATGCGGGCTGGCGCGGCCTCGCCGAGGGGGTGCTCGACGACGGGCTGCGTGCCCTGCGGGAGCTCGGTGGGCGCGGGGCGGTGATCGCGCTGATCGGCCCGGGCGCCGGCGGGGAGTGCTACGAGGTCGGCGACGACCTGCGTGCACGCTTCGCCACCGCGGAGCGAACGCTCGACCTCAAGGCGATCGCCGCGGAGGCGCTCCGCGCCGGCGGCGTCGCGGAAGTCCACGACGTCGGACTGTGCACGATGTGCGGACGCCGGGACACCACTCCGCTCTTCTTCTCTCACCGCCGCGACGGTCCCCGCACCGGCCGCCAGGCGGGCCTGGCGTGGCTGAGCTGATCCGCGGGCTCGACCCCGACCGGGTCCGTGAGAACCTCGCCGGGGTCCGCGCGGAGCTCGGCTCGGACAAGGTGGAGATCGTCGTCGCGGTGAAGTACGTGGCCGTCGAAGAGCTCGAGGTGCTCGTGGAGGCCGGCGTCACCCACGTCGGTGAGAACCGGTCCCAGGATCTCGTGGCCAAGGCCCGGACCCAGCCCGGGACGCGACTGACCTGGGACTTCATCGGCCAGCTTCAGTCGCGCAAGGTCAAGCAGGTGCTGCCGCACGTCCGGCTGATCCACTCCGTCGCGACCTACTCGGTGCTGGAGCAGCTCGCCAGGCACGCCGGGGACGACGCCGAGGTGCTCGTCGAGGTCAACGTCGCCGGCGAGGACGGCAAGGCCGGCGTCGCTCCGGGCGACCTCGACGCGTTCATCGAGGCATGCCCGGTCCGCGTCGGCGGGCTGATGACGATGCCCCCCTACGCCGAGCGCGCGGAGGACTCGCGCCGCTGGTTCGCCGCCCTCGCTCAGCTCGCCGCCGACCGTGGCCTGCCACGGCTGTCGATGGGCACCACGCAGGACTTCGCGGTGGCCGCGCAGGAGGGCGCGACGATCGTGCGCGTCGGTACGCGCCTGTTCGGCTGACGCGCGACGGATGGGCGAGAGGACCCAGGAGGAGGAAGATCGCCCTCCACGGCTAATCTCATCTCGTCATGGCACTCCGCGACACCTGGCACAAGACTGCGGTCTACTTCGGCTTGGCCGAGGAGCGCGATCCGGAGTACGACGAGCCGGAGGAGGACTTCGAGCCCGAGGCCAAGCTCCAGGAGAGCTACCGCGAGCGCCCCAACGTCCGGCGCCTGGGCTCCCGCCGTCGCGGAGGCGACTTCGACGACATCTTCGCGGAGTCCGACGCGCCGCCCACGACGCCGTTGCGGGCTGTCCGGCCGGCCAACGGCGGGAGTGGGGGCGGCGGCGTACGCGTCCATCTCGTGATCCCGAAGTCCTTCAACGACGCCCAGCAGGTCGCCGACAAGTTCAAGGACTCGATCCCGGTGGTCCTGAACCTCCAGGCGACCGACAACGACCTGGCCAAGCGCCTGATCGACTTCGCCTCCGGCTTGACCTACGCCCTCGACGGCGGGATGCAGCGCATCGCCGACAAGGTCTTCATGCTCACGCCGCGCAACGTCGAGATCTCCGCCGAGGAGCGCGCGTCGCTCATCGAGAAGGGCTTCTTCAACCAGTCTTGACCCGGCTGGGGCTGATCGGGTCGGGCAACATGGCCCGCGCGCTGGCCGTCGGCTGGGGCCAGACGGTGCTCGCCACCGACTCCGGCTCCGGCCGCGCCGCCGCGCTCGTCGGCGAGGTCGGCGGCGAGTCGCTCGGCACCGACAACGCCGCGCTCGCGCGGCGCGCGGAGATCCTGGTGCTCTGTCACAAGCCCTACCAGCTCGACACCGTGGCCGCGCAGGCCGGTGGCTTCACGGGCCTCGTCGTCTCGGTCCTCGGGGGCGTCACCCTCGCGCAACTGCGCACCGCCTACCCTGAGGCGTCCGTGTCCGCCGTCATGCCCAACACCGCCGTGGAGGTGCGCCGCGGCGTGACCCTCCTCGCCGAGGGCTCCGACGCGCCGCAGGAGGTCACGGAGCTGTTCGGTCGCCTCGGCACCGTCGTGACGCTGCCCGAGACGGCCCTGGGCGCCGGAAGCGGAATCTCCGGCGTCGGCCCGGCCTACGTCGCGCTCTTCGCCGAGGCCTGGGTGGACGCGGGCGTGCGCGCGGGCCTGAAGCCGGCCGACGCCGGCGCGCTCGTGCTCGACACGCTCGCGGGCTCCGCCGAGCTCATCCGCGCCCGCGGCGGCGACACGCTCGCGGTCCGCCGCGGTGTCACCTCGCCGGGCGGGACGACCGCGCGCGGGTTGCGCGCCCTGACCGACGCGGGCCTGGCGTCCGCGCTGCATGCCGCGATGGACGCGACGAGAGGGACCTCTTGATCAGCGTGCCGGCGGCGGCGATCAACGAGGAGATCGCGGATTTCCTCGAGGCCCTGATCCTGGTCTACGTGATCCTGATCATCGCCTACATCCTCAGCCAGCTCTTCTTCGGCTTCGGCGGCCGCGTGCCCTACAACCGCGCGTTCTCCGCGGTGCTCGGGTTCCTCGAGCAGGTCGTCGCGCCGTACCTGAACATCTTCCGGCGCTTCATCCCGCCGCTCGGCCCGATCGACCTCTCGCCGATCGTGGGCATCCTGCTGTTGCAGATCGTCGGCGGGATCCTCGTCAACCTCATCCGCGGGTAGCGACGGATGGGCGGGGCGTGGAGCCGCGCGGGCCTCGTGCTCGCGACGGTGCTGGTCGCCGACCAGGTGACCAAGGCGCTCGTCCGGGACGGGGTGGAGCTCGGCAGCGAGAGCTCGGTCATCCCCCTCGTCAAGCTCGTCCACACGCGCAACAGCGGCGTGGCCTTCGGCGCCTTCGAGGACCAGATCGTGGTTGTCGTCGTCCTCATCGCCCTTGCGGTCGGCGCGCTCCTGGCCTACTTCGCCACCCATCGCGATCGTCCCTGGGCGTGGCTGCCGACGGGCCTGCTCGCGGGCGGCGCCCTCGGCAACGTCGTCGACCGTGCGCGGGAGGGCTTCGTCACCGACTTCGTCAAGCTGCCGTACTGGCCGGCCTTCAACGTCGCCGACATGGCGATCACGCTCGGCGTCCTGTCCCTTCTGCTCGTCGCGGAGCGCTCCGATGGAGCTTCGAAGCGCGCTTGAAGACGCCGGGACGCGCATCGACGCGTTCCTGGCGACGCCGCTCGGCTCGCGCTCGCGCGCCCAGCGGCTGCTCGAGGCCGGCGCGGTCACCCTCGACGGCCGGAAGGTCTTGAAGTCCGCCAAGCTCGCCGGCGGCGAGACCATCGCGATCGACGAGTCGCTCGACCGGGCCGAGGGGCCCGCGGACGTCGGGGAGGGCGAGCCCGCGGAGTTCGGGGTCGCCTGGGAGGACGAGCACCTCCTCGTCGTCGAGAAGCCCACCGGGGTCGTCGTGCATCCTGCCCGCGGGCACCACTCCGGCACGCTCGCGCAGGCCCTGGCCGGACGCGCCGCGGGCGGGGAGCAGGGCTGGCGCGCGGGGATCGTCCACCGCCTGGACCGCGACACCTCCGGGCTGCTCGTCGTCGCCAAGTCCGAGCGGGTCCACCGCGAGCTGAAGGAGCGGCTTGCGGCGCGCGAGATCACCCGGGAGTACGCGGCGCTGGTCGAGGGCCGCCCGCCGGCGCGCTCGGGCACGATCGACGCGCCGATCGGCCGCGACCGCCGCGTGCGCACGCGCAACTCGACCGACACCGACGAGCCACGCGAGGCGCGGACCCACTTCGAGCTGGCCGAGGCGCTGCCGCGGCACACGCTGCTGCGTGTCCGCCTGGAGACGGGCCGCACCCACCAGATCCGCGTGCACCTCCAGGCCATCGGCTTCCCCGTCGCGGGCGATCCCGAATACGGCACGGTTGGGCTCCTCGGGCTGCGGCGCCAGTTCCTGCACGCCGCGCGGCTGGCGTTCACCCACCCGGTGACCGGGGAGCCGGTGGTCGCCGCCTCGCCGCTGCCGGCCGACCTCGCGTCGGCGCTGGAGCGCGCACGGGGCTGACGGCTCGTCGCCCGAGCGCCGTTCGGACTCTGGCCCGCGAGCCGGCCCGAAGGCCGAACGAGTGGGCGGCGCACCTACATCCCCCAGCGGTACGCTCCTCCCGATGGTCTTGACGCTCGCCGATCACGCGGTGCGTCCGCTCACGGCGGACGAAGTCGAGCGGATGGTGCAGGAGGGCATCATCGGGGAGGACGAGCCTGTGGAGTTGCTCCAGGGAGCGCTGATCGAAATGAGCCCGAAGGGCGAGCAGCACGCGACGGTGATGGCCCGGCTGGTCGGATGGCTCGCCCCGTTGGCGGTCGCCGGGACTCACGAACTTCGGACCGAGCACCCGCTCGCGGTCCCGGACCCGACCTCCCTCCCCGAACCTGACATCGCCGTCATCGAAGCGCGGGCGGATCCCACCCGCCGCCCGACCAGCGCGCTGCTCGTGGTCGAGGTGAGCGTCAGCTCGCGCGCCATCGACACCACGATCAAGCCGCGCCTCTACGCCTCCGCCGGGGTCCCGGACTACTGGGTCGTCGACGTCGCGGCTCGGCGCATCGAGATCCGCCGCGACCCGGGCGGCTCTGAGTACCGGACCCTGGACACCGCCGAAGGCGACGCGACCGTCGAGGCGCTTTGCCTCGACCTTCGCCCGCTCAGCGCGGCCGAGCTGCTCAGCGGGATCTGAGGAGCGCAAGGCGCTCCGCCGCTTCCGCCACACCTCCGCCGGGTACGGCACCTCGACCACGTCATCCGCTTCGACCCCGGCACGCACGAGCTCCTCCTCCAGTTCGGCTAGGAACGCGTCAAGGTCAGCACTTCTCGGGCGCGGCCTTCCCGGCCCGGACGGCGGCGCCCGCACCCGCCTGGCTACACTGGACCACTCTCAACACCATCTACCCGTCCGGGCGCCGGCGCGCCCTGCCCGAGAGCCACCTCTGCGCTCGACGGTCCGCGCCACTTCCACCAGGCCCCGCGGCGATCGCTTCACCAATCGAACAAGGGAGCAGTGCTACTCGTGGCGACCCAGGTCGGCATACGCGAGCTGCTGGAGGGCGGAGTCCACTTCGGCCACCAGACGCGACGTTGGAACCCCAAGATGCGCCGGTTCATCCACGGCGAGCGGGGCGGCATCTACATCATCGACCTGCTCAAGACGCAGGTGCTGCTGGCCCAGGCGCAGGAGTTCGCCCTGCAGCTCAGCCACCGCGGCGGCGTGGTGCTGTTCGTCGGCACCAAGAAGCAGGCCAAGGACGGCATCAAGGAGCTGGCCGAGTCCTGCGGCATGCCGTACATCGACAACCGCTGGCTCGGCGGGCTGCTCACGAACTTCCAGACCATCTCGCAGCGCATCAAGCGCCTGCACGACCTGGAGCGCTATGAGGACGAGGGCCAGCTCGAGCTGCTGCCGACCCGTGAGCGCATGGCCGCCCGCGCCGACCTGGCCAAGCTGCGCAACAACCTCGGCGGGGTGAAGAACATGAAGCGCCCGCCGGACGCGATCTTCATCATCGACCTCAAGACGGAGGTCATCGCGGTGCAGGAGGCTCGCCGCCTGCGCATCCCGATCATCGGCCTGGTCGACACGAACTGCGACCCGGACGGCATCGACTACGTCGTCCCGGGCAACGACGACGCGATCCGTGCCTGCAACACGATCACCAAGGCGATCGCCGACGTGGTCGCGGAGGGCTATGGCGCCTACGCGGTGCAAGAGCAGGAGCGCCAGCGCGTCGAAGGCGAGGCTCAGGCGCGCCGCGTCGCCGAGCAGCAGGCCGCCCGTGCGGCCGAGGAGCAGGCCCGCCGGGAGGAGCAGGCCGCCCGCGAGCAGGCCGCCCGTGACCGCCAGGCGGCCGCGGTCGCCGCCGCCGGCGTCCCCGCGACGCCCCCCGGCACGCCGCAGGACGACATCAAGGTCACCGCCGAGGGTGGCGGGGACCGCAGCGTCGCCGAGGCACAGGTCGCGGCCGCCGTGGCGGCCGAGGGCCGCCCGGTCGCCGACCCGAGCGTCACGCCCAGGGCCAACGAGGAGCATCCCGAGGCGGCCGATCGCCGCACGGGGACCTCACCCGGCGTCGCGGTGACCGCCGACGAGCCGCAGATCGATCCGGCATCGGTACCGGAGACGCCGCTCACGGACGCCCTGGACGCTGCCTCGGCCCGCCCGGACGAGGAGACCCCCGATTCCGATGGCTGACTTCACCGCCAAGGACGTCGCCGCGCTGCGCCAGAAGACCGGCGCCGGGATGATGGACTGCAAGAACGCCCTCTCCGAGACGGGCGGCGACCAGGAGAAGGCACTGGAGCTGCTCAAGGTCAAGATGGGCAAGAAGCTCGGCAAGCTCGCCGACCGTGAGGCGGCGGAGGGGACCGTCCAGTCCTACATCCACGCGACGGGCAAGGTCGGCGTGCTCGTCGAGGTCGACTGCAACACCGACTTCGTGGCCCGCAACGACGACTTCATCGCCTTCGCGCGGGACGTCGCCATGCACGTCGCCGCTTCTCCGTCGGTGAAGTACGTCAACGAGGAGGACGTGCCCCAGGACGAGAAGGACGCGGAGCTGCGGGTCTTCGTCGCGCAGGCCGAAGCGGAGGGCAAGCCGGAGAACATCCGCGAGAAGATCGCCACGGGCAAGCTGAACAAGTGGCTCGAGGAGGTCGTTCTCGTCCGGCAGGTCCACGTCAACACGGACAAGCACGAGTCCAAGACGATCGACCAGATCCGCAAGGACCTCTCGGCCAAGACGGGCGAGAACGTCGTCGTCCGCCGCTTCCAGCGCTTCGCCGTCGGGGAGTAGTGGATCGGATCTCGCCGCTCGACCCCGCCGACCCCATCTTCAAGCGGATCCTGCTCAAGCTCAGCGGAGAGGCGCTGATGGGGGAGCTGGACTTCGGCACCGACCCCGCCCGGGTCAAAGCCGTCGCCCAGGCCGTCAAGGCCGTCTCCGACCGTGGCGTGGAGATCGCCATCGTGGTCGGTGGGGGCAACATCTACCGCGGCATGAAGGCCGCCGCCTCCGGCATGGACCGGGCGACCGGCGACTACATGGGGATGCTCGCGACGGTGCTCAACGCGCTGCCGCTGCAGGACGCGCTCGAGCAGCTCGGCTGCCGGGTGCGGGTGCAGAGTGCCCTGACCATCGCGGAGGTCGCCGAGCCGTACATACGCCGCCGCGCGATGCGCCATCTCGAGAAGGGGCGCATCGTCATCTTCGCCGCGGGCACGGGCAACCCGTTCTTCACCACGGACACCGCGGCCGCGCTGCGCGCCGTCGAGGTCAAGGCGGAGGCGATCCTCATGGCCAAGAACGGGGTGGAGGGCGTGTACACCGCCGATCCGCGGACCGACCCGGCCGCCGAGCTCCTCCACGAGATCTCGCACACCGACGCCATCCAGCGCGGGCTGAAGGTCATGGACGCCACGGCGCTGACCCTGTGCCGTGAGAACGGGACGCCGATCCACGTCTTCAACATGGACGACGAGCGCAACATCGACCGGATAGTGTCCGGCGAGCGCGTGGGAACCCTGGTGAGCACACATGAGTGAGTTGACCGACGAGCTGATCGCCGACGCGCGCGACCGTATGGGCAAGTCGGTCGAAGCCACCCAGCACGAGTTCCAGAGCGTGCGGACCGGCCGGGCATCGCCGGCGATCCTCGACCGCGTCGTGGTCGACTACTACGGGGCCGCGACGCCGCTGCGTTCCCTGGCCACGATCAACGCGCCCGAAGCCCGGCTGCTCACCGTGCAGCCCTTCGACGTCTCCACGATGAAGCTCCTGGAGAAGGCGATCGCCGACTCCGGCGTCGGGCTCAACCCCTCCAACGACGGGAAGATCATCCGCCTCGCGGTGCCCGAGCTCAACGAGGAGCGCCGCCGCGAGCTCGTGAAGGTCGCGCGAGGGATCGCGGAAGAGGGGCGGATCAAGATCCGCAACATCCGCCGCGACGTGATGAAGGACCTCAAGGAGCTCAAGGACGAGGGTGACGTCGGCGAGGACGAGGAGAAGCGCGCCGAGGGCGAGGTCCAGAAGGTCACCGACCAGCGCGTGGGCGAGCTCGACGCAGCGCTGAAGAACAAGGAAGCCGAGATCATGGAGGTCTGAGGTGCCCACCGGCTCCTCGCCCACCGGCTGCGACGAGCCGCCTGACGCCTCGGCCGCCACGCCGAAGTACGTCGCGATCATCACCGACGGCAACGGCCGCTGGGCGCAGGGGCGGGGGCTCTCGGTCGCCGAGGGCCACCAGGCCGGAGCCGACGTGGTCAAGGCCCGCCTGCGCGACGCGGTACGCCTCGGGGTCCGGGAGCTGACGGTCTACTCCTTCTCCACCGAGAACTGGTCGCGCAGCGCCGAGGAGGTGACGGCGCTCATGCGGATGTTCCACGAGCGCATCCTCTCCGAGACACCCGAGCTGAAGGCCGAGGGCGTGCGCATGCGCTTCATCGGGCGCCGCGACCGCGTCGCCCGGGCGCTGCTCGAGCAGATGGACTGGGCCGAGGCCGAGACCGCGCACTGCACGCGCATCACGCTGTTCGTCGCCTTCGACTACGGCGGACGCCAGGAGATCCTCGACGCGGCGGCGCAGTACTCCAGTGGCGGAGAGGACGCCTTCCGGGCACTGCTGTACGCGCCGGACATGCACGATCCCGACGTCGTCATCCGCACTTCGGGCGAGGAGCGGCTCTCGAACTTCCTGCTCTGGCAGAGCGCGTACTCCGAGCTCGTCTTCGCCGCCGAGTTGTGGCCCGACTTCACCGCGGAGGCCTTCGAGCGCGCCCTGGGCGCCTTCGGCCAGCGTGCGCGGCGCTTCGGGGGCCGGTAGTCATGGCCGCAGGGCGGCGGCACGGCCGCGCCGCCGCGCCGCGGCCGCTCGGCGCGCCGCCGCCGCGCGGTACGTCCGACCTGCAGCAGCGCATCGTGGTCGGCGTCCCGGCCGCAGCCGTCGCGCTCTCCTTCGTCGTCGCGGGATGAGCGCCGTTCACGGCGTTCTTGATCGTCTTCGGCCTCATCAGCCTGCACGAGCTCTACGCGATGTACCCGCAGGCGCACGCGTCACGGCTCGCCGGCTTCCTCGGGTTGATCGGGCTCATGGTCGCCGCCGACCTCGGTGACCGCGACCATCTCGTGCTCGCGCTGGTCCTGATCGTGCCGCTCACCTTCGGGCTGACGCTCCTCCAGCCGCGCGGCGGGGCACCCGCCGTCGCGGTGACCCTCATGGGCGTCCTTTGGATCGGCGTGGCGCTCGCGCACGCGGTGCTGCTGCGTGAGCTTCCCGACGGGCGCGACCTCGTCATCAACGTGATGGTCGGGACGTTCGTCGGCGACACGGGCGCCTACCTGGGCGGGCGCCTGTTCGGCCGGGTGCCGCTCGCGCCGTCGATCTCCCCGAACAAGACCGTCGAAGGCCTGGCGATCGGCATGGTCGCGGCCGTCGCCGGCGTCTGGTTCGCCGGCCTGTACGAGGACTGGCTCAGCGGCACGGACGCGCTGCTGCTCGGTGCGGCGATCGCCGTCGCGGCGCCGGTCGGCGACCTGTTCGAGAGCTACCTCAAGCGCGACGCGGGCACGAAGGACACCGGCGTCGTCTTCGGCGCGCACGGTGGCGCCCTCGATCGCCTCGACGCGGTGTTCTTCAGCGTGGTGGCCACGTACTACGTGTGGAGCGCGCTGAGCTGAGGGCGCCTACGGCCGTCGGCCCTTCTCGGGGGTAGCCCTGAGACTGCTTGACGCTGTGCGGCCCCACCGTCACGTTCGGCGCATCTTGAGTCGTACGTCGATGCCAGGAGGCCGCATGTTCGCCATGGTCCGTTCACATCGCCCGCGCCGTGCGCTGCCCGCCGGCCTCCCGGGGCGCCGGCGCCCCGCGGCACCGCGCAGGACGGCGATCGTCCTCGGCTTGGCGGTGGCGCTCACCTTTCCCGTCGCATCGGCGTCCGGCGCGACCATCGTCGTGGACCCGGGAGGCACGCTGGTGTACTCGGCCGCCGCGGGAAGGACGACCTTTCTCGACATCAGGCGCGACACGCCGGGGGGAACCACCTTCACGTTGACCCGTAACCCGGCCAATAGCACGTCGGACACCGACGCGATCACGCCGGGTGCCGGCTGCGTGGCAGTGGGCGGGGGCGGCGCGACGTACCGTTGCAGCGGCGCACAGCGGCTGTCGGCGACCCTTCTCGACCAGGCCGACCAACTGCGGGCCGACATCCCGGCGACGATCGACGCGGGGGACGGCGACGACTTCGTCCTCACCGGCACGCACGACGACACGCTCGTCGGCGGAGAAGGCGACGACCGGCTCCTCGATTCCGGGGGGAACAACAAGCTGGACGGTGGAGCCGGTGACGACAGCTTGCAAAGCGGCGACGGCAGCGACACCGTCGTCGCGGGCGACGGCAACGACGGAGTGTTCGGCGACGGGGGCACCGACACCGTCCTCGGCGGTGGCGGCGACGACTCGCTGGCCGGGGGTGACGGCGCCGACAGCCTGAGCGGCGGCGACGGCAACGACCGGTTCTTCAACCGCAACGTCACCGTGGCCGACCCAAGTGCGGGGACGTCGTCGCCCGTCGACACCGGTGACACCTACGACGGCGGGACGGGCTTCGACAGGCTCATCACGTACTCAACGCTGAACGACAACATCGCGTTCACCTCGGTGGCGCGCGACATGACCGTCACGCTGGACGACCAGGCCAACGACGGCAGCGCCGGCGAGGCCGACAACGTCAGGGCGACGGTCGAGGCGGTCAGCGCGGAGACCCCGACGTTCTCCGAAGATCCGGTCCCGAAGGGCACCGCCAACGACACGCTCGTGGGCAGCGCCGGGGTCAACGACCTGTCGGGCGGCCTGGGCAACGACAGGATCGACGGAGGGCGCGGCAACGACGTGCTGTCGGGCAACGCCGGCGACGACACGATCGACGCGCGCGACGGATTCGCCGACTTCGTCTCGTGCGGTGCGGGCAACGACGTCGCCAACGTCGACACGCTCGACGAGATCAGCCCGGACTGCGAGACGGTCAACCGCGTCGACGTCGGCAACGCCAACGAGGACCGGCCGCCGGCGATCGCGCTGGCCACCCCGGCCGACAACGCCACGCTGACGACCAGAGCCCCGACGACGCTGACCGCGAGTGTCGGCGACGACAAGGGCATCGCGCGGGTGGTGTACCTGGTCAACGGGCGAGTCCTATGCGCCGCTACGGTGGCGCCCTACTCATGCGCGTACCAGCCCAGGGGCGCCGACGTCGGTCGCACGGCGATCACCGCGATCGCGATCGACACCTCCCAGCAGACGGCAACCGTCGTCAAGACCGTCAACGTCGGCCTGTTCGCCCCGGTGAACGTCTCCGAGACGGTCACGCCGGGCCGCGACAAGCGCGCGCCGTTCAGATTCACCGCGAGGGGCCAGATCGCCCTGCCGGCGACGGTGACGGCGGCCCAGGGCTGCGGCGACGGCCTTGTCTCCGTGCAGGTCAAGGTCGGCTCCAAGACCGTCTCGACCCGCCGGGCCAAGCTCTCGGCGACGTGCTCGTACTCCGTCTCGGTGACCTTCCGCGACCGCAAGCGCTTCGGACGCGCACGCGCGCTGAAGTTCACCGCCCGCTTCACCGGCAACAAGGTCCTCGACCAGGCCCAAAGCCCCTCACGGACGGTCCGCATCCGCTGAGCACCCGTGCGGCGATGCTGTGACCCAGCCGGTAGCATCGCCGCATGCCCCAGCTCCGCTCTGGTCTCACTGCCGCCACCGTGGCGACCCTCGCCCTGGGCGGCGCCACCGCCGCTGTCGTGACCGCGCAGAAGTCGCCGTCCGACGTCGAGGTCGTCACCGCGACCCTGCAGAACGCCGCCGGCGCGGAGGTCGCCAACGTCGAGTTCCGCAAGAGCCCGCGCAGCGCGATGGTGGTGGTCGTCTCCGGGCGCGGCCTGACTCCGGGGTACCACGGCTTTCACGTCCACGCGGTCGGGCGCTGCGACGCCCCCGACTTCATGACCGCTACGGGCCACATGAAGAACCCGGGAGAGGACCACGGCAGCCACAAGGGCGACTTCCCGCCGCTCTTCGTCAAGCGGGACGGCACGACGACCGCGCGCTTCCAGACCGACCGCTTCGGCTTCGATGCGCTCAAGGACCCCGACGGCAGCGCGGTGATGATCCACGAGCAGTCCGACAACCTGGGCAACATCCCGACCGCCCGCTATGACCCCGATCCCGACCAGACGACCCGCGACACCGGCGACGCGGGCAAGCGGTTCGCCTGCGGGGCGATCACCGCGGGCTGACGCGGTAGCCCGAAGCGCCGGCGCGTGGGCTGCGATCATCCCCCGCCGATGCCCCGCCGCCTGCTCGTCCTGGGTTCCACCGGCTCCATCGGAACCCAGGCGCTCGACGTCGTCTCCCGCGCGGAAGGTGAGCTCGAGCTCGTCGGCCTGAGCGCCGAGCGCTCATGGGAGCCGCTGGTCGCCCAGGCCCGCGACACCGGGGTCACGCGCATCGCCCTCGCCGACGCGGACGCCGCCGCGCAGGCTGCCGACGCCTGGCCCGACGGCGAGGTGCTCGGCGGCGCCGAGGGCCTCATGCGCCTGGTGCTCGAAGCGGGCGCAGACCTCGTGCTCAACGCGCTCGTGGGCTCGGCGGGTCTCGGCCCGACGGTCGCCACGCTCGGAGAGGGGATCGACCTCGCGCTCGCGAACAAGGAGTCGTTGGTGGTCGGCGGCGAGCTCGTCACGGCGCTCGCGGAGGCGACGGGAGCGCAGATCCTTCCCGTCGACTCCGAGCACTCCGCGCTGTTCCAGCTCCTGGCCGCCGAGCCCCCGGGGGCCGCCGAGAAGCTCGTGCTCACCGCGAGCGGCGGGCCGTTCCGCGGGCGCACGCGCGCCGACCTGACCCACGTCACCGTCGACGAGGCGCTCGCCCACCCGACGTGGTCGATGGGGGGGAAGATCTCGATCGACTCCGCGACCCTGATGAACAAGGGGCTCGAAGTCATCGAGGCCCATCACCTCTTCGGCGTGCCCTACGATCGCATCGACGTCGTGGTTCATCCGCAGTCGGTCGTCCACTCGATGATCACGCTCGTCGACGGCGCAGCGCTGGCGCACCTCGGCAACCCGGACATGCGCGCGCCGATCGCCTACGCGCTGCACCACCCCGACCGCGTCCGGGTCCCGATCGCGCCGCTCGACCTCGCCGCCCACGGCGCGCTGACCTTCGAGGCGGTCGACAGCGAGGCCTTTCCCTGTCTGCAGCTCGCGCGCGAGGCGGGCATCGCCGGAGGCACCGCCCCATGTGTGCTCAACGCGGCCAACGAGGTTGCCGTGCACGCGTTCCTCACCGGACGCATCGCCTTCCTGGAGATCGCCGAGGTCATCGCGAGCACGCTCGACGAGCTGCCCGGAGAGCCGATCCGCGCCTTCGAGACGCTCTACGCGGCCGACCGCGAGGCGCGGGAGGTCGCCGGCGATCTCGTCGCCTCGCAGGCGTCGTAGCCGTCTAGGTCTGGGAGCCCGACCGGCGTCGATCGAGACACCCCGAGGGGCCTCATCGGCGCACTCAGAGTCATGGACGTTCTCGCCGCTGGCAGGCGGTGGGCTCAGCTCCGGCCCCGTTCAAGCGAGCAGCTCGACGCGGACGTCGAGGGCCCGATAGGTGTCGAGAGCGCGCTGGTCGCGGGTCGCAAGGACGAACCCGTGCTCGGCCGCCGCGGCCCCGACGAGCGCGTCGTACACCGAGCCTCCCGCGATCCCGCGCGGTTCGAGCCCGGCCAGCAGGGCGGCCGCCGCGCGTGAGCCGAGGAAGCGGTTGTGCGGGAAGTTCTGGGCCAGAAGGCGGGCGACTGCCGCCGGGGTTCGGCGGGCCGGCGGCGGAAGGCGCGTCAGCACCGAGTAGGTCTCGAACGCGGCGTGCCCGCAGAGCCCGAGCCGTTTGGCGCCGAGCGCTCGGAGCGTCGGACCGTGATGCTCGTGGTCGGCGACGACGAGCGCGACGGCCACGCTCGTATCCACGAGCAGCTCGGGGCCGTCCTCACTTCTGGCCGGCATCGCGCAGGCCACGGACCGTCTCGTCGTCGAGGGTCGCTCCCGCCGCGGCAATCACGAGCCGTCCGTCACGCTCGTCGAGCGTCTCGTCCGCCGGTACGTCGACGCGGATACCGGTTCCCTCGGCTCGCACCTCGACCACGCCGGGGCGCAGCCCGAGGCTGTCACGCAACTCCTTCGGGATCACCAAGCGTCCTGCCTTGTCGATGGTTGCTTTGATGCCCGAAAAGTACCATCTCGGGTGGGGGTAATTCAGCCGGACGTTATCCGGCCCTTCCTACACTCACGGGCGACGATGAGCTTCTTCTACGCCTTCCTCGGCTTCGCCGTGCTGATCATCCTGCACGAGCTCGGGCACTTCGCCGCCGCCAAGGCGGTCGGCATGCGCGTGGAGCGCTTCGCGCTCTTCTTCCCGCCGCTCGTGGCCAAGCTCCGCAGAGGGGAGACCGAGTACGCGATCGGGGCGCTGCCGCTCGGGGGCTACGTGAAGATCACGGGCATGAACCCGGCGGAGGAGATCCCCGCCGAGGTCGCTCATCGCGCCTACTACCGCCAACCGGTGTGGAAGCGCGTGGTGGTCATCGCGGCCGGGCCACTGGTGAACGTGTTCGTCGCGTTCCTCCTCCTGCTCGTGTTCTTCGTCGCGCAGGGCCCGACCGTCGGGGTCGACACGACCGTGGATGCGGTGACCTCCGGCTCGCCCGCGGCCGGTGTGCTCCAGCCGGGCGACCGCATCGTCGCCGTGGACGGGGTGCGCGGCGACGCCGAGCGCCTGCGCGCGCAGATCGGGACCCACAAGTGCCCGGGGAGACAGACCGCGGGGTGCGCGGCCGCGAAGCCCGCGGCGGTGACCGTCGAGCGCGGGGGCCGCGAGCAGACGCTGCGCGTGACGCCGAAGTACGACCCGGAGACCAAGCGCGCGCTCGTCGGCTTCGCGTTCAGCCCGGTCTACGAGCCGCAGGGGCTCATCGAGGCATCGGGCTCCGCGGTCGACGGCATGTGGCGCGTCACGACGATCACCGTCGACCGCATCACCGCGCTGTTCTACGACGCCGAGGCGCGCAAGGAGATCTCGGGCATCGTCGGCGGCTACGAGACGTCGCGCCAGGTCATCGAGACCTCGACCTTCGAGACGGTGATGTTCATCTTCGCCCTGATCTCGCTCTCGCTCGCGATCATCAACCTGTTCCCGTTCCTACCGCTCGACGGGGGCCACATCTTCTGGGCGGTGGCCGAGAAGCTGCGCGGGCGCGCGATCTCGTTCCGGATCATGGAGCGCGCGTCGGTGGTGGGCTTCATGCTGGTCCTGGCGCTCTTCGCGATCGGACTCTCCAACGACATCGGACGGCTGCAGGGTGACGGTTTCGGCGTGAGGTGACCACGCCACGCCGCTGGATCCGCCGCCTCGCTCTAGAGGCGGCGGGCAGTCAGGGTCGCGGTGAGTGACTTGCCGCCCGCCCGTGGCACGCTGATGCGCACCCGGTAGTTGCCACGGGGCAGACCCTTGGCGCCGAGGCGCAGGCGGTGGGTGACGCCCGCGCGGCGCTGGGTCGGCCCGAAGCGCTTGACGACCTTGCTGCCGCGCAGCACGGTGACCGTGGCGCGCGCGGCCTCGGCCAGCCGGAACGAGACGTTCAGCGCCCGATTCGTGCGCCCACCGAAGACCGGGCGCTCGAGCTTGAAGCTCGCAAGCGCGTCACAGGTCGCCCGGCGGTCGAAGTCCGCCCGCTTGACGAAGCGCCCGCCGCGGCGCTCGAGCACGACCCGGCGCACGTCCGTGCCCGTGCCGCTGCCGATCGTGTAGCGCACGACGTAGAAGCCGTCGGTCATCCGGCGGGCACGGCGGGTCACCCGCCCGTTCCAGGTGAACGCCCCGGTCCGGCCGGTGAAGCGCGCGACGAGGCGCTCACCCGTTATCGCGCGGCCCGAGGACTGCTGGAACACCGAGACGGTCGCCCTGCCGGCGATCTTGCGGGTGAAGGAGAACCGAGCCCCGCGGCCCTTCGGCGCGACACCGACCCGCGAGAAGCCGCGGGCGGCGGCGCAGGAGTCGGGCGTGCCCGTTCCCGACGGCGTCGTCCCGTCCGCGCTGCGTGGCGCTGCGCAGGCGCCGCGGAGCGCGAGCGCCTTGGCCTCGCCTCGGTCGATGACGACCTGCTGGGTGTCGAGCACCCGGCCGCCGCGCTCACATGTGAGCGTGTACGCCTCCACGGCCCCGGGCGTGAACGGCTCCGGCCCGGCGTAGGTGATGGTCACGTCGTAGGGCTCGGCGGCGGCGAAGTTGGTGACGCGCAGGACGTACTTCTTGCCCGCCACGACCCCCTCCTTGGCGATGTTGACGACCTCCTCGGTCGTGGTCCCCTGCGCGGAGGTGCCGACCTGCTTCTCGTTGTCCTGCGACTTGCCGTCCCCGTTGGCGTCCTCGTAGAGGGTGATGTCCCAGTCGGAGACGGGCGTCGGCCAGGTGACGCGAACGGTGGCCGATCGGTTGACGCCCGTGGCCGGGATCGCGAAGGGGTGATCGTTGTAGTTCGCGCTGGTGACCGGCACGCCGTTGCCGGGCGAGGGGAGGGCCCCGTCGTTGCCGGGATCGCTCTCGGAGCCCGTCGGGCTTCCGGACTGCGTGACGGGCGGGCTCGGGGTGCCCGTGGTCATCTCGCCGCGGGACTTGGCGACGACGGGCCGCGTGGACGGGTTGACGTGCCAGCGGAACTTGCCCGAGTCACCCACCTCGATCGTCGACTCGAGCTTGTCGTCGAAGAGGATCGGCTTGTCCGGCCCGGATTCCTGCGGCTGCGGGAACGTCTCGGTCTTGAACGTCTTCTTCAGGCGCAGCGTGGTGCCTGAGGGCGCGCTGCCCGACAGCACGGCGTGGCGCCGCTCGTCGAGGGTGCTCTCGGCCGCGAGGAAGTACGCCTCGCGGTTGCCCTTGCCGTCGTACTTGGCGACGTTGCCGAACGGGTTCTCGGCACTGCGACCAGGGTCGTTGACGTGGTCGGCCTGCGGGGAGGTCCCGTCGTACTCCTCGACGACCCGCGCGAAGCGCGGGTGGAAGGCAGGGTCGTCGCAGTCGCCCGTGGTGTAGTTCGGAGCGCCGCAGTAGACCTCGAACGTGAAGCCGAAGCCGCCCGCGGTGTTGTAGGTCCAGTCCTCAGTGGTGCCCGTGGTGTCGTAGAGCTCGAACGACTTCTGGCTGAAGTAGCCGTTCTCCCTGGCCATCGCGTCTCCGAGCGCCTTGTAGCCGCGCTCCTCGTCTACGGGGTCCCCGAGCGAGGCGAGACCCGGCGCGCGCAGGATGAGCCCGGCCGTCGTGTGGTTGGTGATCAGCGTCATGACCTGCGAGGAGCCGACGAGCTCCTTGATGTTCTGCGTCTCGGGCTCGGAGAACGGCCCCGGCCCGCGGTAGGTCTGTGCGAAGAGGTTCGTCGCGTCGGCGCCCGGACCCCCCCAGAGCCCACCGTAGTTGCGGTTGGGATCGACGCCCGACTCGGCCAGTCCGGCGGAGGTCAGGCACTGCGCGGTCTCGGAGTTGTCCGGCGCACGGCAGTTCTTGCGCCGGTACTCCCCGCCGGTCGTGGCGCCCGCGATGAGGTAGGCGGTGTCGTCGACGGACTCGTCGCGGCCGCCGTCCTGTCCGGCCAGCGCGCCCGCGGCCCGCGAGGCGTTGAAGCCGTCCGGGTTGACGATCGGGACGACGACGTTGCGGCTCTGCCTGACGATCCGCACAACCCGCGGATTGCCGGCCTTGAAGCCCTTGACGAGCTCGTAGGCCCATTCCATCGGGTTCTCCCCGGCCGGCCACTCGCGCGCGTGATGCACGCCGACGTTGAGGAACGCGGGCCTGCCGTCGTTGACGTTGACGTTCTCGGCGATCTCGATGCCGATGACCTCGCGGCCGCCGAAGGTCTTCTTGGGCAGTGTGATGAGCTTCACGAGGCCGGGGTTCTGCGCCGCCAGCGCCTTGAGCTCGGACTCGTAGTCGGCCAGCGTGCGGTAGGTGGTGCGGCCGCTGGGCAGCGCGGAGGCGCGCGTGGACGCGGCGAGGCGCGCCTCGCTGCGGCGCGCGCGGAGATCGGCTCCGGTGAGGTCCTTGACGACGACGTTCCACTTGAGGCCGGCGCGTCGCAGCTTCGCCCGGTCGGCCTCGTTGTGCAGCGTGACGCCCACCGAGTCCCGGCCACCGCCCTCGGTGAGATCGAGCCCGAGGGCCTCGACGCGGTTGCGGTCGGCCAGCGAGCGGGTGACCACGTCGACGATCTGAGGCGGGTTGAGCCGCGCGGAGCGCGCGTTGACGGGAAGCGCCGCGTGCTCGACGACGGCCGAGATCGGCCCCGAGCCGCCGCCGCCGCGGCGACAGGTCTGCAGACGGAGGATCCCGCCCATCACCGTCCAGCCCGAGGCCACCTCCTGCGCATCGGGGGAGGCGCCGGCGGCGATCGCCCGGCCTGACCCGTCGAAGATCGCGAGGTCGATGTCGCCGCCCCGCGCCGACGTCGAGACCTCGACGAGCCCCGGTCCCGGCGGGAGGAGGACCTTCCGGGTGCTCACGCCGGGGGTGCCGGGGCGGTAGGACGCGTGGCAGGCCTTCGCGGTGGAGCCGGCGGCCGGCGCGAGGTTGCCCTCGAACGCCTTCACCAGCGGTAGCTCACCCGGGGCGGCCGCCGCCGGTGCGGCGACCGCGAGGATCGCGAAGGACGCGAGCGGCAGGACAGAACGGCGGAGGTGGCAGAGCACGAGTATCTCTTCGGTCGGAGAGCGGGCGTTCACATGGCCAGAACGTGACGGCGACGCGAAACTTGCGCGTTGGCGCTCGGTAGGCCCTCGTTCGATCTCCGTCGAGCTCCGGGCCCCGCGGAGGCGCGCGAGGTCTGAGATCGTATCCGTCGCTTGGCGAACCGGGGAGCGATCAGGGCGATGCTCGCCGGGACCTACCGACGGCGACCGGCGGTCACGGCGTCGAAGGCGCGCACGGCCGCGCGGCGGACGGGCAGCCTGGCTCGCGCGAGGAGGTGACCGGCGGCATGCTGGAGCTCCTTGACGCGGAGCTCCGCCGGCGACGGTTCGAAGCGCGCGCGGATCCGCTCGCGCAGCTCGTCGAGCGGATATCCGTGGACGAGGATGCGCTCGTGGGCGCGGATCTCGCCTTCCCAGAAGATTCCCTGGAGCTGGTCCTCCACGGTCATCTGCGCGCGCCAGCGGGGCACGACCCGCAGCGTCCAGTCGTGGTGGATGTTGTGGGGCTTGTGCAGGAACTCGAGCTCGCCGTCGGAGATGTCGACGAACCAGCGATGGTGCTCGTGGCCCAGGTGCTGGCCGTTGCCCTCGACGTTGTAGATGAGCTCGGCCTCGACCGTCGGAACCTCGACGTAGCCCGCCTTGGCCACCCGTGAGAGCTCCGAGCAGACCCAGATCGGATCGCGGACGTCCTCGAGGGTCGTGACACAGACGGCGAAGTCGAACTGGTCGTCGGCGAACGGCCAGGGTTCACGCGCGCAGATGTCGTGCACGACCCAGGTGCCCGGGCCGAAGCGCTCGGGTCCGGGGCCGTAGCTGCCCATGTATCCGCGGGTCGCGTAGGGCTGCAGGTCGATGACCCAGTCGGCCCGGTTGAGGGGAGCCGCCCAGCCGCCGACGTCGAGGACCGACGCGTCGTCCGCGAGCTCGGAGAGGAAGCGGTCGGTGGCACCCGGAAGCATGCGACGAACGGTAGTCCGCGCCGGCCCGGCGCGAGCACCCTTGCCCCGTGCTCGCGCCCCGGTTCTCCTGCACCGTGCGGGTGTGGGGTCGTTCGCCCGTCCCGAGCTCGTGCGGGTAACCCGGCGCCCCAGGGCGCTCGTACACTCATTGACATGGCTTCCGAGCGGCAGATCCACGTCGGACCGGTCCCCGTCGGCGGTGGCGCGCCCGTGGCCGTGCAGACGATGACCAAGACCGAGACGGCCAACCTGCAGGCGACCATGGCGCAGATCCGCACCGTCGCGGACGCGGGCGCCGACATCGTGCGTGTGGCGGTGCCGCGCGACCGCGACGTCGAGGCGCTCAAGACCATCGTCGCGGAGTCCCCGATCCCGATCATCGCGGACATCCACTTCAACCACACGCTCGCGCTGAAGGCGATCGAGGCCGGCGCCCATTGCATCCGGCTGAACCCGGGGAACATCGGCGGGGCGGACAAGGTCGCCGAGGTCATCGCCAAGGCCAAGCAGTTCAGGACGCCGATCCGTGTCGGTGTGAACTCCGGCTCGCTGCCCGCCCACCTGCGCGACCTGGAGTACTCAGATCCCGTCGAGGCGCTCGTCACCGCCGCGGTGGAGACCGTCGAGCTCATGGAGCGCCTGGAGTTCGGCGACTTCAAGGTCTCGATGAAGTCGACCTCCGTGCCGAACACGATCGCCTCCAACCGCCTGCTCGGCGCCCGCATCCCGTACCCCCTGCACCTCGGGGTCACCGAGGCGGGCACGAAGTGGTCGGGCTCCCTGAAGAGCGCCGTGGGCCTCGGCACGCTGCTGGCCGACGGCATCGGCGACACGATCCGCATCTCCCTGTCGACCTTCCACGCCGAGGAGGAGGTCAAGGTCGCCTGGGAGATCCTCAAGGCGCTCAAGCTCCGCGAGCGCGGCCCGGTCCTCATCGCCTGCCCGACCTGCGGGCGCCTCCAGTTCGACATGGACTCCGTCGTCGTGGAAGTGGAGCGGCGCCTGGAGGCCTACGCCGACGCGCTCGAGGTCTCCATCCTCGGCTGCGCGGTCAACGGCATCGGCGAGGCGCGCCACGCGGACTTCGGCATCACCGGGGCCAAGGACTCCGGGATGATCTACTCCAAGGGCGAGCCGCTGAAGAAGGTCAAGACGGAGAACCTCGTCGACGAGCTCTTCGCCGAGATCGACAAGTACTACGAGGCCGGCAAGGTCGTGGTCCGTGACGCGTCGGCCGCCGCGGAGGCCGCCGCCTGGCTCGCCGAGAACGAGGACGAACTCGCGCTCACGCCCGAGCGCCTGGCTGCCCAGGAGAAGGCCAAGGCGGAGGCCGAGGCGGAGCTGACCTCGGCGATGCTGCGCGTGGACGAGGACGAGTCGCCCGTCGCCGGCCGGCGCTTCAAGCGCGACGACCGCGCGGCGTAGCGCCCGGCGGTGGTGGTCTAGGTGAGCGCTTGAACTTCTAGGTCGGCTTCGCGAACGACACGAAGGCGAACGGGTTCTGCGGGCCGCGCCAGATCGCGCGCACCAGCCCCGGTCCCGGCTTGACGACCGTCGCGGAGAAGTACCCGAGGTGGTTCGTCGGCAGCGGAGCGTCGAACGGCACCCAGTCGGTGGAACGGTCGGCGGGCCTGAACTGCAGCTGCACCGTGTCCGAGGGCTGTCCCGGCCGCACGTTCGCGCGGAACCGGATCTGCCCGAACACGAAGATCTGCGGCTGCCCCGTGTCGGGCTTGGGCCCCGCGGGGAACGCCGTGAACGGCATCGAGTAGGCCTGCACCGCCGGCTTCGGGTTGTCGCGCTGGTTGTACAGGCCGGACTGGTAGGTGCCCCAGTAGTTTCGTGAGCCCCGCCTGAAGCGCTTCACGGGCAAGACGTCGCGCAGGAGGAACTGGGTGTTGGCCACGACGCGCGGGTTGGAGAAGGTGATGAACTCCGACAGGGAGAGGTAGTCGGCCTGCTGCTGCGGGCTCACCCCCGCGAACGGGTCGGGCGGCCGGGTCTCATAACCGAACTCCGTCGACATGAGCGGCATGCCCGACTTGATGTTGCCCGTCGCGGAGAGCCGGTCGAGCAGCGAGCCGAGGTCGTTGAAGTTCGCCAGCGTGATCGACTCGGGGTCCTGCTCACGGACGTTCGGCGCGAGCGTCCGGGTGTACGGATGGTGCGCCCACGCGGTCGCGAGGATCGGGCCGTCCTTGGCGAAGCGGCTACAGCCCGCTCCCGACGAACCCGGCCCGCAGAGCAGTTCGTTGACGAAGGTCCGCACGCCCATCGCCGAGGTGGTCGTGCGGCGCCTCACCGACCGCGGCGCGGTCTCCCCGGCGACGATGATGTCGTTGCTGTGCCCCGTGGAGACGAGCGCGCGCCGGCCGAACAAGAACAGCTCGCGGTAGATCTCCGGGGAGACCGGCTTCCCGCCGAGCCACTGCGGGCGCAGCCAGCCCCCCTGGTTCGGCTCGTTCCACAGCGACCAGAAGTTCACCGCCGGGATGACGCCGCGACCGTCGTTCTCATCGCGGTACTTGCCGTTGAAGCGCTTGCCGACCGCCTGGACGAACTTGTAGTACTCGCGCGGCTTCGGGCGCCACCACTTGGCGTCCTTGCGGTACTTCTTCGGGGGCTTGGTGTGCGCGTAGGCCGGCCCGGGCCCCGTGACGTTGAAGTAGAGCTGCATCCCGAGCGTGCGCACCGCGCGGGAGAGACGGTCGTAGCGGTCCCAGGTCTTGACGGGGTAGGACTTCGGGTTCTCGGCGCCGAGCCGGCGGAAGCGCTTGTCGCGCGCCGGGGTCGAACGCGCCTCCTCGGCCACCACGGACCACAGCAGGGTGACGCGGACGGTGTCGACGCCGAGCCCCTTCATCCGCCGCAGGGCCGCGTCGCGCGTGGCGTCGTTGCGGTAGACCAGCAGGTCGTCGTCCATCATGATCGACAGCTGGTTCTCCGAGGCCACGGCGGCCCCCGGACGCGCGCCTGCCGCACTCAGGAGCAGGACGCACAGCACGGCACACGCGACGATGGGCCCGAGGGGGCGGAGGGTCTGCGGCATCAAAGCTCCTGCTGAAGGTGGGTACGCGGCGAAGGGGCGGCCGGAGGCCGACCGCCCCCAGAACGCGAGCGTAGCGTGAGAGTTGCGCCGATCCGCCGCTTCGAGGAGCGGCGGGGGTGGCTCACCGGGCGTCGGAGTACCGCTCGGCCACCTTGTTCCAGTCCACGACGTTCCACCACGCCTTGAGGTAGGCCGGACGCTTGTTCTGGTACTGCAGGTAGTAGGCGTGCTCCCAGACGTCGTTGCCGAGCAGCGGCGTCTTGCCCTCCAGGACGGGGGAGTCCTGGTTGGCGGTGGAGGTGATCGAGAGCTCGGCGCCACGCGTGCCCGTCGCTGAAGGCGACGAGGTGTCGAGCACGAGCCAGGCCCAGCCCGAGCCGAACTGCCCGACTCCGGCGGCCTCGAACTGCTCCTTGAAGGCGTCGAAGGAGCCGAACGTCGCGGTCAGCGCATCGGCCAGCTCACCCGTCGGCTCGCCGCCGCCGTCGGGGCTCATCGACTCCCAGAACATGGAGTGGTTGAGGTGTCCGCCGCCGTTGTTGCGGAACGGGCCCTGCTTGTCGGCCGGAAGTGAGGAGAGGTTCTCGAGGACCTCCCTGACGTCCTTTCCGTCGAGATCGGTGCCCTCCAGGGCGGCGTTGGCCTTGTCGACGTAGGCCTGGTGGTGCTTGTCGTGGTGAAACTCCATCGTCGCCTTGTCGACATGCGGCTCCAGCGCGTCGTGGGCGTAGGGAAGAGCGGGGACTTCGTAGGCCATGGCGGCGGTCTCCTGGAATCGGTGTTCACGGGTTCGATCGCAACCTATACCCCGCGGGCGGCCACCTCCGACCGCGCGGGTAGCCTTCGCCCCTCCATGCGCCTGTCCCACCTGCTGTTGCCCACCGAGCGCGAGCCGCCGTCCGATGCGGAGGCGCTCTCGCACAAGCTCATGGTGCGCGCCGGGCTCATCCGCCAGGTCGGCTCGGGGCTGTGGACGTGGATGCCGGCGGGGTGGCGCATCCACCGCAAGGTCGAGCAGCACATCCGCGAGGAGATGGACGCGATCGGCGCCCAGGAGCTGCTCATGCCCGTGCTCACGCCGGCCCACCTCTGGAAGGCGACCGGCCGCTACGACTCTGTGGGCGGGGAGCTGATGCGGTTTCAGGACCGCAAGGGCGCCGACATGGTCCTGGCGATGAGCCACGAGGAGACGGTCACCTTCCACGTCGCCCAGCTCGTGCGCTCCTACCGCCAGCTGCCGCTGCAGCTCTACCACTTCCAGATCAAGGAGCGCGACGAGTTCCGCCCGCGCGCCGGCCTGCTGCGCACGCGCGAATTCGTCATGAAGGACGCCTACTCCTTCGACCGCGACCCGGCCGGACTCGACGCCTCCTACGAGCTGCAGCGCGCGGCCTACCACCGCATCTTCGAGCGGTGCGGGCTGCGCTTCTACGAGTGCGAGGCCGACGTCGGGATGATGGGCGGCTTCGGCGCGCACGAGTTCATGGCGCCCTGCGCGGCCGGGGAGAACGACGTCGCGCTCGCGCCGGGCTACGCAGCCAACGTGGAAGTGGCCGCCGCCGAGCCGCAGCCCGTACCGCCGCTGCGCCACGACCTGGCCGGAGAATTGCACACGCCGGGGCGGACGACCGTCGAGGCCGTGGCGCGCGCCCTCGAAGTCCACCCCGGCAACCTGCTCAAGGCGTTCCCGGTCGTCACGGAGGGCCGCGGCCTGGTCATGATCCTGCTCCGCGGCGATCACCGGGTCAACGAGGTCAAGCTCGGCACCTCGCTCGGCGAGCCCTTCCGTCCGGCCACCGCGGAGGAGCTGGGGGGCGCAGGCATGGTTCCCGGGTTCCTCGGGCCGAGCGCCGCCGTCCTGACGTTCCACGACGCGGCGATCCGCCCGGGGCGCTATGTCACCGGCAGCGGCCGCGCCGACCACCACGTGGTCGTCGAGGTCGAGGCCGGGGAGCGGATCGACGTGCGGACCGTCGAGGCCGGCGACACCGTCGCGGGGCACCCGATCGCGATCGAGCCGGCCATCGAGATCGGGAACATCTTCAAGCTCGGCACCCGGTACTCAGAGCCGCTCGGAGCGACCTACCTCGATGCCCACGGCAAGGCACAGCCGGTCGTCATGGGCTCCTACGGCATCGGGCCGGCTCGGGTCGTCGCCGCGGCCGCCGAGCAGTACGGCGACGAGCACGGGATCGCCTGGCCGCGCTCCATCGCCCCGTGGGACGTCGAGCTCGTGGCCGTCGGCAAGGCCGGCACGCCGGAGCGCGACGCCGCCGACGCGCTGTACGCCGAGCTGACCACGTCAGCGCTCGACGTGCTCTACGACGACCGAGACGCCAAGCCGGGGGAGAAGTTCGCCGACGCCGAGCTGCTGGGGGCGCCGCTGCGGCTCACCCTCGGCAAGCGCTCCCTCCGATCAGGGCAGCTCGAGGCGCAGCGGCGGCGCGGACGCGAGGACGTCGAGGGAGGGGTGGCGATGGCCTCCGCCGCCGCCACGACGGAGGCCCTGTGGGGTGAGCTCCCGTAGGCCCGGCGGGGCAAGGGGACGACCCACCGCGGCTGTCGCCGACGGAACGTCGGGCCGAGCGTCGGGGAGAGACCGAGGAGTCACGCGCCGCCCGCGAGGCGCTCGGCCCGCGGCCCGGGCCGGGGGCGCCTGTCGCCGAGCGCGCCGCGCATGCGCGCGAACGCACCCGCCTGACGTTCCGGCGGCTCTCGGGGCTGGACCGCTCGGGTCCGCCGCCCGCGCAGACGCTTCCCGGCCAGCCGTGGCGGGTCTGGACGGTGCCCAACGCCATCGGGATCGCGCGCGCGGTGCTCATCCCGATCTTCCTGGTGACCGCCGCCGCTTCGGACAGCGGAACCGACGCACTGCCCGCGGCGCTCTTCGCGATCTGCGCCGGGGGCGACTACGCCGACGGCATCGCCGCGCGCATCACGGGTCAGTACTCGCGTTTCGGTGCGCTCCTGGACCCGATCATCGACCGCTGCCTGGTGATCTCCGGCGTCGTCGTCGTCTTCGCGTTCGACCTGCTGCCCCGCTGGGCGCTCGCCCTGCTCGTCCTGCGCGAGCTCTACGTGCTCTACAACGGGCGCCGGGCGATACGGCTGAAGCTCCCCATGACGATCAACTGGCCGGGTCGCCTCGCGGTCGGGCCCGTGATGGCCGCCCTCTTCTTCGCGATGTGCGCCCTGCGAACCCTCGCGGAGATCCTGCTCTACGTCGGGCTGATCCTGGCCTACTACGCCGCTTACCTGTACCGGCGCGAGGGCAGGCGGCAACTCGCAATGCGGGATGCACCCTCGACTCCAGCTTGAGGCGCGCCGTGGCGCTGGTAGCATCGCGCGCCATGGACACATTCCCTGACCTCAGCTCGATGAACGACCCGGAGCTGAAGGAGCTCATCAAGGCGCTCACCGAGGAGGAGAACGACATCTCCTACAAACGCAGGATCCTCCACGGGAAGATCGACATCCTCCGCGCCGAGCTCGTCAACCGCATGCGCAAGGATCACGAGGAAGGCAGGGACGTGATCACGGGCGCCGACGTGCAGCGCCTGACGGACATCCTGGCGGGCCGCGCCGCCGGCGCGAACGACATCACCTGAAGAGGGCGCCGGCGTGGCCCTCCACTGCCCCGAATGCGGCTTCACGAACGCCGAGGGCTCCAACTACTGCCAGCGTTGCGGGGCGTTCATCGGCTCACAGCCGCCCGAGGGCACCCAGGGCGAAGGGCAGACCGCGACGTACCGCGTGGGGGAGACGGGCGAGTTCATCCCGGTCGAGATCGCGGACGTCGTCGACGCCAAGGGCGCCGCGCTCGTGATCCGCTCCGGGGGTGGTCGCACGGGGGAGTCCTTCGCGCTCGACGGCGACCGGCTGTCGATCGGCCGGCGCCGGGACGCCGACATCTTCCTCGACGACGTCACGGTCTCCCGCGACCACGCGATGCTCGTGCACCGCACCGACGAGTGGTTCCTCGACGACCTCGGCTCGCTCAACGGAACCTACGTCAACCGCCAGCGGATCGAATCGCAGCGCCTCGAGGACGGCGACGAGCTTCAGGTCGGCAAGTACAAGCTCACCTTCCTCTCGCGCCGATGACGCACATCCCCGTCGACCCCGCGAGTTCCAACGGTTCCACCGCCCTGCAGCCCGGCGGCTCGCGCGCGCGGGGCAAGGCGATGACCATCGGCCAGGTGCGCTCGTCCCTTTCACAGGAATACCCGGACATCTCGATCTCCAAGATCCGGTACCTGGAGGATCAGAAGCTGCTGTCGCCGCGGCGCACTCCGGGCGGCTACCGGGTCTACAGCGCCGGCGACGTGCAGCGCCTGCGCACGATCCTGCGCCTACAGCGGGACGAGTTCCTGCCGCTGCGCGTGATCCGTCAAGAGCTTGCCGGGGGCGCCGATCGCGCCGGCGAGGAGGAAGAGGAGCTTCCCGCCCCGCCCACGGGGGCCGACGCCGCCGAGGCCGAGAGACGCCGCCGCAGGCGCTCCAGCGTCTCGGTTCGCGAGACCGGTGCGCTGTACTCGCTCGACGACGTGATCGAGGACACGCGTGCAGAGCCGCGGATGGTCGCCGAGCTCGAGGAGTACGGCGTGATCCGGGGCGAGCGCCGGAACGGGCAGACCTACTACGACGAGACGGAGCGCGAGATCGTCCGCGCCGTCACCGAGCTCGCGCGCTACGGCGTCGGGGGCCGCAACCTGCGCGCGTTCAGGACGTCCGCTGACCGGGAGGCGGCGCTGCTGCAGCAGATCCTCGCCCCACAGCTGCGCTCCAGGAACGTCGAGCGTCGCAAGGAGGCGGTCGAGGCGCTCGAGAATCTCGCGGCCGTCACCACCCACCTCAAGCACCTGCTGCTCATCCGGGACCTGCGCAAGATCGCCGGACCGTGAGCGTCGAGCTCGGACGCCTCGTGCGCAACATCCCGGACTTCCCCACGCCCGGGGTCGTCTTCAAGGACATCACGCCGATCATGGCCGATGCCGCGGCGCTCGACCACGCGATCAGCGCCCTGGCGGGTGACGTCCGTGAGCGCCTGGGCCAGGTCGACGTCGTCATCGCCGCCGAGGCCCGCGGCTTCCTGCTCGGTCCGGCCGTCGCGCGTGAGCTCGGGGCGGGCTTCGTGCTGGCCCGCAAGCCGGGCAAGCTGCCGTGGGAGACCGTGCGGGCGGAGTACCTGCTCGAGTACGGCTCCGACGCGCTGGAGCTGCATTCCGACGCGGTCGCCGAAGGCGCGCGGGTGCTCGTCCACGACGACCTGCTCGCCACGGGAGGCACCGCACGGGCACTCTGCTCCCTGGTCGAGCAGCTCGGCGGGACGGTGCTCGGGTGCGCCTTTCTCATCGAGCTCACGTTTCTCGACGGGCGCGACAAGCTCGAAGGCTACGACGTTCACGCGCTGCTGGCCTACGACGCGGAGTGAGGGTCCGGCGCGACCGGGTGCTTGCGGTCCCGGCGGCGGAGGCCTGGGCTGTCGTCGGCGACCCCGGGTCGTTGGGGCGCTGGTGGCCCCGCGTCGAGCGCGTGGAGTCGATCGACCAGGCGGGCTTCACCGAGGTGTACCGCACGAGGAAGGGCACGGTGATTCGTGCGGATTTCCGCATCGCGACCCTCGACGCCGGGCGGGAGATCCGCGTCGTGCAGCAGCTCGAGGCCACGCCGTTCGCCCGCGTCTTCTCGGCCGCGAGCAAGAGCGCGGCCCTCGAGCCCGCCGCGGGCGGGACGCGGGTGACGCTGGTGCTCGATCAGACCCCCGCCGGGACGGCCCGCCTCGGCGCCTTCCTGGTCCGCGGCGCGATGCGCAAGCAGCTCGACGAGGCCCTCGATGCGCTGACCGCCCTGCTCGAGCGGCCTACTGCTGCTTCTTGATCGGACCGCCCAGCACGATCGGGCCGGGGGTCGGCGACTGCCGGGAGCGCTCCCGTGTGATGACGAGCGAGGCGCAGTTCGCCGCGGCGGCCGGCAGCTGCTCGAGCGCGCCGGCCAGGCGCTTGGTCTTCGGGTCGTACTCCGCGAAGCCGAGCGGGATCGCCTCCTGCGCCGAGTCCCAGAGCCAGACCTTGTAGAGGTCACTGCGAGGAAGCTTCTCCGCCTGGAAGGCGAGCCCGTTGTCGGCGATGACCGCGATGGCGAGCGCCTTGGACTTCGAGCCGACCAACGGCTCGAGGTTGATCTGCTGCTGGGGCAGCGTGCCGGCGCCCGTGGTTCCGGTGGCCGCCGTGGCCCCTGCCGCGCCCTGGACACAGGCCGGGGGGGCGGGCTGTTCGGCCCGCGGGGCCGGCTCGTCCTCGCCGCTGAGGCCGCCGATGCCGCGAAGCAGCACGACGAGGCCGAGGGCGACGAGCGCACCGACGGCCGCGAGGATCAGCGCCCCGCCGAGCTTCGAGGACTTCTCCTGGCGTTCGCGCGCGGCGGTCCGTTCGTCGAGCGCGTCGAAGGCTTCTGCGACTTCGGCCGGCTCCGAAGGGATGTCCGGCAGGGCGTCTCCGGCGGTCGGCCGCAGCTCGGCGGCCACGGCGCGCGCCCACGCGCGGCCCGGGGGGGACGTCTCGAGGAACTCGCGGGTCGCTGCGCGCTCCGAGGCCGTCTGCTGGAGGAGGAGATGGTCGGCGACCTCGTCCTGGCGCTCCGGGCTCAGCTCGTCCGCGGCTCCGAGTCCGTCGGTCCCGTCTTGACCGAGCGCGTCGAGGGCGTCGAGGGCGCGCTCGCGGACGCTCTCGCGGTCAAGGCGAAGAAGCCCGGCGATGTCGTCGTAGCTCTTGCCCTGCTTGAGCAGGAGCTGAAGCACGGCCTTCTGGTCGGGAGCCAGCGCATCGAATCCGGGCATTGCCCGGCAGCCTAACGAGAGCCCCGGCCACCGGACGTCACCACCACATATGGTCTTCACAATGGACTTCGAGGGCCTCATCCCGGTGGAGCAGACGTTCGACGGCCTCTACGGACTCGAACTGCTGGCGCACTCCGCCGAGGAGGCACGCGCACAGGTTCCGGTGCGCGACGCGATCAGGCAGCCCATGGGTCTCGTGCACGGAGGGGTCTTCGCCTCGATCGCGGAGTCGATCACCTCGGTGGCCACCGCGAGCGCCGTGTACCCGGACGGCATGAGCGCCCAGGGACTCTCCAACCAGACGAGCTTCCTGCGTCCGATCGTCGAGGGAACCGTGCACGCCGTGGCTCGCCGCCGGCACCGGGGGCGCACGACGTGGGTGTGGGAGGTCGAGATCACCGACGATCTCGATCGGCTGTGTGCGCTCGTGCGGATGACGATCGCCGTGCGGCCGCTGCCCAGCGCGGCGTGAGCGGTGGGCGGCACGGGTACACCCTCAGCCCCCCGAACCAAGGAGCCCCCATGGGTGATGGATCCGCAGACGACGCCAAGGGTCGCATCAAGGAAGCTGGTGGCGCCCTGACGGGCGACGACGACCTGAAGAACGAAGGCAAGGTCGACCAGGCTTCCGGCACCGTGAAGGACAAGGTCGGCGACGCCGCCGACAAGGCGAAGGACGCCGTCAACAAGGACTGAGGGCCTGACAGCAGCGGCGGTCCGGCTACCCCCCGTAGCGGTTGACGATCGGCAGGCGCCGGTCGCGGCCGAAGGCGCGCGGAGTGATCTTGATCCCCGGCGGCATCTGACGGCGCTTGTACTCGGCCAGGTCGACCAGGCGAATGACCCGGTCGACGGCCGCCGAGGGCAGGCCGAGCGCCACGAGCTGGTCGCGGCCGAGGTCCTCCTCGACGTAGGCCTCGAGGATGGGATCGAGGATGTCGTACGGCGGCAGGAAATCGTCGTCGCGCTGCTCCTCCCGCAGCTCCGCGCTCGGCGGGCGGGTAAGGATCGTCGCGGGAACCGGTCCTGGCCGTCCCTCCTCGTCGCGGCGGTTGCGGTGCGCGACGAGCCGGTAGACGAGGGTCTTCGGCACGTCCTTGATCACCGCGAAGCCGCCGGCGGAGTCGCCGTAGAGCGTCGAGTAGCCCACGCTCATCTCGGACTTGTTGGCGCAGGTGAGCACGAGCCAGCCGAACTTGTTCGACAGCGCCATGATCAGGTTGCCGCGGATCCGCGCCTGCAGGTTCTCTTCGGCCAGATCGGGCTCACGCCCGGCGAACGGCTGGGCGAGCACCGCGTCGAAGGCCTCCATCGGGCCGGCGATCGGCAGGGTGAGCAGCTCACATCCGAGGTTCTCCGCGAGCCGGCGCGCGTCGGCCTGGGTGCCGGAGCTGGAGTACCGCGACGGCATCGTCACGGCGACGACGCGGTCGGGGCCGAGCGCGTCGACGGCCACGAGCGTCACCAGGGCGGAGTCGATGCCGCCCGACACCTGAATGGTCACCTTGTCGAAGGAGTTCTTCTCGGCGTAATCGCCCAGCCCGAGCACCAGCGCCGCGTAGACCTCGGCGAGCTCGTCGAGCGGCTCGCAGAGCTCGCCGCCGACCGGATGCTCGGGTGACGGGAAGTGGATCTGCGCGCCCGTGGTGATCGGCGGCAGCCAGGTGACGGCCGGGCGCTCGGCGCGCACCGTTTCCCGGGGCCGGGAGTCCTTCAAGCGAGCGGCGGCGGGCGCGGAGGTGTCGACCTCGCAGATCAGGAGGTGCTCGGCCATCTGCGGCGCGCGGGCGATGGCCCGACCGCGGTGGTCCAGGACGACGCTGGAGCCGTCGAAGACCAGCTCGTCCTGCCCACCGACGAGCGCGCAGAACGCGATGGCGCAGAGGGAGTCGCGGGCGCGCTGGGCGAGCATCCTCTCCCGCTGCATCGCCTTGCCGGCGTTGAACGGCGAGGCGGACACGTTGACGACCAGCTGCGCGCCCGCGAGCGCCTCTGAAGTCAGCGGCTCACCCGGCACCCACACGTCCTCGCAGATCGTCAACCCGACGAGGACCCCGTCGATCTCGACGACCATGGGCTCCCGGCCGCCCTGGAAGTAGCGCAGCTCGTCGAAGACGCCGTAGTTGGGGAGGCGGAGCTTGCGGTACACCCCGACGACCGCGCCGCCGGCGCAGACCGCCGCGGCGTTGTAGACGTCGTCGGCCCGCTCGGGGAAGCCGACGACCGCGGCGATGCCGACAGCGCGCTCGGCCAGGCGGTCGACACACCCGCGCGCCGCCGTCAGGAAGTGCTCCTTGAAGAGCAGGTCCTCCGGCGGGTACCCCGTGACCGCCAGCTCCGGAAAGAGGACGAGCTGGGCGCCGGCGGCCTTGGCCCGCTCGAGGGCCGCGGACATCCGGGCCTCGTTGCCCGGCAGGTCACCGACCGTCGTGTTCAGCTGCGCCAGAGCGATGCGCAAGGCCTCAGTCCACCGTCCGGGCGGGCCGGGTGATGGCGTCCGGGGCGGCCACCCCCGCCGCGCGTGCGAGATCCCCGATGGCGTCGCCCAGGTGGCCTGCGAGGAACTCGAGGTCCGGCAGCGCGTCGTAGTCCGCCAGCAGCCCGTATCCGAGTTGCCCGTCGTAGGACATTACGGCGATGCCCAGCGCCTGCATGCGCGCGAGCGGAACCACGGGGTAGAAGCGCTCGAGCCGGCGCCCGAGCATGTAGAGGGGCAGCTGCGGACCGGGGACGTTGGTCACGACGACGTTGAAGTAGCGCTGTCGCGCCTGCAGCCGCGCGGCCTGGGTCATGATCGTCGGCGGGGCGAAATCGGCGAGGGCGGTGAGCGTGGCGGCGCCCACGGCTTGCCCGGACTCCTTGAGACCCTGCATCGCGTCGTGCACGATCGCCACGACCTCGGCCGGATCCTCGACACCGACCGGAAGCGGTGCCCACATCGCCGCGACCCGGTTGCCGAGCGCGCCGCGCTGTGCGTCGGCGCGGACCGAGACGGGGACCATGGCCGTCAGCTCGAGCTGCTCGGTCGGTTCCCCGCGCTCGCGCAGGAAGCGCCCGAGCGCGAGGGAGACGGAGGCGAGCACGACATCGTTGAGCGTCGCTCCGAGCGCCGTCTTGATGGCCTTGAAGGTCGCGAGCTCCGTGTCGACCCAGGTGTACCGCCGGTGCGGACCGATCTCCACGTTGAGCGGCGTGGGGGGAGCCGGGGAGCCGGTACCCGAGAACGCCAGCGACCCGAGGCCCGTGAGGGTCTCGACGGCGCGACCGGCGACCTCTCGCGGGGCGCGCGTCAGCGCCCGCAACCCGCGGGCGGCCTCCCGCGGGACGGTGACACGTTCGAGCAGGGCTTCGGCGAGCAGCTCGGACGCCGTGGGCGCCGGCCGCGGCACCCACGGGCTCTCGGGAACCGGCGGGGGTCCGGCGTCGGGGGTGAGGTCGAGGAGGATCGACATGATGTCCACGCCCGAGACGCCGTCCACCAGGGCGTGATGGGTCTTGGCGATGACGGCGAACCGCCGCTCGCCGTCCTCGTCCTGGATCCGCTCGACCAGGACCATCTCCCACAGCGGCTTCGTGCGGTCGAGGGGCTGCGCGAAGAGCCGGCCTGCGAGGTTGCGCAGCTCGCGCTCGCCGCCCGGGGCGGGGAGCGCCGCGTGGCGCACGTGGTAGGCGATGTTGAAGTGCGGGTCGTCGACCCACACGGGTCGCCCCTGGCCCAGCGGGACGTGGGCGAGCCGCTGGCGGTAGCGCGGCACGAGGTGCAGCCGTGGCTCGACGCCGGCCAGGAATTGCTCGTGGGTCGGCGCCACCCCGGCGAAGACGAGGATCGAGGCGACGTGCATGTGCGCGCCGCCCGTCTCCAGGTGGAGGAAGGAGGTGTCGAGGGCGGACAGACGATCGCGGACCATCACGGGTTACTGCCTACCTTCAACGGATTGTGCGGATAAGGTTCAACAAACTGATACGCTGCTCGAACAAGCTGTCGAAGGTCGCCCCCCACCGCCGCGAAAGGCACCGAAGATGCGCCTCGAAGATCCGACCACCTTCGCCCGTGTGTACGACGAGCACTACCGGGGAGTGTACGGCGCGGCCTACCGCATCCTCAGCAACGTCGCACAGGCCCAGGACGTCACCCAGGACGTCTTTCTGCGTGCCTGGCGCGCCCCGGGCAAGTTCGACGCCAAGCGCGGAGAACTCGGCAGTTACCTTCGCCTCATGGCGCGCTCGCGCGCTCTCGACGTCTGGCGCGAGGGCCAGGCCGCCGGCCGGGCGTCGGACCGCTTGAAGCTGGTCGTGGCTAGGGAGGAGCCGCGCGTGGAGGATCGACCCGCGCCGATGGCCGAGCGCGAGAGTGACCGTTCGGCGATTCGTGACGCGTTGCGCCATCTGCCGGACCCGCAACGTGAGGCTGTCGTGCTCGCCTACTGGGGCGGCCTGACGGCGGATCAGATCGCCAAGCGGGCGGGAGTGCCGCTCGGGACCGCGAAGAGCCGTATCCGCCTCGGGCTGGCCAAGCTTCGCGACGAGATCGAGCCGGTCGCCGGTCCGCAGCAGTCGGCTGCGGCACTTCTGGCCGCCTAGGAGTCTGTTGATGTATCGCCGTGTGGTCGCTCAGAGCCGCATCGCCCGTGCCAGGCGTCGCGTGATGACGTGGCAGATCCTGATCGGATCTGCGAGTCGTCGGGTGGCGGATG
>CADCVR010000011.1 GCA_902806205.1 uncultured Solirubrobacteraceae bacterium | reverse complement strand
GCAGATTACGACCTCGACGGACACGACGCCGGCGACGCCGCCCTCGAGGAGCTTCACCTTCAGGGCCGCTTCGACCGCCAGTCGCGCCAAGGGGGCCGTCGCCCGGGTCACGTGCCCTGGGCGCTGCCGGGTCACCGCGACCCTGTCGATCAGCAAGAGCGTCGCCCGCAAGGCGCGTCTGGGCAACAAGGCGGTGACCATCGGGACGGCCCGAGGGACGCTCACGGCCGCCGGCAGCAAGACGGTGAGGGTCAAGCTCACGAGCACGGCCCGTCGCAAGCTGGCCAGGTTCTCGTCCGTACGAGCCACACTGAAGCTTGCGGTCGCCGACGCTTCCGGGAAGACGACGCGCAAGCAGAAGGCCCTGCTGCTGAAGCGGTGAGCTCGACGCGGTCACTCAGGCGAGGCGATCCGCCTCGCCGGGTGACCGCTTGCACCGCGCAGCGTGCAACGCCCGAGGCGCTCAGCCGCTCCAAGCACGCCGACTGCGGGCGCGCAACGTGGCAGTCAGATCGGGTTGGGTACCTCGATGAACTGGTGCTCGACGCCGAACTCGGCCGCCAGGAGCTCGCCCAAGCGCTGCACCCCCAAGCGCTCCGTCGCGTGGTGTCCGGCCGCCACGAAGTGGATCGCGCCTTCGCGCGCGATCGCCATGCAGCGCTCGGCGGGCTCGCCCGTCAGGAACGCGTCGAGCCCCAGGCTGACGGCGGCGGGGAGGTCGTCGGCGCCCGCGCCGCTGCAGATGCCGATCGAGCGGATGTGCTCCGGACCGTCGAGAAACGCGAGGACGTCGGAGCGCAGGGTCGCTGCTCGCACGCGCGCCAGCAGCTCTTCGGCGGAGATGGCCGCTGCGCCGAAGGAGGCGATCACCCCGATGGGCGCCCCGCCGTGACAGAAGGCCGGCTCCCAACTCGTCGCGCCGAGCGCCGCGGCGAGCCGCGCGTTGTTGCCGTGGACGAGATGCGCGTCGAGGGGCAGGTGATAGGCGGCGAGCGCCATGTCGTTCTCGAACAGCAGCGCGAGCCGACGGCGGCCCACGTCGTCGATTCCCAGTGGCTCCCCCTTCCAGAAGAGCCCGTGGTGCACGAGGAGCAGATCGGCGCCCGCGGCCGCCGCACGCTCGAACAGCTCCGCGTGAGCCGACACGCCCGTCACGACGTGTTGAACGTCCACGGGCCCGGGTACCTGCAGTCCGTTGGGGCAGTAGTCGCACCAGCGCGTGGGATCCAGAAGCTCGTCGAGGTGGTTGATGAGGGCGGGAAGTGCAGTCAAGGCGACGCGGAACGAGGTGGAAGTTGTTGCGAGGCTTCACGAACGCTACCGTTCGAACCCGGAAGAGCCCGGTCACGGCCGACCGGCGCCCGTCCGCCTAGCCCATGGCGATCACCGCGTCCCCAGAGCCCCCGACTGTCGCAACGACGCGCAGCCTCGCAGGCCTCACCGACAGCGAACTCGTCGCCGAGGTGCGGCGTGGATGCGACCGCGCGTTCGAGCACCTCTACGAGCGTTACCACCGGCGGGTCGCCGCCTACATCTACGGCATGGTCAACGACTACGGTCGTGCGGAGGACCTTGCGCAGGACGTGTTCATCTCGGGCCTGCGCCGCATGCGCGAGACCGACCGGCCCATCGCCTTCAAGCCGTGGGTGTACGAGATCGCCAAGAACGCCTGCATCGATCAGTTCCGGCGGACGCGCCGCGGCGAAGAGGTCTCCTTCGACGCCGAGGGCGGCCTCGGCGCCGCCGACTACGGTCGCCTCGTCGCCACCGACCCGGCGCCCGACGTCGCCGTCGACCAGAAGATGGCGATCGATCACCTGCGCGGCGCGTTCGGTGGCCTGAGCCAGACCCATCACGAGATCCTCGTCATGCGGGAGTTCGAGGGCCTCAGCTACCGCGAGATCGGCGAGCGCCTCGGGATGAGCCGCCCGTCGGTGGAGTCGACGCTGTTCCGTGCGCGCCGCCGGCTCGGTGAGGAGTACGAGGAGCTCGTCTCGGGTCAGCGCTGCCGCCGCGTGCAGAGCATCATCGGGACGACCGGCGCCGCCCCGGGCGCGCGGGATCAGCGCCGGCTCGCCGCCCACCTCTCGCACTGCCAGCCGTGCCGCCGCCACGCGAAGGTCGCCGGGTTGAACGCTGCCGCGCTCGCGCCTCGCCGCGCCCGCGCGAAGATCGCCGCGCTGATCCCGCTGCCGGTCTTCCTGCGCCGGCGCTGGTTCGGCGAGGAAATGGTCGCCAGTCCGCACGTCTCGAGCCTGGCGCAGCTCTCGGCGCAGCTGAGCCCCTCGGTCGATCCGGTGATCACCTCCTGGGCGAAGGCCGCAGCAGCGGCCGCGACGCTTGCCGTTGCCGGCGTGGCGGGCGGGGCCGCCGTCAGCGATACGACACGTTCGGGACCCGGAAGTCCCGTGGCCGAGCAGCGCAGCCCGACCCCGCCTCAAGGCCCGGCGCCTGCCGCCCGGCCGGCTGAGGCCGTGGCCGCCGCACCGTCGCTGACGACGACCGACGGCGCCGGCCGCCTCCCGGCTGCCACCCCCGCGCCGCCGCAGCTCGCCGTCCCCTCCGCGGGGGCCGTCGGCGCCCCCGCGGTGCCGCCCGCGGGCGCCGAACAGCCCCTGCTCGACGCGGGTCCCGAGACCATCGTCGGCGGCTTCGACCCCGGCGTGTATCCCGCTGGCGGTGGCCGCCCGAGCGCGGGAGCCACCGGTTCGACGGTCGCAGCCGCGGCAGCCGAGGCCGCCGCCGTCGCGGCAGCCAGAGCCTCCGCCGCCTCTGCGACCGCGGCGGCCGTTGCCGCGGCGACGGCCGCAAAGGCGACTTCGGACGCCGCCACGAGCAGCACGGCGACCAGGACGCGCCTGGAGGGGGCGGCGGGCCAGACCGTCGACGCGGCGGCGGCGGCGGCCAAGGCGGCGACGGAGTCCCTGCTCGGCGGCTGACGTGGGACCCGAGGCGGAGGCCTTCCTGGACGGCCTCACCGACACGACCCTGTACTCCATCGGCGCCTACTTCTCCGACCAGCACCCCGATCTCGTCGAGGAGGTCGTCACCTGGAGTCAGGAGATCGAGGAGCTCGGACTGCAGCGCTGGGCCGAGCGGGACGGAACCGGGGTCGAACAGGCGTTTCAGACGCTCATGACGGGACTCGCGATCCGCTACTTCAAGGCCGTCGCGCGCGGGGCGTCCTAGATTGAAATCACGCATCCAGGTGATCCGCCCGATCTCTCGCGGATTCCCGTGAGAGGCGGTGGATCGAAGCTCAGCCGCCACGACGCGCCCGGGGGCGATACGCGTCATACTGGTCCAGCATCGGGGCGTGGCGCAGCCTGGTAGCGCGCGCCGTTCGGGTCGGCGAGGTCGGAGGTTCAAATCCTCTCGCCCCGACTGTCACGTAGGACGTACCCGACAAGAGGGCCCGCATCGCGGGCCTTCTTCGTGGTCGATAGGGCGCGCCGCGCTGAAGGGTTTGTGCCCAGCAGCGACAGGGCCGGCGTCGCCCGGCGTGCGCGGGAGCCGCGAGCTGACGGGCGTGCAGCGCGCGGAGCCGCGGCCGCTCGACGCGAAACCGCATCCGCGGGAGTGCGAGCGCGCGCCGTGAGCACGCGCGGGCGCGCGCTCGGCCCTCTCGGGCTAGGATCACGAGGGTGAGGCGCGCGCGGAGGATCCGGCTGGGTGTGGCGACTGCACTGGGCTGCGGCCTGGTGGTGCAGGCCGCTGTGGCGCAGCCCGCCGCGGCGCCCGACTACCGCTCGATGTTCGTCAAGGCCGGCAAGCAGTCCGTCCAGGCGACGCTGGGTGCCTACTGCCATCCGGCCGACGGGAGCGCGGGGAACTGCTCCAAAGGGCCGTCCTATCCCTTGAAGACCACCGGGAAGGTGACGCTCAAGCGTGGCGCGGGCGTGACGCTGCTCTTCCGCGCCAACGCGGGCAACGTCACCTGGCGCGCGGCCCGCATCGACGGGCGCGGGCAGGAGAAGATCACCGCGTCGGGTGTCGCCGAACTCGTCACGAGGAAGTCCAAGCGCCGTTGGAAGATCACGCTGCCGAAGAACGTCTCGGTCTCCAGTGCCCTCCTGGGCTTCGACGTCCAGTATCCGAACGCGTACTCGTCGTTCGAAGTGGGTCTGAAGGTGCGGCGCTAGCAGCTAGCGGCGAGTCCGCGCGCGGCCGCGCCCTGAATTCGCGGCTACGCGGACGCGGCGGGTGGGTCCGTGAACCGCGCGGGCTGCCCGCTCAGCGCCGCGGTCACGGCGGCGATCTGGTTCGCCGAGCCCAACAGGCCCGTCTGCAACTCGGTCTCGAGCCTGAGCGCCTCGGCGGGCGCAGCGCCCGCCCAAGTGCGGTCGTAGAGCCGCTTGGCGGCGTGGATGGCGTCCGGGGAGCGCCCGGCGACGTCGGCGGCGAGCGCCTGCGCGGCCGCGAGCGGGTCGTCGGCGACCGCTGTCACGAGGCCAAGACGCTCGGCGTCGACACCCGACAGCCGGCGGCCCGTGAACGTCAGCTCCTTGGCCCGGTCGATCCCGACCAGGCGCGGCAGGGTCTGCGTGATCGCCATGTCGGGGACGAGGCCCCACTTGATCTCCATGATGGAGAGGACGGCGTCAGGCGCGGCGATCCGCAGGTCGGCGCCCAGGGCGATCTGCAGCCCGCCCCCGAGGCAGTTGCCGTGGATCGCCGCGATCACCGGCGCCGGCACGGTGGCCCAGTCCGTCGCGACGCGCTGAGCCACGTTCCCGAGCCGGCCCTCCTCACGCGCGAGGAGATCCTCGATGGACATCGGGCCCGCCATGAAGCTCGCGACATCCAGACCGGAGCAGAAGCTCGGGCCCGCGCCGTGGAGGACGACCGCACGCACCGCGGGCTCGGCGCGCAGGCGGTCGGCGGCAGCAAGGAGGCCCTCGAACATTCCCGCGTCCAGCGCGTTGTGCTTGTCGGCGCGCATCAGCGTCACCGTGGCGACGTGGTCGGCCGTCTCGACGCGGACGCGGTCGGTGCTCATCTCCGCCATCGTAGGACCCGGGCTCGGTACGGTCGGGTGGTGACCGCTCCCGCCGCCACCCCTGACGTGCGTGACGCGCCGCTCCCGGCAGGAGCGCCTGTGGAGGAGGCGACCCCCGTCGTGCGCGAGGCCGCCGCCCGCCGAGCCCTGCGCGCACCTCCAGGGCCTCGGGGTTAGCGTGATGTCCATGGAGCACCAACTGCGCGTCTACCGCCTCAAGCCCGGCCGGATGGCCGACTTCCTCGCGCTCTTCCGCGACCACATCGTTCCCGCGCGGCGGGCGTGCGGCTTCGAGGTCATGAGCGCCTACGTCAACCGGCAGACCGAGGAGTTCGCCTGGGTCGTCCGCTACACCGGCGACGACGCCTTCGCGGTAGGCGACGAGCGCTACTACGCGAGCCCGGAGCGCGCGGCGGCGCCGTGGGACCCGCGGGAGGCGCTCGACGCGGTCGAGCTGCGGATGTTCGAGCCTTACGACCCGTAAGCTCGAAATCGAGCACCACTTCGCCGACGACCGGGTCAGGTCACTCCCCCAGAGAAGGAGCGGGGGGCGTTCGCGCTGCGCCGGCGGCGGGCCCGCGCGCGCCACGGCGTTGGCGCCACCGGTGCCTCGACGCGAAGCACGTCGAAGGCCGCCTCGACGTCCCGCGCGACGTCGGCGAGATCGGGTACCACCTCGGCGTCCGCGGTCAGTCCTACGTGCAGGCGCCCCGTGTAGGAGATGCAGCCGATGCTCAGGCCGCGCCCGGCCGGCAGCGGGACCGAGGGGTAGAGCGCGCGCAGCGGGCGCCCCAGCAGCTCGAGCGTGACGGGCGGGCCCGGGACGTTGGAGACGACCATGGCGTAGTCCGACGCGGCCGCGAGCGCGCGTGCGAGCGTGCGCTGCGCGGGGGCGGGCAACCGGTCGGCGGCGCGGGAGAGGACGTCGAGCGGGCCCGCGGCGTCCACGGCCTTCAGCGCGCGCGTCCGGTCGCGCACCTGGCGCAGGGCCGCGATCGGGTCACGCTCGGCGACCGGCAGCTCGACGGAGACCATCGAGATGCGGTTGCCGAGCGCGCCGGGCGGGGCGTCGCCGCGCACGTTGACCGGAATGAGCACTTTGAGCCCGGCCGGCAGCTCACCGCGGCGCTGGAGCGCCTTGGCGAGCGCGAGGCTGCAGGCGGTGAGCAGGACGTCGTTGACCGTCGCGCCGTGGCGGCGACCGGCGGCCCGCACGCCGTCGATTCCCGCCTGCGCGTAGGCGACCTCGCGGCGGTGTGTCAGGCTCGCCTGCAAGCTCGTCGACGGCCCGCGCTGAGCGAGCGCCTCGAGCGCGGCCGCGGCGTCGCGGAGCGGGCCGGGCCGGGCGTGACGCAGCGTGCGGGCGAGCTCGAGCCCGAGATGCGTCGACCCACTGACCGCGCCCTGCGCGGAGGAGAGCGGGCGCTCTGCCCACCGGCGCGCGGCAGGCACCGGCGGCGCTGCCGGCAGCATCCCGCGCCCCGGGCGCGCCGGGCGCCACGGCTCGGGTGCGCCACCGGACGGTTCAGGGCCGAAGAGCAGCAGCGCGACCTGCACCGCGGCGATGCCGTCGACGAGCGCGTGGTGCGCCTGACCCACGAGCGCGAAGCCGCTCTCGGCCAGGCCGTCGACGAGGAAGACGCGCCACAGCGGCTGGTCGGGCGAAAGGGGCGAGGAGAGCAGGGCGCCCGCGACGTCGCGCAGCTCAGCCGCACCACCCGGCGCCGGGGCGCTGATCGCGTGCACGTGCGCGTCGATCGTGAAGCCCGGCGCGTCCTCCCAACAGCTCGGGCCGAGCCCGAGCGCCGGGCGAACGACACGCCTGCGAAAGCGCGGGACGAGATGCAGTCGCGCCTCGAGGTGGCTGCGGAGCTGCGCGAGAGCCGGCGTGCCCCCGCCGAAGCGCATCGTCCAGCCCACGTGCAGCGGCGCGGTCGGCGTGTCGAGCGCGAGAAACGAGGCGTCGAGGGCGCTGAGGCGATCGGGATCGGTCACGAGGAGCTGTCGGAGCCTCCCAGGTTCCCCGTTCCGCCGCTCGGACCCGGAGTCGATCCGTCGGCTGACACCGTCGGCCGCGGCAGCGGCACGGTCAGACGAACGTCAAGTGCTTGTTGCGGTGTGCCGGTTGGGGTGGAAGACTTCGGGTGGGCGCCGGTGATCGACGAGCTGAAGCGTGGGCTTTGGGGCTTGAGCCTGCCGCGCTGCTTGCCGTTTGACGGCTTTGAAGATGCGCGCCCCGGTGGTCGCGCCGGCGCCCGCCTGCTTAACCGATCGGCTGGCGGTCCAGCCGGAGTCTCGGCCTCGTCGGCCGCGAAGGGCTGCTCGGCCATTGCCCCAAGCGTTCTGTCCGGGGGCGCGAGCCGGCCGCGTCACCGCCCCGCCGGGGCGGCCTCGCCGCCCGCCGTGCACCCGAACCGCCTCCGAACGCCGCTGTGGAGCTGACCGGGTACACAGAACGGGGCAAGTACCGGGTAGCGTCGCCAGGCGTGCGAGTGGTCCGTGTCCGTGCGGAGAACCCCGGGCCATTCACCCTGGAAGGGACGAACACGTACGTCGTCAGCGCCGCGGGCGGCACGTGGGTCGTCGACCCGGGTCCCGCGCTGCCGCAGCACCTCGACGCGGTCGCGTCGGTCGTCGGCGCCGACGGCGCGTCGTGGTGCGGCGTGCTGCTCACCCACGACCACGCCGACCACGCCGACGGGTTGCCGGGCCTGCTGGAGCGCGCGGGGCCCGCGCCCGTCCACGCGGCCCGAGGGGGGGTCGACGTCCGACTCGGCGACGGGGACGTCCTCGGCCCGTTCTCTGTCGTCGCCACCCCGGGCCACGCGTCCGACCACCTCGCGTTCGTCGCGGGAGCAGAGCTCTTCAGCGGGGACGCCGTCCTCGGGCGCGGGTCGGTCCTCCTCTCGCCCGGACCGAACTCGCTGCGCGGGTACCTTGGTGCGCTCGAGCGGCTGCGGGCCCTGCCGCTCGAGTGCATCCATCCCGGCCACGGCCCGCTCATCCCAGATGCGCACGCCAAGCTCGGGGAGTACCTCGCGCACCGCCTCGCGCGTGAACAGCGCCTCGTCGCCGCGCTTGTCGCCGGCCACCGCACCGCCGAGGCGCTCCTGGATGCCGCCTGGAGCGAGGTGCCCCTGGTCCTGCGCCCCGCCGCAGCGGCTACGCTTGCTGCGCACCTCGACAAGCTCGACGCGGAGGGGCGGCTCCCCGCCGACGTCGACCCCCGGGTGGCGCACGTCCGCGGGCCCGAGGGACCCGCTTAGCCCTTCTTCAGATTGAGCAGGTGTCATACCGCACTATGTTCTCCACCGTCCGCAGTACCAGCGCCGGTGACACGACCCAGATCGCCGCGATCCCCATCGTCGGTCATGCGACGCGCAGCCGCGCGCTGCACGTGCCGCAGCTCCTTCCGGGTGAGTACCTCGCGATCGAGGACGGCGGTGAGGTCGTCGTCGTCCCCCTTTCCCAGGAGGTCACCCACATCGGCCGCGCCTTCTCCGCCGACATCCGACTCGAGGCCGCCGCCGTCTCGCGCCGGCATGCGCTCGTCGTTCGCGAGGGCGGCGCGGTCCACGTGCTCGACGATCGCTCGGTCAACGGCGTGTGGATCAACGGCGAGCGGATCGCGCGGGCGACGCTCGCCCCCGGGGATCGCTTCACCATCGGCGGGATCACCCTGCAGTTCGTCTCGATCCCGGAGGCCGCCCCCACGTCCTGAGTCGCTCAAGCTCCCACAGAAGAGACTCAGAAGTATTGGACGTACCACCCGGCGCAGACGTATCCTTCTGTTCTCTCCGCTCCACCCAGCAGGATCGCAACGCCCCTGACTCTCCTCCCGGGGGCGTTGTGCGTTGTAGGGTCCGGCGGCGTGGAGCTCAGGCACCTACGGTACTTCGTGGCGGTCGCCGAGGAGCTGCACTTCCACCGCGCCGCCGAGCGGCTGCACATCTCCCAGCCGCCGCTCTCCCAGCAGATCCGGGCGCTGGAGACCGAGCTCGGCGTGCAGCTGCTCGAACGCAACCGCCGCTCCGTCGCGCTCACCGCCGCGGGCGCCGTCTTCCTGAGCGAGGTCCGTGAGATCCTCGCCGCGGTCGACGCCGCGGCCGAGTCCGCGCGAAGCGTCGCGCGCGGGGAGGCCGGACGCCTGGCGCTCGGCTTCGTCGGCTCGGCGATGCACGGTGCCCTGCCGGGCGTCCTGCGCGCCCACCGCCGAGCGTTCCCACAGGTGGAGCTCGTTCTCACCGAGCTGCCCACGGCCGGCCAGCTCGAGGCGCTGAGGGCCGGGCGCATCGACGTCGGGGTCATCCGGCCGCCGGTGCGCGAGCCGGGCCTCGCCCTGGAGAGCATCCATACCGAGCCGTTCGTCGTCGCGCTGCCGGAGGAGCACGGACTGGCGGCGCGGCGCGAGGTCGCCCTCGCCGACCTCGTCGGGGAGCCGTTCGTGCTGCTCGCCCGCCGCGAAGCTCCCGGCCTCCACGAATCGCTCGAACAGGCGATGGCCGACGCGGGCGGGGTGCCGAGGGTCGTGCAGGAGGCGCGCGAGATGCAGACGGTGGTCGGCCTTGTCGCCGCCGGGCTCGGAGTCTCGCTCGTGCCCGCGTCGGTCGGGGCCGACCAGCACCGTGGCGTCGCCTTTCGCCCCGTCGCGGGCAGCGCTCCGACGGTCGAGCTCGCGCTCGCCTGGCGACCCGACGACCGCTCCCCCGTGCTCGCGGCGTTCCTGGCCACGGCGCGCGAGGAGGCGGCGGTCTGAACCACGGCCGCGCCTCGGCTGACCGATCGCGAGACGGGTCGCCCAGGATCGACAGCACGGCGGAACGCGCAGTCAGCTGCTCGTCGCCCGCGCCCCTTCGGCCACGCGCCGCCGCGCGAGCGCCATCGCCGCGGCCAGCGGGGTGACGCCCGCGGCGGCGGCGTCGGCGAGGATCATCCGCATCGTCGTGCCGATCTCGCGGACGCGCGCGGCGGCGCGGTCCGGGTCGTAGCCCTGCGGCTCGAACTCGGCCGCGATGTTGATGATGCCGCCGGCGTTCGCGACGAAGTCGGGTGCCCACAGCACCCCCCGGGCGGTGAGCAGCCCGGCGACCTCCGCGCTCGCGAGCTGGTTGTTCGCCGCTCCCGCCACGATCGGCGCCTGGAGCGCCGGGACGCTCTCGTGGTCCAGGATGCCGCCGAGCGCGCAGGGGCAGAGCACGTCTACTTGGGCGGTCATCGCCTCCTCGGCGCGCACCCAGCGGGCGCCGAGGGCCGCGGCGTCGGCCTGCCGGGCGGGGTCGATGTCGGCCACCAGGACTTCGGCCCCCGCCGCGGTGAGCGCCCGCGCGAGCGGCAGGCCGACGTGCCCGAGCCCGATGAGCGCGACGGAGCGCCCGCCCAGCCGCGGACTACCGGTGTGCTGCTCGAGTGCGGCTTCGATGCTGCACAACACGCCCAGCGCCGTGAACGGGCTCGGGTCGCCCGAGCCGCCGTCGGCCGCCGCCAGCCCCGCGACGTGCGGCGTCCGTTCGGCGATCGTGGTCATGTCGGCGGTGCTCGTGCCGACGTCCTCCGCCGTGACGTAGCTGCCCCCGAGCAGCGCGACGGTGTCCCCGAAGTCGAGGAGGGCGTCACGACGACGCGCGGCGGACAGCGCCTCGCCGGGGTGGCTCATGATGACGCCCTTGCCGCCGCCGAGCGGGAGGCCGGCCACCGCCGACTTCCAGGTCATCCCTTCGCTGAGGCGCAGCGCGTCGCGCATCGCGGCGCGCGCGTCGGCGTAGGCCCAGAAGCGGCAGCCGCCGAGCGACGGCCCGCGCGCGGTCGAGTGCACGGCGACGAGCGTGTAGAGCCCGGAGCGGGTGCCGCGCCGGACGAGGAGGCTCTCGTGGTCGAGGGTGGCGAGGTAGCGCTCGATGGCGCCGACGGTAGCTCAGCCCGGTCTGGCCTTCTCGGCCGGTGGGAGAAGCGGGAGCACGAGTTCGGGCGCGGGCTCGGCGGCAGCCGGCTCAGGGCTCGGCGGCTCGGGCTCCGCGGTGGTCGCCGGTGCCAGCGCCCCGCCGGCGGCCGCAGCCGCTCTCGCGTCCTCCTCGGCGGCGTCCTCGTCGGGCGACGCGTCCTGCGCAGCCGGTGCCGGAGCGGCGCGCAGTTCGGGCTCGCGGG
>CADCVR010000010.1:34723-37377 GCA_902806205.1 uncultured Solirubrobacteraceae bacterium | reverse complement strand
TACCGGTCGAGCTCGCGGGCGATCACCGCCGGATACGCGCCGAACTCGTCGAGCACCGTGAGCGTCGTCTCGTAGAGGCCGTCCAGCGCGAAGAACGCGTCGGGGAGCGCGACGCGGCGGACGACCGAGCACGACACGTCGCCCTCGTTCCACTGCGAGCCCGCGAGCTCGGCGACCATCCCCAGGTTTCCGCGCAGCACGACGGCCAGGCCGTTGATGCGCTCGGCCGAGCGCGCGTTCATCTTGTGCGGCATCGCCGAGGAGCCGACCTGCCCGGGCTGGAAGCCCTCCGTCGCGAGCTCGTGGCCAGCCATCAGGCGGATCGTCGTGGCCAGCGACGCGGGTGCCGCGGCGAGCTGCACGAGCGCTGAGAGCACGTCGAAGTCCAGCGAGCGGGGGTAGACCTGGCCGACCGAGTCGAAGGTCGCGGAGAAGCCGAGGTGCACGGCGACCCGGCCTTCGAGCTCCGCGAGCTTGTCCTGATCGCCGCCGAACAGGTCGAGCGCGTCCTGCGCCGTGCCGACCGGACCCTTGATGCCGCGCAGCGGGTAGCGCACGCGCAGCTCCTCCAGGCGCGCGTGGGCGACGAGCAGCTCCTCGGCGGCCGTGGCGAAGCGCTTGCCGAGGGTCGTGGCCTGCGCGGCGACGTTGTGGCTGCGCCCCGCCATGACGAGCTCGGCGTGCTCGGCGGCGCGGCGCGCGAGCCGGGCGAGGACCGCGATCGTACGGTCGCGGACGTGCTCGAGCGAGAGCCGGATCTGCAACTGCTCGACGTTCTCGGTGAGGTCCCGGCTCGTGAGGCCCTTGTGGATCTCCTGGCGGCCCGCGAGCGCGTTGAACTCCTCGATGCGGGCCTTGACGTCGTGGCGGGTGACGCGCTCGCGGGCGGCGATCGAGGCGAGGTCGACCTCCTCGGCGACCCGCTCGTAGTCCTCGATGGCCCCGTCGGCCACCGCGACGCCGAGCTCACGCTGCGCGGCGAGAACGGCGATCCACAGCTGCCGCTCGAGGACGACCTTGCGCTCGGGCGACCACAGCCGCACGAGCTCGGGGCCGGCGTAGCGGGCGGCCAGCACGTTGGCGATCACGAGCACGAGAATACGACCGGGTGCGTTTCCGACTCCACGCGACCCTGCCGGCTAGCGGACGCGCGGCGCGCGGCGAGGAGGCGCGACGGGCGGCGGGGTCAGGGGGTCCGGGGCGGTGTCACCGCGAACCCGGCTCTGCAGCTCGCCCAAGTCGAGATCGCCTTCCAGGACGGCCGCCGCGCCGTAGAAGACGCCGGCGCCCAGCAGGCACAGAAGCGCGTATCCGAACGCGAAGGCGATCCAGGCGGCGACGAAGGCGAAGCCGAGGAGGGCGAAGAACTGCTTCTGGTTGAGCATCTATTTGAGCTCCCGCTGGGTTCGGCGTTCGAAGCCGGTGAGGGTCAGATGGATCGGCATGTCCGGCAGCCCGTGGCGCCGAAGAGCTTGGGCGATGGCGGCTTGGACCTCGTGCAGGGCGGCGGCGGTGTCCCTGGCATGGCTGACGCTCAGCCCGACGGCGATCTCGTCGTCGCCGTAGCGCCCGGCGGCGCCGGCGACGGCGTGGTGCTGCAGGGCGGTCGCCTCGGCGACGCGCTCGATCGCTCGTGGCTCGATCGTCACGACGCCGTGCTCGTCACTCGACAGCTCGAGGTCGTGACGGGCGAGGTACGGCCGGGGGATCTCCTTGAGCGCGAGATAGCCGAAGACGACGAAGGCGAGCAGGCCGGCACCGCCCGCGATGTACCGGGCCGTGTCCGTGAGGTCGTTCTCCCCGAGCCCCGCGAGATAGTCGTAGGTGTCCCGGAAGCCCGAGATGCCGTTGACCGTCGAGGCCGGCAGCTTCAGCGACAGCAGCAGGAGCATCGCGCCGTAGAAGACCAGAGCGCAGGCGAGCAGCCCGACGAGGACCCGCCCGATCAGCGCGAGCGCAGAGGTACGGGTGCGAAGGCGCTGGCGGAGCATCACCGCACCCGCGATCCGCTCTCGCCGACGCGTGTCTGCACCGCGACCTTGAGCTTGAACGGACCCGTGAGGCCCTCGAGCTGCGAGGTGGCAGACGCCTTGGCCTCACCGGCCGAGACCGAGCGAGAGCGGTCGACGCGGATCTTCAGGCGGCCACCACCGCGTCGCCGCGGCTTGAGCTTCGCGCGTGCCTGCGTCACGCCCCGCGCCTGCTCGACCAGGTGCGTCGCCACCTGCGACAAGGGCCGGCGACGAGCGCTCAGCGTGCCGTGGCCGGTCCGCCGCAGCCGGACCAGCCGCTCCCGGCGCGGAACCAGCAACCCGCTCAGCATCAGGATCCCCAGCGCGATCGCCGCGGCACCCGCCAGCGCGCCGGCCAGGGCGACGGGCCCGTCGGCGGCAAGCGCATCGAACCAGCCGCCCACCGCGTCGCGCAGCTGTCCCAGCCCGATCAGCCCGGTGACGAACGACGGGTCCACCGCCGCGGCGGCGACCACCAGACCCAGTCCGGCCAGCACGGCGAGCAGCAGGAACGAGAGGAGCCGGACGACGGCGCGCGCGAGGATCACCGCTCGGCTCCCACCGTCAGCACGTTCGCCGAGCGCTGCGGTCGTCGACGACGTCGTGGAACGTCACGCTGAGCGAGCCGACCAGATCCTCGCT
>CADCVR010000010.1:0-34713 GCA_902806205.1 uncultured Solirubrobacteraceae bacterium | reverse complement strand
CTCGCTGCCGGCGATCTGCGCGCTGCGCGCGATGCGCGCCCGGACGGCGTTGGCCAGCGCGGGCAGGGAGACCATGCGGGCTCGCAGCCCGAGGTCGACGCTGTAGCGACCTCCCGGCTCGGCGGCCACGCGGACGCCGCGCACCACACTCGCGCCGCTGACGGTCAGGTGCATCCCGCGCGGCCCCGCGTCGGCGGCGTGCACTCCGTCGACCGCCAGCGCGGCGTCGAGCGCCAGGTGAGCGAGCCGCACCCGGTCTGAGCCGGGCGCGGTGGGGATGTGGTCGACCACTCGGCTCGGACTAGGCGACGCGCGGTGGCTGCTCGGGGTCGGGCACGTCGTCGCCCGGGAAGTAGAGGTCGTTGACGGCGATGTTGACCTCGGTCACCACCAGGCCGCAGATGCCCTCGACCCGGCGGATGACGTTCTCCCGGATGGCCTGCGTGGCCGTGGGGATCGACTCGCCGTACTCGATGACGATCGTCAGGTCGACGGCGGCCTCGCGCTCACCGACTTCGACCGAGACGCCCTGCGAGCGTTCGTCGCCGAGGCCGACGCGCTGGGTGACGCTGCTCAGCGCCCGCGACGCCCCGCCGCCGAGGGAGTGAACGCCGTTGACCTCGCGTGCGGCGATGCCCGCCACCTTGGTCACGACGACGTCGGCGACCTTGGTGCTGCCCTTGGAGGACTGCAGCGGACCGGCCTTCTCGCCACCGCCGGGCGTCCGCTCGAGCGACTGGCCGCCGCTGGGCCTCGACGTGGTGCCTTCGGACTCAGAATCAGACATGCGAAGCTCCTTGAGGAATTGGAGGTGAGGTGAAGAAGCAGGACGATCAGCTCAAGCTACGGTCCCGGCCTCTCCTTGGCCGGCGTGGGACCCGCGTGTCGTGGTCTTTAAGTCAACGGGCCGCCGGGCTCGCGGGCTCGGCTCGACGGTGCGACGGCTGGTTCATCGCGAAGACCGGGCGTGCCCGAGTGCATCTGAAGCCAAACGAGACAACTCAAAGTTCTCTGCACGTAAGTAGGACACCGTGTCGCTCCGCTTCCCGTGGCAGCCTCGACCGCCGAACGGCCGACGGGCGACGCGTGATGCTCGTCGGCGCGCGTCACCTGGCGCTGCGCCGACCAACAGGCTCCTACGCCCCGATGATCCGCAGGGCCAGCTGCCCCGCGTTCTTCGGGTTGTCCAGGCCGACGGCAGCGACGGGCACCCCCGGAGGCATCTGCACGACGGACAGGATCGCGTCCAGGCCGCCCGCGGCGCTCAGCGAGGAGGTCAGCGGGACGCCGATGACCGGCAGCCCGGTGTGGGCGGCGGCGGCGCCCGGGAGCGCGGCGGACAGCCCGGCGCCCGCGATGATCACCCGCAGGCCGCGCATCTGCGCGTTGCGGCAGTAATCGGCGACCACGTCCGGCTCCCGGTGGGCGGACATGACCCGCATCTCGTAGTGGACGCCGGCCGCCTCGAGGACGTCTCCGGCCTTCTGCATCGTGTCCCAGTCGGACTTCGAGCCCATGATGATCCCGACGCGCGGCGCGTCGGTGGGCATGTCGTCCAGTGCGTGCGCGGCCTCGGCCTCGGTGAGCGGGATCTCCCCGGGCGCCACGACGGGCACCGGTTCGCTTCCCGGGACCTCGAGCCTGCCCTCATCCTCTGCGTCGGTCATGGTGCTCCTGGTCTACGGCGCGCAACGCGATGTCCGTCCGCAGCTGGCGCCCCTCGAAGGTGATCTCGTCCGCGGCAGCATAGGCGGCGTGCCGCGCGGCGCCGACGGTGGCAGCCCGCGCGGTGACGTTGAGCACACGTCCCCCCGCCGTCACGAGCCGGCCTTCCGCGTCGAGCGCCGTTCCCGCGTGGGTCACCTCGATGCCGTCGGGCACCGCACCGATCGTGACGACCTCGCCGGAAGCCGAGCGCTCGGGATAGCCCGCCCCCGCGAGCACGAGCGTCACCGCCCAGTCGTCGGAGAACGCTAGCGCCGGCGCGTCGGCCAGCCCGCCGGGCCGCGAGGCGAGCAGGAGCAGCTCGGCCAGGTCGCTCTCCAGGCGCACGAGCACCGCCTGGGTCTCCGGGTCGCCGAAGCGCGCGTTGAACTCGATGACCTTCGGGCCGTCAGCGGTGAGCATGAGCCCCGCGTAGAGCACGCCGTGGAAGGGGGTGCCGCGGTGGGCGAGCTCGTCGAGTACGGGCTGATGCACGAGCGCCGCGAGCGCCGCCGCATCCTCCGCGCCGGCCGCCGGCACGGGCGAGTAGGAGCCCATGCCGCCCGTGTTGGGGCCCGCGTCGCCGTCGAAGATGCGCTTGTAGTCCTGCGCCGGCGCGAGCGGATACGCGCGCTCGCCGTCACAGAGCGCCAGGAGCGAGAGCTCCTCACCGTCGAGGAACTCCTCCACCACGACGTCGCCCGGGCCGTGGCGGCGCTCGACGAGGACGGCCTCGAGCGCCGCGCGCGCCTCGGCCTCGCCGGCGGGCAGCACCACGCCCTTGCCCGCGGCCAGGCCGTCGAACTTCAGGACGGCGGGATAGCGCGCGCCGATCGCGGCGAGGCCGTCGTCGACGGACGTGACGACGGTGTGCGCACCCGTCGGCACGCCGGCGGCCGCCATGACCTCCTTCGCGAACGCCTTCGAGCCCTCGAGCCGCGCCGCCGCCGCGCTCGGCCCGAACGCGGGGATCCCCGCCCGGCCGAGCCGATCGACCAGCCCGCCGACGAGCGGCCCCTCCGGGCCCACGACGACGAGGTCGACCGCTTCGCGCCGTGCGGCCAGCACGAGGCCCTCGAGGTCTGAGACGGTGACGTCGACCAGGCGGGCGTCGGCGGCGATGCCCGGGTTGCCCGGGGCGCACAGCACCTCGGGTGCCTGGGGCGAGCGCCGCAGGGCCCGGACGATGGCGTGCTCCCGCCCGCCCGCGCCCACCACCAGAATGCGCACGCTAGCCCCGGCGCGCCCGGGAAGACGCGCGCACCGCCGCGCGGCGAGGCCTCATGGCCTACAGCGACGCGATGAAGTCGTCGATCGGGATCGCGGCCAGCGTCTCGTAGCGCGAGGTACCGCGCGAGGAGAGCTCGAGCGAGACGCGTGCCATCGTGTGCTCGTCCGGCGCCTCGACGATGTTGATGAAGTCGAAGCGGCCGAGCGTCGACCACTGCGCTCTGACGGTCGCGCCGAGCTGCTCGATCTCCTTGTTGACCTCCCGGATGCGTTGCGGGTTGTTCTTGACCGTCTGCACCCCTTCGGGCGTCAGCGTCGTCAGCATGATGTAGGTGGGCATAGTGAGTCCTTCTACCATCATCCGGCGATGCGTTCGCGGTCGGTCGCCTTCTTTATGACGCTGGTCGCAACGGGGGGAACGGCGGCGGAGGCGCGCGGCGCGGAGATACGTGTGAACCGCTCCTGCTTCGCCGACCCGTCCGATCGCGCGGACACCGTCGAGTTGACGGGAAGCGGCTTCACGCCGAACGCCGCCTACCAGGTCGTGCTCGACGGTCAGCCGCTCACGGGCGGCAACGGCAGGACGGACGCCGGCGGCAACATGTCGGGCCGCTTCACCGCACCCGGCGTGAGGACCGTCTCGCCGATCGCCCGTCAGCACACGTTCCGGCTCAGCGTCCAGGAGGGCGCCAACCAGCCCGTGACGCGCTTCACCGTCTCACGTCTGCTCGCCTCGTTCAGACCCGCCACGGGCGACCCGAGCACGCTCCGCGTGCGCTTCTCGCTCTACGGCTTCTCCTTGCAGGGCGCCACCCGGCCGCCGGTCTTCCTGCACTACGTCGGGCCGACGGGTCGCGTCGCGCGGACGGTGCGACTCGGCACCGCCGCCCGGGCCTGCGGCTTCCTGCGCACGACGCGACGCCGGCTGTTCGCCTTCACCCCGCGCCGCGGCACCTGGCGCCTGCAGTTCGACAGCCGCAAGCGCTACACGCCGGGCACCCCGCGTTCGTCGTTTCTCTTCTACACCATGGGCGTCAAGGTGAAGTGAGCGCTCAGGCGGCCGCGGGCTCCCGCGCCGCCGTGAGCACGACGTCGTCGCCTGCGGCGTCGACGTACACCGTGTCGCCGTCACGGAACTCGCCCTGCAGGATCGCGAGCGCGAGCCGGTCGACGAGGCGCTTCTGGATGACGCGCTTCAGCGGCCGCGCCCCGTAGACCGGGTCGTAGCCGAGGGTGCCGAGCAGCTCACGGGCTCCCGGAGTCAGCTGCACCTCGATCCCGCGTTCGCGGACGCGGCGGACGAGCAGCTCGACCTGCTTCTCGACGATCGCCCCGATGTGCTGCCGGTCCAGCGCGTGGAAGGCGACGATGTCGTCGAGGCGGTTGATGAACTCCGGCCTGAACGTCGCCTCGAGGTCCTGGACGTTCGAGGTCATCACGAGCACGACGTTCTTGAAGTCGACCGTACGGCCCTGGCCGTCGGTGAGCCGCCCGTCGTCCATGACCTGCAGCAGCGCGTTGAAGACGTCGGGGTGCGCCTTCTCGATCTCGTCGAGCAGCACGACGGAGTACGGGCGGCGGCGGACGGCCTCGGTGAGCTGGCCGCCCTCCTCGTAGCCGACGTAGCCCGGAGGCGCGCCGACCAGCCGCGACACGGAGTGCTTCTCCATGTACTCCGACATGTCCAGGCGGATCATCGCGTCCTGCGTGTCGAACATGAACTCGGCCAGGGCGCGCGCGAGTTCGGTCTTCCCGACCCCGGTCGGTCCGAGGAACAAAAACGAGCCGATCGGCCGATCGGGATCCTGGAGCCCCGCGCGAGAGCGGCGCAGAGCGGAGCTCACGGCCGCGACCGCCTCGTCCTGGCCGACGACGCGCTCGTGCAGGCGCTCCTCCATGGTCACGAGCTTCTCGACCTCGCCCTCCAGGAGCCGGGAGACCGGGATGCCGGTCCAGCGCCCGACGACCAGCGCGATGTCCTCCGCGTCGACGGTGTCCTTCAGGAAGCGGGTGGCCGGGCGCTCGGCGCCCTCGCTCGCCTCGGCATCGGCGAGCTGGCGCTCGAGCTCGGGGATCTCGCCGTGGCGCAGCCGCGCGGCGGCCTCCAGGTCGAACTCGCGCTCGGCGCGCTCGAGCTCGCGGCGGGCGGCATCGAGGCGCGTGCGCACGTCCGAGGTGCCCTGGATGGCCTGCTTCTCGTTCTGCCACTCGGCGACCATCGCCGCGTACTGCTCCTCGAGCTCGGCGAGCTGCGCATCCAGCGTGGCCAGCCGCGCCTTGGACGCCTCGTCCTTCTCCTGCTCGAGCGAGGTCTGCTCGATCTGCAGCTGGAGGATGCGCCGCTGGACCTCGTCGATCTCCGTCGGCTGTGAGTCGTTCTCCACCTGCAGCCCGGCGGCTGCCTCGTCGACGAGGTCGATCGCCTTGTCGGGGAGGAAGCGGTCGGCGATGTAGCGGTCCGAGAGCGTCGCGGCGGCGATGAGCGCGGCGTCCTGGATGGTGACGTCGTGATGGGTCTCGTAGCGCTCGCGCAGGCCGCGGAGGATCGCGATCGTGTCCTCGACCGTCGGTTCGTCGACGAGCACGGGCTGGAAGCGGCGCTCGAGCGCCGCGTCCTTCTCGACGTGCTTGCGGTACTCGTCCAGGGTCGTGGCTCCCACGGCGCGGAGCTCACCGCGGGCGAGCATCGGCTTGAGCAGGTTCGCGGCGTCGACTGCGCCCTCCGCGGCGCCCGCACCGACGATCGTGTGCAGCTCGTCGAGGAACAGGATGATGCCGCCGTCCGCGTCGGCGACCTCCTTGAGGACCGCCTTCAGGCGCTCCTCGAACTCCCCGCGGTACTTCGCTCCGGCGATCAGCGCGCCCATGTCGAGGGTGATGACCCGCTTGTCCTTCAGTCCGTCGGGGACGTCGCCGGCGATGATGCGCTGCGCCAGGCCCTCGGCGATCGCGGTCTTGCCCACTCCCGGCTCGCCGATCAGGACGGGGTTGTTCTTCGTGCGGCGCGAGAGCACCTGGATGACGCGGCGGATCTCGTCGTCGCGCCCGATGACGGGATCCAGGCGGCCCTCCTCGGCGCGGCCCGTGAGGTCGATCCCGTACGTCTTGAGCGCCTCGTACTTGCCCTCCGGATCGGGGTCGGTGACCCGGTGGGAGCCCCGGATGGCCTTGATGGCCTCCAGGAGCGCCTCGCGCCGGGCTCCCGCGTCGCGCAGCGCCTCACCGGCCTTCGAGCCGTGGGCGGAGAGCGACAGCAGCAGGTGCTCGACGGAGACGTACTCGTCGGAGAGCTCGCGCATCTCGTGCTCGGCGCCGCGGATGACCTGGGCGAGGTCGGAACTCAGGCCGGCGGGATCTGCGTGGGTCTGCACCGTCGGCAGCGCGTCGAGCGCGGCGGCGTTGGCCTCGCGCACGACCCCGGGCTCCACGCCGACCCGGCGCAGGACGGGAACGGTGAAGCCGTCGGGCTGCTCGAGCAGTGCGGCGAGCACGTGCTCCGGGCCTGCCTGCGGGTTACGGCGGGCGCCGGCCGACGCGATCGCGGCCTCGAGAGCCTCGCGGGTACGGGTGGTGAAACGATCGGCGTTCATGACAGATCTCAGTGTAGCCGACTGAGATCTGTCGTGTGTCATGGCGCTCACACGTGATCTTCTCGGCAACGGGCGGTGTACCGGAGGGCATGAGCGATTCACGATCAGACCTGCAGGAACGCCGCAAGTCCTCCCGGCGCGGCCGCACGCGGCGGGAGCGCTTCGGTCCGCTCACCCCTGACCGCCGGACCCCACTCGGCGACACGCCGGAGGCGCACGACGAGATCGTGCCCCAGGATCTTCCCAAGGGTCACCCGGGCCGACGGGCCGCCGAGCGGCAGGCCGCCGACGGCGACGGCACGACCCGCGGGAACGTCGCGTAGGCGAGCTCCAGCGGGCTGCCCTGCGGTACGCTCGCGGCGGTGGGCGCCCTCGCCGACCTCCGGCCTCCGCGAGCGTTCCGCCACGCACAGGAGCTCGCGCTCGACGCCTTCGAGGCCGACCGCCGCAGCCGGCGAACCTCGACGCATCTGGTGGCGCCGCCGGGCAGCGGGAAGACCGTCGTCGGCCTGGAGATCGCCCGTCGCCTCGATCGGCCGGTGCTGGTCCTGGCGCCGACCACGACGATCGCCGAGCAGTGGGAGCGGGCCGTGGCCCTGTTCACGCAGACGCCGAGCGCGCTCGTCGGGCCGGACGGTCCGCTGCATGTGCTCACCTACCAGTCCCTGTGCCAGACGACCGACCCCGCCGGCGCACTGCGGGACGCCGCGATCGACCGGCTCGCCGGCGAGCGGCTCGGGCTCACCGACGCCGAGCGCCGAACCCTCCGCGACCGGCTGCGCCACGCCCCGTCCGCACGCGAAGGCCGGGACATCGCGTCGCGCGTCGCGTCGCTCAAGCGCGATGCGGCCCGCGACGGCGACATCTCGGGGCTGCTGTCGGCGACTGCCCGCGCCCGGGTCGACGAGCTCGTGCGACGCGGCATCGGGACGGTCGTCCTGGACGAATGCCACCACCTCGCCTCGATGTGGGGATACCTCGTCGCGGCGCTGATCGCGCGCCTTCCCGGCGACGTGCACGTCATCGGGCTGACGGCCACCGCGCCCGCCGAGCTCGCGGCGGACGACGCGGAGGTCTACGCGAGGCTTCTCGGCCCAGTCGACTTCGAGATCCCCACGCCGGCCGTCGTTCGCGACGGCCACCTCGCGCCCTACCAGGAGCTCGCCTGGTTCACCGCGCCGCTGCAGTCGGAGTACGACTGGCTCGCCGAGCGCCACGTCCGCTTCGCCGAGCTCCTCGACCACCTCCATACGCCGGCGCCCTCCGAGGAGGAGCACCTCGCCTTCGCGCCGTGGGTGATCGGGCGCATCCGCTACTCCGACGACGGGACCGGGCAGGCGCGCGTCCCCTTCTCCACGCTTGCCGCGCGCCGGCCCGAGCTCGCCCGAGCGGGGCTGCGCTACCTGCACGCGGATGACCTCGAGCTGCCCGAGGACGCCCCGCGCGGCGAGGGCTGGCGAGCGCCGCCGACGCTCGACGACTGGCTCGTGCTCCTCGGCGACTACGCCGTCGGGTGCCTGCGAGGCCACCCGGGTGCGCCCGCGGAGCGACGCTTCGACGAGCTCGGCGTCGGCCTGCGGGACCTCGGCTTTCAGCTGACGCGAACCGGGATCCGGCGGGGCGCGTCGGACGTCGACCGTGTCCTGACCACCTCGCGCGCCAAGGCGCTCGCGGCCGTCGAGCTCCTCGGCGCCGAGGCGCACGCGCGAGGAGACGGGCTGCGCGCGGCGGTGCTCTGCGACACCCAGGACGCGCCTCGACGGCCCGAAGGCAGCGCGCTCGAGCTCGCCGGCGGCGCTCGCGGGCTGCTCGCCGTCTTCGGAGACGACCTGCGCACCGCAGCGCTGCGTCCGCTGCTCGTGACGGGCCGCACCGTCGCCTGCCTCCCGCCCGACGCTGCCCGCCTGTGTCGCGCGCTCGACGCGGAGAGCACCCCGACGGCCGACGGCCTCGTCGAGCTGACGCGCCCGGGCTGGAGCACCCGGGACTGGGTCGGGGCGGCGGGCGCCGCCCTCGCGACGGGCGAGACCCAGCTGCTCGTCGCGACCCGCGGGCTCCTCGGCGAGGGGTGGGACGCGCCGACGCTGAACTGCCTCGTCGATCTCACGACGGTCGCGGCCGACGTCTCGGTCCGCCAGATGCGCGGTCGTGCGCTGCGCCTGGATCCGCGGGACCCGGAGAAGATCAGCTCCCACTGGGATGTCGTCTGCGTCGCACCCGAGCTCGCGCGCGGCACCGCGGACTACGCCCGCTTCGTCCGCCGCCACAGCCACCTGCACGCGCCGTGCGAGGACGGCTCGATCGAGACCGGCGTCTCGCACGTCCATCCCTCGCTCTCACCCGTCACGCCTCCACCATCCGCGGCGTTCGCCGCGCTCAACGCCGCGGCGCTCGAGCGCGCCGCCGACCGGGCGGGAGCCCGGGAGCGCTGGGACATCGGAGGCGACTACGTCGGTGAGGAGCTTGCGGTGCTGCTCGTCCGCCCGCCCGCCGGCGGCGCTCCTCCGGTGGGTCGGGCCGCGGCGCCGGACCGCCCGCCGCGGCTCCCCGGGCGCCGCGGCCCCGTCCTGGCGTTCCGTCTGGGCGCCGCGGCGCGCTGCTACCCGCACGTGCTTCCCCTCGACCGCGTCGCGCAGGCCATCGCGGAGACCTACACGGCCCTCGGCGAGATCACGCCTGCCGCGGCGGGCTCCGTCGCGCTGCTCCCTCGCCCCGGCGGGAGCCTGCGCTGCCTGCTGCTCGACGGGAACCCCGACGAGAACCAGCGCTTCGCGTCCGCGCTCGAGGACGTCCTCGGCGGCGGAGCGGTGCCGCGCTACGTCGTCTCGCGAGCGGCCTGGCCGGCGGCCGAGGACCGCGCGGGCCTCCGCTGGCGGGCACTGCTCGGGTTCTCGGTGCTCGAGGCCGCGTGGCACCCCGTTCCGAGCGACCTGGCCACGCACCGCCACCGCGCCGATGCCTTCCACCGCGCGTGGACGCGCTGGCTCGGAGCCGGAGACCTGCTCTTCGCCGGCCGCACGGACGAGGGCCGGGCCGCGCGGGCCCACGCGGTCGCCGCCGGGACCGCGTACCTGGCCAGTCGACGAACCGTCTGGCACTGAGGCCGCCCGCCCGAATCGGGCGCGGGACCGCTCGTGCCGCCGGTTCTCACGCCGAGGGCGCCGGGTAGCCGCGCTCCATGAGCGTCTCGAAGCAGGAGAGCAAGGCCGGCGGAGGAGCGATCCCCAAGTGGATGTTCGCGGTCCTCGGCCTCTTCATGACCGCCTACGCCGCGACCGTCGTGGCCACCGGGGAGCCGATCTACCTCGTACCCGCGCTGATCCTGGTCGGCCTCGTGCTCGGTTACGCGATGGTCAACCGCCGCCTGACCCGGCGGGTCATCGAGCGCGACGGCTCGCTGGAGAACGCCATGAACGACGACGAGGATCCCATCCCGTCGGCGCACCTGATCCCGGACTCCGAGACGCCGCTGGGCGACACGCCCGAGGCCCACGACGAGATCTCCCCGCACGACCTCCCGATCGGGCACCCGAGCCGGCAGGCGGCCGAGGAGCAGGTGGAGGAGCCCGCGGGCACGACGCGCGGGCACGCGGATCCCGCGGAGGCCGGCGAGGGTGCGCGGTAGGGTCCGCCGATGAGCGACGCCGAGCAGGACGAGAGCCGCGCAGACGCCGACAGCCAGGCCCAGGGCCCGCCGGGCGACATCCTCGCCGACGACGATAGGCCGCTCGGCGACACGGACGAGGCGCACGACGAGATCTCCCCGCACGACCTCCCTCCGGGCCACCCGGGGCGCCAGGCGGCCGAGGACCAGGCCGGCGGCGACGACGGCACCACGCGGGGCCACAACGACCCGTCACACGCACCGCCGGACAGCTGAGCGCCCCCGGAGGGAGCCGTCTCCACCTCCAAGCACCCCGAGGGCCCGGCGCTAGCCGGGCCCTCGGGTCGGTGCGTGTTGAAGGAAGCTGCGATCAGGCGTTGGCGAGCTCGCGCTCGGCGGCCTTGATCACGCCGGCGCGGTTCTTGTGCGCGCGCTCGTAGCCGCGGGCCTTCGAAACCTGCTCGTCGTCACTGCCGGACAAGGCGGAGACCACCTCGGCAGCGGTGAGCTCGTCGTAGCCCGCCCACGGCTCGTCGCCGCGAAGCGTCGAGACGCGGCTCAGGATCGTGCTCCGATTCTCGTGCTTGCGCTCGTAGGAGTCGACCTTGGCCAGGTCGACCTGCGAGAGCTCCGTCAGCTTGGCGGTGATCTCGTCGGCGTTGAGGCTGTCGTACCGCGCGATCGCGAGATCCTGCTCGGAGGCGACGGCGCCCTTGACCTGACCTTCCGCCTGGGCGACACCGGGCACCTTGCGCGCCTGGCGCGCTGTCCGCTTGGCGCTCGCCGCCGTCTTGGCCGTTGACTTGCGGGCGGTCTCGCCGGCCGCGCGGACAGCGTCCGCTGCGCCCGTGGTCGTGATGTCGTAGGACGCGTTGCCGTCCACTGCGGCGCGGACGACCGCGTCGGTGAGCTTCGGGATCTCGCGCAGGACGCGATCGAGCATCTTCTCCTCGTCGGCGCGGATCGACGCGGCGAGCTTGGCGGTCTGCTCGTCACCGACCTTCTGGGCCAAGCGCTCGATGGCGGTGTACGTCGCGATCTCCAGCCCCTCGGTGGCGCAAGCGTCCTTGGCGTTCTTGAGCACCTTCTCCTCGCCGCCGGTGCCGCGCACGAGATCGAACGGCGTCTTGCCCAGCGCGAGCGCCTGACCGGCGACGCCCTGGACCGCGCCGACCACCGCAGTGATCGGGTTGCCGCCCTGGCCGAGCTCCTTGAGGCGCTTGGCGACGCGGTCGGCGTGATCGCGCGTCTCGCCCAGATGCGTCTCCAGGATCGAGCGGTAGGACCCGCTCGGGGTCATGGCGATCTGCGACTGGAGCACACGGACGAGCCCCTGCTCGTTGCCCTGTGCCTCGTTGAGATACTGCAACACCTTGTTCTGGTCTGCGTTCATCGAGAACGACCGATCTAAGTTGAGTTCCGGGACGGCTGAACCGGAGGGCAATGAAAGCGCCGATGCACGGTCGGCGCCGAGCCGTCTATTAGAACTAAGTTCCCGGCGGGCGAGTATGTAAACCGGCCGCCTGCTCACTGTGTCCTGAGGCACAGAAGGGCCGAGCCGGCCCCGGCTCGGAGCTTCCCGCGCCCGGTCCCGCCGCGCTGCGATGTTCTTGAGCCCGACCCCCCGGCCTCGACGGATGTCCGATCAAGGTCGTTTCCGCCATCCGCCGATTGGACCGGGCAATGACAATTCGTCCAAGGAGTGGAGCAGATGTTTGAGGCGTTGGGTTGTCGTCTTGCCGCCGTGGGGCTCGGTGCTGCCGGGGCACTTGCGCTCCTCGCACCCGGGGCGTACGCAGGCCCGATCAGCTCCGAGGCGGACTGCTCGGCGTCCCGCCCGCTGACCCAGCCGTTCCTTCCGTGGGCGGATCTGGCGAACTACGCCCTCTCCCCCGACGGAGGGCTCGAGGCCGGCGGGAAGGGGTGGAGGCTGTCGGGCGGCGCGACGTCGACGGCCGGCAACGAGCCGTTCTTCGTCGGTGGCTCGAACGACAGCCGGTCGCTGCATCTGCCGAGCGGCTCGAGCGCCACGAGCGCGCCGACCTGCGTCGGCCTCGAGTGGCCGACGATCCGATTCTTCACCCGGTCGAGCGGGACGTCGTCGCTGTCCTCGCTGCGCGTCGAAGTCCTCTTCGAGAGCGCCGCCACCCGTGCGACGCAGTCCCTCCAGATCGGCACGGCGACACCCGGAGGCAACTGGTGGCCGACACCCCAGATGGTCATGCTCGTCAATACGCTCGGAGCCCTGTCGGAGGACGGCATGGTGCCGGTGGCGTTCCGGTTCACCCCGGTCGCGACGGGAAGCTGGCAGATCGACGACCTGTACGTCGATCCGTGGCGCGGTCCGTGAGTCGCGCGGCCTAGACGGGCGAACCCCTCAACGACGTGCTCGAACTTGCCCAGAACCGGCGGCGCGGTCGGCCACGCGTCGCCGTCGAGGCAGACGCGGAGACGTGGTCGCCGGAGGTCGAAGGCGCCGCCCGTGAGACCCGGGAGCGCCACAGGCACGCGCTGGCCGGGCGCGAGCGCCTCGTGGGCGCCCCGTTCGGGATCGCGCTGCTGCTCGCGGTCGCGGCCGTCGCGCTGCTCGTCGACGATCCGCGCCCGCTCCAGGCGGGCCCGGTGCTCGCGTTCCTCGTGGCCTTCACCGTCGCCGCGCGCGTCGAGTTCCAGACGGGGGCGGGGTACGCGGTGCCCACGCAGCTCGTCTTCGTGCCGATGCTGTTCGCCCTTCCGGCATGGACGGTGCCGATCGTCGTGGGGACAGGGTACGTCCTCGCGCGGGCAAGCGAATCCCCCCGCCCGCCGCTCGGGCCCGAGCGGATCGTGGGCGAGTTCGCGAACGCCTGGTACACCCTCGCGCCGATCCTCGTCGTCACCCTCGCCCACGCCGAGGATCCCGCGCTGCCCTCCTGGCCGGTCTACGTCGCCGCCCTCGCGGCGCAGCTCGCGCTCGACGCACTCACGGCGGGACTGCGCGCCGGCCTGGCCTTCGGCACCCACCCGCTCGAGCTGCTGCGCGAACTGCGCTTCGCCCAGCGCCTCGACCTCGTCCTCGCGCCGCTCGGTCTGCTCGCGGCGCTCGCCGCGCGCGACACGCAGTTCGCTTGGGTTCTCGTCCTCCCCCTCATCGCGCTCATCGCGCTCTTCGGCCGCGAGCGGACCGCGCTCATCGACAGCCAGATCGAGCTCGCCCGAGCGTATCGGGGCACCGCACTGCTGCTCGGCGAGGTCGTCGAGAGCGACGACGAGTACACCGGACGCCACAGCCAGGGCGTCGGGATGCTGGCGCTCGAGGCCGCCGACCACATGGGACTCGACGATCGAGCCCGGCGCGACATCGAGTTCGGCGCGTTGTTGCACGACATCGGGAAGGTCGTCATCCCGGGTGAGATCATCAACAAGCCGGGCCCGCTGACTCCCGAGGAGTGGGCGATCATGCGAACGCACACGGTCGAGGGCGAACGGATGCTCCAGCGCGTCGGCGGTGTTCTCAAGCACGTCGGAGTGATCGTCCGGGCGTCACACGAGTCTTGGGACGGGACGGGGTACCCGGATGGGCTGACCGCGGAGCAGATCCCCCTCGCGGCACGGATCATCAGCTGCTGCGACACGTTCAGCGCCATCACGACGGACCGTCCGTACCGCCCGGCCCGCTCCGCCGACGAGGCGCTCGCCGAGCTGCGGGCCTGCGCCGGCACCCAGTTCGACCCGGCTGTCGTGGAGTCCGTGGTGGAGGTCATCCGACAGCGCGACGCGGACGCCTCGCAGGTCCCCCTCGCGCCGTCGGACAAGACGCTCGACCGCGTCACCGCCGAACTGGGGCGCAGCCGGCCGGCCGGGCCGGACGCGCTGCACCGTGGCGGCTCCGGCGCGTCGTTCCGGGCGCTCATCGACGCACTCGACGACGGAATCGTCGTCCATGACCTCGACGGGCGCGTGCGGACGTGCAACCCGAGCGCGGAGCGGATCCTCGGGTTAGGCCACGCGGAGCTCGAAGCCGCGCTCGGTCCCGGTGGCACGCTCTCGATCCTCGACGAGGACTGCCGGCCGGTGGCACCCGACGCCTACCCGTGGCAGGTTGCGTTGCGCACCGGGACGCCGAGCGGGGCGGTATCGATCGGCCTGGAGAGCCACGACGGCAACGTCACCTGGATCTCGGTGAGCGCGCGGCCGTTGCGCCGCCGCCGCTCCCGGCCGCATGCGGTGGTGACGTCACTGGCGGACGTCACCGCACGCCGCCGGCTCGACGGCGAGCTGCGGGCCCTGATCGACCACGACTCGCTGACCGGCCTGGCGAACCGTCGCCGCTTCGAGGAGGACCTCGCCCGCCAGGTCGAGCGGTCCCGGCGCTACGGCGAGGAGGCGGTGTTGCTCCTCCTCGATCTCGACGGCTTCAAGGCGGTCAACGACACGCACGGCCATCTCGCCGGCGACGCCGCACTGCGCGGGGTCGCCCACACGCTGCGAGCGTCCCTGCGGGCGAGCGACGTGCTCGGGCGACTCGGCGGGGACGAGTTCGGGGTGATCCTCGCCCACACGACGGCGGCCGAGGGGATCGAAGTCGCGGAGAAGCTTCGTGGTTCGCTCGCGGCCACCGCGGTGCCGGTGGAAGGCGAGTCCCCAGCCATCACCGCGAGCATCGGGTTCGCCGCGATCGACGCCGACATCAGCGACTTGACTGATGCCCTCGAGCGCGCGGACCGCTCGATGTACGAGGCAAAGCGCACGCGGCGCTCCTCCCGAGCGACCAGGGCCTGACCCGAGCCGGCCAGCGCCCGAAACTCAGCTTCGACGGCATGCCATCGCCACCGCCGCCGCGACCCGGCGCCCGACATCGGTGATCGTCTCGACATCCGCCGCGCCGAACGACCGGCCGCTGCGCCGGTCCTGGGTGACCATGAGCCGCCCGACCGCCGCTCCCGCCGCGCGCAGCGGGACGACCCCCACCGAACGGCATCCGATCTCGCGGAGCGCCGCCACGTGCTTCTCCTCGTCGGCGCACAGCTTCGGCTCCTCCTGGGTGACGGTGGTGACGAAGCGGGCACCCGACGGGTCGAGCGTCAGCCAGAGAGGCGAATCGGCTGACGTCTGCCGCCGCTCGGGCAGAGCGCGCAGGCGAGCGCGCTGGGCCGCGTCGGGGTGCGACAGCGCGACGCGGTGCAGCGCCCGCTTCCCGTCGAGCAGGTCGATGGCACAACCGTCGGCCAGCTCGGGAGCCAGGAGCTCGGCGACGGCCTGCAACGCCGGGACGATGGCCGGCGGCTCGTCGAGCACCTTCCCGATCTCGATCGTGCTCCGGTGGCGACGCTCGGCCTCGACGGCCGGCGTGATGTCCTCGACGATGTCGACCGCGAGCGGGCCTTCCGGGTCCTCCAGCCGCCGCGACGTGGTCCGCAGCCACTGAACGCGGCCCGTCACCGTGTCGACGCTTCGCTTCACAAGCGGCTCGGCCTCCTTGCCGACGCACAGCCTCCGGCTGGGAAGCCGATCGGCCTGCAGCTCCTCGCCGTGCTGGTCGGTGATGCGGAAGCGCTCCCGCCAGACGGTCGAGGGCGCGGCCATGAGCTCGGTGGGGCTCGCGGCGCCCATGAGCCGTGCGGCGGCCTCGTTGGCGTAGGACAAGCGGCCGGTGGCGTCGGTGACGCTCACCGCCTCGCTGAGGGCGGAGAGCACCGCCTCCAGCCGGCGACGGGTGGCGTGCGTCCCGGCGAGCACGCGGGCGTTGGCCAGCCCCGCAGCGGCGCGCATGCCGGCTTCGGCGATCAGCGCGATGGTCGCCTCGTCGGGCTCGGGCCGGCCGGCGCGCCCGCCAAGTCCCCAGAGGCAGAGGATGCCATCGTTCGCATCGGCCAGCGGCACCGACAGCCACCAGGAGAGATCAAGCATCACTCCCACCCCGGCGGGCGGGCGCGGGACCGACGGGTCGTGGACGACGAGTTGCGGCCCGCCGCCGTTCAGGGCCGCCCATGTGGCGGTGTCCGGCTTCACCGGGGGAGCGCTGTCGGCCAGCCGCGCTGACAACGCCTCGTCCGCGTGCACCCGCGCGGCCAGACGCCGGAGGCAGCCGTGCTCGACCAGATCGACGCAAGCCGCGTCGGCGAAGGCGTGCAAGACCAGGTCGCACAGCCGCTCGAAGCCCTCCACCGGCCACGCGGTACTGCGCGCGAGTTCGCTCGCGGCGATGAGCAGCCGCCCTCCGGGCTCCCCCGGTGCGACGACCCTCCCGCCGTGCACGCCCGCGGCCTGAAAGGCCAGGCCGACGATCGTGCCACCGCCGGACGGGTTGGGGCGCACCTCCATCCGGGTCGCGAGCTGTCCGATGGTCGACAATCCCGTGCCCATGCCCGGCGAGTCGGGACGGACCTGCATGCCGCGACCGTCGTCGGCGATCAGCAGGCGCAGTTCCCCGGTGCCCGCCTCGCAGGTGAGCGTGATCAGCCCGGGCTCGCGGCCCAGGAAGGCGTGCAAGACCGCGTTGGTCACGGCTTCACTGACCGCGAGGGTGATGGCGCTCACCGTCTCAGGGTCCACGCCGTGACCCTCGGCGAACGTACGGGCGTGCTCACGCAGTGCAGACACGCTGCGCGGCGTCGCGGGAACGCTCCAGGTCCGCACTCGGGCAGTGGGAGCGGGCTGCTCCGGCTCGTGGGCCTCGTCGGTCACCGGCGTTGAATCTATAGGCGTCCGCAACAGCCGCGACTGCTCAGCGGAGGCGCACGGTCCGCGGACGCGCCACGATTCGCTCGGCCGGGGTCGGGGGCGCTGCGGCAACGCAGACGGGGCTCCTCTCGCTCAAGCGCCGCCCACGTCCAGGCACTTCCACGCGAGACCGCCCGGCGCACCGGCGACACAGCGCCGGGAGGTCGTCATCGTCGTCTGGTCGGCTTGGTGAGGCGGACGCTGCCGAGCACGTCCTGGGCCTCCTTGACCCGGCGTGCGGACGGCGACGCCGAGGTGACGAGCGTGATGGTGTAGGTGCGAAAGGGGGTGCTCTCGACCACGCCGAGCGCGCGCACACGCTCGCCCCCGGAGCGCCCGGTCAGCTCGAAGGTGGTGGCGCGGCGGGCCCCCAGGGGTCCCGGACCCTCGCGCAGCACCTTCGCCGGTGCCAGCCGCCGCAGCAGCGCCGACCTCAGCGCGGCCTTCACCTCCTCCGGGCGGCGCTCGGCCAGCGGCGAGGCGATCGTCAGGATCACCGAGCCCTCGGGGCTGCGCAGCCGGAACGCGCGACCGTCGATCTCCCGTTTCCAACTGGCGGGATGCGCGAAGGCCAGCCCGAGGCCAGGCACCGAGACGCTCGCCGCGACAGGCCGCGGGGCCCTGCCGGGGGGCCCGTCAGCACCGGGGATGAGCACCAGCGCGGCGATGGCCAAGCCCGCAAGCAGCAGGCCGGCGCCGACGAGGCGGCGCCGTCCTGCTCCGTCGGCGATGCGGCGCACCTAGTGATCCCTCCTGCAGATCCTCGCACGACGATCTGCAGGAGGAACAATCACTACCGGCGCGGCGGCAGCACGCCCGCCTGGCGGCGCAGCAGCAGCCCGCCGGCCAGCATGAGCAGTCCCGCGAGGGCGAGGCTGACCACGTTGGTGCCGGTGAACGGCAGCGCACCAGAGCGGTCCACGTCGGCGTCCTGCACACCGGCGTTGCCTCCCCCGCCGTTGGCCTCGGAGTCGTCGTCGGGGTCAAACGATGCGGGGTTCGAGGCGTTGCCGTCGGTGTGGCAGCCCGGGTCGCGGCGGTCGCTCACGCCGTCGCCGTCGTTGTCGCGACCGTCGGCGCACTGTGCCCGGTCGCCGGCGCCCGCCCCGGCGTCGCCGGCGTTGTCGTCGTCGTCGCCGTCGTCGTTCGGAGCGCCCGCGGTGGGGGTGCCCGGTCCCGCCGGACGGGGGGCGTCGACCTCTGAGGTGTCGTTGGGGTCGAAGGAGCCGGGGTTGCCGGCGTTGCCGTCGGTGTGGCAGCCCGGATCGGCCGCGTCCACCCGGCCGTCGCCGTCGTTGTCGGCGCCGTCGGAGCACGCCGCGCGGCTGGTCTCGGGAGGGGCCGTGCTCATGGACTCCGAGGCCGCCGTCGTCAGCTTCGTCAGCGACGTGCCGCCGACCTGCAACACGAAGACGTCCAGTGCCTCACGCACGCCGGCCGCGCCGGCGATCGTGTCCGCGTTGCAGACGATCGGCGCCAGGGTCGGAACCCCGGTCTCCGTGTCCGGCGTGCCGTCTGCGCAGCCCGGGGCGGGGATCGGCACGCCGGTGCCTCCGAGAGCGATCACCTGTGAGGTGTTCGTCACCACCGGCTGCTGCCCGCGGCAGGAGCGCGACGTGCTGCTGGAATTCGCCGCGTCGGCCACCGCGGCGCCGCCCGAGCTCACGTTCGCGGCCCTCGACGTGCCGCTGGAGGTCTGGCAGTTGGCGTCCTGATTGATCGTGCCCTGACTCTCCGCGGCTCCGACGCCGATTCCCTCGGCCCCGCCGAGCTGGGCGCGCGCGGTCGCGAAGTCGTTCGTGGAACCAGTGCCCGTCGTGGTGGAGTCCGCCCTGAGCACGCTCAAGCAGACCTGCTGCGCGGTACCGTTGCAGAGCGGGTCCAGCACGCCGGTCTGCACGGGCTGCAGCGGACCGTTCTGCGTCTGGCCGTTGGTGGTGGTGACGCCCGCGACCTCCTGGCCGAGCAGGGCCGCGATCGTGATGCGGCCGCGGTAGCTGCCGTCGGCCTGCTGCTCGCCGCGGGCGCGACCCACGACGACCTCCTCCGGGCCGGCGTCCGACCCGTCGGTGCTGCCGCCCACCGGGCGCTCGTTCGTGGGGTTGATATCCGTCACGGCCACGGTCCCCTGACCGTGGTTGTTCGTGCCGTGCAGCGGCGGGTCGGTGGTGGGGGTCGCGGTCGGGGCGCGATCCTGCCCGGTCGCTCGGCGCAGAGCCGCAGACGTCTTCCCGACCGCTTGACCGGCGGGACGGGTGGCTCTCCGCACCGGGGCGACGGCGGTCGAGACGGTGCGCTCGACCTGGCCGGTCGCTGCGTCCACCGCCTTGCGAACGCGCTCGAGATCACCCTCCTGGCTGAGCGACGCGGTGGGCAAGGCCCACAGCACCGCCACGCCCGTCAGCAACGCCGTAATTCCGGTCTTTCGCTCCCGCATGACCACATGTCCTTTGCTTTAAGCCCGCGCCGGTAGCCCGGCGCCCCAGAGTGCCCATCCCCGCCATGGCAGATCGTAAACCACGGCGTGCCCCGCTGAACGCGTTATACCAGCCCTGTCGGACGGTCTGTCCGGATCTCAGTGGGACGGGCGGTCGGCCTGGACGGTGCGCCGCTGCGGGCGCACGTCGGAGGCGCGGACGATCTCGCTGCCCGGCCGGGCCTCGTACCGGACGAGGTCGGCACGAACTTCGTCGCGGCGGTCCTCGAGGCAGGCGATCTCGTCCTGCAACTGGGCGGCGCGACGCTCGAGGGCCTTCACCCTGCCCACCATGCGACCGAGTTGCTCCTCGAGCTCGAGGACGCGCTCGACGCCCGCGAGGTTGAGACCGAGCTCACCCGTCATCTCCTGGATGCGGCGCAACCGGTCGACGTCGGCCCGGGAGTACAGGCGGGTGCCCTTGGGTGAGCGCTTCGGCTCGATCAGCCCGCGCGCCTCGTACATGCGCAGGGTCTGGGGGTGCATCTCCGCGAGCTCGGCGGCCACGGAGATCATGAAGACCCCGCGGTCGTGCTCCACGGTGATGGTGGTCCGAGATCGCGAGGTGCGGCGGGCGGCGGACACCGACTACTCCTCGCTCCCGGCGCCCGTCGCGGCGCCGGTCTGGGCGAACAGGTCGGAGCGTGGGTCGCCGGGCATCACCCGGGAGAGCTTGTCGACCGCGTCGGACTGCTCGCGTGAGAGCGAAGCGGGGACGTCGATGACGAAGCGGTAGTGGATGTCCCCGCGGCCCTTGGCGCCCAGTCGCGGCGGGCCCTCGCCGCGCAGGCGCTGCACGGTTCCCGAACGCGTTCCCGGAGGGACCCGCAGGCGCTTGGTGCCGTTGAGGGTCGGGACCTCGACCTCCGCGCCGCGCGCCGCCTCCGGGAACGTGATCGGCACCTCGACCTCGAGGTGCTCGCCCTTGCGCGTGAAGACCGGCGAGGGCTGCACGCGGGTGATCACGAACAAGTCGCCGGGCGCACCGTTGTGGGGCCCGGGTTCCCCCTTGCCGGCCAGACGCACCTTCGAGCCGTCCTTCACGCCGGCCGGGATGTTGACCCGGTACTTCTTCACCGTCCGGGTGACCCCCGAACCCTGACACGTCGGGCACGGATCCTCGATGACCGTCCCGGCTCCACCGCAGCGCGAGCAGGGTGTGGAGATCGAGAAGAGCCCCTGCCCCTCCGACTCGATGCCGCGGCCCTGGCAGCGCGGGCAGATCTTCGGCGACGTGCCCGGCTTCGCCCCCGTGCCGTGGCACGTCTTGCAGCCCTGCGCGGTGGGGACGCTGAGCGGGATCTGGGCGCCCTCCATCGCCTGGGCGAAGGTCACGGTGACCTCCCCCTCGAGGTCCCTGCCGCGCTCGGGCCGCGGACGTGGCGGCGACGTCCGGCCTGCGGCGCCACCGGGCACGCGGTCCCCGAAGAGGTTCGAGAAGATGTCTCCGATGTCCGAGAAGCCGCCGGGGGCAGCGGTGCCGCCGGGGCCTCCCCCGCCGCCGAAGGGGCCGTTGCGGTCGTACTGCCTGCGCTTCTCGGGATCGCCGAGCACGTCGTAGGCGCCCGAGATCTCCTTGAAGCGCGTCTCCGCGGCCACGTCGCCCGGATTGCGATCGGGGTGGTACTGGCGCGCGAGCTTGCGGTAGGCCTTCTTGATGTCGGCCTGGGTCGCCTTCTTGTCGACCCCGAGCGCGTTGTACAGGTCGGCAGCCATCAGCCCGAGACAACCACCCGCGCCGCGCGGAGCACGGCGTCGCCCAGGAGGTAACCGGGCTGGTAGACCTCGACGACGATGCCGGGCGCGATGCCCTCGACGGGCGACTGGGCGAGTGCCTCGTGGCGGTGCGGGTCGAAGGGCTCGCCCTTCGGGTCCTCGATCGAGATGCCCGCGCGGGTCAGCGCAGCGACGAACTCGGCCTGTACGAGGCGGATGCCCTTCAGGAAGTCCTGCTCGCCGGAGCCCTCACCCGTGCCCTGCGCCGGCGGCGAGACCGACCGCTGGGTCGCCGTCTCGGCGGCCTGCAGGGCCCGCTCGAGGTTGTCGACGGCCGGGAGGAGCTCCCGGGCGAGCTTGCCGATGCCCCGCGCCTCCGCGGCACCCACGTCGCGGCGCGCCCGCTTGCGCAGGTTGTCCATCTCGGCCGAGGCGCGGAGATAGAGGTCCTGGTAGTCGGGGGTGGCCGGGTCTGCAAGGAGCGTCTCTTCGGCGGACGCGACCTCCTCGCCTGCCGCCGCCGTGGAGGGCATCGTGATCTCGTCGAGGGCGTCGGTCGCCGCGCTCTGGGCCTCCTCGGCCGAGAGCGGCGAATCGGCGGAGTCGGCCGCCGCGGAGGACTCCGCGGCGGCCCGGTGTGACTGTGACTCTTCGGTCACGACCTACCTGCCCTCGTCCACGACCTCGGCGTCGACGACGTCCTCCTCCTCGGAGTTCGCCGCCGCCGCCGGATCGCCGCCGTTGGCCGCCGCGGCAGCCTCCGACTTGGCCTGGGCCTGCTCGTACATCGCCTCGGAGACCTTGTGGAACGCGGACTGCAGCGCGTCGGTCTTGGCGGTGATCTCCGCCGCGTCGTCGCTGGTGAGCGCTTCCCGCAACTCCTTGATCCGGTCCTCGATCTCGGACTTGGACTGGTCGTCGACGGCGTCGCCGAGGTCCTTGACCTGCTTCTCGGCCTGGTAGGCGGCGTTCTCGCCGTTGTTGCGCGCCTCGGCGAGCTCACGCAGGCGACGGTCCTCCTCGGCGTGCGACTCCGCGTCGGCGACCATCGACTTGATCTCCTGGTCGGACAGGCCACCCCCCGCCTTGATCTCGATCTTCTGCTCCTTGCCCGTCCCCAGGTCCTTCGCGGAGACCGAGAGGATCCCGTTGGCGTCGATGTCGAAGCCGACCTCGACCTGCGGGATGCCGCGAGGAGCCGGCGGGATGCCGGTGAGCTGGAACTTGCCGAGCGACTTGTTGTAGGTCGCCATCTCGCGCTCGCCCTGCAGGACATGGATCTCCACGGAGGGCTGGTTGTCCTCCGCGGTGGAGAACACCTCGCTCTTGCGCGTGGGGATCGTCGTGTTGCGCTCGATGAGCTTGGTCATCACGCCGCCCTTGGTCTCGATGCCGAGGGTCAGCGGGGTGACGTCGAGCAGGAGGACGTCCTTGACGTCGCCGGCCAGCACGCCGGCCTGGATGGCAGCGCCGACCGCCACGACCTCGTCGGGGTTGACGCCGCGATGGGACTCCTGCCCCGTGAGCTCCTTGACCTTCTCCTGCACGGCGGGCATGCGGGTCATGCCGCCGACGAGCACGACGTGGTCGATCTTGGCGGCACCCTTCTCCTTGGCGTCGTCGAGCGCCTGGCGCACCGGCACGACCACGCGATCGAGCAGGTCGCCCGTGAGCTCGTTGAGCTTGGAGCGCGTCAGGCGCACGTCGAGGTGCTTCGGGCCCGAGGCGTCCGCGGTGATGAACGGCAGGTTGATCTGGGACTCCTGCGCGGAGGAGAGCTCGATCTTCGCCTTCTCGGCGGCCTCGTAGAGGCGCTGGAGGGCCATCGGGTCGTTCTTCAGGTCGATGGCCTGGTCGCGCTTGAACTCCGCGGCGAGCCAGTCGACGACCGCCTTGTCGAAGTTGTCGCCACCGAGGTGGTTGTCGCCCGCGGTGGCCTTGACCTCGAAGACGCCGTCGCCGATCTCCAGGACCGAGACGTCGAAGGTGCCACCACCGAGGTCGAAGACGAGGATCGTCTGATCGGTCTCCTTGTCCAGGCCGTAGGCCAGCGCGGCCGCGGTCGGCTCGTTGATGATGCGCTTGACCTCGAGGCCGGCGATCTTGCCCGCGTCGGTGGTGGCCTGGCGCTGGTCGTCGTTGAAGTAGGCCGGAACGGTGATCACGGCGGAGTCGACGCTCTGGCCGAGGTAGGCCTCCGCATCTGCCTTCAGCTTCGCAAGGGTCATCGCCGAGATCTCCGGCGGGGAGTACTGCTTGCCGTCGGCCTCGATGCGCGCGTCGCCGTTGGGCCCCGGGACGACCTTGTACGGGACGATGGACTCCTCCTCCTTGACTTCGCGCTCCTTGCGGCCCATGAAGCGCTTGACGGAGAAGATCGTGTTCTGCGGGTTGGTCACCGCCTGGCGCTTGGCGACGGTGCCCACCAGGCGCTCGCCCGACTGCGCGAAGGCGACGACGGACGGGGTGGTGCGCCCGCCCTCCGCGTTCTCGATCACGGTCGGTTCGCCGCCCTCGAGGACGGCCATGCAGGAATTCGTCGTGCCGAGGTCGATGCCGATGGTCTTGGCCATGAAGTGGGCTCCTTGGAGTCAGGGGACTGACGCGGTGCTGCGTGGGTGCGCCTGTAGAGATCTTAGTCGCAGTATGGCAGATCTTGCGAAGAATCCCGGGAAGGGGGCGGGTAGGCCCCCGGCTCACCTCCCGCGGCCCGCTTCCCCTAGGGTGCCCGCGATGACCGTTCCCCTGGACATGCCCGAGCGCGCGATCGTGCGCGCCGTCAACGCCGAACGGGCCGCCCTCGGCCTCCCCGGCCTTCGCGCGAACCGCCGCCTCTCGCGCGGCGCGGCCCGCCACTCGTACGACCTGTTGCGCAACGATCGCCTGGGGCACGCCTCGTCCGACGGCACGCCGTTCGCACGCCGGATCGCACGCGTCGGCTCGTTCCGGCTGGCCGGCGAGGTGATCGCGTTCGCACCGCGCGGCTCCGGTTTCCGCGCCAGGACCGTCGTGCGGATGTGGATGCGCTCCCCCTCCCATCGCCGGCAGCTGCTCGACGGCCGGTTTCGCGTCATGGGCATCGGCCGGATGTACGGCGCGCTCTCGTCGCAGCGCGGCACCATGGTCACCGTGGATCTCGCGGTCCGTGGGTAGCCGGCTGCCGCAGGACGGTCTCGGTCCTGAAGGGCTCGAGCCCGCGAGCGAGGTAGTTGGCCAGCGCGTGCGGGCCGTCGAGTGAGCAGGTGTGGACCCAGACGCGCGGAGCGAGCTCGAGGCCGCGACGCAGTCCGTGGGTGAGCAGGTGGCCGCCGAGCCCGCAGCCGTGGAACACCGGCAGGAGGCCGAAGTAGGCGATCTCGACGGACCCCGGCTGCGAGGGGTCGAGCTCGACGTACCCCGCCTCCTGACCGGAGGGCGCCGGCGCGTCCACCCACCCGACGTGGGTCTCGACGCGCTCCTGCCAGGCGGCCCAGCGCTCCTGCGGCCAATGCAGGCGATCCGTCCACTGCCAGTCGGCGCCCACCGTGCGGTAGAGCCGCTCGCTGTGGCCACCGGCGCGCTCGTCGAGGCGCTCGACGTACAGCGGGCGCCCCGGCGGACGCGCCGGGGGGCGCAGGCACGCCGGGTCGGTGAGCTCCAGCGACCACACCGTGACCGCCGCGCTCAAGCGACCGCGCCCCACCGCTCCGTCGCAAGGGCACCGGCGGCGACCGCCTCGTCGAGCGCCGCGGCGATCGCCGGCGGGTACCAGCCTGCGGCGGCCACGCGGGCGAGGAGCGTCCCGGCGAACGTGTCGCCCGCGCCCGTGGCGTTGACCGGATCCGCGGGGCGGCCCGGCACGTCGCGGCGCAGTCCCGCGCCGCGCAGCAGCGCGCCGTCGCCGCCGAGCGTGATCACGGCGGTCTGCGCGCCGGCGGCCAACAGCGCCTCCGCCGCGCGAACGGGATCCGCCTCGCCCGTCAGCAGCTCCGCTTCGCGGCGGTTGGCCTTGACCAGGAACGCGCCGGGGACGCACTCGCGCGCGACGGTCGTCGCGCGCCCCGGGTTGCTCCAGCGGCCCGGCCGCAGGTTCGGGTCGAAGACGACCGGCAGGCCGAGCTCGAGCGCGCGGGCGTGCGCGGCCTGGGTCATCGCGCGCTCGGGCTCACCCACCATCGTGCCCGTGGAGAAGAAGAACGCGTCGGACGCCTCGACGGCCGCGACCAGCCGCGGCCCGAGCTGCTCGCTGACCGCGGTAAGACCCTCGTCGTAGATGACGAACTGCGGCTCGGCCGCGGCGTCGACGGTGACGAACGCCACGCTCGTGCGTACGCCGGGCAGGAGCGCGAAGTGGTCCAGGGCGACGCCGGCGTCCGCGAGACCGTCGCGCAACCAGCAGCCCCAGGTGTCCTTCCCCGCGCCACCGGCGAGCGCGACGTCGGCTCCAGCGCGCGAAGCGGTGACCGCGACGTTCGCGCCGGCCCCGCCGAAGTGGGGCGTGAAGCGGTCGGCCTCGCCGGGCGAGGCAACGGGCCGCTCGCAGATGAGGTCGACGAGCGTCTCTCCGAGGATCAGGGTCCGCATGAGCCGGTCAGTCTGCCCGATGCACCCGCCGGGGACCGGACCGGCCGGCCGGGTGCCGGGCGCCCGAGCGCCGGGCGAGGAGCACCCTCTAGGCTCCGGCCGGTGCCCGCCGTGACCGAGCACCGCTCCGAGCTCGGCGGGCAGCCCGTGTTCTGGCGCTCGGCTCCCTCGGAGGGCAGCCCGCCCGTGCTCTACGTCCACGGGGTGCCGACGTCCGCCGACGACTGGACGCCGTTCTTGGCGCTCGGGGGCGGAATCGCACCGGACCTCCCGGGCTTCGGGCGCTCGGGCAAGCGCGCCGACGGCGCGTACACGATGGAGGGCTACGACCGGTGGCTCGAAGCGTTCCTCGACCACCTCGAGGTGGAGCGGTTCCGGCTGCTCGTCCACGACTGGGGCGCCGTCGGGCTGCTGCTCGCCCAACGCTTCCCCGAGCGCCTCGAGCGCCTCGTGGTCATGGACGCGGTGCCGTTCTTGCCCGGCTACCGCTGGCACCGGCTCGCACGGCTGTGGCGCACGCAGGGCGTGGGCGAGATCGTCATGGGCGCGACGAACCGCTTCGCGCTCAAGCAGGCCCTGCGGGAAGCCAACGCGACGAAGGGGTCGCTGCCCGCGGCCTTCCTCGACCAGATCATGGCGGGCTTCGACCTGGGCACCCAGCGCGCGATCCTGCGCCTGTACCGGACGTCACCGCCGGAGAAGCTCGCGCTCGCCGGGCTGGGGCTGGAGCGCCTCGACTGCCCGGCGCTCGTCGTCTGGGGCGACCAGGACCCGTACATCCCGGCGGAGTTCGCGGACGCCTACGCGGCCGCTCTGGGCCCGCACGCCGACGTCCTCCGCCTGCCCGACGCGGGCCACTGGCCGTGGCTGGACCGCCCGGACCTCATCGCCACCGTCGTGGAGTTCCTCACCGCCTGAACGGCCGCCGAGCGCATCGCCGGCTGACTTCCCAGGATGGGTCAGACCCGCTCGCGCTTCCACGAGAACAGCCGTTCCGCCTGAGGGGCGACCCTCAGGCGCAGCCACTCGCCCGCGGTCTCTCCCTCGACCACGATCAGGGTGACGTTGGGGGCCCGCGTCGTGACGGCATGCACCGAGCTCCCCGAGGCCAGCGGTTCGTCGACGAGAAACTTGTGCGTGTCGCCTTCCAGCAGCAGCACCGGCCCGTCGAAGCGGCTGGCCCGCTCGGCGAGCCGCTGCACGATGGCGTCGTAGCCGCCGCCGGCGGCCCCGGCGAACATGTCGGCCTGCATGGCCACGACGACGCCGCGCGCCTCACGCTCCTCGGCGAGGGCGAACGTGCGGTCCAGCCACGCCAGGTCTGCGGCCTGCCGGCGATCGAACTCGGCCAGGCGAAGGCGGCGTTGCTTCGCCGTCTCGGCGACCTCGGACCAGGGAGCAAGGCCGTTGCTGCTGCCGACGACGTGGACGGTGGAGAACACCACCTCCGAACGCACCCAAAGCTGGTTCTCGACGAACTCCTCGAAGCCGGGCTGCTTGGCCTGCGTGCGCATCCGCATGGGCCGCCCGCCCAGCGCGCGGCCGGGTTGGGCGTAGAAGATCCTGCGCAGCCGCTGGAGGCGCTTCGTCGGCGCATAACCGCCGGCGACCCGGCGGTGGCAGTCGGTCCACTCGTTATCGCCCGGCGTGTAGACGAACGGATCCTCGAACGTGTTGAACAGTGCCCGCAGCCGCTTGAAGCGCTTGTCGGTGCAGGTGCTGGCGCCGGTCTTGATGTCGCCGAGGTGCAATACGACGTCGACCTCGGGATCGCGGTTGACGTCGGCGACGAGGTCGGGGAACGCGGCGACCTGCTCAGGGCCGTACGGCGTGTCGCCGATCACCGCCAGCGTGAGGGCGGGCGCGGACCGCGCCACGGTCTGCTTGCCGCGATCGCCACCCCCACCGCAGCCACCGACCACCAGGCTCGCCAGCAGCGCGAGCACGACCCCGGCGCGCCGAAGGCTGCTCGCCCCGAGTCCAGACGGCCCCGACGCCTTCAGCCGTCCATCCGCTCGCCGGCGCACTCCGACGGCCCCTGCTAGTTGCCCACCGACCCCTGAGCACATCGGCCCACTCTCTCACGTTGCCCGGGCAGCATGGGGCCGAGGCCGGCTTGCGCAAACGGCCGGAGGAGCGCGGACGGCCCTACGCGTCGCTCGGGCCGCTCAGGTAGGGGCCGCGCACCGGACGTAACCGAACAGGACGGGCGCGGTACGGTCCTGCGGCGCCATGACCGATCAGCAGACCTCCCAGCGCAACCGCGAAGAGCGGGCCCAGGCCCGCCAGGCCGCACTTCGCGCCCCGATCGGCTCCGGCTCACGCCGCTCGGAGATGCGCAACGCGCTGATCGAGTCGCGCCTGACGCCCAACGCCATCTCGCTGACCGGTCTGCTCGGGAACCTGATCGCCGCCTACCTGGTCTACGAGCGGGAGCTCTTCCTGGCCGGGGTCGCCTTCATCCTCGGCTCGGTCATGGACACGCTCGACGGGCGCTACTCGCGCATGTCGGGCAAGGGCTCACCGTTCGGTGCCTTCCTGGACTCGACGCTCGACCGGATGGAAGAGGGGATCGTCCTGATCGCCGTCGGGGGCTACTTCTCCGAGCGGGGCGACGAGCTCGCCGTCGCCGCGACCGTCGCGGCGGTGCTCTTCTCCCTGATGGTGTCCTACACGCGCGCCCGGGCCGAAGCCCTCGGCGTGGAGTGCAAGGTCGGCATCGCCTCGCGGGCCGTTCGGGTCGTGATCCTCTCGATCGGCCTGCTGTTCGCGGAGGGGCCGGGTGACCTCGCGCTGCTCGAGCCGGCCATCTACGTGCTGGCCGTCCTCACCCTCATCACCACCTTCCAGCGCATCCTGCACGTGCGCGGCGCCCTGCTCCGCGGCCTGTAACCAGGTCACCCCGCAGGGTTTACGTCCCGTAGCCCACCTCGACACAGGAACCCTCCCCCATGGCCTCAGACACGAAGAACGGCGACACGAACGGCGCGGCGGCAAGCGGCGCGGACCGCTACCAGCGCGACAAGGTGCGCGTCGCGATCATCGGCGTCGGCAACTGCGCCTCCGCCTTCGTCCAAGGCGTCGAGTACTACAAGGACGCCGACGCGACGCAGGACGTCCCCGGCCTCATGCACGTCGATCTCGGCGGCTACCACGTCTCCGACATCGAGTTCACGGCCGCCTTCGAGATCAACAAGACCAAGGTCGGCAAGGATCTGGGCGAGGCGATCTGGGCCGATCCGAACAACACGATGAAGTTCGCCGAGGTGCCCGAGAGCCTCGGCGTCCCGGTGTACCGCGGCATGACCCACGACGGCCTCGGCAAGTACCTCAAGCAGCGCATCGAGAAGGCCGGCGGCGAGACCGCGGACATCGCGCAGATCCTCAAGGACACGCGCACCGACGTCGTCGTCTCCTACCTCCCCGTCGGATCGGAGGTGGCGACGAAGTGGTACGTCGAGCAGATCCTCGAGGCCGGCTGCGGCTTCGTGAACTGCATCCCCGTCTTCATCGCCCGCGAGCCCTACTGGGACAAGCGCTTCAAGAAGGCCGGCCTGCCGATCGTCGGCGACGACATCAAGAGTCAGGTCGGCGCGACGATCGTCCACCGCACGCTGGCCCGCCTGTTCGCCGACCGCGGCGTGAAGCTCATGCGCACCTCGCAGCTCAACGTCGGCGGCAACATGGACTTCTTCAACATGCTCGAGCGCGAGCGCCTGGAGTCCAAGAAGATCTCCAAGACCAACGCGGTCACCTCGATCATGGACCACGAGCTCCCGGCCGAGGACGTCCACGTCGGCCCGTCGGACTACGTGCCGTGGCTGACCGACCGCAAGTGGGCGCACATCCGCGCGGAGGGTCAGGCGTTCGGTGACGTGCCGCTCAACGTCGAGCTCAAGCTCGAGGTCTGGGACTCGCCGAACTCGGCGGGCATCGTCATCGACGCGGTGCGCTGCTGCAAGCTCGCGCTCAACCACGGCCTCGGCGGCCAGATCGACGGCCCCTCCTCCTACCTCATGAAGTCGCCGCAGAACCAGCGGCCCGACGACCAGGCCCGGATCGACACGGAGGCGTTCATCGCGACCTACGCCAAGAGCACCCCGGTCGAGGTCGTCCGGCAGACCAACGCGGAGAACGCGCGCATCAAGGCCCAGGCGGCCGAGCAGGTCTGAGGGCGAAGAGCCCGCCAGCGCCGGACGTCATGATGGTGTGGCATGGCCTACGAGGCAGGAAGGCGCGCGTCGGGCGGCCATCCGCTGGTCGAGCGCGAACACGAGGTCGAGGTCCTTCGCGACACGTTGGCTGCGGCACGGGCCGGCACCGGCGGCATCGTTCTGGTCGAAGGACCGGCGGGGATCGGAAAATCCAGGCTGCTGGAGGTGGCTCGGGAGCTCGCCGAGCCGAGCATGAGGCTCCTGCACGGACGCGGGACGGAGCTCGAGCGCGACTACCCGATGGGTGTCGTCCGGCAGTGCCTGGAGCCTGCCGTCCGCGATGCCGCCGACCGCGAGCGCCTCCTGACCGGCGCCGCGCGGCTGGCCGAGCCGGTCCTCCTCGCGGCCGCGGGGGGCTCGCGGGCAGAGCTCGCGGGCATCCTGCACGGGCTGTTCTGGCTGGCGGCCAAGCTCTCCGAGGAATCGCCGTTGCTGATGGTGGTCGACGATGCCCACTGGGTCGACGAGCCGTCGCTGCGGTACCTCGCGTACCTGTCGCGACGGGTGGATTCGCTCCCCGTCGCCCTCGTGGTCGCCGCGCGCACGGGCGAGGAGTCCGGGGGCCCCGCGGCCACCGTGCTCTCCGAGATGGCCGCCGAGCCCGCCTGCGAGCTGCTCGATCTCCGCGCCCTCGGCCAGACGGGCCTACAGCGGCTCTTGCGCGAGCTCGATCCGGGTGTGGTCGACGAGCGCTTCGCGGCCGCGTGTCACCGGGCCACGGGCGGCAATCCGTTTCTCCTCGGCGAGCTGCTCCAGGCGCTGCGCGCCGACGGGGTCCCGTTCACCGCGGCGGGGGCGCAGCGCGTGATGGACTCGACGCCCCCCGGGATCGCCCGGGCGGTGAGCCTCACCTTGCGGCGGGCCGGTCCCGAAGTGGCCGCGCTGGCGCGCGCCGCGGCGATCCTGGGCGACGGCGCCGCGCAGGAGCTGGCCGCCGAGCTCGCCGCGATGTCCGCGGCGGCGGCCTCGACGGCGGCGCTCGAGCTGGTCCGCATCGGGCTGCTGGACGATGCGCCGGCGCTGAGCTTCCGTCACCCGATTCTGATCGGAGCGACGCGCTCCGGGATCTCGGCCCGGGAGCGGGCCGCGATGCACTCCCGCGCCGCCGACCTGCTGCGCGCGCGCGGAGCGCCGCCCGAGCGGGTGGCGCTGCACCTGCTCCATGCCGCCCCGGCGGCGGACGGAAGGGTGGTCGACGAGCTTCGGCTGGCAGCCGGGCACGCAGCCGGGCGCGGCGCGTCGGAGACCGCCCAGGCGCTGCTGTCGCGGGCGCTGGCCGAGCCGCCCGCGCCCGAGCTGCGCAGTGAGGTGCTGTTCGAGCTCGGCCGGGCGGAGCTCGCGGTCGGCGCGACCGCCGCATCGGCCGGGCACCTCGAGGAGGCCCACCGCTGTGCGGCTGACCCGCTGACCCGCGGCCGCGCCGCCGCGCTGCTGCCGCTTGCGAACCCCGGCGATGCCGGCCTGCGCACGCGCATCGTCGGGCTTGTCGAGGAGACGCTGCCCGAGGTGGAACGCCGGGACCGCGAGCTCGCGCTGCGACTCCGGGCCATTCTCGTCCTCGAGGGCGCCGTCACGCTCGCCGACGACCTCGCCGGCGACACGCTCGGTGAGGCGATCGTGCTCGGCAACCTCGTCTTTGCCCGCATGCTGCCCGACGCGACGGCCGACGAGGTCGCGGGCATCGCCGAGCGCGCGGCGAAGCAGACCGACGGGCTGCTCGCGGAGGGGGCTCTGTCGCTGGCCTTCACGGGCGTCGTACTCGGCCTGCGATGGGCCGATCGCCTCGAGTCGTCGTCGCGGCTGCTGGATCGCGCGGTCGCCGATGCCCGCCGTCGCGGGTCGGTCACCGACTTCGGGACCGCGATGACGTTGCGGGCCGCGGTTCACCGCCGGGCCGGGCGCCTGCGGGAGGCCGAGGCCGATGCCCGTTCCGCGCTGGAGGCCACGCTGGACCGCGAGTGGTTCTTCGCCCGCGGGATCGCCCCGCTGATCGGGACGCTGCTGGATCGCGGTCGCACCGACGAGGCGCTCAGGGAGCTCGAGTGCGCGCTCCTCGTCGAGGACATCCCCGACTCGCCCCCGATGATCCCGGTGATGCTGGCGCGGATGGCCCTGCACGCAGCCCGGCGGGAACACGGCCGGGCCCTGGCCGACTGGGACGAGGCCGTCCGGCGCGTCGGCCGGCATGGGCGCCAGGTCAACGCCGGGTGGCTCGAGGACCTGGCGGTGGTGGTCGATGTGCACCGCGCGACGGGCGACGCCGCCGCCGCAGCGGCGAGCGCCCGGCAGATGCTGCGCCTGGCCGAGCGCTGGGGCACCCGCGGCGCGATCGGGCAGGCGCTGCACGCGCAGGCCCGCGCGGGCGTCGGGGGCGATCCGGTCGAGCTCCTGCGGCGTGCGGTCGACGAGCTCGCCGAGAGCCCCGTCCAGCTGGAGCACGCCCGCGCGCTCGTGGCGCTCGGCGGGGCCCTGCGGCGCCAAGGCGGGCGGAGGGAGAGCCGCGAGCCGCTGCGCGAGGGGCACGAGCTGGCGCGCCGCTGCGGTGCGCAGGCCCTCGCCGAGGCGGCGCGCACGGAGCTGCGCGCGAGCGGCGTGCGGCTGCGCCGCGATGCGCTGACCGGGGCGGACGCGCTCACCCCGAGCGAGCAGCGCATCGCCGGGATGGCGGTCGCCGGGCTGGCCAACGCCGAGATCGCGCAGGAGCTCTTTCTCACCGTCAAGACGGTGGAGATGCACCTCACCCACGCTTACCGAAAGCTCGACGTCCCGGGCCGCGCCGGCCTGGCCGGGGCGCTGGGAGTCTGTTGATGAATAGCCGCGTGGTCGCAGCGGGCCGCATCGCCCGTGTCAGGCGCCGACCGATGACGCCGTCGATCCTGGTTGGATCGACAAGTCATCGGGTGGTGCCTGGCGCGCGCGAGGTGGTTCACTGCGACCACGCGGATTCTTCAACGGGCTCCTAAGCGGGCAAATCCCAGGGGCGCGGTCCAGGGTCGGCCCCGTGGTCAGCGCGGCCGGGCGCCGCAAGAGTGGCGCCATGTCCCGCGTGGCCCTCGAGCGCACCTACTCACGTATCGCGCAGCTGCCGCTGCGCATCGAGGAGTACGAGCTTTCCGGGCTCGAGCTGCGGGTGAGCGACCACTTCACCCGCCTGAGCACCGTCGTGCGCCTCTACGGCGCCGGTCACGAGGGCCAGGGAGAGGACACCAGCTACGCTTCCCCGGACCAGACCTCTTTCCGCGCCGACGCGCGACGGCTGCCGCTCGCCGGTGACTGGACCCTGGATGCGTTCGGGCGGCAGGTCGGAACGCTCGACCTGTTTCCACGCGGCGCGAGCCACGCCGACTTCCGCCGCTTCCGCCGCTGGGCGTTCGAGAGCGCCGCGCTCGACCTGGCGCTGCGCCAGGCCGGGCTCTCGCTCGCGGTGGCCCTCGGCCGGGTGCCGCGCCCCGTGTCCTACGTCGTCTCACCGGGCCCGGAGACGTCCGCCGCCTCGGTGGCCGCGCTGCACGAGCGTTATCCAGGGATGCGGCTCAAGCTCATGGCCGCACCAGCATGGGACGCGGGGGCCATGCTCGGCGTGGCGGCCACCGGGGTGATCGACGTGGTCGACCTCAAGGGCCAGTACGACGAGGACGTTCCGGTCGCCGTGCGCGTGGACGCGGCCTTGTACGAGCGCGTGCTGCGCGCGTTCCCCGACGCGTGGGTGGAGGATCCCGGCGTCACGCCCGAGACCGAGCCGGTCCTTCGCCCCCACTGGCCGAGGGTGACCTGGGATGCGCCGATCCGCTCCGTCGGGGACATCGCGCGCTGCGCCGTGCGCCCGCGCATGCTCAACATGAAGCCTTCGCGCTTCGGCAGCCTGCCTGCGGTCCTGGACGCCTACGACCTGTGCGCGGAAGTGGGGATCGGCACCTACGGCGGCGGGCAGTTCGAGCTCGGCCCCGGGCGGGGGCAGATCCAGGTGCTCGCCTCGCTCTTTCATCCCGACGCGCCCAACGACGTGGCGCCCACCGGCTTCAACGAATCACCGATTCCCACGGGCTTGCGGGCCAGTCCGCTGCCCGTATCCACCGACGAGCCCGGGTTCCGGGCGCCGTGACCACCACCACCGAGAGGAGACCACCCATGGCCATCGCCTACCTGTATGAGTTCGCCGCCAGCGACGACCTCACCACGACCAACTACGACGCCGTGACCCAGCGGATGGGCATCGACGCCGACCGCCCCGACGGCCTGCTGGTGCACTGCGCCGGGTTCACCGAGGACGGCACGTTTCGCATGTTCGAGGTCTGGACCAGCGACGAGCTCGAGCAGCGCTTCACCGCCGAGCGACTGATGCCCGCGATCCGCGAGGTCGCCGGCGACACCCCGCCACCCGCTCGCCGCGAACGCTACGAGCTGCACCACGTCGTCGTATGAGCCCCCGCACGAGGATCCTCGGTGTTGCCGTGCTCGGTGCGGGGGCACTGGTCGCCGGCTGCGGCGACGACGAGGACGAGCCGGCGTCCAAGCGGGCTGCCCCGGCTGCCTCTGCGGCCCCTGCCGCGCCCGCGAGCTTTCAGATCGAGGCCACCGCGGAGGGCAAGAAGAAGAAGCTCGCGTTTCCGGCGAGCGTCAAGGCCGGCCTGGTCACGCTGACGCTTGCGAACTCCGACAAGACCCCGCGCTCGGCGGGGATCGTGCGGCTGCTCGACGATCACACCGTCGAGGAGTTCGAGAAGGCCGTCGACAAGGAGGGCGCGCCGATCCCAGCCTGGATCGAGGACGGCGGCGGCCTCACGGCCGTCGCGCCCGGCCAGACCGGCAGCGTCACGCAGGTGTTAGCTCCGTGCAAGTACGGGATCACCGACGACGAGACCGAGAGCGGGGACGGCGAGGGCAAGAGCAACTCAGATCTCGGCGCTCGGGGCG
>CADCVR010000009.1 GCA_902806205.1 uncultured Solirubrobacteraceae bacterium | reverse complement strand
GGATGGCTGACGCCGCACGATTTCCGCAGCCGATCCTGTACGGATCGGCAAGGGATCGGGTGGCGTCTGGTGCCAGCCGAAACGTCGAGCGGGCGGCACCGGATCCGTGGAATCACTCATCGAGGAGGCTGTCGATGTACCGCCGTGTGGTCGCCGGAAGCCGCATCGCCCGTGCCAGGCGTCGCGCGATGACGTGGCAGATCCCGGTTGGATCTGCGGGTCGTCGGGTGGCGGATGGCGCGCGCGAGGTGGTTTTGAACGGGCGCGCGAATATCTCAACAGGCTCCCAGGGTCGGGACATGGGAAGGATCGCCGCGACCGCGATGGCTGCCACCGCGCTGCTCGCCACGGGATGCGGGAAGGACGAGAGCTACCAGAACGACCCACCACCGCCTTCGCAGATCGTCCTCTCGGCAACGATCAGCGAAGCCGAGGTCTCCGTCTCGCCCAAGCGTTTCGGCGCGGGACCCGTCAGCCTGATCGTCTCGAACCAGACCGGCGCGGCGCAGCAGATCACCTTCGAGACCACGGGCGGCGCCGGCGGCTTCATGCAGCAGACCGGGCCGATCAACCCGGGCGACACCGCGACGCTGAAGGCCGACGTGCCGGAGGGCAAGGCCACCGTCCGGGTCCAGAGCAGAGGCATCGAGCCCGCGGTTCTCACGGTCGGCGCGGCGCGGCCCAGCGCGCGGGACGAGCTCCTGCGGCCTTAGAAGCTGTGTTCCGGTGCCGCGAGACGGTTTCCTCGGCGCACCGCTCTTTCTGAAACAGCTTCTCAGCCCAGACGCCGTCCGGGACGGTCCTTAGTGCTCCGATTCCGAAGTTCCATGGCAGCATCCGGGCGCCTCGCCGGGCCGTGCCGCCCGGCGACGGCCCCGCAAGTACGCCCGGTACGAGCAGGGCCGTCGCCGAACGCCACGGCGCGGCGATCCATCCCGGATCCTGCGACGGAACTTACGAATCGGAGCACTCAGCGTTGGCCGACATGCGCTCGCTGACCACCCTGGACACCGGGGCCATCGCCGAGCTGCGCTCCCGCGACGAGTTCTTCTGGCTCGACCTCCACGACTCCTCCGTCGAGACCGTCGATCAGCTCCGCGACGTCTTCGGCTTCAACGAACTGGCCCTGGAGGACTCGCGCGAGTTCGGCCAGCGCCCGAAGGTCGACGACTACCGCGATCACGTGCTCGTCGTCTACTACGGGGTGGACGACGGCGAGCCGGTCGAGGTCCACTGCTACGTCACCGGCCAGGCCATCGTCACGCTGCACCGCGATTCCTGCTGGACGCTTACCGCCGCCCACGACCGTCTGGCGCGCGTCGACCCCCGCTCGGAGGAGGAGGCCGTCTACCGCGTCCTGGATGCGCTGACGGACTCCTACTTCACGGCCCTGGAGACCCTCGCCGAGGAGATCGACGACCTCGAGGAGGAGGCATCCACGTCGATCGACCCGGACATCCGCGTGCGGATCTTCGCCCTGCGCAAGCGGCTGGTCGCCCTCCGCCGCGTCGTCGGGCCCCAGCGCGACATGTTCACGGCGGCCGGCGGCACGATCGACCGCCTCCCGGGCCTCGACGTCGACCAGGCCCACGACTACTTCCGCGACATCCACGACCACCTCCTGCACATCGCGGACATCATCGACTCGAGCCGGGACCTGCTCGCGGGGGCGCTCGACCTCCACGCCGCGGCGGTCAACCAGCGCGTCAACCAGGTCACCAAGCAGCTCACGCTGATCGCGACGATCTTCCTCCCCTGACGTTCGTCACCGGCTTCTTCGGGCAGAACTTCGGCTGGATGGTCGACGGCGTGACCACGGCGACGGACTTCTTCGTCTTCGGCGTGGGCGGCCTGGTCGCCGCGTCCGTGGTGCTCGTCGTGTACTTCGTGCGCAGCGGCTTCTTCGAGAAGTGAGTCTCGACGCCGGTGCCCGGCCGTACGCGTGGCCACGTCGCCCCGGCCGCTAGGATCCCGCGCCGCAACGGACCTACGAACGAGCGAGGCCGGACTTCAGATGGCAGTGGATCTCTCACAGCTGGCGCAGGTGGACACCGAGCCCGGCGAGCTACCGGGGACGATGGCCGCCTGGGTCATCCGGCCCGAGCGCTTCGGCGAGCCACGGGACGCCTTCGAGCTCGAGGAGGTCGACGTTCCCGAGCCCGCCGCCTTCGAGGTCATCGTCCGGGTCATGGCCGCCGGTGTCAACTACAACAACGTCTGGGCGGCGCTCGCAGAGCCCGTCTCGATCATGAAGTACGGCGACCACCCGGAGTTCGGGCACCACATCGGCGGTTCGGACGCCGCCGGGATCGTCTGGAAGGTCGGGCCGGGCGTCACGCGCTGGAGTCCCGGCGACGAGGTCGTGATCCATTGCAACCAGGCCTCCTATGAGGACGTCGAGGTGCACGGCCTCGACCCCATGGCCGCCCCGTCGCAGAAGATCTGGGGCTATGAGACGACGTGGGGCTCCTTCGCGCAGTTCACGAAGGTCCAGGCCCAGCAGCTGCTGCCCAAGCCGGCCGCGCTGAGCTGGGCGGAGGCTGCCTCCTACGGGCTCGTGTACTTCACGGCGTGGCGGATGCTGATCACGCGCGCCCAGATCAAGGCCGGCTCGAGGGTGCTGATCTGGGGCGCCGCAGGCGGCCTCGGCGTGTTCGCCACGCAGATCTGCAGGGCCGCGGGCGCCGAGTCCGTCGGAGTCGTCTCGAGCGCAGAGAAGGGCGCGCTGGTCGAGCAGCTCGGCGCGAAGGGCTTCATAAACCGCAACGACTTCGCGGGCATGATGCGCAAGGGCGGCGAGTCGCCCGCCGAGGAGAAGGCGCGCTTCAAGGTCTCCCGCGCGTTCGGCCAGGCCGTCAAGGAGCTTCTCGGCGACGCACCCGACGTCGTCTTCGAGCACGTCGGGATGCAGACGTTCCCGACCTCGGTGCTCACCGTCAAGCCGTTCGGCAAGGTGGTCATCTGCGCCGGCACCACGGGATACAACCTCGACTTCGACGTCCGCTACCTGTGGATGAAGCAGAAGGAGATCCTCGGCTCGCACTTCGCCAACGCGTACGAGTGCACGAAGGCCAACGAGCTCATCGAGAGCGGCCAGATCCGCCCCGTCCTGTGGCGCACGTTCGGCTTCGACCAGGTCGCCGAGGCCCACCAGCTCATGCGCGACAACAAGCACTCGGGGAAGATCGCGATCCTCGTGGGTGCCGCCGAGGAGGGCCAGGGCCGTACCGCCGAGGGGCCTGGCGCGATCAACGCCGAAGTGGGAGCCTGACGTCCATGACCTACTCGGTCCACATCCCCTGGTACGCGACGGCGTTCCGCCCCGACAAGCTCGAGGCGGCCTTGGCCCAGGTCGCGCCCGTCGCGCTGCGCTACGGGGCGATCCACTACGCCGTCTACCGCTCCCAAGAGGACCGGTACAAGTTCACGCACATCTGCGACTTCCGGACCAAGGCGCAGTGGGTCGCCTTCTGGGACGGACCGGAGATGACGCGCTTTCGCACGCTGCACTCGGGCTGGTACCAGGTGCCCGTGCTCTACACGCCGATGGACGTGGCCGCCGAGGGATCCATGCCGGACCTCGTGCCGAGCGGCGACCTCGACCCCGCGGCGTAGGGCCTCCGACAGCCTCCTAGATCTGCTCGAGCGGCGCCATCGTCAGGCCCGCCCCGCGCAACAGGTCCCAGTAGTGCTCGGCGAGCTCCTTGTGGCCCGTCCACACGATCGCGAGGCCGGCGCGGTGGATCTGCTGCGCGATCCGGTAGCCCTTGTCGAGGTCGATCCCAGGCACGTGCCGCGCCAGCGCCCCGGCGACGCCGTCGAACGTGTTGTGATCGTCGTTCTTGACGATCACGTTCCAGGCGCCGCCCATCCCCGTGCCGGGATCACCTACGCGCGGCTTCTCGATCGTCTGGCTCACGTCTTGTCAACCGTACCCGCGCGCTTGGCCCAGTATCGCCCGAGCCCCGCGTGCAGCGTCGCGGGAGGGTTGGCCTGCTCGTAGGCCGCCCGGGAGACCTCGCCGCTCGTGCGCTCGGTGATCCAGGCGCGAACCGCGGCCTCGAAGCCCGCGGCGTCGAGGTCGCGGGCCAGCCCCGCGAACTCGTCGAGGGTCCGGCGGAGCATCTCGAGATGGGTCTCGACCTGGGAGAACCGGCCGAAGTGCGTCAGCGCGAGGACCTTGGGATCCCACGCCTCGACGCGCTCGATCGACTCGTGCCAGGCCTCCACGTCGATGTCCGGCGGCGGCGTCGGCGGGACGACCGGCCCGTCGAGGATCCGCACGCCCGCCACGTCGCCGCAGAACGCCGTCTCGCTCGCGCGGTGGAGGTAGGCGACGTGGTGGCGGGCGTGGCCGGGCGTGTAGGCGACCTCCCAGCCGTCGATCGACTCGTCGCCCTGCAGCACGCGCACGTTCGCCTCGGGGACGGGCACGACCTCCCCCCATAGCCGCTCGAAGCGGTCGCCGTAGAGGCGCCGGGCGCTCGATACCAGACGCGACGGGTCGGTCAGGTGCGGCGCGCCGATCTCGTGCACCCAGACCTCCGCGTCGGGGAAGTGCTCGAGCAGGCGGCCGGTGGCGCCCGCGTGATCGAAGTGGATGTGGGTCAGCAGGATCCGCTCGGGCACCCAGCCCTCCGGCAGCCCGGCCAGCAGCGCCGGTACGGTCGACTCGGGCCCGGGATCGACGATCCAGCCCTCTCCGGGGTGGACGAAGGCGCAGATCACCCGCGGGGTTCCGCAGTGCTGCAGATCGAGCTCGATCAGCCCGTCGCCGTCAGGAATCGCTGGCACGCGGCGCAGGCTAGTGACTCACTCGCTTCACGGCCAACGCGGCCCAGCCCCCGTAGAATCGCCGGATGAGCCACCGCCTGCCCGAGCGTGACCGGCCGTGGATGATGCGCACCTACGCGGGGCACTCCACGGCCAGGAAGTCGAACGCCTTGTACCGCTCCAACCTGGCCAAGGGCCAGACGGGCCTCTCGGTCGCCTTCGACCTTCCCACCCAGACGGGCTACGACGCCGACCATGAGCTCGCGCGCGGCGAGGTCGGCAAGGTCGGCGTGCCCGTCGCCCACCGCGGCGACATGCAGGCGCTCATGGACGGCATCCCGCTCGACGTCATGAACACCTCCATGACGATCAACGCGACGGCGGCCTGGATGCTGGCCCTCTACATCGTCGCGGCCGAGGGGCAGGGCGTCGAGCAGAGCGCGCTCTCCGGCACCACGCAGAACGACATCATCAAGGAGTTCCTGGCCCGCGGGACCTACGCGTTCCCGCCCGCGCCGAGCATGCGGCTGACCGCCGACATGATCGCCTACACGGTCGAGTCGATCCCGCGGTGGAACCCGATCAACATCTGCTCCTACCACCTGCAGGAGGCCGGGGCGACGCCCGTCCAGGAGATCGCCTACGCGATGTCCAACGCGATCGCGGTGCTCGACGGCGTCCGTGCGCGGGTCCCGGAGGAGCGCATGGGCGCCGTCTTCGGGCGCATCTCGTTCTTCGTCAACGCCGGCGTGCGCTTCGTGGAGGAGCACGCGAAGCTCCGCGCGATGGGCATCCTCTGGGAGGAGCTCGGCCGCGAGCGCTACGGCGTGAGCGACCCCAAGCACCTGCGGTTGCGCTACGGCGTGCAAGTCAACTCGCTCGGGCTGACCGAGCCGCAGCCCGAGAACAACGTGCAGCGCATCGTCCTGGAGATGCTCGGTGTCACCCTGGGCCGCAACGCGCGCGCCCGCGCGGTGCAGCTGCCCGCGTGGAACGAGGCGCTCGGCCTGCCGCGCCCGTGGGACCAGCAGTGGTCGCTGCGCATCCAGCAGGTGCTCGCCTTCGAATCCGACTTGCTCGAGTACCCCGACATCTTCGAGGGCTCGATCGTCATGGACGGGCTCGTCGCCGAGCTGCTCGAGGGCGCCCGCGCGGAGATGGCGGTCGTCGCCGAGCACGGCGGGGCAGTCGCCGGGGTGGACTACATGAAGGCCTCGCTCGTCGAGAGCCACCGCGAGCGTCTCGGGCGCATCGAGTCCGGCGAGCTCATCGTCGTCGGCATCAACAAGTACACCGAGACCGAGCCGAGCCCGCTGACGCAAGACGCCGAGGGAGGCATCATGACCGTCGAGGCCGCCGTCGAGCAGGAGGCGGTCGACGCGCTGGAGGCCTGGCGCGCCGAGCGCGACGGCGAAGCGGTCGCGGCGGCCCTGAAGGGCCTGCGGGCGGCGGCCGCGGGCGACGAGAACATGATGGAGGCGACGATCGCGGCCGCCCGCGCGGGCGCCACCACGGGCGAGTGGTCGCAGGCGCTGCGCGACGCGTTCGGCGAGTTCCGCGCGCCGACGGGCGTCGGCGAGGCCGCAGCCGCGGTGCCCGGTACCACGGCGGCGATCGAGGCGGTCCGCGAGGAGGTCGAGCGGGTCTCCGAGCTCATCGGCCGGCGCATCAAGATCCTCGTGGGCAAGCCGGGCCTGGACGGCCACTCCAACGGCGCGGAGCAGATCGCGGTGCGCGCGCGCGACGTCGGCATGGACGTCGTCTACGAGGGCATCCGCCTGACCCCGTCGCAGATCGCCGCGAGTGCCGAGCAGGAGGGCGTCCACGTCGTGGGGCTCTCGATCCTCAGCGGCTCGCACAATGCGCTCATCCCGGACGTGGTGGCCGCGTTGCGCGAGCGCGGCGTGGAGGCTCCTGTCGTGGTCGGCGGCATCATCCCGGAGGCCGACGTGAACCCCCTGAAGACGGCGGGAGTCGCCGCGGTCTACACCCCGAAGGACTTCGACCTGACGCTGATCATGGCCGACATCGTCGCCGTCGTCGCCGAGGCGAACGGCGCAGCGGCAGCTGCGGCATGAAACCCCTCCGGCAGTCGAGTGCCGGCGAGCACCCAGGGGGTGGGTCCTCGCCGGCGCTCGGCGCGGCCCGCGCCGGCCGGGCAGGCCGGCCGAGCTCCGGCACCGAACTGGGCGAGCGCCTGCGGGCCGGGGACCTCAGCGCGGCGCCCGCGGTGCTGAACCTCGTCGAGAACCGCACGGACGCCGCCCGGGAGGAGGTGGTGCTGCTGCAGAAGGCCGTCGCCGCCGCGGCGCTCGGCGGCGAGGCGCCCGGCCATGTCGTCGGGGTCACGGGGCCGCCCGGCGCGGGGAAGTCCTCGCTGCTCTCCGAGCTCGTGCGCACGTGGCGCGCCGGCGCCCGGTCCGTCGCGGTCCTCGCCGTCGATCCGTCCTCGCGGCGGACCCGCGGCTCGCTGCTCGGCGACCGCGCGCGGATCGCCTTCGACCCGACCGATCCCGGCACGTTCATCCGCTCGACCGCCGCGGGCGGCCGCCTCGGGGGCCTGGCACCCGCCACCCGCGCCGCGGCCCACGCGCTCGCGGCCGCCGTCGACGTCGTGCTGATCGAGACCGTCGGGGTCGGCCAGGCCGAGGTGGAGGTCGCCGACGTCGTCGACAGCGTCGCGGTCGTCGTCCAGCCCGGCTCGGGCGACGCGCTCCAGTTCTTGAAGGCAGGGATCATGGAGGTGCCCGATGTGCTCGTGGTCACCAAGGCCGACCTCGGGGACATCGCGATGCGCGCCCGCCGCGACCTGGCAGCTGCGCTGCGCTCCCTCGGGGAGCGCGACACGCGGGTGGTGGCCGTCTCCTCGGTCTCCCCCGTCCGCGGGATGGACGACCTCGTCGCGGCGCTGGAGGTCCACCGCGACACGCTCGACCTGCCTGCGATGCGCCGCGACAAGCGCCGCGCGAGCGCCCTGGCCGCCTTCGCCGCCGAACACGGGGAGCGGGGCCTGCGCGTGCTCGGCGGCCCGCGAGCGGCGGCCCGTCTGCTCGTCGCGGAGCCCGCGGGCGCCGACGTCCCGGCCCTCGTCAATGTCCTGGAGCACCACGCCCATGCGCGTTGACCTGCTGCTGATCGTGGGTGCGTTCGTCGCCGTGACGCTCGTGGCGGAGCTGCTCGGTGCCCCCAATACCGGCCAGGCCGCGAGCTACGGCGTCGTCGCGTTCGCCTTCACAACGGTCCTGGTGATCGTCAAGCGGCCGTAGCGAACGGGGTCGTTCGCCCGTCCGGCCTATCCGAGCGCGGCGATCCGCCACTCGTCACCGACGCGCCGCAGGCCGAGCGTGACGGTCGCCGGCGTCTGGTTCGCGGCGTCCGTCGCCACGCGTGCGGAGGCCCGGTCGCCCTTGACGGTGATCGCCTTGACCGTGAGCTCCGGCGCCCGCACGCCGTCCAGGCCCGGCTTCAGCGCGATCTCGCAGGGCAGCCCGTACTGCTCGGCGTTGTCGACGAGCGCCGAGGCGAGCAGCTCGTCGCAGATGACCTGGTAATCCTTCTCGGCGCTCGCCGCGGCGAAGCGGCTCACGACCTCGCGCACCTCGTCCTCCGGGCTGGCGCCGCCGCAGCCGGCGAGCCCCGCGAGGGCGAGGACGAGGACGAGGCTGCGGGTCGGCACGCCGCGGAGGGTACCCTTGGCCGATCGTACGCGCGCCCCTCTTCGACGGTCACGGACGCCGGATCGAGGACCTGCGGGTCTCGGTCACCGACCGCTGCAACTTCCGCTGCCAGTACTGCATGCCGGCGGAGGGCCTGACCTGGCTCGATCGCGACGGCGTCCTGCGCTTCGAGGAGATCGTCCGCCTCGTCGGGCTCCTGGCGGAGATGGGTATCGACAGCGTCCGCCTGACGGGCGGCGAGCCGCTCGTGCGGCGCGACTTCCCGCGCTTGTGCGCGATGCTCGCCGGCACGCCCGGGCTCACCGACCTGTCGGTCACGACGAACGGCTTCCTGCTCGAGCGCGACGCGGAAGCGCTCGTGGCCGCAGGGGTCAAGCGCTTCAACGTCTCGATCGACTCCCTGCAGCGCGACCGCTTCTTCCGGATGACCCGCCGCGACGCGCTTCCCCGCGTGCTCGCCGGGCTGCACGCTCTCGCCGCCCAGCCCGGCGTCGGCACGATCAAGGTCAACGCGGTGGCCCTGCGCGGCTTCACCGAGGACGAGGTGCTGCCGTTCGCGCGTTTCGCCCGTGAGCACCCCTTCGAGGTGCGCTTCATCGAGTTCATGCCGCTCGACGCCGACCAGACGTGGACGCCGGACAGCGTCCTGAGCGGCGAGGAGATCCGTGCCGCCATCGGCGCGGAGTTCGGGCTGGTCGAGGAGGCCCGCGAGCCGAGCGCCACGGCCCGGACCTACCGCTTCGCCGACGGCGCCCCGGGGCGCCTGGGCTTCATCGACCCGGTCTCCCACCCGTTCTGCTCGGACTGCAACCGCATCCGCCTCACCGCCGACGGGAAGCTGCGCACCTGCCTGTTCAGCCTGGGCGAGACCGACCTGCTCGGCGTGCTCCGGGGGGGCGCCTCCGACGACGAGCTCGAGACGGTCCTGCGTGATGCGGTGTGGCGCAAGGAGCTCAAGCACCGAGTCAACGAGCACGGCTTCCGGCAACCCGCGCGGACGATGAGCGCGATCGGCGGCTGAGAAGCCGCGCGAGGGAGCGCCGCCGCGGCCGCTCAACTGCGGTCGGCCGTAGCCGGATCGGTGGGGACGAAGACGACGAGGGTGGCGTCGTCGTCGAGCGCGTCGACGACGGTCTCGCGGACGGCGTCCTCGATCGCCCGGACCGTCCCCGCCGCCGTGGTGCTGTGGGCCTTGAGCGCGGCTCGGTGGACGCCGTGGACTCCGAGGGTGCCGCCGTCGGTGGTCGGGCGCCCGAGGATCCCGTCGGAGAGCAGCAAGAGCCGCTGGCCGACCTCCAGGCGGCGTGCTTGCACCGTGGCGCGCCGCGGCATCGCCGGATCCCCCAGGCGGGGCACGAGCCCCTCCTCGAGCAGCTCCAGTCGGCCGTCGGCGTGGATCAGCATCGGTGCGACCTCCCCGCAGGCGACCCAGCGGAACAGCGCCGCCGGGGCGTTCCAGCAGCCGATCGTCGCGGTGGCCGTCGAGCGCTCGGCCGCGACGGCGTCGAGCACCTCGTGCATGAGCGCGACGGCCTCGGCGGGATCGTCGCCGTGGTGGCGGGCCGCCCGGAACGCGCCGAGCAGCACGGACGCCAGACCGGCGGCGCGCGGTCCCGTCCCCTCGGCGTCGGCGATGCCCACCCAGGCGCAGTCACCGTTCTCGGCGTAGTCGAACCAGTCGCCACCGATGTCGTAGCCGGGCAGCACGTTGCCCGCCAGCGAGGCACCCGCGATGCGCACGATCCGCGGCGGCAGGAGGTTCTGCTGGATCTCCGCGGCCGGCGTGGTCGGCCGCACGCGCCGGGTCATCTCCATCACGTCGGTGTAGACGTCGGCCAGCTCGATGGCGGCTGCGGCCTCCAGCGCCAGGTCGCGCAGCGCATCGTCGCCCTCTCCCACGACGAGCAGCACGCCGATGGCGCGGCCCCGCAGGTACAACGGCGCCACGTCACTGCCGGGCAGCAGCTCCTCGACCGCCGCGCGCAGCGGTGCGACGCCCTCGCGCGGGATCTCCGGCCCGACGGCCAGGGGGACGGGAATCCGTTCGGGGAAGGCGGCGGCGCCGGCCATCCGCTGCATGTCCGCCCCGTCGAGGTCGACGAGGTAGACCGCGGCCGAGCTGACGCCCGGACTGCGCTGCGCCTCGGCGACGACCTGGTCGGCGAGCTGGTGCGGCGGCACCTTGTTGAGGACGTCGGCCACCGAGAGCGGGGTGGGAGCCACGTGCGCGAGCTCCCCGGGCGGGCGGAGGTAGTCGGCCTCGCTGGCCTCCGCGTCATCGCGGGCCTGGGCGCGGACCGCCTCGACGAGCACCTCGCGGGAGGAGAAGTGCCGGTAGAGCGTTCCGCGGCTCACGCCGGCCTCCTCGGCCAAGGCGGCCATGCTCGCCCCCGGGTCCGCCGCCAGGCGGTGGCGGGCGACTTCCAGCAGCCGCGCGGCGTTCAGCGCGGCATCGCTGCGCTGTCGGCGGCGGGTCTCGTCGTCGGAATCGGGCATCGAGGTGTTCTGCCCGGAGGCCGTCGTTTCGACCAGGACACGTTGTCACAGATCAGAAGACTTCTTCAGACATGTCCTGTTTACGGTCGGGAGCGATGGGAACGGTCAGTGTTCCACCCCCCACGAGCAAGGAGAGATCACATGCCCACAGTGCAAGAGATCCAAGACTGGGCCGGCCGCGACGCCGTCGGTTCGGACGGCGAGAAGGCCGGCAAGGTCGATCACCTGTACCTGGACCGCCAGACCGGCGAGCCGACGTTCGCCGCGATCAAGACCGGCATGCTCGGCGGCAGCGTCTCGCTCGTTCCCATCGACGGCGCGAGCCTCAGCGGTGACGATGTCGCCTTCGCTCACGACAAGGCGAGGATCAAGGATGCGCCGGGTGTCGAGGCCGACGGTGAGCTCTCCGAGGCCGAGGAGGCCACCCTCTATGAGTACTACGGGATCGCGGGCTACTCGCAGTACGACGGCCC
>CADCVR010000008.1 GCA_902806205.1 uncultured Solirubrobacteraceae bacterium | reverse complement strand
ATCACGCCCTCGCAGGCGGCCAGGGACCGGCTCACCTCGTAGCCGAAGTCGACGTGGCCGGGCGTGTCGACCAGGTGGAGGGTGGCACCCTTCCACGGCACCCGCACGTTCTGGGCCTTGATCGTGATGCCCCGCTCGCGCTCGATGTCCATCGAGTCGAGGTACTGCTCGCGCATGTCCCGGGCGTCGACGGCGCCGGTCAGCTCCAGGATGCGGTCGGACACGAGTGCGAGCACTGCGAGCGCGAGCTGTACAGCACGAAGAGCGGCCGCTAACGGACTCGCTCGAAGTGGGTGCTCGCGCGCTGATCGAGGCTGCCAACCCCCACCGGTTTCTTGGTTCTTGGCAGTAAGCACCCGCTCGACTTTGTTGGCCGCGGCGATCCGCTGGCGAATGCCCGCGGAGGCCTGGGCGCCACGCAGAGCACGCAGGCCGCGACGGCGAGAGCAAAGCCCGAGAACGGCGGAGCATGCTCAGCCGAGAGCCTGGCGGGGACACCGAACGTGGCGCGTAGCCATTGACATCGCGAACCCCCGGTGGGAAGGTCGAACGCGCCGACGAAGCACAGAGAGAGGAAGCAATGAACGATGTCGAGCGAGAGGCCGCGACGCCGTCTGAGCGTCCTCGCGTGTTGGCCGCGCTCGGCTTCGAACGGCGACCGATGGTCCGCTGGCTGAGCCCGCCGATCCTGGTGGCGGCCGCGGTGCGCGTCGTCGCCTCAGAGCTCTTCGGCCAGTACGCCGACAAGCGGGAGTTCGAGGCGGCGCTGGACCCGCAGCCGGGGCCGCCGCTGACCTACGGCGAGCAGGACGCGGACGAGGACGGCGCGCTGTGGATCGACTTCGTCGCCGATCTCGGCGACGGCTTCGACGCCACCTACGCGGTCGCCTCGCTGCTGGCCAGCCCGCGACTCGAGCTCGGCGGCCACGTCCTCCCCCGGGGACGGGCGCTGATCATGGGGGGAGACCAGGTCTATCCCGACCCGACGCGCGAGGCCTACGAGCACCGCTTCCGCGGGCCCTACCGCGCCGCGTTCCCGTGGACCGACAGACGGCGGCCCGACCTGCTGGCCATTCCGGGCAACCACGACTGGTACGACGGGCTGACGAACTTCATGCGCTTCTTCTGCGGCGGGCTGGACATCGGCGCCTGGCGGACCCGCCAGCGGCGCAGCTACTTCGCCGTCCGGCTGCCGCACCGGCGCTGGCTCCTGGGCATCGACATCCAGCTCGACACCTACATCGATGCCCCGCAGCTCGCGTACTTCAAGGCGGTCGGCCTCGCGCCGGGCGACCATGTCGTGCTCGTCACGGGCAAGCCGAGCTGGACGAAGGTCGAGCGCGACCACGTCCCCGACTCCTACAAGAACCTGCGCTACTTCGAGGACGAGGTGGTGCGCGCGGCGGGCGCCGAGGTGCGCCTGACGCTCACCGGCGACCTGCATCACTACGCCCGGTATTCGGCCGAGGACGGCAGCCAGCTGGTCACCGCGGGCGGCGGCGGCGCCTACCTGGCCCCCACCCACCTGCTGCCCGCGGCGCTGACCCTGCCGGAGGGCCGGCCCACGTACGCGCTGCAGACGACGTACCCCGACCGCGCAGCGTCGCGGCGCATCGCGCGCGGCGCCTGGGCCCTGCCGCGCCTGGCGCCTGACCTCTGCGCGGTGGTCGCCGGGCTGCACGCGCTGCTCGGCGTCTCGCTCTACGCCGGCCTGACCTCCGGCGACGGGTGGTTCGCGCTCTTCGCGCTGCTCGCGCTCGTGCTGGCGGCGGCGACGTTCGGCTACTGCTCGGTGGTGGGCCGGCTCCGCCGCGCGCTGGCCGCGGCGGGACACGCCGCCGCGCACCTCGCCCTGGCGTGCGCGCCGGCGCTCGTCGCGACGCAGGCGCTCGGCGCGGAGGGCGTCGCCGGCGGCGTGCTCGTGGCCGCCGGGTCCGCCGTCAGCGGGTTCCTGCTCGGTGGCGTGACGTTCGGGGTCTACCTGATCCTCGCCCACCCGTTCGCCCCCGGCCACGCCAACGAGGTGCTCGCCTGCCAGGCGATCCCCGACCACAAGAACTTCCTGCGCCTGCGCTTCGGCGCCGACGGCGTGACGATCTTCCCCGTGGGCATCCCGCGCGTGCCGCGCGCGTGGGCCCCGGCGCCGGACGACGGGACGGAGGCGCCGTACCTGCGACCCGTCGGCCACGGCCTGGAGGCGCAGCTCATCGAGGAGCCCGTCCACGTCCCCGACGGGCACGGGAAGCCGGTCGCCGGCCCGGTCGCCGAACCGATCGCCACCCCGGCGGGAGGCGGCTGACCGTGGCCCATCCCGAGCACTTCGACGCGATCGTCGTGGGCTCCGGCTTCGGCGGCGCGGTGACCGCCTGCCGCCTGGCGGAGGCCGACCGCCGCGTCCTGGTTCTGGAGCGTGGCAAGGCCTACCCGCCGGGCTCGTTCCCCCGCAGCCCCCGCGGGATGAGCGAGAACCTCTGGGACCCGAGCGAGGGCCTCCAGGGGATGTTCGACGTGTGGTCCTTCGAGGGCCTCGAGGCGCTGGTCTCCAGCGGCCTCGGCGGCGGCTCGCTGATCTACGCCAACGTGCTGATCCGCAAGGACCCGAAGTGGTTCGCCGGCGACGAGCACGAGCACTGGCCGATCGGCTACGACGACCTCGAGCCGCACTACGAGCGCGCCGAGCGCATGCTGGGCGCGACCCCGTACCCGCTCGACCACGCGCCGTACGACGGAACCTCGAAGACGCTCGCCTTCCGCGGGGCCGCGAAGGATCTCGGCGCGGACTGGTTCCTGCCGAACCTCGCGGTCACCTTCGCACCCGAGCCCGGCGCCGACCCCGTTCCCGGTGAGCCGATCGTCGAGCCGCGGGCGAACCTCCACGGGCGCACCCGCCAGACGTGCCGCCTGGTCGGCGAGTGCGACGTGGGCTGCAACTTCGGGGCGAAGAACTCGCTCGACTACACCTACCTCACCGCCGCCTGGCACGCGGGTGCCGACATCCGCACGCGCTGCGAGGTACGGGGCTTCGAGCCCCGTGAGGGCGGCGGCTACGCGGTGCACTACGTCGAGCACGAGGCCGAGGCCGCCGGCAGCCCGACCGACACAGGCGCGCTGCCGCGGCGCACGGTCACCGCCGACCGGCTCGTGCTGGCCGCCGGCACGCTCGGCACCACCTACCTGCTGCTGCGCAACCGCGCGGCGCTGCCCGCGCTGAGCCCGGCGCTCGGCACGCACTTCTCCGGGAACGGTGACCTGCTGACCTTCGCCGTGCGCTGCCGGGAGGACGCGGCCGACGGGGTCCCCAAGCCGCGGGTCCTCGACCCCGCGTTCGGGCCAGTGATCACCAGCGCGATCCGTGTCCCGGACGCGGCCGACGGCGACGGGGCCACGGGCCGCGGCTTCTACCTGCAGGATGCGGGGTTCCCGGAGTTCGGCACCTGGCTGCTGCAGGCCGCCGACACGCCGGGCACGCTGGCGCGGATCGCGCCGGGGCTCGTCGGCCGGATGATCCGGCGCTTCGTGCACCGCGGTCGCGACACGAACCTCAGCAGCGAGCTCGCGTCGGTCTTCGGCGACTGCGGCCTCTCGGCCGGCGTGCTGCCGCTGCTCGGCATGGGCCGCGACGTGCCCGACGGGCGCATGCGCCTCGACGGCGGGCGCCTGCAGGTCGACTGGCGCAAGCACGGCGCCTCGGCCGACTACTTCGAACGTGTCCGCGAGGTCTCCGTCCGGGTGGCCGACCAGCTCGGCGGGACCCTGCTCGACAACGTCCTGTGGCACCTCAACCGGGTGATCACCGTGCACGCGCTCGGCGGCGCGCCGATGGGCCGCAGCCGCGAGGAGGGCGTCGTGGACGCGAACGGCGAGGTCTTCGGGCATCCCGGGCTGCACGTCGCCGACGGCTCGGTCATGCCGGGACCCGTCGGCGCGAACCCGTCGCTGACGATCGCCGCCGTCGCCGACCGCTTCGCCGAGGCGATCCTCGACGGCCGCACGAGCGGCCCGGCGGCACAGACCTCCCGCCCCGTCGCGCCCACGCCTCCCGGCGCCCGCTCGGTCGGAGCGGCGGCCGCGCCCCCGGCCGTCGCTGGGTCCGGCGGGACGGTGGGCGTCGCCTTCACCGAGCAGATGAAGGGCTTCGTCGGCTTCGGGGAGCACGACCCGGCGCGCGGCGCGCAGGCGGGCGAGGACACGGACACGCGCTGCATGTTCGAGCTGACGATCTCCGTCGACGACCTCGACCGCTTCGAGGCCGACCGCGACCACCTAGGGCGCGCCGAAGGGGTCGTGCGCTGCGACGCGCTGGGCGGCGAGCGCCCCGTGGAGCGCGGCTGGTTCAACCTCTTCGTCGGCGGCCGCGACAAGCGGATGCTCTACCGGCTGCACCTGACCGACGGCGAAGGGCACCCCGTGACGCTCACGGGGCACAAGGTCGTCGCCGACGATCGCGGGGTCGACTCGGTGTGGGCTGACACGTCCACGCTCTACACGAAGCTGCTGGCCGGTCACGTGCAGCCCGAAGCGGACGAGGCAGCCGACGTGCTCGCCGCGGGGATCCTGCGCATCAAGCCGCTGGACTTCGCGCGCCAGCTCACCACCTTCGACACGACCCCCGACCATCGGCCCGACGCGGTGGCGCGCTTCGGCGCGCTGTTCGCCGGCAACCTCTGGGAGGTCTACGGGCCCGAGGCGAAGCGATGAGCGCCACCGCCGTGCGCGAGGAGATCGTGCCCTTCACCGCCGGCGACGGGCTGGAGCTGAACCTCCTGCACCCGATCGGCGCGCGCGAGCCGACCAAGGGCCCGGTGCTGCTCGTGCACGGCGCGGGAGTCCGCGCCCGGATCTTCCAGCCCCCGACCGCCCGCACGCTGGTCGACGTCCTGCTCGACGAGGGCTACGACGTGTGGCTGGAGAACTGGCGGGCGAGCATCGACATCCCCCGCACGCGCTGGACCCTCGACGAGGCCGCGGCCTTCGATCACCCGCGGGCGGTGGAGGAGGTCGCCGCGCGCACGGGCGCCGAGGAGATCAAGGCGGTGGTGCACTGCCAGGGGTCGACGAGCTTCACCATGGCGGCGGTCGCCGGGCTGGTGCCGCAGGTCACCACGATCGTGTCCAACGCGGTCTCGTTGCATCCGGTGGTACCACGCTTCGGCGAGCTCAAGCTGCGGGTGGCGATCCCGCCCGCCGCGCGAGTCCTGGGCTACCTCGACCCGCAGTGGGGGCGCACGGGGGCGCCGTGGGTGCTGCCCAAGCTGCTGCACGCCTTCGTGCGCGCGACCCACCGCGAGTGCGACAACGACGTGTGCCGCCTGGCGAGCTTCACCTACGGCGTCGGCTTCCCGACCCTGTGGCTGCACGATCAGCTCGACGACGCGACGCACGACTGGCTGACAGACGAGTTCGCCGCGGTGCCGCTCACGTTCTTCGAGCAGATCCTCGCGTGCGTGCGCGCGGGGCACCTGGTCGCGGTCGACGGGCGGTCCGAGCTGCCGGCGAGCTTCGTCGACGCGCCGCCGCGGACCGACGCGCGCTTCGCGCTGATGACCGGTGACCGCAACCAGTGCTTCACGCCCGAGAGCCAGCTGCGCACCCACGCCTGGCTGGAGCGCCACCACCCCGGCCGCCACGCCGTGCACGTGATTCCCGGCTACGGCCACCTCGACGTCTTCATGGGCCGGCGCGCCGATCGCGACGTCTTTCCCACCATCGTCCACGAGCTCGCCCAGGAGGCCACCCCATGACGAAGATCCCCGAGCGCCTGCTCCGCCAGCGCGGCCGCCACGCGCTGGTCGACGGTATTCCCTTCGTGCTGCCCGTGGACTCCCAGGACAGCCCGGCGCTCATGGCCGTCTTCCCGATCGACGCCGGGAAGGCGGCCGCGCTGCTGCCGGGCACCGAGCTCAAGCCGCTGCGGCTGTGGGGGGACCGGGGGGCGCTGGTCGTCACGGTCATCGACTACCGCTCGACGGACATCGGGCGCTACATCGAGTTCTCGATCGCCATCGCCTGCACCCACGGCGCGCGAACGGCACCCCGCCTGCTGCCCGCGCTGCTGACCCGGCCGTGGGGCACGGGCCAGTACGTCCTCGACCTGCCGGTGAGCACGGAGGTCTCCGTGAAGGGCGGCAAGGGCATCTGGGGGATGCCCAAGCACCAGGCGAGCCTCGACTTCCGCATCGGCGATCGCACCGTCTCGAGCCAGTACGACCTCGACGGGCGCCTGGCGATGCGCATCGAGATCGACAAGCCGCGCTTCGCCGTGCTGCCGATCAGCGCTGCCGGCGCCAACTACTGCGCCTTCCGCGGGATGCTGATGAAGTCGTCGGTCTACTTCACGGCGACCGCGGGGCTGCGTCTGCCCGGGACGCGATCGGCGCGGCTGACGCTCGGCGACCACCCGCGCATGGCCCCGCTGCACGGCCTCGACATCGGGTCTCGCCCCTTGGCGACCGTGTGGCTGCCCACGTCCGCCGGGACGCTGGACGACCACCTCGAGGCGTGGTTCATCCACTTCGACCAGCCGCCCGAGACGGTCCCGGAGGGCCTGGAGAGCGTCGCGGGCCTCGGCCAGGGCCAGGAGTGGCCGGCGCCGCCCGACCCGGCGCTCGCGGACCGCGCCCGAGCATGAGCGGCACGGTCGACGTGCTCCTGGCGGCGAGCCTGCTGCTGTTCGCCTCGATCTACCTCGGAACGGGATGGTCGCTCGTGCTCTTCTCGTTCCCGCTCGCGCCACGGCTGACGCCGGACACCTACCACCTGCCGTTCGTCGAGCCGGTGCGCAACGCGACGCGCTTCTTCACCGTGATGACCGCCGCGATGCTCGTCGCGAGCGCGGTGCTCGTCTTCCGCGCCGGCGACGACCTGTGGATGCCGCTGAGCTACCTCGTGGCGACGGTGGCGGCGACGGCGTTGACGCTCGTCTTCATCTTTCCCTACAACAAGGAGCTCAGCGGCGGCGTGCGCGACGCGGACCGCCTGCGCGAAGTGCTCGGCCGGTGGATGCGGTTGAACGTCGTGCGGGTGTCGCTGTGGACCGTGCAGTGGGCGGTCGTGGCTGTCTGGTTCGTCCTGGAGGTGGTCTGAGATGCCCGACTCGTTGCTGCGCCGCGCGCTGATCGCGATCTCGGCGCTGACCGTCGTCTCCGGTGCGGTGCAGGCGCTCGGCCCGGGGCGGCTGCTGCGGCTGCTGTCGGCCGACCGCGACGCCACGCACCGCCACTTCTTCGCGACGATCGGGATGTTCATGGTCGTCGCAGGCGGCGGGCTGCTGCATGCGCTCCTGCGCCCCGTCCGGGACCCGGTCGTGGTTCTGTGGGCGGCGTTGCAGAAGCTCGGGGCGTTCGCCGCGGTGGCGGTGGGGGTACGGCGGAAGATCTTCTCGCCGCTGGCGCTCGGCGTCGCCGTCTTCGACCTCTTCTCCGGGGCGCTGGCCGCCGAGTGGTGGCGGAGGATCCGGTGAGCGAGCGGGCGCTGGCGCTCGTCAGCGGAGCGTTCTTCCACGGCTACCTCGGCCTGTGCGTGGTCGCGGGAGCCGGCGGCGCGCTGCTGGGGCGCCGGGACGTCCGGCTCGTCGCGGGCTTCGACCCGCACGAGGAGCTGTCGCCGCGGGCGGCCGCCACCCTGCTCAGCCAGCACCGCTTCCTGCGGGCGCTCGAGGCCGGCTTCGGCGTGCTGTGCCTACGCGACCGCGAGCGCATCCACACCGAGCCCGCCAGCAACCGGCGCTTCCTGGCACTGATGGCGGGCGGCATCGGCGCGCGCGTCCTGGCTCGCGCGGCCGACGGGCGACCCAACGCGGGCGCCTACGCCTTCGGCGGCCTCGAGGCGGTCGGCCTCGCGGCGATCTATGCGCACACGCGCACCACGTTGGAGCGGTAGTGACGCACGTGCCCGCCCTGGCGGCCGGCGCCGAGGACGTCGCGCCGCGACGCTCGCTCGTACTCGCCGGGGGCGGGATGCGCGTCGCCTGGCAGGCGGGCGCGCTGATCGCCCTGGAGGAGGCGGGGCTGCGCTTCGCGCACGCCGACGGCACGTCGGGCGGCACGATGAACCTCGCGATGCTCCTCTCCGGGCTCGCGCCGGGCGAGATGGCCGAGCGCTGGCGCACGCTGGACGTGCGGCGCTTCGCCGCCCCCCTCTCGCCGCGCCGCATGCTGCGCCTGCCCGCCTTCGGCGCTTCGACGGGGATCGTCGGCCACGTCTTCCCGCACCTGGGCGTCGACCCGGCCGCCATCCGCGCCGCCGAGGGACTCGAGGGAACGTTCAACACCTGCAACCACGCGACGAAGGCGTGCGAGGCGATCGGGCACCGCGACATCGACCTCGACGCGCTGGTGGCCGCCATCACGCTGCCGCTGGCGATGCCCGGTGTGCACCGTCCCGGGGGCACCTACCTCGACGCGGTCTGGGTCAAGGACGCCAACCTCGTCGAAGCGGTCCGGCGCGGAGCCGAGGAGCTGTGGGTGCTGTGGTGCATCGGCAACACGGCCGCCTACCGCGACGGTCCCTTCCAGCAGTACGTGCACATGATCGAGCAGAGTGCCAACGGCGTCCTCTTCGAGGAGCTCGACCGCATCCGCGAGCTCAACGCGGCGCTGGAGGCCGGCCACGCGCCGTACGGGCAGCGCCGGCCGATCACGGTGCACGTCGTCCGCCCGCGCCATCCGCTGCCGCTGGACCCCGACCTCTTCCTCGGCCGCATCGACGCCGGGTCGCTCGTGTCGATGGGCTACCGCGACGCACGCGAGTGCCTCGAGGCACCGCCCGTCGCGCTCGACGCGTCGGCGACGGCCATGGAGGATCCGGGCACGCGGGTGTGGTGGCGCGAGCGCTGGGCCGGCCCGCTCGGCCGCGCCGAGCTGATCGTCGACGTCGCGCAGGCCGAGGGCCTCCCCGCCGAGGGGCGCCTGGCCGGCCGCGTGACGCTCGACGGGGTCGGCGACGTGCTGCTGCGCGACGGCCACGTGCGGCTCGACGGCGCGGCACTGTCCTACGAGGGCGAGCTCGACGCGGACGGGCGCACGCTGGGCCTTCGAGCGCGGCGCGAGAACGGCGGCGACGCCGGCCAGCTGCGCCCCCTGGCGCTCGAGCTGCGCGAGGGCGACGCGGCGGTGGCCCGCGGCGTCCTGCGGGCCGCGGGGGACCGGGCCCCGCACCCCACGGTACGCGGGACGGCGCCGCTGCGCCGCCGGCTGGCCGTCGCCGCCCGCTTCGAGCGGCTGCTCGACGCGGAGGCCGTGACGGGCCGCGAGCATCGCCGGCCGTGAGTGCGTTGAGGGGCGAAGCCCGCGAGCACCCGGATCTTCTCGACGGTCCACGTGCCGGCCCGGAGACGGCGCAGCGGTGCCGGGCGCCGCGGGAAGGGGCGCCGAGCTCTCCTCCGTCGCGTCCGCACGGCCGACCGTCGTCCGCGAGCTCAGCGGCGGAGGTGGCAATCGAGCGACCTCGGGCGTGACGCGGCCGCCTTGGCCGCCTCGGCCGACCGCTCGACGAGCTTCGTAGCGGCTCGTCGAAGCTGTGCGTCGGTGCCCGCCCTACACCAGGGCCCCGGCCGGGTCGCGCAGCGCCGCCAGGATCGCCGCGACGTCCGCCCGGCAGCCGCCGCAGCCCGTCGAGGCGCGTGTGTGCTCGGCCACTTGCGCCACGGTCGTCAGTCCCCGGTCCTTGATCGCGTGGACGATCTGCCCGCGCGTCACGGCCTGGCAGGAGCAGATCGCCTCCGCCGGGTCACCCTCGGCGGGGTCGGCCGTCGCCGCTTCACCCGCCTCGCGGACCCCGCCGTCGAGCAGCTCCTCCGGCACCGCTTCGCCGTCGCGCAGCAGCTCCCGCAGCCGCTTGGCGTCGCGCAGGTCGCCGAGGAGGATCGCCCCCGCCAGGCGGCCGTCGGGACGCACCAGCAGGCGCCGGTACCGGCCACGCCGCGTGTCCAGCGCGAGCACCTCCTCGTCCGCCGCCGCCTCGGCGACGCGTCCGCAGCAGAAGAGGTCGATGCCCGCGACCTTCAGCGTGGTGGCCGGCGGCGCGCCGAGGAACGCCGCGGGCCGGCGGGCAAGTGAGGCGCCGAGGGCGCGCGCCTGCTCGAGCAGCGGGGACCAGAGGCCGTAGACCGCGCCGCGGTGCTCGGCGCACTCGCCCACCGCGCGCACGCCGGGCGCGCTCGTGCGCAGCTCGTCGTCGACGAGGATGCCGCGCTCGACCTCCAGGCCCGCGGTACGCGCGAGATCGACCTCGGGACGCACGCCCGCGGCGATGACGACCAGGTCGGCAGCGAGCTGCTCGCCGCCGGCCAGGACCAGGCGCTCGACGCGCCCGTCGCCCGTCAGCGCGGTCGTCCGCGCCGACGTGCGCACGTCGATGCGCAGGTCGCGCAGCGCGCGCTCCAGCAGCGACGCGGCCGGGCCGTCGAGCTGGAGCTCCATGAGCCGTTCGGCCAGGTGGACGATCGTCACCCGGACGCCACGCGCGCGCAGGGCACGCGCGGCCTCGAGCCCGAGCAGCCCGCCGCCCACGACCACGGCCCGCTTGGCCATCGCGGCCCCGTCGAGGATCGCCCGGGCGTCGGCGCGGGTGCGAAAGACGTGGACGCCGGGCAGGTCGGCCCCCGGGACGGGCGGGACGAACGGCCGCGAGCCCGTGGCCAGGACGAGGTCGTCGTACCCGAGGACGTCGCCGTCGGCGAGCTCGACGGTGCGCGCCGCCGGGTCGACGAGGCTGGCGGCGACGCCGAGGCGCAGCGTGATGTCGCGCTCGGTGAACCATCCCGGGGCGCGCAGGGGAAGCTCTCCCTCGCCGACGGCGCCGGCGAGCACCTGGGAGAGCATCACGCGGTTGTACGGCGCGTCGTCCTCGGCGCCGACGAGCGTGACGTCCCAGGCGGCCGCGCCTCCGGGCGCGTTGGCCACGAGCGACTCGACGGTCGCCATGGCCGCCATGCCGGCACCCACGACGACCAGCCGCCGCCGGCGCACCCTGCCGCCCCCGGCGAGGACCCGGCCGGCCGCGACCGGCTCCACCCGCACAGCGCTCGCCTTGAGCTCGGCCTGCCGGCTCGTCGGGTCGATCGCGCGGGTCACCACGGCGTTCAGCGCGCCGGCACCCGGCGGCAGGTGCAGTGCACCCCAGTGGAACGGCGCGAAGGCGACCCCCTCGGCGACCTCCGGGCTGATCCGCGCGCGGAGCGTCGCGCGGCCGCGGCGGGAGCGCACGACGATCGTCTGGCCGTCCTGCACCCCGAAGCGCTCGGCGTCGGTGCGGTGCAGCGCGACGAACGGCTCGGGATCGGCGGCGAGCAGCTCCTTCGCCTTGCCCGTGCGGGTCATCGTGTGCCACTGGTGGGCCAGGCGGCCCGTGGTCAGGACGAGCGGGAACTCGGCGTCCGGCGCGTCGGCGGGCTCGGCGTGCGCTGTGGGAGCGAGCTGCGCCCGGCCGCTCGGCGTCGGGAAGCGCCGGCCGCCGTACAGGCGCTCGGTCCCGGGATGATCCTCTCCGTCGGCCCCGCGCGCGGGAACGGGCCACTGCAGCGCTCCTTCGCGTCGCAGCCGCTCGTGCGACAAGCCGGTCTGGTCGCAGAGCCGGCCGTCGGTCGTGCCGACGTACTCGGCGTGCACCTCGGCGGCCGACGCCCAGGCGAACTGTTCGGAGTGGCCGAGCGCGCGGCCGACGCGGGCGAAGATCTCCCAGTCGGGCAGCGCGCCGCCTGGCGCCTCGACGGCCTTGCGCAGCAGCGTCACGTGACGGTCGGATCCCGTCTGCGTCCCGTCCTTCTCGCCCCACTGCGCGGCGGGGAGGACGACGTGGGCCAGCGCGCTGGTCTCCGTCGGGTGGTAGGCGTCCTGGACGATCACGAGCTCCGCGCGGCGCAGCGCGGCGGCGAAGCGCGCGGCGTCGGGCTGGGAGACGACGGGATTGGTCGCGACGATCCAGACGACCTTCACCTTGTCGGCCTCGAGCGCGTCGACGAGCTCGGTCGACGGGATGCCGGGCGCCGGCGAGATGCCCGGCGCCCCGGCGGGGATCTTCCACAGCCGCCGCATCTCGGCGCGATCGTCGGCGTCGGAGACCTTCCGGTAGCCCGGCAGCAGGTGCGCCAGCCCGCCGGCCTCCCGGCCGCCCATCGCGTTCGGCTGCCCGGTCAGCGACAGCGGGCCGGTGCCCGGCCGCCCGATGTTGCCGGTCGCGAGGCAGAGGTTGATCAGCGCCCGGTTCTTGAGCGTCCCGACCGTCGACTGGTTGGCTCCCATCGACCACAGGACCATCGCGCGACGTGCGCCGCCGAACGCGCGCGCGGTGGCGACGATGGCCTCGGCGTCGACGCCGCAGATCGCCGCCGCGCGGGCCGGCGTCCACTCGGCGGCAGCCGCGAGCGTCGCCTGCGCCCCCTCGGTGTGGCGCTCGAGGAACGCGCGGTCGAGGAGGTCCTCGGCGTCCATCACCGCGAGCAGTGCCGACAGCAGCGGCAGGTCGGCGCCCGGGCGGACCTGGAGGTGGGCGTCGGCGGCCGCGGCGGTCGGGGTGCGCCGCGGGTCGATGACCGTCACCCGCGCGCCCGCGGCCTGGCGGCGGCGGATCCGCGCCCAGAGGACGGGATGGCACGCCGAGGCGTTCGAGCCGAGCAGCAGCAGGTGATCGGCCCGGTCGACGTCGGCGAAGGAGGGCGGCGGGCCGTCGGAGCCCAGCGCCCCCGTGTAGCCGGCCACCGCGCTGCTCATGCACAGCCGGGAGTTCGAGTCGACGTTGTTCGTCCCGAGGAAGCCCTTGGCGAGCTTCGACGCGACGTAGTAGTCCTCCGTGGTCATCTGCCCCGAGACGTAGAGCGCGATGGCGTCGGGACCGTGGCGCTCGGAGACGTCCGCGAGCCGCCGGGCCAGCTCACCGGTGGTCTGAGGCCACGTCCGCTCGCGCCAGCGCGCGTCCGCGCTCTCGCGCCACAGCGGCGCGAGCGCGCGATCGGCCGACCTCAGCGCTTCGGGCAGCCCCAGCGGCTTGCGGCACGTCGCGCCGCGGCTCACGGGGTGCAGGAAGTCGCCCTTGACCGCGGTCACCCGGCCGCCGGAGACCTCGGCGATCAGGCCGCAGCCCGTGCCGCAGTACGGGCACCCCGTCCTGACCTCGCGCGTGTGCGGGCGGCTCACGCGAGCCGCATCCAGAGCATGCCGTCCCGCTCGAAGACCTCGTGGACGGCGACGGCGTCGTCGCCGCCGTCCTGCCGGCCCGTGCGCAGGTCGAAGCGCCGGTTGTGCAGCGGGCAGGTGACGCAGTGATCGGCCACGATCCCGTCCTGCAGCGGGCCGCCGCGGTGCGGGCAGGCCGCGTCGGTCGCCGCCCAGCCGTCCGGCAGGCGGAAGATCGCGATGCGCCGCCCGTCGACGAGGACGCTGCGCCCCTCGAGCGCGGGGACGTCCGCGGCGGCGCCGACGGCGACGAAGCCCGTCTCGGACAGGACGGGGCTCATCGCGTCGCCTCGGCCGGAGCGACGAGATCGAGCGCGGCGTCCGAGTCGAGCTCGGCGAACTGCTTGGGGTGCACGGGCGCACTGCGCTCGCGCCACGGATCCGGGTCGCACGCGGCCCTGGCGATCGCGAAGCGCTCGAGCAGCGCGGCCATCCGCTCGGGATCGAGGACGGCCGCCTGCACCGCATCCAGCCCGACGCGCTCCAGGTAGCCGTAGGTCCGCTCGAGGTGGTCGCCCTCCTCGCGGTAGTGCTGCAGGAAGGCCAGCGCGACCCGCTTGCCCTCGGCGGCCGTCGCGACCGTGGCGAGCAGGTCGCCCTTGCGGATGGTCGCCCCCGACGCCCCGCCGACGTAGACCTCCCAGCCGCCTTCGACGGCGACCAGCCCGATGTCCTTGACGTAGGCCTCTGAGCAGTTGCGCGGGCAGCCCGCGACCGCCGACTTGACCTTGTGCGGCGTGTGCAGGCCCTCCATCGCCTCCTCCAGGTCGATGCCGACGGTGATCGCGTCGCCGAGGCCGAACCGGCAGAACTGCGTCCCGACGCACGTCTTCACCGTGCGGACCGCCTTGGAGTAGGCGTAGCCGGAGGGCATCCCCAGGTCCTCCCAGACGGCCGGGAGCTGCTCCTTGGTGACGCCGAGCAGGTCGATGCGCTGCCCGCCGGTGATCTTGATCATCGGCAGCTCGTACTTGTCGGCCACGTCGGCGAAGCGCCGCAGCTCGTCGGCGGTCACGACCCCTCCGCGGATCCGGGGGACCACCGAGAACGTGCCGTCGTGCTGGATGTTCGCGTGCACGCGGTCGTTGATGAACTTCGCGTGGCGCTCCTGGCGGAAGCGGCCGGCCTGGCGCTCCTCGAGCAGGTAGGACAACCCGGGCTTGCAGGCGCCGCAGGCGCGCCCGGCCCCGCACGCCTCGCCGAGCGCCGAGACCGACCTGACGTCCTCGTCGCGCACGATCGCCGCGAGCTGCTCGCGCGTCTGGCGCGCGCACGGGCACAGGTACGCCGGCTCCTCGGCGGCCCCCGCGCGCTCGAGAGCCAAGAGCTCGGAGACGATCGGCTTGCAGGAGCCGCAGCCCGCGCCCGCCCGCGTCACCCGCACGACCTCCTGCGTCGAGCCGAGCCCGCCCTCCCGGATCGCCCCGACGATCGCGCCCTTGCAGACGCCGTTGCAGTTGCAGACCTGCGCGGTGTCGGGCAGCTCGGCCGCCGTGGCCTGCGATGCCTCGGCGAGCAGCGCGAGGCCGTCCTCGGTCGTCGTCCCGGTACGGACGGCGTCCATGAGCAGCTCCGCGCCGCGGATGTCGCCGAGGAGGACCGCGCCGAGCACCGTCCCGTCGGCGCCGAGGACGAGCTTGCGGTACGTCTGGGCGGTGGCGTCGGCCGCGAGGACTTCGCGCTCGCCCTCCGCCGCTCCCGCGGTGACGAGGTCGACGCCCATGACCTTGAGCTTCGCCGTCGGGATCGACCCGGCGTAGGCCGCGTCGGCGCCCGTGAGTGTCCGCGCCGCGACGAGCGCCTGGTCGTGGATCGGGGCGACGATCCCGTGGACGGTCCCGCGGTGCTGGGCGCACTCGCCGACGGCGAGGACCCGCGGGTGCGAGGTCGTCAGGCGGTCGTCGACGACGATGCCACGCTCGACGGCCAGGCCCAGCGTGCGCGCGAGGCCGACCTGCGGGCGGATCCCGACGGCCACGACGACGAGCTGGCAGGCCAGCGACGTCCCGTCGGAGAACAGCAGGCCCGCCACGCGGCCGTCGGGGTCCGCGGCGATCTCCTGGGTCGCGTGCGAGAGGCGGACGTCGACGCCCAGGCCCTCCATCGCGGGGGCGAGCATCGCCGCGGCCGGCGCGTCGAGCTGGCGCTCCATGAGCCGGTCGACGAGGTGGACGACGGACGTCGCGCAGCCCCGGGCGGCCAGCGCGTGGGCGGCCTCCAGGCCGAGCAGCCCGCCGCCGATGACCGCCGCGCGTTCGATCTGCGCGCTGCGGGCGACCATCGCGGCGCAGTCGGCCGGGTCACGGAAGACGACGACACCCGGCAGCTCGCGGCCCGGCAGCGGCGGGACGAACGCGTCGGAGCCCGTGCACAGGACGACCCGGTCGGCGTGACGGACCGTGCCGTCGCTCAGCGCGACGGTCCCCGCGTCGAGGTCGGCGCCGACGACCCGCGTGGAGGTCAGGACGGTGATCTGACGGTCGGCGTACCACTCGTCGGGCCGCAGCCGCAGATCCTCCACCGACGTGCCGTCCGCGAGCAGCGCGCCGAGGCGCACGCGGTCGTAGGGCTTGTGGGCCTCCGCGCAGACGAGCGTGAGCGCGACGTGCGGGTCGCGGGCGCGGACGGCCTCGCAGACCGCCTGGCCCGCGATGCCGCCACCGGCCACGAGGATGCCGTGCGTCGAGAACACCGCTCAGACCCCCGCGTAGGCCAGCGACGGGACCCGGGAGGCACTCGGCGCCCTGCGCAGGTAGCAGGCCCAGGTGATCACCGCCATGACCCCGTAGGCGCCGAGGAAGACCCACAGCGCCGGGACCGACCAGTCGGCCTGGGCGGAGGCGACGGCGACCTTCTCCGCGGGCGTCGCGGCCGCCTTCACCGCCGCCCCGACATCGAGCGACGCCTGGCGGAAGGCCACCTGGATGAGAAAGCCGCCGAAGGCCCCGATCGCTCCCGCGATGCCGATGACCGCCGCGGCGCGCCGCTTGAAGTCGAGCGGGTCGCCGCCCTCGCGCCGGCCGAGCGCGGCGAAGATCGCCGGGATCATCCGGTAGGTCGAGCCGTTGCCCATGCCGGCCAGGACGAAGATCGCCATGTAGGCCGCGAAGAACGTCGTGAACGAGCGGCCCTGGACCCCGGCGATCGCCAGGCCGGTGAAGGCGCCCATCCCGATGAAGCACCCGAGCGTCACGCGCGCGCCGCCGACCCGGTCGGCCAGCCAGCCGCCGAAGGGCCGCGAGACCGAGCCCAGCAGGGCGCCGACGAAGCCGAGCCCGGCGAGGTAGGTCGCGATGAAGGCGTGGCCGGCGAGGAAGTCCGGGAACGTGTTCTTGATGACCAGCGGCAGCGCGAACGAGTAGCCGATGAACGAGCCGAACGTCCCGATGTAGAGCACGGACATGATCCAGGTCTGGCCGTGGGAGAGCGCCTTGGTGTAGGAGCGCGTGTCCGCCTTGGCCTGGGTCAGCGAATCCATGTACAGCCAGGCGCCCACCGCCGCCGCGACGATGAAGGGCATCCACATGAGCCCGGCGTAGGCGAGGTTCACCTCGTGGACGGGCAGCTTCACGGCCGCGGCGGGCACGCCGACGATCAGCACGAGCGGGACGGCGAGCTGGGCGGTCGCGACGCCGAGGTTGCCGCCCGCGGCGTTCAGGCCGAGCGCGAAGCCCTTCTTGCCCTCGGGGTAGAAGAACGAGATGTTCGCCATCGAGGACGAGAAGTTCCCGCCCCCCACGCCGGCGGTCGCCGCGCAGGCGAGCAGCACCCAGAACTGCGCATCGTGCCCCAGTCCGGCCAGCCAGCCGCTCGGGACGACGACGGCGAGCAGCAGGCACGGGATCAGCAGAAGCGACGCGGAGACGGTCGTCCACGCCCGGCCGCCGAAGCGCGGCACCGCGAACGTGTAGGGGATCCGCAGGAACGCGCCGATGAGGTTCGGGACCGCCACGAGCACGAAGAGCTCCGAGAGGCTCATCGTGATCCCGACGTTCACGAGGTTCAGGACGATGATCGTCCACAGCACCCAGATCGAGAAGCCGATGTTCTCCGCGAAGATCGAGAACACGAGGTTCTTGCGAGCTGTCCGCTTGCCCGTCGCCTGCCAGAACGCCTCGTCCTCGGGCTCCCAGTGATCGATCCAGCGGCCGCGCGACATCGGTGAGGCGGGCGTGCGGGTGGGCGGTGCGGCGATGGTCGTGCTCATGGCGACGACGCTAAGGGGCCCCTGCGCGCGCGCTCTACGACATCTGGTCGAAAGCTCCTGACCACTTGACGACGGTCGGTCGAAGCTGAACCGCCCAACGACGCCCGTCCGTTCTGGCCGATCGGTGCCGGCTCAAGGTCCGGCGGCTAGGTGCCGATGCGATACGGACACCAGAGCAGAAATCCCTTGACACAGGCACCCTCGTCGTGAGGCGGGTCCGCAAAGCCACGGAACTCCGACCGGAGTTCGCCGGGCTACCGACAAACGCGCCACCAGGCCGATCCTCGCATCGGCGGTCCGTGGCGACCACAGGAACGTCGCCGGGGCTGCTCGCCCATCAGTGAGGACGTTCCGTGTCCAGCTCTGCCTCCCTCAAGCGCTCCGGCATCGCCCTCGCCGCGAGCCTCGCCTTCGCGGCCGTACCGGTCGCCGCCCAGGCCGCCCCGGTCAACCTCGCCACCTCCGGACCCTTCGTGGTCCTGGGCGGCTCCACCGTCACCAACACCGGCCCGTCGGTGCTCAACGGCGATCTCGGGGTCGCTCCCGGAACCGCCCTCGTGGGCTTCGGGCTGCCCGCGGTCGTCAACGGCGCCACGCACGCCAACGACGCCGTCGCCCGGCAGGCGCAGGCCGACCTCACCACCGCGTACGACGTCGCGGCCGGACAGGCGGTCACCCGCGACCTGACCGGCACCGACCTGGGCGGACAAGCGCTGCCGGCCGGGGCCTACCGGTATGCCTCTTCGGCGCAGCTCACGGGAACCGTCACCCTGGACGCCCAGGGCGATCCCAACGCGCAGTTCGTCTTCATGATCGGCTCCACGCTGACCACCGCATCGGCCAGCTCGGTCGTGCTGATCAACGGAGCCTCGCCGTGCAACGTCTTCTGGCAGGTCGGCAGCTCGGCGACCATCGGCACCACCACGGCGTTCCAGGGCAACGTGCTGGCGCTCACGAGCATCTCGGTGAACACCGGAGCGTCGGTGATCGGGCGGACACTCGCCCGCAACGGGGCAGTCACCCTGGATACCAACGTCCTGAGCAACTCGCAGTGCGCCGCCGGCACCACGTCGCCCATCCCCCCCGCCGACACGACCCCGACCAACCCGACGCCGACGCCGCCCACCGACACCACTCCGGTCCCCCCGGCCCCCACGCCGCCCGCCGAGACCAGCCCGAGCGGCCCCACTCCCACGCCCCCCACTGAGACCAGCCCGAGCGGCCCGGCACCCACGGCCCCCGCCGGGACCGGCCCGGCACCCGCGTCGCCGGCTCCGGTCGCCGCGATCACGTCGAGCCGCCCCGGATCCACCTCGCCGGCTCCGGCCGGCGAGGCGACCTCGATCTCCACCGTCGCCCGGAAGGGCAAGACCGTCATGCGGCGCGCGCCGTTTGCGAGCTGCACGGCGGGATTCCGCGCCACGGTCCGGGGGCGTGGGATCAAGCAGGTGGTCTTCAGCCTGGACGGCAAGCGGATCGCCAGCCGGGCACGGTCACCGTTCAAGGTGTACGTGCGGGCCGCCCCGGGCCGGCACAAGGTCACCGCTCGCGTCACGTTCAAGGACGCCACCCGCCCCCGGGTCTTGACGCTCGGCTACCGCCCGTGCGCGGCAGCAGTGCTCCGCCCGCGCCGCGGCCCGTCGCGCTTCGCGGGATGAGCCGCACGACACGCAGCCTCGACGGACCTTCCGGCTGCGGCCGTGGGGTCGCAACACTCGCGCTGGCGCTCGTCGCCGTCGGCGCGGTCTGCGTCGGGGCTCCGGAGCGCGCGGCTGCGGTGCCCGCGAGCCAGCGCCTGGTGTCACTCCTGCAAGATCACGTCGCCCGAACCCGGCCAGACGTCAGAGCGCGCCAGATCGAGTCGGTCAGCGCCCGGCGTCCGCTGACGAACGTTCCGACCGTCCTCCCGGTGCTCGGCACCGCGACCGGCAGCGACGGGCGCTCCTGGACGCACGTCCGGCTTCCCGGGCGGCCGAACGGGCACCACGGCTGGATTCCCACCGACCGGACCAGATCGTCTTCCACGGAGTGGCACATCGCGCTCAAGCTCTCCACCCGCCGCGTCACCGTCTACCGCGACGGCCGCACCGAGCGCCGCTTCCGCGCCGTCATCGGTAAGTCCTCGACGCCGACCCCACGAGGCCGATTCTTCATCGAAGAGGCCGTCGCGCTCTCCCCCTCGGACGGGGGCGCCCCGTTCGCGCTGGCCACGAGCGCCCGCTCACAGGTGCTGCAGGAATTCGCCGGTGGCCCCGGGCAGATAGCGCTTCACGGAACCCGCAACATCTCGGGCGCGCTCGGGACCGCCGTCTCCCACGGGTGCATCCGGCTGAGCCCAGCCGCCATCACGTGGATGGCCCGACGCATCGGCGGCGGGATCCCGCTGACCATCACGCAGTAGGCGACGAGCCTCAGCCGCCGCGGGCGCGAGCGTCGAGCCGCGGCGTGCTCAGGACTCGAGCTCGGTGCGCGGGGTGTGGGTGCTCGGGTGCTCCCCGCGCTCGAAGGGCGGGAGGTGCTCGACGAGTCCGGCCACCGTGCCGAGCGCCCGGCTGACCGCGCGGCTGCCCGCCGCGACGGGTGCGGGGGCGCTGCGGGCGAGGCGGTCGAGGTTGTCCCGGCTACGGTCCAGGACCGTGAGTGGGAGCGCGGAGAGCGTCTGCCCGGGCGGGCGGCGTGAGACGGCGGGATGGGCGCGGGTGGGCGAGACGCGGCGCGCGATCTCCCAGCTCACCCCGAGGCGCCGCAGCTGGCGGTCGTCGAGGCGCTCCCGCAGGCGCGGGAGCAGGTCGTCCTCCTCGTCGCGCACGTCGTGATCGAGCAGGGCGATGGCGCGTTCGATGAGCTTCTCCCGCCCCTCGTCGCCTCGACGGCTGCGCTCCAGCGCGCTGTAGACCTCGTTGATCTCCTGATGTTCCTGCTCGATCTCGAGGCTGTTCTCCTCGCCCTCTCCGAGGAACCGGCGAGCGGCCGGGAAGAGCACCGCCTCCTCGGCGAAGGCGTGGGGGAAGACGAGCCGGCACAGCTGGGTCAGCACCTCGTCCTGCTCGGTGCCAGCGGTGTCGCGCACGCGCCCGACGAGCTCGTGCAGCCGTGCGTGCTCTCGCCGCTGGCGGACGATGATGCTGGCCGGCCCACCGAGCGCCGCTTCGCTCCGGCCGGCGATCGACGTGGTCATGCGGTGTCCCGGGTCATGCCCCGGGACCTAACCGTGCCGAAGCGCCTTCAACCCGTCACCGCGCGACCGGGTTGCTGCGCAACGTCGACGCAGCACTCTCGGCCGGCAGGGGGGCGCTACGTCGCCGTCGAGCGCCACCTCGCCCTGGGCCGGCGCGAAACTGCGTTGCTCACCGCTGTCGGTCACCGCAGCAGTCGCGCCGCGAACAGCGGCGCCGGCACGTCCGGGTCGTCCGCGTCGGAGACCAGGAGCAGGTCGATGCTGCCCAGGGTCGGGTTGTACCGCGCGTCCACGCCTTCGAGCTTGATGCTGCGGTCGGCCAACGGGGTGATCGACAGCAGCTCCCCGTCGGCCGAGATGACCCCCACCGCCGATCCCGCGATGACGTTCTGCACCGGCGAACCGTCCGGGCCCTCGCCGGCGGCGGTGAACACGAGCCGTCCGTGCGGGTCGTCAGTGATCGCGTCGAGGTCGGTGAAGTCGATCTTCACCTCGTGGGTCACGCCGTCGTGCTCGACGGGCAGGTGACCCAGCTCGTAGCTCCGGGTCCCCTGCAGCTCGAGCACCCCGACGGAGAGATCCGTGTAGATCGACTCGAGCACCTCGCCGAGGTCGAGGAAGATCAGCAGGTTCTGCGCCGGGTTGCCGTCCGCGTCGACCGAGTTGCCGCGCTGGGCGAGCACCAGGGATTGGCCGTAGACGGCCATCCCCTCGATGTTCAGATCACCGTTGACCTGATCACCCTTCTCCAGCGAGTCGTGCAGCGCTTCCAGGGAGATCTTCGCCGGCAGCCCGGCGATGTGCCCCTGGTCGTCCAACGAGTAGACCACGCAGGTGGAGCGCCTGAAGCCCTCCCAGCTCATGCCGCCCGAGCCGGACATCATCAGCAGCCCGTGCGGGAAACGCCGCAGGATCTCGGCGCGGGCCGGGTGGCGCAGCTGCTCGATGTCGCAGCGCCGCACCAGGGTCAGCGCCTCGAAGTCCGCCTTCTTGGACGCCCGCTCCTTGGGGTCGATCGGCAGCACCTCGGGGATGATCCGCTCCGCGACTCCCGGTCTGAGGATGTCGGTGTCCTGGTCGGCGCGCAGCGCCTCGAGCACCTGCGTGGGATCGAGGTCGAACTCCGCCACGGTGGCCTGGTCGTCGCCGACGGAGTAGAGGCGCGTCGCCGACCACGCCGTGCCGGAGGCCGCCGACAGGAACTCCGGCTCGCCGGGCTGCGGGTTCACCACCCGGTGGTCGCCGAGCTTGATCACGGGCAACGACGGATGAGGATCGCTCGAGGACATCACGTCAGCGTCGCATGCCCAGGTCGACGGTCGGCGCGAAACCCAGCGCCTGCGCCTCCTCGACGGAGACGATGTCGCGGCCCAGCGGCAGCAGCGACACCGGGATGAGCTTGAAGTTCGCCAGGCCGAGCGGGATGCCGATGACCGTCAGGCACAGCGCCACGCCAACGATGAGGTGCCCGAGCGCCAGCCACCACCCGCACAGCACGAACCAGAAGACGTTCCCGATGCCCGACGCGGCGCCCGCGTCCGGACGCCGGACGACGGTCTGGCCGAACGGCCAGAGCGCGAAGACGCCGATTCGCAGCGCCGCGATCCCGAACGGGATCGTGACGATCAGGACGAAGCAGATGAGCGCCGCGAGCGCGTAGCCGATCGCCAGCCAGAGACCCGCCAGGACGAACCAGATGACGTTGAGCAGCAGGCGCACGCGGCCTCAGATCCGGGGACCGGTCATGGGAGCCGATCGTAGACCGCGGGCTACTGTCCGCGCGCGGCCCCAGAGATGGCCTGAGGCGCGCCGAAGGCCCGACCCCTCCGCCCGCGTTCGGCTTACAAGTTGCTTACCGGGGTGGCCCGAGTGGTCGTCGGCGTGCGTCGGCCTGCCAGCATGGCCCCATGAGCTCCGGTGGGCACGCACGGGGATCCGTGCTCGTCGTCGACGACGAACCGACCATCTCGGAGATCGTCTCGCGCTACCTCGAGCGGGCGGGCTACGAGACGCACACCGCCCACGACGGCCTCGTCGCGCTCGAGGCGATCGAGCGGCTGCGGCCCGACCTCGTCGTGCTCGACCTGATGATGCCGGGGATCGACGGACTCGAGGTGCTGCGCCGCGTGCGCGAGCAGCCCGCGCGGCGCACGGCGGTGATCCTGCTCACCGCCAAGGGCGAGGAGTCCGACCGCATCATCGGGCTGCGCCTCGGCGCCGACGACTACGTCGTCAAGCCCTTCAGCCCGGCCGAGCTCGTCGCGCGCGTCGACGCGGTGCTGCGGCGCATCGACACGGTCCCCGTGCTCGAAGCGCCCATGGCCTTCGACGGACTCGTGATCGACCCCGCGGCGCGGCGCGTCCACGTCGACGGCGCGGAGGTGCTGCTCACCCAGCGCGAGTTCGACCTGCTCGTGTTCCTCGCCGCTCATCCCGGACAGGCCTTCACGCGCGAGCAGCTCATGGACCACGTCTGGCAGTTCTCGTTCTACTCCGACACCTCCACGGTGACCGTCCACATCCGCCGCCTGCGCGCGAAGCTCGAGCGCGACGCCGCGACACCCGCGTGGGTCCAGACCGTGTGGGGCGTCGGCTACCGGTTCGCGGGATGAACAGCACGCGGGCGGTGGACCCCGCGGGGACTCCTGAGCGCGTACGCGCGTCGCCGGCGGGGCTCGTGCTCGCCCTCGCCCTCGCCGCGGTCGCCGCCACGGTCGTCCTGGTGACCGACGACCTCGCAGGCGCCCTGGCGACGCTCGCCATCCTCGCCGGGCTCGGCCTCGCGACGGTCCTGGCCACCCAGATGCTCGTCGCGCGCCGCGCGCGCATCGGCGGGCTCCGCCGTCAGGCCGGAATGCTCGGGGCGCTCGTGACGGCGCAGCTGGTCGTGGGCGTCGGGCTCTTCGTCGCGTTCATGTTCCTCAGCACCCACGACGCCGTGCTCACCGTGCTCCTGGCGGCTTACGCGAGCGCGCTCGGCCTGTGGGCCGCCCAGCGGCTGGCGCGCGAAGCGCTCGCGGACGTCGACGCGATCCGCGGCACGCTCGGCGCCGCCGGCCAGGGACGCCGCGACGTCCGCACGGGAGTCGTCGGCGACAACGAGGTCGCGCGGCTGGCCGCCGAGGTCGACGGGATGGTGGCGCTGCTGGCCAAGGAGGAGCGCGCGCGCCAGACGCTTCTGGCCGGCGTCTCCCACGACCTCCGCACGCCGATCACCGCGCTGCGGCTGCTTGCCGAGGCGATCGACGACGACATCGCCGACACCGCGACCCGCCGGCAGTACGCCGCCCGCATGGGCACCCACGTTCGAGCGCTCGGAGCGCTCATAGACGACCTCTTCGAGCTCACGCGCCTGCAGCGCGGGGACCTCGACTGGACGATGGAGCAGATCGACCTCGACGAGCTCTGCGTGGAGACCGTGGCGGCGATGCAGCCCGCGGCCGAGGAGCACACGGTCACGGTTCGCGCGCTGCGCGACGCGACGGTCCCCGCCGCCATCGCCCAACCCGAGAAGGTCCAGCGCGTCCTCTTCAACCTGATCATGAACGCGATCCGCCACACGCCGCCGGACGGCAGCGTGACCGTGAAGGCCAAACGGGTCGGCGGCACCGTCGAGGTCGAGGTGGCCGACACGGGCAGCGGCATCCCCGACGCCCAGCGCGAGCGGGTCTTCGAGCCCTTCTTCCGCGGGGACAGCTCCCGAAGCCAGGACGGCGCCGGGCTCGGTCTGGCGATCTCGCGGGCGATCGTCGAGGCGCACGGCGGACGGATCTGGTTCGAGCCGTCGGAGACCGGCGCGTGCGTGCGCTTCTGCCTGCCGGCCGCCCAGAGCACCTGAGGGGCGGCACCCCGGAGCGCGCATCGAGCTCTTCGACGCCGGTTCTCGGGGCCGGGTGGCGAGAGGCTGCCGCCTTACCGAAGCATGAACACGCCGATCCTCGCGCTCGCGCGGGTGCCGATGGGGCAGGATGGCCGTCGTGCGCATACACCTTGGCGTGACCCGGGGGTGACCCGGTGAAGCTCGAGCCGGGCCGGCCGTTCCCCGACCTCGACCTGCCCGACCACACCGGCCGGCAGCGCCGGCTGTCGGAGATCGCCGGCGGGGATCCCGTCGCCCTGCTGTTCTCGCGCGGCTGGTGGTGTCCGAAGGAGCAGCGGCACCTCCGCGAAGTGACGGCGCTGCAGGACGAGTTCGAGGTCGCCTACGCCCGCATCATCGTGGTCAGCATCGACGCGCCGGAGGTGCAGGCCGCCTTCCGCGCCGGGCTCGGCGCGCGGTTCGTGTTCCTGTCCGACGGTGAGCGCCGATGGCTGGAGCGGCTCGCTCTTCTGGAGGCGACCGACACCGTCCACCGGCCCTACCGGCCGACCGCCTTCACCCTGCACCCCGACCTGACCATTCACGCCGTCTACGACGGCTACTGGTACTGGGGGCGCCCGACGGCTGAGGATCTGCGCCGGGACATGCGGGCGATCGCCCGCGCCGTGCGCGACGACTTCGACCGCGCATGAGCGAGCTTCCCGACGGTGCCGCGGATCTCGCCTTCGACGGGCATGAGCTGCACGCCGGCGCCGGCCCGGGGCGGCGCTTCATGATCGACGCCCGCTGCGTGCAGGGCACGCCGGTGCACGGCGCCTACGCCCACGTCTGCGCGCTCCCCGACGCCTCCGCGATGCTCGAGTTCGACCAGCCGGAGGTCCAGCAGGTCCGCCGCGACGCGCTCGCGTGGTGGATCGGGATGCTCGGAGACGCGCTGGTCTGCCTCACGACGCTGGCGCTGGACGAGTCGTGTTACGGCGGCGCGATCACGGTGACGCGTGAACCCGCCGACTGGCGCGCGGATCCGTTCGCCCGGATCTTCCCCGGCACCGTCGTGCGGACCGATCTGTTCTGCCCGGTCACGCCGCCGCCCGGTCCGGTCCTCGAGCGCTACGCGGGCGTGGCCTGGCCGGGCGGCCGCTTCTGAGCACAGAGCCGACGTCGAGCGGGCTCTTCGGCGACGCGATCGCCGAACGCAGCCGCCACCGATCAGGTCAGACGCTCATAGGCGGCGCTCGTGACCACCGTGTAGATGCCCTTGTGGAGCACGTCCGGAGTGAGCTCCTCGAGGCTCCACTCCCAGGGCCAGGGCGCGATTCCGAGGGTCTTGTACAGCATGACGTCGCCGCCCCACATCAGCGCGAAATGCGTCGCCGCCGCAGAGCCGCCGTCGAGGCCGCCCTGGCCGATCAAGGCGCGGACGGCGCCCATCGTCATACCGTGCGCCCAGTGCATCCGCATCGAGATTCGCGACATCTCGTCGTCGCCCTCGGGCTGCAGCCGCAGGAGCTTCGAGGCGACCTGACCGGGCACCAGCGAGGGCTCGCGACCGCTCAGCCGCATCTCCGCCGCCTGAGCGGCGGTCATCGCCGCGGTGCCGATCAGCCCCGCCAGGGCGCCTTTAGCCAGCGCCGCCGTGGTCGTCAAGGCCATTGAGTCTCCTTCAGGTCGTCCCGGCGGTCGTCTGGCTGCGGCGGGGCAACAGCCACGCCACCGCGATCGCGAGCACGCCGAGCGTGAGGTGGATGAGGTTGTCGAGCACGCTGTACTCGCTGGGGAACAGGCCGAGCGGGTTGGGTTCGGCGAAGCTGATCGCGCCGACGAGGACATAGACGACTCCGATGGCTCCGACCACCGCGCGAGCCAGACCGTCGTCGCGTCGGGCGAAGCCCACGTAGGCCAGCAGCCCGCCGGTGACCAGATGGATGACATCCTCTGCGATGTCGATGTTCAACGCGCCGAACAGCGACTTCTGGCCGAGCAGCAGCCCGACGACGCCGATCAAGACCACGGTGACCCCGACGACCCTGCCGTATTCTCGTACCACGTATCCGCTCCCGGTCGACCCCTTGGACCTTCCGGCGGCACTGTACCGTACGGTACAGTCACGTGCCCTGACGGGTCGGGATCCGCCTCGTTGACCTCTGAGACCGGACCCAAGACGGCGCGTGGAAGGGAGCGCAAGGGCGCGATCATCGAGGTGGCCGCGGCGCTCATGTACGAACGCGGCGTGCGAGCGACGGGCCTGGAGGACGTCCTCGCCGAGTCGCGTTCCGGGAAGAGCCAGTTCTACCACTACTTCTCGAGCAAGGACGAACTGGTGGCGGCTGTTCTGGAGTATCAGCTCATGACCGTTCTGGGCGAGCTCGGGGAGTTCCGTGTCGATACGTGGAGGGGCATACGCAGCTGGTTCGACGCGCTGCTCGAGGGCCAGGAGGAGCGCGGCTTCAAGGGCTGTCCGGTCGGTTCACTCTCGATCGAGCTGAGCGCGGGCGACCGCTTGATGCAAGGCCGGGTCGCAGATGCGTTCTCACGCTGGGAGACCGCACTCGCCCGTGCCTTCGCGGCGATGCAAGCCCGTGGTGCGCTCGACGACTCGGCCCGACCGCAGATCCTGGCCGAGGCGACGCTGGCCGCCATCCAGGGTGGTTACCTGCTCTCCACGATCCACCGGGACATCGCTCCGATGCGAACCGCGCTGACTGCCGCCTTCACCGAGCTTCGCGCCGCGCGTCCGCAGAAGACCAGCTGACTGGAGGCGGCGGGCCGACCTCCTACCGGCCGGGGGCGTCGAAGTCCCGCCTGGTGCGGCGCTCGCTAGTGACCGTCGGGGTGGCGCGGGGGACGCCCGACGTGCATCGAGTCGACGATCTTGCCATCCGGGCGCCGCAGGTACGCGACATGCGATGTGTCGTTCCAGACGGGCACCGGCAGGCCGGCGAACAGGATCAGGTCGCCGGAGGGCGTGCGCTCCGTCCTTCCCGTGCCGCTGAAGACGTAGGCGGTGCGGCCGGCCGCGAGCTCGAGCGCGCTGTCGTCGGTGCCGGGCGGAAACGAGTAGACGTGCTCGTGCTGCTGCCCGCAGCAGTCGGTCAACTCGAGCCCCGTCACGGGGACAGGCGCGTCGCCGTCGTTGACGATCTCGACGTGCTCGCCGCGGGAATCGGATCCTCGCTGCACGATCGCGCAGAGATGCAGGCCCATGCCCGCGCTGCGCTCGTGTTGAGCGTGCAGCGGGACGTCGGTCCCCAGCCAGTGTCCGGTCACGGACGCAGGGTAGCCGCGTGCCCTCGCTCGGAGGAGTCCGGGCGCCGAGGGCGCCACGCACGTCGGCAGGCGGGCCTACATCGCTGGAGGTAGCACCGAACCCATCGCATGGCCGACGACGGATCGGGCCCTCGGCGACAAGCTGCGAGGCATCGCTGCAAACACGAACACCACGCAAGGACCCGCCGGCGCCCTCCTGGCGTCGGCGGCGGTCGTGGCGCTCGCGGGCGTGGCCGTCCTGACCGGATCGGTCCAGCTGCCCGACGTCGGCGGCCTCCTCGAGGGACTGAGCGCCTCCCTCGGTGCCTGGGCGTACCTGCTGGTGCCGGCGCTCGCTTTCGTGGAGACCGGAGCGTTCGTCGGGCTGATCGTCCCCGGCGAGACGGCCGTCCTCGTCGGCGGGGTCGTCGCCGAGCGAGGCGGCGTCGCGCTCGTGCCGCTCATCGGCCTGGTCTGGCTGGCGGCCCTGGCCGGTGACTGCGTGAGCTTCCTGATCGGTCGGCGACTAGGACGACCGTTCCTCGAGCGCCACGGCCGCCGCCTGGGCATCGGCGACCTGCAGCTCCTGCGCGTCGAGCGGTTCTTCGTGCGGTTCGGTGGTCGCGCGGTCGTGCTCGCCCGCTTCGTCGGCGTCCTGCGGGCGCTGACGCCCTTCGTCGCGGACGCCTCGGGCTACCCCCTGCGGCGGTTCGTGCCCTTCAGCGTCGCCGGCACCTTCGTCTGGGCGACGACCTTCACGCTCGCCGGCTTCCTGTTCTCCGAGTCGTTCGCCAGCACCGGGAGCACGGTCACGCTCGTGCTGATCGGCATTGCGCTCCTGGGTGCCGTCGCCTCGATGGTGGCGGGTCGAGCGCCCGCGCACCGCTCGAGGAGGAGCCCGAAGACCCGCCTCGCGGCCGACGACGGATCGGCCCCCGAGACCAGGATCCAGAGCTCGTGATCTCGCCCGTCGGACCGCTTCCGTTGCGCGTCGCCGTCCTCGACGACCACCCGGCGGTCCGCGCCGGCGTGCGGGCCATCGTCGAGTCGACGCCCGACCTCCGGCACGTCGGCGACGCGGCCGGCGAGGACGACCTGTGGCCCCTGCTGCGAGCGGCGCGACCGGACGTGCTCCTCATCGACCTGCACCACCCGGGTCGGGACGGGCTTGCCCTGCCTGGCCGCCTTGCTGTCGTCACTGGACGAGGCGCCGCGCGTGGTGCTGCACACCGCGGCGCGCAGCGACGAGCTCACCGTGGCCGCCGCGCTCGCCGGCGTCACCGCCACGGTCGGAAAGGGAGAGCGCCGGCTGGCGCTGCTGGACACCATTCGAGCCGCCGGCGAGCCCGGCGCCCGTCACGAGCGTCTCGACCCCTTCGCGCGCGGCCGCGTTCTCGCCCACCTCGAGCCGCCGGACCGGGCGATCGCGGCGATGCAGCTGGTCGACACGCCGGTGACCGGGATCGCCGAGGCGCTGCGCATGGCGCCGAGCGAGGTCGGGCGCCGCATCGAGGCCGTGCTCCAGCGTCTCATCCCGCGTCCACCGGCCTGGCCGAGGGCAGGGCCACCGCCGGGTACGGTTGCGACGTGAGGTGGTGGCAGACAGCAGTCGCCGGAGCGGATCGGCGCGAGCTGCCGCTCGTGGCGGGCCTCGCCGCCCTGCTGATCGCCGACGGCCTGATCCGCGACGAAGGCGAGGTCACGGTGGCGGCCATCGGAGCGGTCGCGTTGGCCACGGGGCCGCTGCTGTGGCGTCGCAGCGCGCCGCAGCTCGCGCTGGTGACGATCGTGGGCGGGGTCTTCGCCTGCCTGGCGACGCTCACCCCGTACGACGTCGTCGCGGTGCCGCTCATCGTCTGCGCCTACTCCGTGGCCGTCACGGGCGATCGCGTGCGCTCGGCGCTGACGGCGGTCGTCGTCGTCGCGGCGACGGTCGGCGCCGTTGCCCCATACGTCGACGAGGGCGCCGAGTGGCACGACGCCCTGCTCAACGGCGTCGTGCTGCTGCTGGCCGTCGCGACGGGCGACGCCGTGCGCGCGCGCCGCGCCTTCCGCGAGGCGACGCTCGCCCGGGAGGCCGAGCGGGAGCGTGAGCAGCACGCCGAGGCGCTGCGCATGGTCGCCGAGGAGCGGCTGCGCATCGCCCAGGAGGTGCATGACGTCGTCGCCCACGCGATGGTGGCGATCAGCGTGCAGGCCGGCACGGCCGCCCATGTCCTCGACCGCCGCCCGGAGCAGGCCGGAACCGCGCTGCGGGCGATCAAGGACGCCTCGGACGCGGCGTTGACCGATCTGGCGCGGACGCTCGGCCTGCTGCGCGACGACGACGCTCCGGCGCCCCTGCGGCCGACCGAGGGGCTGTCGGGGCTGGCCGGGCTGGCGGCGCCGCTGCGCGGGGCCGGCATCGCCGTCGACGTGGCGATCGAGGGTCACCAGGACCGCGTTCCTCCCGCGGTCGGTGCCGCGGCCTTCCGGATCGTGCAGGAGGCGGCCACGAACATCCTCAGGCATGCGGGCGCCAGGCGAGCGACCATCACCGTCGAGGTCGGCGGTGAAGCCGTCGAGGTCACCGTCGAGGACGACGGCGCCGCGCTCACGCCGGTGGGCCGGCCGGTGGAGGCGGGCTCCGGCAACGGGTTGCGCGGGATGACCGAGCGCGCCACGGCGCTCGGCGGCCGGCTCGACGCCGGCCACCAGGCCGACGGCTCCTGGCGCGTCCATGCGAGGCTCCCGCTCTGATGAGCATCCGGGTGCTGCTGGCCGACGACCAGGCGATGGTGCGGGCCGGCTTCTCCGCCCTGCTGGAGGTCGAGGACGGGCTCGAGGTCTGCGGGGAGGCCGGCGACGGATACCGCGCCGTCGAGCTGGCGCGTCAGGTGCGGCCGGACGTGGTGCTCATGGACGTGCGGATGCCGCGCATGGATGGCATCGAAGCGACCAGGGCCATCACCGCCGATCCGGGGCTCACGGAGACGCGGGTGGTCGTGTTGACGACCTTCGAGCTCGACGAGTACGTCTTCGGGGCGCTGCGCGCCGGCGCGAGCGGCTTTCTGCTCAAGAACCTCGAGCCGGCCGATCTGCTGCGCACCATCCGCATCGTCGCAGCGGGCGAGTCGCTGCTCGCTCCGCAGGTGACGACCCGGCTCATCGAGGCCTTCGTCGCGGTGCCCGAACGTTCCCGGCTCCCGGCCGCGGGCCTGGACGAGCTGACGTCGAGGGAGCGCGAGATCCTGGAGCTCGTCGCCCTCGGGCTCTCCAACGTCGAGATCGCCGACCGCCTCTGGCTGTCCCCGCTGACGGTCAAGACCCACGTCTCGCACGTCCTGGGCAAGCTCGGTGCGCGCGACCGCGTGCAGCTCGTGGTCGCCGCTTACGAGTCCGGGCTCGTCGTCCCGGGGCAGTAGCGCCCCCGTCTACGCCGTGCGGCGTAGGACCAAGTCCGTTCTCGTGGCCGACGACGGATCGTGGCGCAGCCGAGACGCTGCAGGCGACCGTTCCTCTTACCTCCGAGAAGGAGATCCAAGTGCCCGCTCGAGATGACATCCCGCAGGACCGTTCCATGCTCGGCCGCCTGGCCGGGGCTTCGTTCGAGCGCCGCAGAAGCGTGCTCGTCGGCTGGGTGGTCGTCGTGGCGCTCGCCCTCGTGGCATCGATGACGCTGGGGGGCGAGTACGGCGTCGACTACGCCACGCCGGGCTCCGAGTCCAAGGCCGCTGCCGCGACGCTGGCCGCGGAGTACGGCGGTCGGTCTGACGAGTCGGTCGACATCGTCTACGCCTCCTCCGACACGTCCGTGACCGAGGCGGCGGTGACGCGTCCTGTCGACGAGATGCTGGTCAAGGCCGGTGAACTGGAGGGGCTGACGGGCGGCGTGACGACCGAGGACGCCGTGGTCAGCCCCGACGGGCAGACCGCCGTCGTGAGCGTGCCGCTGGATCGCCTGCCCGACTCGGTCCCGACGACGACCGGCGCGTCGCTGTTCGCGATGGCCGAGGGCATGACCACGTCGTCGCAGACGGTGGCCGTCGGCGGTGCCGAGGTCGGCCAGGTCGTCGAGGCCGGCAGTTCATCGGAGCTCATCGGCATCGGTGTGGCGGCGCTCGTGCTGCTGCTCACCTTCGGCGGGGCGATCGCGGCCGGACTGCCGCTGGTGACCGCGCTGTTCGCGGTCGGGGTCAGCGTCATGCTCGGCGGCGTCCTGGCCGCGGCGCTCGACACACCCGACTGGGCTGCGCAGGTCGCGATCATGATCGGCCTCGGGGTCGGCATCGACTACGCGCTGCTGATCCTCACCCGGTACCGGGCGGCGCTGGCTTCGGGCCTGTCGCCGCAGGCGGCGACCGTCGAGTCGATGAGCACCGCGGGTCGCTCGGTAGTCATCGCCGGCGCCACCGTCATCATCTCGATGCTCGGGCTCTTCCTGATGGGCCTGCCCTACCTCTACGGCGTGGCGCTGGCCGCCAGCCTGGCCGTGCTGCTGGTCCTCGCGGCGAACCTGACGCTGCTGCCCGCGATGCTCGGCTTCTCCGGCCACAAGGTCAACCGCCTGAGGATTCCGGGGCTCGGCCGGGTGGCGCCTGACCCCGATCACACCCGGGCCGCACGCTGGGCGCGCGGCGTGCAGCGCCGCCCGAAGCTCGCACTGGTCGCCTCGATCGCGCTGCTGCTGGCGATGACCGCACCGTTGACCGGGATCCGGTTCGGCTTCCCCGACGCCGGCAACGAAGCGGCGAGCTCGACGACCCGGGTGGCCTACGACCTGGTCTCCGACGGCTTCGGCCCCGGCACCAACGGCCCGCTGTTCGCCGTCGTCGACACCCCCGACGCCGCCGCCCAGAAGCGCCTGACGGCGCTGACCGGGCAGCTCGAGCAGGTGCCGGGCGTCCAGGCGGTCGGCGAGCCGCAGCCCAGCCCGTCGGGCACCACCACCATGGTGCCCATCACTCCGACGACCTCTCCCCAAGACGGCGCCACCGTCAAGCTCATCGCACGTCTGCGCGACGGACCGCTGGCCACCTCGGGGCTGAACGTCGACCTCGGCGGCGCGACCGCGGCCACCGTCGATCAGAGCAGCGCGACCGCGAGCCGGCTCCCCCTGTTCATCGGCGGCGTCATCGGCCTGTCGTTCCTGCTGCTGCTGGTGGCCTTCCGCGCACCGGTCGTGGCCGTGAAGGCCGGCGTGCTGAACCTCCTGTCCATCGGTGCCGCCTACGGCGTCGTCTCCCTGGTCGCCGAGGGTGGCTGGGCCGGGCAGCTGATCGGCATCGACACCGACCTGCCGGTCCCGCCGTTCATCCCGGTGATGATGTTCGCCGTCCTCTTCGGGCTCTCGATGGACTACGAGGTGTTCCTCATGTCCCGCATCAAGGAGGAGCTCGGCAAGGGCGGCGACGCCCGCATGGCCGTCGTCACCGCGGTGGCCCGCACCGCCAAGGTCATCACCGCGGCGGCAGCGATCATGGTCGCGGTCTTCGCCGCGTTCGCCCTGAGCCCCGAGGTCTTCCTCAAGCTCATCGGCGTCGGGCTGGCCACCGCCATCCTCATCGACGCCACGATCGTGCGGATGGTCCTCGTCCCCGCCGTCATGGAGCTCCTGGGCGAGAAGGCCTGGTGGGCGCCCCGCTGGTTCAAGCGCCTCATCCCCGAAGTCAACCTGGAAGGGGGCACGCCTCAGCCCAACGCCGCCTGACCCCTCCGAATCAGGCCGAAGCATCCGCCCGGGCCCTGCGCCCGGGCGGACGCCGTCCACGAGCGCGCCGCCACTTCGGTTCCACGTGCTCAAGGGCACCGTTCGGCTTCGACTTGGTAACCGCGAGGTCCTCGTCAAAGCCGGCCAGGCCGCCAGCTTCAACACCATGACCACGCACAGCATGACCGGCTACGGCGGCCCGCTCGATCACCACGGCGAACGTCGGCGACGTGGGTGAGCCTTCGCTACGCCACCAGCGGGATCGAGCTGCAGGTCGCCTTCGCGGAAGCCCCGGGTGGGCCGCCGACGAGGCGCTCGCCGCGGCACGCGAGTGCGTGACGACCTCGTGGCCGCGGCGCGGGTGGAGGCGTCGGCGGCGGGCTGACGCACGGCCGGCGGGGTGGACGGCGCGTGCTTGTGGGCTCGGTCGCGCATGGTCCCACCTCTGCCACGACCCCACCCGAGCCGCCGGGACCGCAGCCGCGCTGCGATGCTCCCCCGCGTGACCGTCCGTCCGCTCGAGGACGTCGTCGACCCCGGCTGGGCGCGCGCGCTCGCGCCGGTCGCCGACCGCGTCGCCGCCATGGGCGACTTCCTGCGCGCCGAGACGGCGGCGGGCCGTGCCTTCGCGCCCCGCGGCGAGCATGTCCTGCGCGCGTTCACCCAGCCGCTCGACGGCATCCGCGTGCTGATCGTCGGCCAGGACCCGTACCCCACGCCCGGCCACGCCGTCGGCCTGAGCTTCTCCGTCGCGCCCGACGTCCGCCCGCTGCCGCCGAGCCTGGTCAACATCTTCAAGGAGTACGTCGCGGACCTCGGGCTGCCGCCGCCGGCCACCGGCGACCTCTCCCCCTGGGCCGAGCGCGGCGTGCTGCTGCTCAACCGCGCGCTGACCGTCGAGCGCGGCCGGCCGAACTCGCACCAGGGCAAGGGCTGGGAGGCGGTCACCGAGCAGGCCATCCGCGCGCTCGCCGCCCGCGGCGGCCCGCTCGTGGCGGTCCTCTGGGGCCGCCACGCGCGCAACCTCAGGCCGCTGCTCGGCGACCTCCCGGCCGTCGAGTCGGCGCACCCGAGCCCGCTCTCGGCTTCGAGCGGCTTCTTCGGCTCCCGGCCGTTCAGCAGGGCGAACGCGCTGCTCAACGGCCAAGGCGCCGAGCCGGTGGACTGGCGGCTGCCCTGAGAGCCGCCACATCCACGCCGCCATCGACGCCGGCGTGAGCCTGATCGACACCGCGGACTTCTACGGCTCCGGGACACAACGAGCTGCTCATCGGCGCGCCCTGCGTGACCGCAACCGGCGGCCGGTACGCGGACTTCCCCATGGGCGAGCTGGACAGCGAGAGCTAAGGGAGCGTCCGAAAACAAGTTGCAGGGTTTGGGTGCCGGATCGTGGATGCTCGGGGCCGCGCGGCCCCGCCGCGAATACCGGTGGTATTCGCAAGGGGCCGGGTGGCTCCGAGCGCCGCGAGACGGTGCCCAGACACGCAACTTGTTGAGAGACGCTCCCTAACCTGGTGGGGACCGCGCTCACAACCTGCCCAGATCCAGCGACAGCGGGTCCTCGGCGCGCAGCGCGCCAGGGATTACGACCGCCGCGCGGCTGACGCGCCTGTGCCCCTACCGGCTCCACCGGCCTACAGCGCGCTCGCCAGCACTTCGGAGACGGGCCGCGGCGGGCGGCCCGTGAGCTCCTCCACCGTGTTGGGGAACTGGTCGAGGTGGCCGCCGCGGATCGCGGCGCCGAAGGAGGCCAGCAGCCCGGCCACCTCCGCAGGCAGCCCGGCGCCCTGCATGCCGGCGACGAACGCGTCGTCGTCGAGGGTGGCCGCGATGACGGGGGAGCCGCCGGCCGCGGCGTAGGTGCGGGCGAGGTCGTCGGCGCCGAGGAGCTCGGGACCCGTGACGTCGTAGGTGCGCCCCGCGTGCTCGGAGCCTGCGGCGAGCCACGCGGCTGCGACCGCGGCGCAGTCCTCGCGGGACACGTAGGCGCTGCGGCCCTCGCCCTGGTTGTGGTGGAAGGTGCCTGAGGCGAGCGCCGCCTGGGCCTCGGGGATGCGGAACTCGCTGTAGAGCGCGTTGCGCAGAAGCGTCCACTCCAGGCCGCTCGCGGTGAGCAGTGCCTCGGTCGCGCGGTGGTCGGCGGCGACCGCCGAGGGGTTCTCGGCGGACGGGTTCGGGAACGAGGTGTAGGCGACGGCGCGGACGCCAGCGCGCTTGGCGGCGTCGATCGCGTTGGCGTGCTGGGGGACGCGCTGACCGATCGCGTCGGTGGAGATGATCAGCAGACGTTCGCCTCCGCCGAACGCGTTCACGAGCGATGCCGGGTCGTTGAAATCCCCGCGGCGGGCTTCCGCGCCTCGCGCGGCGAGGTCGGCGAGCACCTCGGGACGGCGGGAGACCAGGACGACGGTGCTCGGCTCGACCTGGTCGAGCAACAGCTCCGCGGTACGGCGACCGAGGTGGCCGCTCGCGCCGGTGACGACAAGGGACATGGGGCTCCAATTCGTAGTCAGCATGATTACGGTTGATGAAACCGTAGCAGCCCTGGTTGCGGTTCCGGGCTACGATGCCTGCATGGCCCGCCCGACCAACACCCAGTTCGCCGTCGGGGTGCACGTGCTGACACTGCTTGCCGGTACGCCCGAGGAGGTGCTGAGCTCCGAGCTGCTGGCGAGCAGCGCAGGCGCCAACCCGGTGCACGTCCGCCGGGTGCTCGGTGCGCTGCGACGCGCGGAGCTCGTCAGCTCGCGGCCCGGGGCCCACGGCGGCTGGCAGCTCGAGCGTGACCCCGACGCCGTCACGCTCGGCGAGGTGTGGCGCGCGGTGCAGGGCGACGACCCACTGCTCGGACTCCACGGAGCGGCGCCGGGGTGCACGGTGGGCCAGCGCATCCAGCACGCGCTGGGAGACGTTGACCGTCGGGCGGCCCGAGCGGTCGAGGAGGAGCTCGCGCGCACGACGATCTCCGACCTCGCCCGCGAGACGCGCGCCCGCGAGCTGGAGCCGGTGCCGGCCGCGGCGCCGTAGGTAAGAGCTCCGCGCAAGCGCTGGGTTCTGAACGGTTCCGTCCGTGTGTTCGGCTCTCGAGTGGGAATCGGTAGGCCGCCGCCTCGGCGTCGACCACGAGCAGTGTCTTGGCGAAGGTGCGGCGCTCGTCGACGGCGCGGTGTGCAGCGACAGCGTCCCGGAGCGGATGCGACGCACCGATAACTGGTCGCCAGCGCCCGTCGGCGGCGTCGAGCGCGGCTCGCGTGAGCCGGCGGGCGCCGTCGGGTGTGAACCAGACGTCCTGGAGGCCGCGCAGCTCGATCTGCCGGGCGACGGCCTCCTGCTCTGTGACCGGCGCGAAGTCGGCGGTCAGGCCGTCGTGCACGAGGGCGGCGGCGTCCAGCAGCGACGACTCTTCAGAGACGTCGACGAGCGCTTCGACCGGCGCGCGGGGGCCAGCTCGGGCACACGCGCCGGACTGGCCGAGACGCGCTACCACCCGACGGCCAACCCAACGCAGGATCGGCGCCCGCGCCGACAGCGCTTACCTGGCCGGCGAGCCCGCCGCCCGGGATGTAGGGCGGACGCAGGTGGCCGAGCCGCTGACGGTCGGGGAGGTGTCGCGCCGCAGTGGCGTCGCGGCGTCCGCCCTGCGCTTCTACGAAGAGCGTGGCTTGATCGCCTCCGAGCGCGCCGGATCGGGGCACCGCCGGTACGCGCGCCGGTGCTGCGGCGTCTCGCCTTCATCGTCTACGCCCAGCGCATCGGCCTCAGCCTGGACGAGATCGGCGACGAGCTGGCCAGGCTGCCGTGTGACCGCGCGCCCAACCGGCGCGATTGGTCGAGGCTCTCTTCGACTTGGACCCACCGCATCGACGAGCGGATCGGCGGGCTCGAACCCTTGCGCTCGACCCTCACCGAGTGCATCGGCTGCGGGTGCCTGTCGCTTTCGCGGCGCCCACTCGCCAACCCCGCCGATCGGGCCGCGGCCGCCGGCCCGGTCCGAGCGGCTGGCGGTGAGCAGCCACGCTTGGTGAGCGCTCCGGGTCGCCGGCCCCGGGGCACGGGCGGGCATGCGGAATCGCCGCCGAGGCGGTAGTCCAGACGTCGACCCACCGATCTCGGCGAACGCGCTGTCGAATCCCGGGATCTCCGGCTTGGCGAGGGCCGCGAGACCTTCGTTCATCGTGTGTCCGATCAGGAGGTGGAGTCACGCGACCGGTTGGTCACGAGGCGAGGTTCTCGATGCGGTATTCCGGTGCCAGCGCCATGGCCTTGGCCATGCGCTCCGCGGTGTCGTCTGACTCCGGGGCCGCCGACGTGCGGCTGGGCACCGGCTCCCCGAACTGCGCGAAGTAGTCCTCGAGGCCGGGCGGAGAAACCATGCACAGAAGCCGAACCGGCGCGCCCGAGGCGTTGTGGAAGTTGTGTGGCGCCAGGGCCGGCACGTTGACCGTGTCTCCGGCGCGCGCCTGCGTCATCTCGCCTCGGAGGACGACCTCGATCTCGCCCTCCAGGACGTGGAACATCTCCTCGAAGTCGTGGCGGTGCGGCGGGGGCCCGCCGTCAGGCGGGATGAGCATGTCGATCAGCGCGTACCGGCCGGCGGTCTGCTTCCCGGTGATCAGGACGGTGTACGTGTCGCCGACCACGGCCAGGTGCGTCAGCGCCGGGTCATCCGGATGCGCGATCGCGAGGCCA
>CADCVR010000007.1 GCA_902806205.1 uncultured Solirubrobacteraceae bacterium | reverse complement strand
AGGCCTCGCCCTCGCCGACGAGCCAGGAAAGATCAAAGCCGCAGAGGCCGCCTTCCGACGCGCGGTCGACGCCGGTCAAGACGCCGCCTGGCTTGAGCTGGCCGTCACGCTTGGATGCCAAGCCGGGCGCGAAGAAGAGGAAGAGCAAGCGTTGCGCGCGGCAATTGCCGCAGAAACCTTCGAGCGCAGCACATACGCCAGCTACCTCCTCGGCTGCCTGCTGCACTTTTCGCGAGGCGACCGCGCTGAAGCTCGCGCAGCTTTCGGCCACGCAACCACCGGAGAAGGCTGGCACGCCGTGGCGTCGCTGAAGGAGCTCGCCATGCTGGCCGCGCTCGAGCGCGACCATGAAGCGCGCGGTGCTCTGATAGCCGAGCTAGCTGGCCGCTCTTTTGTCGAGTGGGACACCGACGCACGCGGCAAGGACTACCGCAAGACAGTGGCCCTCTCGCGGCTCGGGTACGCCCGACCGCTGATCGCCGCGCGGGCCAAGAGGTGGCGCCGACAGCGACGGAAAGCCCAAAGCCGCGCCGCAGATGAGGACGCGCGATAGAGATAGGCGCCTCCGAAGGCCGCCTGTTCTGGGGACCGTCGTTTACGCATCCGACCCGTTGCGTAACGTCGCGCGGCGTGATCGCGCTCGGCTACGCCCGCTGCTCCACCCAAGAACAAGCCGACGCCGGCAACGGCCTGGCCGCCCAAGAGAAGGCGATCCGCGCCGAATGCGAGCGCCGCGGCTGGAGGCTGCTCGATGTCGCGCGCGACGAGGGGCACTCCGGCAAGAACCTCGACCGCCCCGCCCTCCACACCGCCCTGCAGCAGATCGCCGCCGGAAAGGCCGGCGGCCTCATCGTCGCCAAGCTCGACCGCGCCTCACGCTCGGTCGTCGACTTCGGCCAGCTGCTCGAATGGTTCGACTCCGCCAACGCCACGCTCGTCGCGCTCGACCTCGGCATGGACACCAGCACAAGCTCCGGGCGCCTGGTCGCCAACGTCATGGCCTCCGTCGCCGAATGGGAACGCTCGGTCATCGGCGAACGCACCCGCGACGCGCTCGCCGCCCGCAAAGCCCAAGGCCTACCGATCAGCCGCCCCTCAGTCACCGGCCCACTCGCCAACACGATCCACGCGCTCCGCCAAGACGGCCTCACCTACCAAGCGATCGCCAACACACTCAACGCCGAACAAGTCCCCACCCTGCGCGGCGCCAAGCAGTGGCGCGTCTCCTCGGTGCAAAGCGCCGCCGGCTACCAACGCCGCGCGACCACCACGCCCCGCGCCGACCTCCCCGCGCTACCCAAACGCCGCCGCACACGCATCGCCGCCGCCTGACCTCAAGGCGGTCGTTCGGATGCTAGTGCCGCTCCGGCCACCGAATCGCCCTCCGAACCCCAGCGGATCTAGGGGCACAACAACGCTGCTACTCCTTTTCGACGCGTGCGGGAGCGGGCTTACGAGTCTGGCGGGTGCCGCCGCCCAGCGCGGTTGACTAGTTCGTAGCGCAGGATGTCGATCTTGGCGTGCAGGATCCTCCGCTCGTAGGAGATCTCCTGTTCGCGCTGAGTGAGCTGGGTGATCAGGTCCGTTATCTGCTCGTCGGAGAGGCCACCCACTTCGGGCGGCTTGGCCTCGCTGGCCGAGACGGCGTCTTGCCCCGAGGCGTCGATGTCCTGCCGACCGCTCGAGCGCTGACGCCCGCCGGGGCCCGAGAGCATGCGGATGATCACCTTGTCGCGGATCTTCTCGGAGTCGGCGTCGAAGTCGAGCAGGATTCGCGCCGCGACGCCCTCGTTCTCGCGCGCGATCGCGAGCAGCATGTGCTCGGTGGCGATGTAGTTGTGCCCGAGTCTGAGGGCCTCGCGCGGCGCCAGCTCGAGCACCTTCTTGGCGCGCGGTGTGAAGGGGATCTGCCCGGAGGTGAATTCCCCGCCCGAGCCGGCGATCCGGACCACCTGCGCGCGCACGCGCTCGACGGTGATGTTGAGCGACTCGAGCACACGCGCGGCAAGACCCTCCTTCTCGCGGAGCAGGCCGAGCAGGATGTGCTCGGTGCCGATGTCGTTGTGCTGGAGGATGCGGGCCTCCTCCTGCGCTAGGACGACGACGTGCCGGGCCCGTTCTGTGAAGCGCTCGAACATGGGGGACTCCTTCGACATTGGGTTGCAGTCGCGGCAACCCGGCTCGACCCTAAAGGCCCCGTGGCTTTGCGTCCCCGCCTTACGACAGGCGACCATCCAGAGCACGGGATCGTTCCGATTCGTCGACGTCTTTGCCATCGACCAGGACGACAAGATCACCCGCCTCGCCGTCTACCGGGGATGGTCCATGAGTTGAAAAGTGCAGCTCGGCGTCCGGCAGCAGGCCGGCCCGCTCGAGCTCCGCGAGCGGGGGCTGACCTACCAGGCCATCGCCGACGCCCTCAACGCCGAGAGTGTCCCCCACCCTGCGCGGTGCCGCACAGTGGCGGGTGTCGTCCGTGCAAAGCGCCGCCGGCTACAAACGCCGAGCGGGCACCGCGCCACGCGCCGACCTCCCCGCGCTACCCAGGCGCCGCCGCAGTCGCGCGACCGCCTGAGCCGCGGCCTACGCCGCGTCTGCGGCCCTGCGGCGCGTCCGCGCAAGCTTCCACGCCTTGATCGGGCCAGCCGCCCGCAGATCAGCCTCCAGGGCACGGAGCTCGTCAGCCGCGGCCATCGCCACCGCCGCGGCGGCTTCACGCTCAAAGAGCGCCGCCTCAGCACGCTCTCGAGCCTCGCGTTCAGCTTCGGCCGCTCGCTCGGTTGAGACGACCAGCTGGCGGGACGTTGCGAGCTCGTCGCTCAGCAGCTCGACACGGCGGCGCAGGTCGCGGAGCTCGGCGCCGGGCAGTAGCCCTGCGCGCTCGAGCTCGGCGTGAGGCACGCGACGCTCTCCGTCAACGAGGACAGTCTGCAGCGACCCACGATCGGCCCTGTTCCTCAGGGCCTTCACCGTGGTGTCGCAAAGTTCGGCGGCTTCCCGCAGCGTGTAGCTGTGCATCACGGAGAGTGTTTCGGGCCCGCCCGACGCCTTCCTGCCTCGAACGGGCACCCCCTACCTCTGACGAGGTTCCACCTGCCTCCTGTGAGGTTGGCGACCTCTTGTGAGGCATGCCCGACCTCAGGCGAGGTTGGGGCTTGGCTGCCTCGTTTGAGGACCCCCGTGCCTCGCGTGAGGTTGAGGCGCGTTAGGCGCGGCGCTTCCCCTCTCGTAGCGAGCGCCGGATCTCGTCGCGAACACGGAGCTGCTCCGGTGCCTGAGCCTTCCAGACGTCCCACGTCGGACGCTCTCCTTGCACTCGCCATGAGGTGCCGAGCTTCACGACGTCGAGCTCGCCGGCCGAGTAGCGCGGGTCGACCCTTCTCACGGTCACGCAGGTTGCCTTCAGGGCGGCGCGTGCATCTCGCGGCCTCTCGTAGCTCATCCCGAGGGCCGCCTCGAGGCGGTCGCCGCACGCAATCCACGTTCCCTCGGTCTCGCGACCGGTCTTCTTCCACCGCTCGGCCGCGAGGTAGAGCCACGGCCGCTTGGCCAGCTTCTGCCGCTCGTCGAAGGCCCGAAGCGTGCGCCAGTGCACGCGGACCACCTTCTCCTCAGCGAGCGCCTGGCGCAGCCAGCCCGACAGCTGGATCGCAGGACGCTGCAGTCCGTGCGGATCCCCGGTCGCCCGGCTGAGCTCGAGAAGGCTTGATCGCGACACCCAGTTGTCGCGGAACGCGCCGCTCTCGATGTCGTAGCCGTCGATGGTGACGTTCACCCAGGCGAGGCGGTCGAGGGACTCGCGAAGGGTCCGGTAGTCCTTGCCGGAGGGTGCGCTGTCGTAGAGCGCCGAGCCGAGCTCGTAGAGGGTGGGCCGCATCCATCCCGATTCGGTGGGGCGGGTCTGCCAGCGCTCGCAGAGCCAGGCGAAGACGTCGTAGTCGGGAGTCAACTTCAGCGAACCGTTGGCTTGGATCCGCTCCGACAAGCCGGTGGCTTCGAACGGGAGCTGCAGCTGAAGTCAAGGCAGCCGCGTCGGACGCCGGTCGGCAACGGGCTGGACGGCGACACGTTCTGGATCGTGGCCGAGCATGGCCGGCGCGCCGGCTACGTGCGCAACATCGAGGCTGACCCACGAGTGCGCGTCAGGGTGCACGGGGGCTGGCGTGACGGTGTCGCTGAGGTGCTGCCCGACGACGATCCGCGCGAGCGCCAGAGGCGGATCGGTCTGCGCTTCAACGCCGCGGTGGTCCGCGCCATGGGCACCGATCTACTGACCGTGCGCGTCGACCTCGCGGCGAGCCGCTCGCCGGCGAGCAACGACCGCACCGACGACCAGCCCGTAGACGACATGGTCGGCGAGCTGGGGCCGCACGGGCAAAGCGCGGACGCGGGGGAAGCGCCGGGCGACGACGCCGAGGTCGAGCGCCGCGATCGCCAGCCCGGCGACCGCCCCGGCCCCCACGGTGCGCCGGGCTGGTAGGACAAGCGCGAGCGCGACGCCCCAGCCCAGCGAGATCGCGGCGTGTGCCGGAACGGCGGCCAGCAGCAGCGGCAGCAAGCGCCGCTCGCACGGCAGGACGAGCGTTCCGGCGGCAAGCGTCGCCTCCAGTGGACTGGCGCCCACGACGATGGCGTGCAGCGTCGAGGGGGCGCCGCTCAGCAGTGCGGCGAAGCCGCCGGCTGCGAACCCGTCGGCCAATGCGTCACTCACAAACACCCGCGCCATTCCACGGCCTGACTGCCCGCGGACCGAAGCGACGAACCTCGGTAATGACGACGCGCCAACCGACGCCAATCGCTTCATGACCACCACGACCACGGCCAGCCAAGCGCTCGATTCCTCGTCGAGCGTCCGATGCGGGGAGCCCGGCACCGCCGCCTTCGCATCCCCGGCGGCCGCGCGCGACAACATCCTGCACTACTGCTCGCCGTCGCAGGGCGCACGGCGGGGGCGGCCGACTCGACCGCGGCGGGCGACGATGCCGACGCCCGGCTCCCCGGGATACGGGAGCACCTCGACGGCTGCCCGGCCTGCCACGAGGACCACGAGAGCCTGCGCGACTTCGTCGCCGGAAGGGTCGTTCAGGCCGACGGCCACGGCCCCAGTCGAGCCCGATGAGCATCGAGCCGCTCTCCTTCGACGGCTGCCGCCGTTTGAGCGGCGCTGCTCTCCCCGCGGCCGGCGGCCGCGGCCTTGCTCACCGGTGTGCCCGAACCCGGGCCTCTGTGCCCGAGCCCGCGCAAGTTCTTCAACCGCCCTTGCCCACCCGGGTCGTGCCGAACATCAGCGTGCGGCGACGGACGTCATAGAAGACGGTCTTCGCGGACCGCAGCAAGCCCTGGAGGACTTCGGCATCCTCGGCGTGGATCGTCACGACCACTTCCCACGCGCCCTCGTCGAGCACCAGCTGCAGGGTGACATCCCCGGGGCGCCGGGCTCACCGGCGGCCACCCAGGTGAACTGGTAGTGGTTGAGATGGCGGACCTGGATCGAGTCGTCCGTGACCGGCTGCGACGCGGGTGACGGCTCGGGCGTTTCGCCAAACATGTCATTCGCCTTCCGTAGTGTGACGTTCCGTCGCCCGTAGTACGACACGAGGCATCGCGCGACACGTCGTACGCGCTGCTACTGCGCGTCCTCGAGGTCCTGGCGCAGCGCGCGCGCCTCGCCGAGGTAGACGTGACGGGCAGCGTGCTGCTCGTCGGCGTGGTAGTGGATCAGCACGCGGATGACCGACCCCAGCGCCCCCGGGACGGGGATCTCCTGGGCGCACAGCAGCGGCACCTTCCCGAAGCCAAGCTTGCGTGCGGCGACCGCCGGGAACTCGGCGTCGAGATCGTCGGTCAGCGTGAAGATGCAGGAGACGACGTCGTCGGGGCCGATCTGGTTGCGCTCCATGATCTCGCGCATCAGCCGTTCGGTGGCCCCCACGATCGCCTCGGCGTCGTTCCGTTCGACCGAACTGGCTCCGCGGAGGGCGAACAGGCGCATCGCGGCGATGATGTCAGGCGCGTCGCCCGTCGCGCCCGGTGGCGCCGCCGGGCTCGGCGCCCGCGCTCCTGAGCCGCTCGACCTCGGCCGGGGAGAGCCTGCGGACGCCGCCCTGGGCCAGGTCGCCGAGGCGCAGCGGCCCGTAGGCCACCCGCTGCAGCGCCTTGACGGGGTGGCCGACCTCGGCGCACATGCGCTTGACCTGCCGCTTGCGGCCCTCGTGGATCGTCAGCTCGAGGAGGCCCTGGCGCAGCTGGCGGACCTTGGCGGGGGACGTCATGCCGTCCTCCAGGCTCACGCCCTCCCGCAGCCGCCGCAGGGCAGGCTCGCGGACGGGCCCGTGCGCGACTTCCGCGACGTAGACCTTGGGCACCTCGAAGCTCGGGTGGGTGAGGCGGTGGGCGAGGTCGCCGTCGTCGGTCAGCAGGATCAGGCCGGTGGTGTCCGCGTCGAGGCGGCCGACGGGGTACAGCCGCGTGCCGGGCGAACGCACGAACTCGACGACGGTCTTGCGGCCATGGGTGTCCTTGGCGGTCGAGACGACCCCGGGCGGCTTGTGCAGCAGGTACACGACCCGGTCGGCCCCGCGCTCGTGGGCGCGCAGGGTCTTGCCGTCGACGCGGATGCGCTCCCGCCCGCTCACGTCGCGCGCGGGATCGGTGACGACCTCGTCGTCGACCTCGACGCGCCCGTCGAAGACGAGCCGCTCGGAGGCGCGGCGCGAGGCGACGCCGGCGTGCGCGAGGTGCTTGGCGAGCCGCATCACCCCGAGCCTCCCAGACCCGCCGCGCCGCCGGAGTCGACCGCAGGCAGCAGTGCCGAGCCGTGGAGCCGACTGGTGATCGTTTCCGCGCATGTTTCCTCGCGGATTGTCACCATGGGCGGGTGGACCCCGTCCTCCTCGAGAGCACGCTGGCCGGCCTGGGCCAACCCGCCTTCCGTGCGCGTCAGGTGTGGGAGTGGGCCGCCCGCGGCGCACGAACCTACGAGGAGATGTCCAACGTGCCGGCCGCCCTGCGCGGCGAGCTGGCCGCGGCGGTGCCGTTCTCCTCGCTCGAGCTCGTCCGGGAGGCGCACGCGAGCGACGGCACCGTCAAGGCGCTGTTCACGACCCACGACGGGCGCGCCGTCGAGGCGGTGCTCATGCGCTACCGCGACGGGCGCAACTCGCTGTGCCTGTCCTCGCAGTCGGGCTGCCCGTTGACCTGCACGTTCTGCGCGACGGGAGCGATGAAGTTCACCCGCAACCTCACCGCGGGCGAGATCCTCGACCAGGCGCTGCACTTCCGCCGGGATCACGAGGTCGACCATGTCGTGTTCATGGGCATGGGCGAGCCGATGATGAACCTGCCGAACGTCCTGGACACGTGCCGGCGGCTGCCGTCGATCGGCGTCACCCACCGGCGCACGGCGATCTCCACCGTCGGCTGGATCCCCGGCATCGAGACGCTGACCCACGCCACCATGCCGATCCGGCTCGCCCTCTCGCTCCACGCGGCCGACGACCGGCTGCGCTCGCAGATCATGCCGGTCAACGACCGATACCCGCTCTCGGAGGTGCTCGCCGCCTGCGAGCGCTTCTACGCGATCAAGCGCCGCCAGGTGTTCGTCGAGTACGTGATGCTGGGCGACGTCAACGACGGCGCGGCCCACGCGCGGCAGCTCGCCGGGGTGCTCGACCCCAAGGTCTACAAGGTCAACCTCATCCCCTACAACCCGACGGGGATGTACGACGGCTCCCCGCGCGCGACGATCGAGCGCTTCCGCGCAGTGCTCGAGGAGCACGGCATCCGCGCGACGGTCCGCCTGACCATGGGGCGCGACATCGACGCTGCCTGCGGGCAGCTGGCGGCCAGGGCGGCCGTGGGTGCGTCGTGACCGCCGCTGGGCTCTGAGCCGTGGAAGCCGGCGTTCGCCTGGACAAGTGGCTGTGGGCCGCGCGCTTCTACAAGACGCGCGCGGTCGCCGTCGACGCGGTGAAGGGCGGCTTCGTGCGGCTCGACGGCCAGCGGACGAAGCCCAGCAAGGAGGTCGCGATCGGCGACGAGCTGCGGATCTCCACCGAGCACGGACGCTTCACGGTCGAGGTCGTGGGGCTCTCCGCCCACCGCCGGCCGGCCGCGGAGGCCGTGCTGCTCTACGCCGAGACCGAAGCCAGCCGGGAAGAGCGAGCGCGCTTCGCGGCCCAGCAGAAGCTCACGGGCGTGCCCCTGGGCCAGAGCGGCCCGCGGCCGACCAAGCGCGACCGACGCCGCTTCGAGGCGACGCCGGGAACCCGGCGAGGCCGGCGCTGAGCTCCTCGACCGGATCCCGCGCCGCGGGTCGCGCGCCCGCCCGGAACCGGGACAGCGCCGGTCATGCGAGCGCCGGACATGGACGCTGACTGCGGGGCCAGAGGACGTTGCCTCCGCGGCCTCGACGGCGAATCCACCCTCGGCGAGCGTGGCGGTGAGGGCGGCGACGAAGGAGGCCGGCGCCTCCCGATCGCGCCATCCCGGGGCGTGGTGGGAGGGTGCAGCGTCCCGCCCGGGCGCAGCAGCCGACGTGCGGCGGTCAGCGCACCGGTTCCCGGACGCCGGAAGGCCGCGACGTCACGGCGAAGAGCTTGTCGAACGCGTCCTCGCCGAGCTTTGATGACGGTCAGCCGCCCGTCGCTTGGCCGTTCGCAGATCAGCGAGGCCGCGACCCCATGGCCGCAACCCACCTGAGCAGGCAATACGCCGGCGTCGCGCGACTCAATCCGCCGCCGGATCGGCGCCTACCGGCCCGCCCGCGCGGGCCTCGCCGGCGCTCAGCAGGCGGTCGCGGAGGTCGGCGGTCTCCTCGGGCGTCGGATCCCACTCGGCGACCTCCGGCAGGTCGGAGAGCGCCGTGAGGCCGAAGAGCTTCAAGAAGAGCGGCGTCGTGCGGTAGAGCACCGCGCCGAACTGCGAGCGGCCGGCCTCCTCGATGAGCCCGCGCTCGAGCAGCGTCGAGGAGGCCGAGTCGGCCGAGACGCCGCGGATGCGCGTGATCTCCGGACGCGACACGGGCTGCAGGTAGGCGACGATCGAGAGCGTCTCGGCCTGGGCGGGGGTCAGCGCCGGCGTGCGCGGCTTGGCCAGCAGGCGGCGGGCGGCATCCTCGGCTTCCGGTGCGCTCGAGAAGGTCAGTCCTCCCGCGACCTCCCTGAGCTCGATTCCGCGCTGCCCGGGCGCGTAGGCCCGGCGGAGGGCGGCCAGCGCGAGGCCGAGCTCATCCGGCGCGCACTCGAGCGCCGCGAGCAGCTCAGCGTGGGTGACGGGCTCGGGGGAGAGGAACAGCAGCGCCTCGAGCTGCCGCGTCAGCTCGTCGCTCACCCTCCGCGCCCCGCGAGCGACCGGATCGGCTCACGCACCTCAGACTGGGCCTCCGGGACGCCGACGGGCCGACGCGGCGCGATGTGGATCTCGGCGAACGGGCCGTCCTGCGTCCACGTGGCCTCGCCCTGCTTGTAGAGCTCGAGCAGGCTGAAGAGCGTCACCGCGACCGTCACGCGGTCGGCGTCCCCGACCGCCTCGGTGAACGTGCAGGCGCCGCGCCGCAGCAACTCCCGCAGGTGGCCGAGGCGCTCGGCCACCGTGACGCGGACCAGGGCGAGGTGGTCGAGCGCGATCGGCTCGGGCACGCGCAGCAGTCCGCCGACCGCGGCCCCGAGCTGCGCCGGGTCGTAGGCGGCCCGGGCGGTGCCGGCATCGGGCGACACGACCTGCTTCAGGAAGAGGGGCGGCGCCGCGGCGCGGTAGCGATGGCCGCGCTCGCCTTCCAGCCGATCGCGAAGGTGGTCGGCGGCGTGGCGGTAGCGCCGGGCCTCCAGCATCCGGGCGAGGAGCTCCTCGGCGGCCTCGTCCGGCGCGAGATCCTCGAGCAACTCCTCCTCGGGCTGCGGGAGCATGAGCCGTGACTTGAGCTCCAGCAGCGCGGCGATGAGCACGAGGAACTCGGTGGCGACGCCCAGGTCGAGCTCCCCGCGGGCCTCGAGGACGTCGAGGTAGGAGATCACCACGTCGGCGAGCTCCACCTCCAGGAGGTCGACCTCCTCGCGCAGCACGAGCGTCAGCAGCAGGTCGAAGGGACCCGTGAAGACCTCCAGGTCCAGCTCGAGCTCCTCGATCGTCGCGCCCACAGGGGGAACCGTAGCCAGCGCTCCGGTCGGCGGCATCGCCGCCGGCGTTGCTTTCGGCGGTGCCGCGCGTTGTAGCGGCATGACCCATCGCACGATCAGCATCCCCACCATGCTCCTCGGGCTCGGCGCGGGCCTCGTGCTCGCCGGCGCCCCCACCGCGCAGGCCGATACGCTCGAGACCCCGGTCGTGGGTGGGGCGAACTTCGTCTCCGCCGCGGGGTGGCAGGCCTGGAGCGCCCCCTCCACCGACGGCACCCACCGTCTGCGGCTGCGCCGCCCGGACGGCGCGATCCTCACCCCGGACATCGCGGGCTTCGGCGCCCCGGCCGATCCGGCGATCGGCACCCGCGGCGGGGCCGACGGCATCAACACCCCGGCCTCGCGCCGTCTGTCGGCCGTCTACTCGCGGTGCGCGGGCAGTTCGGCCCTCGCAGGCTGCGACGTCTACGCGCTCGACCTCACGACGCTGCGGGAGGCGAAGGTCCCGGCGCTCGCGTCGAAGACGTACTCCGAGACGGCCCCCAGCCTGACGTTCGGCAACTGGTCGGTCGTGCGCCGCGGCGGAGGCGCCCGCAAGGGCACGTACTCCTACCTGGAGCGTGGCCGCTCGCGCGGCCTCGAGCGCCTCAGCCCGACGCTGGCTCGAGCGACGGCCACCAGCCAGGGCCGGATGGTCTTCACCTACAACTCGGGTCGCGGCTTCGGCGTCCAGATCCGACAGTCCTCGGGCGAGGGCGGCACCCTCGTCGCCGCCGCGCGCTTGGAGCGAGAGCCGCTCTCGCCGCAGATCACGCGGTACCGCGCGGGCTGGCTGCTGCCGGGCGACGGGGTCACGCGCGTGTTCCAGACGCGCCGCTTCGCCGGCTCCGGCGGTCCGTTCGAGCTCACCGTCGTGGAGGCTCCGCGGACGCTGCCCGCCGCGGTCCGCTCCGCAGGCGGGGACAGCTCGAGGCTCTTCGGTCGCTACCTCGACGCGCGCGGGGTCCAGCGCATCGATCCCGCGATCCGCTGATCAGCGCCCCGAGCCGACGCCCATCGCCGCGCGGACGTCCGCCAGGACGGGCGCGGCGAGGGCCTGGGCCTTCGCCGCCCCCTGCTCCAGGACGGCGTCGAGATAGGTCTCGTCGGACCGCAGGCCCGCGTAGCGCTCGCGCACCGGCGCGAGCAGCGTCACGATCGCCCGGGACGCGGCGAGCTTGAGGTCTCCGTAGCCCCGGGCGCCGGCAAGCTCGGCGAGGACCACGTCGCCGTCGACGCCGCGGGCGGCCGCGGTGATGTCGATCAGGTTCGTCACCCCCGGCTTGGCGGCCGGGTCGCGGCGAATCGCGAACGGGTCCTCGGAGTCGGTCACCGCGCGCCTGAGCTTCTTCTCGATCGCCTCCGGGCCGTCGAGCACGTAGACGGTGCCCTCGACCGAGCCGCCCGAGGTCGACATCTTGCGCGCGGGGTCCTGCAGGTCCATGATCCGCGCGCCCACGGCCGGGATGCGGTGCTCGGGCACCACGAGCAGCCCCTCGCCGAAACGGGCGTTGAACCGCCGCGCGACGTCGCGCATGAGCTCGAGGTGCTCGCGCTGGTCCTCCCCCACCGGCACCTCGTGTGCCCGGTAGGCGAGCACGTCGGCGGCCTGCAGGACGGGGTAGAAGAGCAGACCCGCGGAGATCAGCTCGCGCTGGGCGGCCGACTTGTCGCGGAACTGGTGCATGCGGTTGAGCTCTCCGGTGGCGGTGACGCTCGTCAGCAGCCAGCTGAGCTCGGTGTGCTCGGGCACGTCGCCCTGGCGGAAGAGCACGCAGCGCTCCGGCTCCAGCCCGGCCGCGAGCAGCAGCGCGGTGGTGTCGAGCACCCGCTCGCGCAGCCGGGCGGGCTCGTAGGGAACGGTGATCGCGTGCAGGTCGACGATGCAGTAGATCGCGGGCTCGCCGCGGTCCTGGCCCTCGACGTACTGGCGGATCGCCCCGATGTAGTTGCCCAGGTGCTTGGCGCCCGTGGGCTGGATGCCGCTGAAGATCCGCATCAGCGCGGCAAGCTAGCGGGGCCTGCCTGCCGAGGTCTGTCGGCGGCCTGACAGACCTGCTCAAGATCGCGAGGCCGTGTCCGGCCGCTCAGGTCAACGCCGTCCGCGACGGCTCCCCCGGCTGCGAGTCCGATGCTCCTGAGCCTCCATCCCCCGCGCCCTGGTCGAGCACAGCCTGGCCGACGCGGCGGCGCGCTGCAGCACACCTGGCAGATGACCGGCTGCAAGCAGCTCAGCAGCCCGTCGCGTCGCGCAGCGCACAGCACGCCTCGGCCATGCGCGGTGGCCGAAGCGCCGTGACCCGACGGCGGAACGCCGGGCGAGGGAGGGTGTGGACGTTGTCGAAGTTGACGACGCACGCGCTCGGCACGCCGTCCGCCTCGGGGGTGAGCTGGAGCTCGGAGACGAGCCCTCGTGTCGTCCGCGTGAGCGCGGCCACGACCACCGACCCGATGCGGTCGGCGACGGGGTCGCGGGTCAGCACGAGGACCGGGCGGTCGCCACCGGGAGTCGTCGCGAACCAGATCTCACCGCGGCGCATCGTCGACCCAGTCGCTCCAGTCCTCCGCCGGCCCCCAGTCAGCGGCCTGTGCCAGCGACAGCTCCTCGGCGGTGGCCGGGCTTCGCGCCCACGCCTCCGCGTCCTGCTCGCTTCGCAGGGCGACGATGTAGCGGTGAAGCGCCTCGCGCAGGAACGCCGACCGGTCGACGCCCAGCGTCTCGGCCCACCGCCGCAGCTCGACCGCCTCGTCGTCGGGCACCCGGAAGGTCAGCATCGTCATACGCGAAGGCTACCGCGTATGACGGTGTCGGTTGGGCACTGGAACGACGCCTGCCAGCGCCACTGCAGGACGACTCGTGATGCGTTCGCCCTCCGCTGACAGAGCACCTGGGCAACTACATCGGGGCGATCCGCCAGTACGTCGAGGGCCAGGACCGGGGGATGCCCGCGATCTACTGCATCGTCGACCTCCACGGCGCCGGTGGGCTGGACGCCGCTGAAGATCCGCATCAGCGCGGAGCTAGCGTCCGGCCCGGCATGCGGCCGTCCCGCGTCCGGCCATGGACCGCTCCGTGCCATCATCGGCGCGTGGAGGGAGAAGCCGACCCAGCCGTCCGGCTACGTCGTCTGTTCGACCACGTCGGTGAGGCGCACCTGCTGTTCGCCGTCCAGCGGCCACCCGGTCCAGCCGGCGCGGAGGAGGCGACCGCCCCTACAGCGGCTGGCGGATGACCGGACGCTTCGCGGCTCCTGCCTCGTCGAGGCGGCGCACGGGCGTCGTGTACGGCGCGTTCTGCGCGACGGCCGGATCCTCGGCGGCCTCGGCGAGGATCGCCACCATCGACTCGGCGAACGCGTCGAGCGTCTCCTTGGTCTCCGTCTCGGTCGGCTCGAGCAGCAGCGCCTCGTCGACCAGCAGCGGGAAGTAGACCGTCGGCGGGTGGTAGCCGTGGTCGAGCAGCCGCTTGGCCAGGTCGAGCGTGCGGATGCCGAGCTCCCGCTTCATCGGCGCACCCGAGAGGACGAACTCGTGCATGCACAGCTGCCCGAAGGCCAGCGGGATGCGGTGCTCCGTGTCGAGCTCGCGGAGCTTGGCCAGGAGGTAGTTCGCGTTGAGCACCGCGGTCTCCGACGCGTCCTTGAGCCCCTCGGCCCCGAGCGAGCAGATGTAGGCGTAGGCGCGCACGAAGACGCCGTAGTTGCCCTGGAATCCGCGCAGGCGGCCGACGGACTGCGGCCGGTCGTAGTCGAGCGTGAAGCGACCGTCGTCCCCACGGATCACGAGCGGCTTGGGCAGGAACGGCGCGAGGCGGTCGGAGACCGCGATCGGGCCCGAGCCGGGCCCGCCGCCCCCGTGGGGCTGGGTGAACGACTTGTGCAGGTTGTAGTGGACGATGTCGAAGCCCATGTCGCCCGGCCGCGAGATCCCCATCACGGCGTTGAGGTTCGCCCCGTCGTAGTACAGCGTTCCGCCGACGTCGTGGACGATGCGGGCGATCTCCTCGATGTTCGCGTCGAAGACTCCCAGCGTGTTGGGGTTCGTGAGCATCAGGCAGGCGACGTGCTCGTCCGCCTTGGACCTCAGGTCGTCCAGGTCGACGCCCCCCTGCTCGTTCGTGGCCACGCGGACGACGTCGAACCCGGCCATCGTGACCGTCGCCGGGTTCGTGCCGTGGGCGGTGTCCGGCGTGAGGACCTTCGCGCGCCGCTCGCCGCGCGCCTCGTGGTAGGCACGGGTCAGCAGCACGCCGAGCAGCTCGCCGTGGGAGCCCGCGGAGGGCTGCAGCGAGACGTGCGGCAGGCCGGCGATCTGGCCGAGCGCGTGCTCGAGGCGGTGCATCAGCTCGAGCGCGCCCTGGGCGTGCTCGGGACGCTGCAGCGGGTGCAGGCGGGCGTGGCCCGCGAGCGCCGCGACCTTCTCGTGCAGGCGCGGGTTGTGCTTCATCGTGCACGAGCCGAGCGGATAGAAGCCCGAGTCGAGATCGTAGTTGCGCTTGCTCAGGCGCACGTAGTGGCGCACGAGCTCGGGCTCTGACACCTCCGGCAGGCGGGCAGGCCGCGCGCGGCGGAAGCGCTCCGGCAGCACGCCGTCCACGACGGGCACATCCGTGTCGGGGCACGCAAACGCGCGGCGGCCGGGAGCTCCCTTCTCGAAGATCGTCGTCGCGTGCTCACGCTGCTGCGCGCTCTCGGCGCTCGCGCCCACGGGCACGTCCGGGTGCGGCGTCTCGCGCTCCACCCCGGGATCGCCCCGCAGGCTGTTCTCGCTGACGAGCGTCATGCCGCGACCTCCTGCCGGGCGCCGCTTCGCTCCGCGGTGATCGCGGCGCCGAGCACCTCGGCCAGGCGGTCGATGTCGGCCTTCGTGCGCTGCTCGGTCAGCGCGACGAGCAGGCCGGGCGGGTGCGGTGCGGACAGCGCCAGACCCGGGTTGACGCCGTGCTCCTGGCAGCGGCGGACGACCGCGCCGACGTCGGGGACGTCGAGGAGGAGCGCGAACTCCCGGACCACGGGCTGGGAGTGCAGCTTCTCGACGCCCGGGAGCGCCGCGAGCGTCTCGCGCGCGTAGTGCGTTCGCTGGACGAGCAGCTCGCCGAGCTCGACCAGCCCGTCCTTGCCGAGCCAACTCAGGTAGACCACGCCACCGAGCGCGTTGAGCGCCTGGGAGGTGCAGATGTTCGACGTGGCCTTCTCGCGGCGGATGTGCTGCTCGCGGGTCTGGAGGGTCAGCACGAAGCCCCGTCGCCCGTCGACGTCGGTCGTCTCGCCGGCGATGCGGCCCGGCATGCGTCGCAGGTAGGCCTCGGTCGCGGCGAAGAAGCCGAACGAGGGCCCGCCGAAGTCCAGGCGCTGGCCGAGCGACTGCCCCTCCCCGACGGCGACATCGACGCCGCACTCGCCCGGAGGCTTGAGCACGCCGAGCGTGATCGGATCGACCTGCGCGACGACGACGGCGGGTGAGTCCTTCGCGGCGGCGCTCAGCGCCTCGGCGTCCTCCACGGCGCCCAGGAAGTTCGGCTGGGCGAAGAAGACGGCGCTCGTGTCGCCGTCGATGCACGCCGACCAGCGTTCCGCGTCGGTCACCCCGTCACGCAGCGGTACTTCGACGACCTCGATGTCGTAGCCGTGGGCGTAGGTGCGCAGCGTCTCCAGGGAGTGCGGGTGCAGGCCGGCCGAGGCGACGAACTTCCCCTTCTGGTTCGTGAGCTTCGCGAGGTACCCCGCGGCGGCGACGGCGCTCGGCCCCTCGTAGACCGACGCGTTGGAGACCGCCAGGCCCGTGAGCTCGGAGATCGCCGTCTGGTACTCGAACATGACCTGCAGCCCGCCCTGCGATATCTCGGGCTGGTACGGGGTGTAGGGCGTGAGGAACTCCGAGCGCGACATGAGCATGTCGACGACCGCCGGCACGTAGTGGTCGTACATGCCGGCCCCGAGGAACGTCAGCTCGTCCTCGGCGCTCGTGTTCTTCGCGGCGAGAGCGCGCAGGTGGCGGTAGACGTCCTGCTCGGACTTGCCCTCTGGCAGGTCGAGTCGCTCGCGCAGGCGGACGCCCTCGGGGATCTGGCGGTCGAAGAGCTCCTCGAGCGAGGAGACCCCGATGGTCTCGAGCATCGCGGCCAGATCGGCCTCGGTCGTCGTGGTGTAGCGGCTCACTACCCGAGCGTAGCCACGTAGTCGGCCTGGCTGAGCAGCGCGTCGCGTTCGGAGGGATCGCTCAGGCGCAGCTTGACGAGCCAGCCCTCACCGTAGACGTCCTCGTTGACCTTCTCGGGGGTGTCGGAGAGCGCGGTGTTGACCTCGACGATCTCGCCCGAGAGCGGCGCGACGACGTCCGAGACGGCCTTGACGGACTCCACCTCGGCGTAGGGGGCGTCCTTGCTGATCGTGGTCCCCACCTCGGGCGGGTCGAAGAAGACGATCTCGCCCAGCGCGTCCTGGGCGTACCAGGTGATGCCGAGCGTGGCAATCTCCCCGTCGATCCGTGCCCAGTCGTGCTCGGGGTGGTAGAGCAGGTCCTCGGGATAGCTTGCGTCGGCCATCTAGGCGTTCTCCTTGGTGTAAAGCGGCTTGGTGTGGACCTCGGCGGGGCGCTGCTTGCCGCGGACGTCGATCTCCAGCGGGGTTCCGGGTGCGGCCCGCTCGGCCGGCACGTAGGCCATGCCGATGCCGACGCCGAGCGACGGCCCCATCGTGCCCGACGTCACTTCACCGCCGCCCACGACCGGGTTGCCCTGGCGCGCCAGGCCGCCGGCCGTCATGACGAAGGGCACGAGCTTCTCCGCCGGCCCGGCCTCCCGGGTGGCGCGGACCGCCTCTGAGCCGATGAAGCCCGTGTCCTCCTTGCAGGCCCAGCCCAGGCCCGCCTCGATCGGCCCCCGTGACTCCATGAGGTCGTTGCCGTAGAGGTGGAAGCAGACCTCCAGGCGCAGGGTGTCGCGCGCGGCCAGGCCGGCGGGCGCGGCGCCGCGACGCATCAGCTCGTCCCACACGTTCACCGCGTCCTCGGGCCGGATGAGCAGCTCGACGCCGTCCTCCCCCGTGTAGCCCGTCCCGCAGACGAGAACCTCGTGGCCGCGGATCGTACGTGGCTCGGCGGTGAACTTCCCCGGAAGCGGCTTGTCGGCCATCGCCTGCACGGTCTCCCGCGCCAGCGGACCCTGGACGGCGAGCATCGCGAAGTCGCCCGCGCGGTCGGTGACGGTGCAGTCGAAGCCGTCGGCGTGCTGCTGCAGCCAGCCCAGATCCTTGGCGTGGTTGGCCGCGTTGGTCACCGTGAGGTAGCGCTCCGGGCCGAGGCGGTAGGTGAACAGGTCGTCGAGCACCCCGCCGTCCTCGCGACAGAGCAGGGAGTACTGCGCGCCGCCCAGCGCCATCTTCGAGACGTCGTTGGAGAGCACGCGCTGGAGGAAGTCCGCGGCACCGGGGCCCGTCGTCTCCACCTCGCCCATGTGCGAGACGTCGAAGACCCCGACGGCGGTGCGCACCGTGCGGTGCTCCTCGAGCACCCCGGTGTACTGGACGGGCATCTCCCAGCCCGCGAACGGCACGACCCGGGCTCCCGCCGCGACGTGACGGTCGAAGAGGGGGGTCCGGAGCGGGGGGCCGACGGGGTCCATGAAAGCGGGCACGCTACCAACCGGCCTGGCGGCAGTTCCAGTCGGGGCAAGCGGTGACGTACCGGGGGAGCGCCGCGTACGCTGAAGCGATGTCCGAGTGCTCGATACGTCACCTCTCGTGCCGTGCCCTGCTCGCCGTGGCGCTGCTCGCCGCCGGGTGCGGCGGAGACGGCGGCTCCGCGCCCTCCGGGGACGCGCCGACCCCGCGCGGGCCGCAGGACGCGCGCCTGCGGGCCGAGCTGGCGAAGGCCACCGCGGTGACTGCCGGCGCGTTCCCCGCGACGCAGGGGCGAACGCTCCAGGAGCTCTCGAACACGATCACCACGACGGGGCCGCAGCTCGCGTTCGCGAGCTCCGTGCTGACCACGGGCAAGCGCGAGCGCCTCGCCTTCGGCCTCATCGACCAGGGGACGAACTTCCTCTACGCGCCCACGGCGCTCTACCTCGCGCCGAGCGGCGGGAAGGCCAAGGCGCTCGGGCCGTTCGTCGCCCCCGCCGACCTGCTCGTCACCGACACGCCCTTCCGCTCGAAGACCGCCGCGACCGAGGAGTCCGTGTTCGCCGCGGTCTACGCGGCGACCGTGCCGTTCGCCGAGCCCGGGATGTACGACGTGCTCGCCGTGGCCAAGGTCGCCGGGAAGGACGTCGCGGCCGGCTCGCAGGTCGAGGTCGTGCGGCCCGCTCAGGACAAGATCCCCGACGTGGGCGAGCGCCCGCCGTCGGTGGCGACCGACACGCTGGCCTCCGCCGGCGGCGACGTCAAGGCGATCGACACCCGCGAACCGCCCGGCACGATGCACGAGGTCTCCTTCGCCGATGTGCTCGGCAAGAAGCCCACGGTGCTGCTGTTCGCCACGCCGCAGCTGTGCCAGTCGCGCGTCTGCGGCCCGGTCGTCGACGTCACCGAGCAGCTCAAGAGCAGCTACTCAGACCGAGTGCAGTTCATCCACCAGGAGGTCTACGTCGACAACGTCGTCGACAAGGGCCTGCGCCCACCGCTGGAGGCGTTCAACCTCAAGACGGAGCCCTGGCTCTTCGCGGTCGACAAGCGGGGTCGCATCACCACGCGCCTCGAGGGCTCGTTCGGCTTCAACGCGGTCGAGCGGGCGATCAAGTCGGCGCTGCGGTAGGTCCTGAGCCGAGGGCTACGTCCGCAGCTCGACGCGCATCGCCCGGGCGAGGTCGCCCCCGAGCACGTGCACGTCGGCGCCGGGGCCGAAGCGGGCGAAGGTCGGGCCGCCGAACGGCTGCTTGTCGACGACGACGAACGCGTCCCCGGGACGGATCCCCCGCTCTGCGAGGTAGCGCAGCATCTCCGGATCGGCGTCCGAGACGCGGCAGAAGACGCCGGCCTGGCCGGGCGCCAGCGCGTCGAGCGCGTCGGTCGAGGCCTCGTCGACGTGGCCGTCGCGGGTCGGGATCGGGTCACCGTGCGGGTCGACGCTCGGGTCGCCGAGCTTGGCCGCGATGAGCGCCTCGAGCTCCTCGGAGAGCACGTGCTCGAGCACCTCGGCCTCCGCGTGGACGCGATCCCACGGCAGCCCGAGCTCCTGGGTGAGGTAGAGCTCGAGCAGGCGGTGGTGGCGCAGGACCTCCAGCGCCACCTTGTGCCCTGCGGGGGTCAGCTGCACTCCGTGATAGGGCTGGTGGGCGACGAGCCCGAGGCCGTCGAGCTTCTTGACCATCGCCGACGCGGACGCGGGTGAGACCCCGAGGCGCTCGGCCAGCGCGTTCGTCGTGACCGCCGTGCTGTCGTCGCGCGTCTCCAGGGCGTAGATCGCCTTGGTGTAATCCTCCACCGCCGCCCCGAGCGGACGGGCGTTGACGAAGACGGGCACGCCGAGAGTTTAGCCGAGGCTCAAGCCGATGAAGTCGGGCGGACGGCGCTCGGTGAGCGGGCGGGGGTTTGGCACAAAGTGACCCACGAATGCGGTCATTCTGTCTCAAGCCCCGGCGCCGCGACGGCCCGGACCGGTGGCGCTCCACTGCTACCGCCCTGCGGGCGGTGGTCTTCGCGTCGCCTTTGGCGACGCTCACGTTCGACTGCGAACCGCTTACCTCAAGAACGGCGGGATGTCGATGTCGTCGTCACGGATCTCCAACGACGAGCGCTCGACGCGCGGGGAGCGGTCGCGGGTGGTCCGTTCCGCCGACCGGCGCGTCTCCTCCCGTGCCCCGCGCGGCCGGGCCCGCCCGTGGTCGAAACCCGTGGCGATGACGGTCACCCGGACGTCATCGCCCATCTGCTCGTCGATCACCGAGCCGAAGATGATGTTCGCGTTCGGGTCCGTGGCACCCTGGACGATCTCCGCCGCCTCGTTGACCTCGAAGAGCCCGAGATCTCGGCCACCCGTGATGTTCAGCAGCACGCCCGTGGCGCCCTCGACGGACTCCTCGAGCAGCGGCGAGGAGATCGCCGCCTTCGCGGCGTCGGCGGCTCGGTTCTCCCCGCTGGAGGTCCCGATGCCCATGAGCGCCGACCCGGCGTTGGACATGATCGTGCGCACGTCGGCGAAGTCGAGGTTGATCAGGCCGGGAATCGTGATGAGGTCGGTGATGCCCTGGACGCCCTGGCGCAGGACGTTGTCGGCCTCGCGGAAGGCTTCGAGGATCGTGGTGCGGCGCTCCACGATGGCCAGGAGCTTCTCGTTCGGGATGACGATGAGCGTGTCGACGACCTCGCGCAGGCGCTGAATGCCCTCGTCGGCCTGGCGCATGCGCTGCGTGCCCTCGAACTCGAAGGGCTTCGTGACCACCCCGACGGTCAGGGCGCCGATCTCGTTCTTGGAGATCTCGGCGATGACGGGCGCCGCGCCCGTGCCGGTGCCGCCACCCTCCCCCGCGGTGACGAAGACCATGTCGGCGCCCTTGAGCGCCTCCTTGATGTCGTCGCGCGACTCGGCGGCGGCGCCGAACCCCGTCTCGGGGTTGGCCCCGGCACCCAGGCCCTTGGTCAGATCATGGCCGATGTTCAGCTTGATATCGGCGTCGCACATCTGCAGCGCCTGGGCGTCGGTGTTCGACGCGATGAACTCGACGCCGCGCAGTCCTGCGTCGACCATCCGGTTGACCGCGTTCGTTCCGCCACCGCCGACGCCGACGACCTTGATGACTGCGAGATAGCTTCCGGATTCCATGGTGTTGCGTTCCGTCCTACCCTCGACCTAGGATCCAGGGATTTGGAGCAGGGGCAGGCCCCCAGACGGAGGCACGGTACGTGCAGGCCTTTGAGTGTGTCAACGACAAGTCTACTTCGCAACAACTGTTGCAGGAGGGCAACCCTCTACCAGAACAAGAGATTCGACTGCGTCTGCACCCTCAGGTTCCCGTAGAGGGTTGGCCTCGCTGGACGGAGCCCTGCTCGAGCCCCGCGGCCGCCGGATGTTCGGGGACCCGGACGTCGATCGCCGTGGCGCCGCGCGAATCGGGGCTCGCGAGGACCGCGGTCAGTGACGCCCACTTCGCGGTCATCCGCTCGCTCGAGCCGAAGTACACGGACGGTCCGGCGGCCAGGCGCACCGTGAGGCCGCGCGGCCCGGGGAAGGCGGTCGTCACCCTCCGGCGCAGCGGCTGAGGCGCGCGCGCGAGAAGCGCGACGGTCACCAGCGCGCGCTGGTCGGTGATCGTCTCGCCCGCCGGCGGGACGCGGAGCCTGAGCTCGGGAACGTCGTCGGCGGTGGTGCCGCGTAGGAGCGTGCCGTCCGCGGCGACGGGGAGCGCCGCCCCCGAGGTGACGACTCTGGCGACGGGGATGCGCCGGGTGACCCGGATGCGCAGGCCATGGGGAACGTCCCGCTCGACGGCGACGTCCTTGACGACGGCGTACGGCCGGACGGCGCTCATCAGCGCGTCCGGGCGCAGGTGAAGCGTCGTCATGTCGCGACCCGCGGTCGTCAGGGCGCTTCGGATCTCCTCGGCCTGCGGACCCGCGAGGCCCGTGACCTCGACCTTCCGAACGGCAACCAGGCTCGAGTCGCGGAGCAGGAGCCACGCGCTGGCGAACAGGCCCGTGATCACGCCGAGCGCAAGGAGCAGGCGGAGGTTCGGGCGGCGGGGAGCGAGCATCCGGCCCGGCCTTCGACGCCCGCCGGCGCCCTCCTGCGCGCATCAGCCCGCGACGAGCGAACGTCCGAGCGCGTCGACGTCCCCCGCCCCCACGACGAGGACGAGATCGTCGCCACGCAGGCGCGGCGGCAGGATCCGCTCGACGTCGGCGAAGCGCGGCAGCCAGAGCACCTCGTGGCCTGGCCGGGCGTCCGCCGCGGCGGCGGCGACGAGACGGCCCGTGACCCGCGGGAAGTCGACCCCGCGCTCCCGTGCCGGGTACACGTCCAGGACGACGGGAACGTCGGCGCGGGCCAGGGCCGCGCCGAACTCGGCGGCGAGCGCCTGGGTTCGCGAGAACAGGTGCGGTTGGAAGATCGCCACGACACGACCCTCCGCGACCTCGCGCGCGGCGGCGAGGGCGGCGGCAACTTCGGTGGGGTGGTGCGCGTACTCGTCGATGACCCGCACGCCGGCCGGGGAGCGGCCGAGCTCCTCGAAGCGACGGCCCACCCCGCCGAAGGTGGCGAGGGCGGCGATCGCCGCGCCGCGATCGAATCCGGCGAGCCGGAGCGCCTCGAGTGCCGCGGCGGCGTTGCGCTGGTTGTGCTTCCCGGGCAGACGGAGGTCGAGCGCCGGGTCGGGGGTCGTGAAGGTAGTCACGGGCTGCCCGGGGATCCGCAGCCTGCGCACGGCGGGCTCGTCGGACAGGACAGCCCGCGGCGCGCCGGCGAGGAACGCCCGAAAGACCGCTTCGACCTCGGCCAGCGAGCCGAAGGTCGCGTGATGGTCGAGCTCGACGTTCGTGACCACCGCGATATCGACGTCGAGCGCGAGCAGCGAGCGGTCCGACTCGTCCGCCTCGACGACCAACCACTCACCCGCCCCCCAGTCGGCGTGCTGGCCCGTGGTGGAGAGCTTCCCGCCGATGAGGTAGCCCGGCTCCGCGCCCAGCTCGAGCAGTGCGTGGGCGAGCATCGAGGTGGTCGTCGTCTTGCCGTGGGCCCCGGCGACGGCGATCGTGCGCCTGAGCGCGGTGAGCTCGCGGAGGAGCTCCGCGCGGGGTCGCTCGGGCCAGCCGTGCGCGCGGGCGTGGGCGCGCTCCGGGTTCTCGGCGGGGATGGCACTGCTGTAGACCAGCTCGGCGCCCACGGGAACATGCTCGCCGGCGTGACCCACGTGCACGGTGACCCCGAGCTCGCGCAGCCCCTCGAGCGCGGGACCGTCGGCACGGTCGGAGCCCGAGACCGTGGCGCCGAGCTGGTGGGCGACACGTGCCCAGCCGCTCATGCCCACGCCGCCGATTCCGACGAAGTGCAGCGTGCGGCCAGCCCACGGGCTCATCGCGTCGCTCGGCCGATCGCGAGCGGCTGAAGGACGCCCGGGGCCTTCGGGAAGTGCTCGTGACGCTCGTCGCGCAGTTCAAAGCCGGCCTGCGCGATCGCGGCGGGGGTCGCACGGTCGAGGTGGCACCCGCACGCCACGCGACGCTGGATCGGCGTGAGGCGCTCCTGCCGGCGCGCCCGGGCAGGATCGGGGTGGCGGACGTGCTCGAGGTAGAGCAGCTGGCCACCGGGCGCAAGGACGCGGCCGACCTCGTCGAGCGAACGCCCGAGGTCGGTCACGGTGCAGAAGACGAGCGTCGCGACGACCGTGTCGAAGCTCGCGTCGGCGAACGGGAGCTCCTCGGCCCCCGAGCGCACGACCCGGGCCGGAAGGCCGCGAGCCCGCACGCCGGCCTCGAGCTTCGCCGCCATGGGGGGTTCGGGCTCGGTGAGGACCAGCTCGGAGACCGCCGCGGGGTAGTGGCCGAGGTTGAGCCCCGTCCCCGCGCCGAGCTCGAGCGTCCGTCCGCGCGCGCCGGCCAGCAGGCCGGCGCGCAGGTCGGACAGCCCGTTGCGCTCCGACACCCGAAGGGCCGGCTCGTAGAGCGTGGCGAAGATGCGGCCCCAGAGGGTCATGGGGCGCATCTTCGCGGGTCCGGCGGCAGGGCCTTCCTCGCGGCCCTCAAAGCTGCGAGGCCGCCGCGCGCACCTCGGCGGCGATCCGCGCCGCCGCATCGGGACGCGCGAGCGCCCGCGCCGCGTCGCCCATCGTCCGCAACCGGTCGCGGTCGCCGAGCAGCGCGTCGACCTCCGCCCGCAGCCGCTGCGGCGTCAGCTCGGCGTCGGGGACGATCGCCGCCGCGCCTCCGTCGGCCATCCAGCGGGCGTTCGTCGTCTGGTGGTCGGCCGTCGCGAACGGGTATGGGACGAGGATCGCCGGCTTGCCCGCGGCGGCCACCTCGAAGATCGAGCCGCCGGCGCGTGCGACGCACAGGTCGCAGGCGGCGAGGGCCTCGCCGAAGGCGTCGATGTAGGGCCGCAGGTCGTAGGAGCCCGCGTTCCCGAGCCGCGCGCGCAGCACGTCGTAGTCGCGGGTGCCCGCCGCGTGAAGCACGGAGAACGCCCCGTCGCGCAGGCCGGCGACGGCCGCGTCGTTGATCGAGCGCGCTCCCTGCGAACCCCCGAAGACGAGCACGCAGGTCTGCCAGTCCTCCAGGCCGAAGCGGGTGCGCGCGGCGTCGCGGTCGCTCGCCGGCGGCGGGACCGGCCGGCCCGTCAGGACGTAGCGCTCCCCCGTGCGCCCGTCGATCGGGAAGGCGAGGCAGACGCGTGCGGCGCGCGGCGCCAGGAGGCGATTGGTCAGTCCGAGGTGGGAGTCGGCCTCGGTGAGGACCACGGGGATCCGCATCGCGAGCGCCGCCGCACCGACGGGGCCCGCCACGTACCCGCCGCCGCCGAGCACCACGTCCGGCCGGAGATTGCGTAGGATCCGCCGCGCGGCCGCCACCGCGCCGCCTGCCCGCGCGACCGCCCGCGCGGCCTGCAACGGGTTCGAGCGCGAGAACCCCTCGACGCGGATGGGATGCAGCTCATAGCCCGCCTCGGGCACCAGTCGCGCCTCGGCACGCTCGCCCCCGACCCAGGAGACCCGCGCGCCGTCAGCCCGCAGCGCGTCGGCCACCGTCAGCGCCGGGACGACGTGCCCCGCGGTCCCCCCCGCTGCGATCACCACCGAGAGCATCTGGCCGGGATGGTGTCGCAACGAGCCGCAGCTCGGCGGCTCCCCCGCTGGCGACGTTCAAGAGCAGCCCCATCGCGCCGAGCAGCACGATGAGGTTGGTCGAGCCGTAGGAGACGAACGGGAGCGGCACCCCGGTCAGCGGCGCGAGGCCGAGGACGGTGAAGACGTTGATGGACGCCTGGCAGAGCACCATCGCCGTCAGCCCGGCGGCGAGCAGCTTCGCGTAGGCGCTGGTGGCGGCCTTGGCGATGCGCAGCCCCGCGTAGGCGATCAGCCCGTAGAGGAACAGCAGCACCGTGATCCCGAGCACTCCGAGCTCCTCGCCGATGATCGCCAGGATGAAGTCGGTGTGGGCCTCGGGCAGGAAGAACGCCTTCTGCACCGATGCGCCGACGCCGCGTCCGAACAGCCCGCCCGAGCCGAGCGCGATCTGCCCCTGCACCGACTGGAAGCCGTCACCGCCGGCGTCCGCCCACGGGTTGATGAAGCTCGTGAGCCGTGCGCGGCGGTACGGCTCGATCACCGCGAAGAGCGCGACGAGCAGCCCGACGCCGACGAGCCCGACGGCCAGATGGCGGATCGGGATGCCCGCGACGACGAGCAACGCGATCAGCGTGAAGCAGATGACCAGGGCGGTGCCCAGGTCGGGCTGGGAGGCGATCAAACCGCAGGCTCCTCCCGCGACCAGCCCGAGCGGCACGAGCAGCCGCGGCGCCATCACCATCCTGGGCTTGGTCGCCAGGATCTTGACCGCGTAGAGCACCAGGGACAGCTTCATCAGCTCCGACGGCTGGAACTGGAGCGGGCCGAGCCCGAGCCAGCGCTGGGCGCCGTTGATCTCGACGCCCAGCGGCGTCTTGACCAGCACAAGCAGGAAGAAGGCCCCGGCGAGCAGCCCGGTCGTGTGGCGCAGCACGATCTCGATCCCCCGCCGCGCGAGCAGATGCATGACGACCAGCCCGACGCTGCCGTAGGCGACGTACTTGACCAGGAACGTCGAGCCGTTGCCCTCCCCGGCGAGCAGAAGGCGCGAGCTCGACGCCGAGTAGACCATGACGGTGCCCGCGGCGAGCAGACAGAGGACCGCCGTCAGCACGATGTTGTACTCGAGCGGCTGTGCGCGGGGAGAAGCGGAGGCCATCAGGCCAGTGCTTCGACAAGCGCCGTGAAGCGCCTTCCCCGCTCCTCGTAATCGGTGAACTGGTCGAAGCTCGCACACGCCGGGGAGAGCAGCACCGTCGCGCCCGGGGGGGCGGCGGCCGCCGCTCGGGCGACCGCCGTCTCGAGGTCCCCGCACCGCTCGCCGCCGACCTGTTCGGCCAGCCGCGGCGCCGCCGCGCCGATGAGGTAGGCGCGCGCCGCCCGGCCCGCCAGGGCCGCGAAGTTCTCGTTCTTGGCGTCGTCGCCACCCAGGATGAGATGCACGGGCGGCGGCGTCGCGTCCAGTGCGGTGAGCGTCGAGGCGACGTTCGTCGCCTTGGAGTCGTTGACCCAGCGCACGCCGCCGAGCTCGCGCAGGAGCTCGAGGCGGTGGGGAACGCCACCGAAGCTCCGCAGCCCGTCCTCGACGGTGGCCTCGTCGACTCCCAGCGCCGCGCAGACCTCGGCGACCGCGCCGGCGTTCATCGCGTTGTGCGCGCCGGGAAGCGTGGCACGCCGGTCGGCCACGAGGTCCACCCGCCGGGCCGCCCCCGGAACCGCGACTCGCGCTGGGGCGATCGCCACCTGGTCGGCCGTCTGGCGCGCGAAGGCGAGGAGCTTGGACTGCGCGTAGTGATCGAGCGTCTCGTGCCAGTCGAGGTGGTCGGAGCCGAGGTTGAGCAGAACTGCGACGTCCGGCGCGAAGGCCGACGTGTCGGCGAGCTGGTAGCTCGAGCACTCGCAGACGACGAGCGCGGGCGGCCGCTCGACCAGCGACGTCAGCGGCGTTCCGACGTTTCCCGCGGCGGCCACCTCGCGGCCGGCGAGGCGCAGCACGTGGGCGATCCACTCCGTCACCGTCGTCTTGCCGTTGGTGCCGGTCACCGCGACGAACGGGCGGTCGATCAGCCGCCAGCCGAGCTCCAGCTCACCGAGCACCGGAAGCCCGCGCGCGCGGGCTTCCGCGACGACCGGCGCGCGGGGCGGCACTCCGGGCGACTTGACGACCGCGCCCACCCGGGCCAGGAGATCGCGCCCGTCGCCGACGTGCGTCGGGAAGCCCGCGTCGGCCACCGCCGTCCGCGCGTCGACCCCGACGACCTCCTCCCCGCGCGCGGCCAGGAGTTGCCCGGCGGCCAGCCCGGAGCGGGCGAGGCCGACGACGAGGTACGGCCCGGGCGGGAGCGGCGGCCGGGTCAGAAGACGAAGTTCTCTGAAGCGGCCGGCATCGTCGGGAAGCTACCGAGCGCGCGACGGCGTGCAAACCCGGCGCAGCGTCCGCCCGGGTGGCTGGGGTGCAGACGGCTCAGCGACAGTCCAACGCCAACAGGCAGAGGAGTGACGGCTTATCGGGGTTGTCGGCTGGAGTGTCGTCCGGCCCGCGCGGCGGGGGAGCTGAGTCTCTTGCCGCGAGCGCCCGCTTGGCAGCCTGGGTCTTGCCCAGACGCTCGGCCAGGATCCAGAACGCCGGCCGCGGCTGCCCCCCGTGCGACAGCAGTCCGGAGTCCCAGAGAAACTCACGGCTCGGGGCACGCCAGTGGTAGAGATAGATCCGCGTGATGCGCTTGGGACTCAAGGCAGCGAGGGTGAACACCCGAGCCGTCGCGCTACCAGCACGCGACTCGTCGAAGGCGAGCACCTCCCCGAAGCGAACGATGCCGCCGGTCTCCGTCAGCCAGATCGGGCCCTTGACCGCGCGCAGCATGGCGGCGGTGACGGATTCGCTCAAGGGGTGAAAGCGGTTGGCGTCGCGATAGTTGTGCAGACCCCACGCGATGTGGTGACGGCCGGCCGCGCGTTCGAACCGGCGCGCCCACATCGGGGCCGACGGAAAATCGACCAACTCGGGCGCGAGCACGGTGCACCGCAGGCATCGGGACTTCATCACCCTGTAGTAGCGAGCCACCAACGAGGGTCTGTTGTTGGTCTGCGTGCCGCGGAGGTTCGGCTCGTTCCAGGTCGCGAACTCGCGGATCCCCGGCCAGCGCTGCCTGAAGGCCAGGAACGCGCGCGTGAATTCGGCTGCGGTCGGGAGGCGGGCCCCCGAGGGCGTCCAGGTCACCAGGACGTCCACGCCGGCGGCCTGCGCGGCGTCGAGCATCGCAACGGTCCGGGTGTCCGGAACTCCGGTCGCGATGTCCCAGGCGACGTTGGCCCGGGTGTGCTCGAGCTCGAGCGACTGCCAGATCGGATCGGTGAACGTCCGGGCGTTCTGGTCGGCGATCGCGAGCACACGAGCCTCGACCGTTGCCGGCACCAACGCCAGCACCCACACCACGGCCAGCAGCACACCACGTTTCGGTACCGCCGACACTCGCGGAAGGTAGCACTTCATCAGTCAGGAGATCGACTTCTGATAGAGGGTGAAGCCGATCGCCGCGCAGACCGTCGCCACGATCCAGAAGCGCAGGATGATCTTCGTCTCCGACCAGCCCGAGATCTCGAAGTGGTGGTGGATCGGGGCCATCAGGAAGACGCGCTTGCGGAACGTCTGGAAGGAGAAGACCTGGATGATCACGCTGAGCGCCTCGACGACGAAGATGCCGCCGAGCAGGATCAGCAGCTCCTCGGTCTTGGTCATGATCGCCAGCCCGCCCACCGCGCCGCCGAGCCCGAGGGATCCCGTGTCCCCCATGAAGATCGTCGCGGGGAACGCGTTGAACCACAGAAAGCCGACGCAGGCGCCGGCGAGGCAGCCGCAGAGCAGCGCGAGCTCCTGCTGGCCGCCGGTGATGAACGTGATGCCGAGGTAGGCCAGCAGCACGATCGCGGCGCAGCCCGCGGCGAGGCCGTCGAGGCCGTCGGTGAGGTTCACCGCGTTGGAGGTGCCGGCCACCACGAGGTAGACCAGCGCGAGATAGAACGGCCCGAGATCGATCGTGGCGTCGATCGTCCGCAGTCGCAGCGTCGTGTCCAGACCGGCCTGTTCGGTGGCCATGTACCAGAGGAACAGCGAGATCACGACGGTGGCGATGAGCTTCCAGCGCCCGCGCAGCCCGAGCGACCGGCGCTTGAAGACCTTCTGCGCGTCGTCGAGGAGTCCGAGCGCCGCCAGGGCCATCGCTGCGCCGTAGACCGCGATGGCCCTGGAGTCGTCGTAGTCGACCAGGATCAAGAACGGGATCGAGACCGCCACGAACAGGATGATCCCGCCCATCGTGGGCGTGCCCGCCTTGGCGTGGTGGCCTGCGGGACCCTCGTCGCGGATCTGCTGGCCGAACTCGCGCGCGCGCAGGAATCCGATGAACTTCGGGCTCAGGAAGATGCAGATCAGTAGCGACGCGGTACCGCCGATGAGAACCTCGCCCAACTCCGTCACGCCGCTTCCGCGGCCCCGACGAGCGCCGCCACCACGGCCTCCAGGCCGACGCCGCGTGAGGCCTTGACCAGGACGGTGTCGCCGGGCTCGAGCAGCCCGGGCACCAGCACGGCCGCCTCGGCGGCGCCCGCGACCGCGCGGTCGCCGCGCATCGCCGCGGCCTGCGCTCCGACGGTGACGAGCAGCTGGATCCCGGCCTCCCGGGCGTGGTCCCCGATCGCGGCGTGGTGCATCTCGGCGTCGGGGCCGAGCTCCAGCATGTCTCCGAGCACCGCGACGCGGCGGCCGGGAGCCGCGCGCTGCAGGTCGTCGAGGGCGGCGCGCATCGACATCGGGTTGGCGTTGTAGCAGTCCTCCACCACGGTGATATCTCCCGGGAGGTGGCGCACTTGACCGCGCATCGCGCTCAGCGCGATCTCGACGGTTCCGGAGGGCTCGACGCCGACGGCGCGCGCGGCCGCGAGCGCAGCGGTCGCGTTCAGGCGCATGTGCGCGGAGCCGAACCCGAGCTCCAGCGCGGCCAGGTCGGCGTCGGTGACGTCACCACCCGGCCCGAAGCGCACCGTCCGGAGGTCGTCACGCAGGTAGGGCTCGAGCAGCGGCTCGTCCGCCGGGAGCACCGCGGTCGCCCCGGGACGCAGGCCCCCGAGAAGCTCTGCCTTCGCCGCGGCGACCGCCTCCACCGAGCCGAGCAGCTCCACGTGGACGGGCCCGACGTTCGTGATCACCCCGACGTCGGGCTCGGCGATCCGCGCGAGCTCGGCGATCTGCCCCGCGCCGCGCATGGCCATCTCGAGCACGAGGAGCTCCGTCCCGGGCGGCGCGGACAGCACCGTCAGCGGGAGGCCGATCTCCGTGTTGAAGTTCTCGTGGGTGGCCACCGTCCGCCGGTGCGCCAGCAGCATCGCGGCCAGCACGTCCTTCGTCGAGGTCTTTCCCGTCGAGCCCGTGACGGCGATGACCTGCGCTCCCAGCGCGCGACGCCAGGCCGTGGCGAGACGCTGCAGCGCGTCGAGCGGGTCGGAGGCGGCGAGCACGACGGCGTCAGCGGGCGCGACGGCGGCCGCGGCGGCCACGTGCTCCGGCGCGACGAGCACCCCCCAGGCGCCCTGCGCCAGCGCACTCGCAGCGAAGCGCCCGCCGTCCACGCGCGCGCCCGGCAGGCCGACGAAGAGCTCCCCCGGGCCGGCGCCCCGTGAGTCGATCGTCGCGCGGACCGGGCCCTCGACGGGCCCGCCGTCGCCGGGCACGGCGGCACCCGGCGACGACCCGGCCCGCCGGGCGAGTTCGGCTCCTGCGGCTCGAGCGAGCTGCTGCGGCGTCCAGGTCCGCATCAGGCGCCGACCCGCTCACGCAGCGCGTCACGCGCGACGGCGACGTCGTCGAAGGGCTCCGTCCGACCGCCGGCGAACTCCTGGCCCTGCTCGTGGCCCTTGCCGGCGATGAGCACCACGTCGCCGGGCCGGGCCGCGCGCACCGCGTGCGCGATCGCCGCGCGCCGATCGACGAGCGCCGTCGCACCGCCGCCCGCGCCTGCCAGCACCTCGGCGACGATCGCCTCCGGGTCCTCTGAGCGGGGATTGTCGCTCGTGACGATGGCGACGTCCGCGTGGGCCGCCGCCACGGCGCCCATCAGCGGGCGCTTGCCGCGGTCGCGGTCGCCGCCCGCGCCGAAGACGACGAGCATGCGGCCGTGGCGGGCGAGCTCCCGGGCCGCGCGCAACACGTTCTCCAGGCCATCGGGCGTGTGGGCGTAGTCCACGAGCACCGCGAACTCCTGCCCTTCGTCGACGGACTCCAAGCGCCCGGGGACGCGCCCGGCGTCCGGGAGGGCCACGGCGATCGTCGTGTCGGCCACCCCGAGCGCGCGCGCCGCGGCGATCGCACCGAGCGCGTTGACGACGTTGAAGCGCCCGGGCAGCGGCACGTGCAACCGCATGCCGTCGAGGGTGAAGTCCGAGCCGTTCGATCCGAACGAGACATCGGTGGCCCGGACGTCGGCGCCCTGGCGTTCACCGAAGGTGATGACCCCGGGCAACTCGTCGGCCAGCAGTCGCCCGTGCGGGTCGTCGACGTTGACGACCGACGGACCTTCGGTGGCCGTGAAGAGCCGTCGCTTCGCGGCGAAGTAGCTCGACATGTCGGGGTGGAAGTCGAGATGGTCCTGCGAGAGGTTCGTGAAGAGCGCGACAGCCCAGTGGATGGCGTCGGCGCGCCGCAGCTCCAGCGCGTGGGAGGAGACCTCCATGACGCAGTGGGTGTCCTGCGCGGAGAGCATCGCGGCGAAGGTTCGCTGTAGGTCGATCGCCTCGGGCGTGGTGCGCCGCGTGGGCTCCTCGACCCCGCCGACGACGCTCGAGACCGTTCCGAGCAGCCCCGTGCGGTGGCCCCCGGCCTCCAGAAGCGCGCGCAGCAGGTACGCGGTGGTCGTCTTCCCGTTGGTCCCGGTGATGCCCGCCGTGACCAGGGTCGCGGTCGGATCGCCGTGCAGGGCGGCCGCGGCCGGCGCCATCGCGGCGCGCACATCGTCGACGCGGACCTGCGGCACGCCGGCGAGCGCCGGATCATCAAGGGGCCGCTGGACGACCAGGGCGGCCGCGCCGCGTGCGACCGCCTGTGCTGCGAACTCATGGCCGTCCCGCGTGAGGCCGGGCACGCAGAAGAAGACGGTCCCCGGAGTGACCACCCGATCGTCGAAGGCCAGAGCCGCCACGGCGACGGGCGGCTGCTCGGAGCCGAACAGGTCGCGCAGCGTCATCTGCCCTCGGAGTCTACGGGGCGCTCCGGACCCTCAGCGCGGCGAGATCTTCTCGTAGGGCAGTGCGAACGCCGCGATCTTCCCGAAGGCCGGCGCGGCGACCTTCGCGCCGGAGATCTGCCCCTTCGGCTCGTCGACCATCACGGAGATCAGCAGCCGGGGATCCTCCACCGGAGCGAAGCCGACGAACGATGCGACGTACCTCGCGGTGGAGTACTCGCCGAGCTTGGTGTCGAACTTGTTCGCCGTGCCCGTCTTGCCCGCGAGCGAGTACCCCGGGACCGTCACCTCCGCCGCCGTGCCGCCCGGTGCGAAGACCCCCGCGAGCATTCCGCGCACGTCACGCGCCGTCTTCTCCGAGAGGACCCGACGACCCTTCGGCGGCGGCACGGGCGTTCCGGCGACCGCCTTGACGATGCTGGCGGGGCGCAGGACGCCCCCGTTGGCCAGCGCCGCGTAGGCCGTGGACATCTGCATCTGGGTGACGAGCTGGCCCTGGCCGATCGGCAGGTTGCCCATCGTGGACCCCGAGTACTTCTCGACGGGCAGCGACAGCCCGCGCTCCTCGCCGGGCAGGTCTACGCCCGTGGGCCGGCCGAAGCCGAAGCGCCGCGTCCACGCGTCGAAGCGCCTGGCCCCCATCTTCGAGCCGATCGTCACCGCGCCGACGTTGGACGACTGGGCGAGGATCTCCTTCGTCGTGAGCGTCACCGTCCCGCGGACGTGCGACTCGCCGATCACGCGGTCCGCGACCTGGATCGTCGGCGCGAGCGTGAACTGATCCTCGGGCTCGACCGTGCGGTCCTGCAGCGCCCCGGCGACGGTGAACGCCTTGAACGTCGAACCGGGCTCGTAGGTGAAGTTCGTGGCGAGGTTCCGCTGCGCGGCCTCGGGCGCCCCCTCCGGGGCGTTCGCGTCGACTTGCGGCCAGTTGGCCATGGCGAGGACCTCGTTCGTGCGCGGATCGAGCACGACGGCACTCGCACCGCGCGGGGAGAACTTGGCCCCGACGTCGTGCAGAACCGCCTCGACACGATCCTGGATCTGCGCGTCGAGCGTCAGTGTGAGGTCCTTGCCCGGCCGAGCGCGCTCGACGTCGCGCACTTCCAGTTGCTCGCCGAGCGCGTCGCGGACCGAGCGGCGCAGGCCCGCGGTGCCCGTGAGCTGGCGGTTGCGGCTGAGCTCGATCCCGGAGAGTCCCTTGCCGTCGATGCCGACCAGGCCGAGCACCTGGGCGGCCAGCCACTGGCGCGGATACTGGCGACGCTCCGACGGGACGAGCGCGATGCCCTCGATGCCCAGGCGACGGATCTTCTCGGCCCGGCCGGCGGGCAGCTCGCGTTGGAGATAGACGAAGCCGGTGTCGCGACGCGCCATCGCCGTGGTCAGGTCCGCCGCCGGACGGTCGAGGAGCGGTGCGAGCTCCGCGGCAGCCGCCCGTGGGTTCTTGACGAGGTAGGGCGTTACGGAGACGTCGCTCGCGGGCTCGGAGACCGCCAGCTCGACTCCGCGGCGGTCGAGGATCGCGCCGCGGCGGGGCGGGACGATCTCGGTCGCGGTCTGCTGGACGTTGGCAGCGCGCGCGAGGTTGTCGCCCTTGATCGTGCCGAGATACAACGCGCGGACGAAGGCGAAGGAGAGCAGAAGCAAGAACCCCGCGAAGAGGAGGCCGATGCGCCGGTCGACCAGACTCATGAACTTCAGCCTTGGCCCGCGGCGACCAGGCCGCCGGTGGCCGCGGGCGGCGCTGCGGGTTGGGTCGGCGCGGTGGCGGGGGGCTCCGCGGCGGCACGGGGTGCGGTCGACGCGGCGACGGCTGCTCCGGGCGCGGCTTCGGCGGGGGCCACGGTGACCCCTGCCGTCCCGCCTTCGGCGGGCGGGATCATCCCGAGCGGCAGCTGCTGGATCGGCGCGGGCGCCGTGATGTTCGCCGCCGCGCGCAGCGCGCTGCTCTTGCCCGCGTCGAGGAACCGGGGCTGACCCGCCGCCGGGGCGACGAAGCCCATGGCGGCGGCGGATTTCAGGACGCGCTCCCCGCCGGTCAGCCGCGAGAGGTCGAGCTTGAGCGCTGTGTTCTGGCGCTCGAGCGTCTGCTCGGTCTGCACCGCGCGCGAGATTCCCGTGTTGAGCTCGAGCAGCGAGATCTGGAGGAAGACGACGCCGACCAAGCCCGCGGCGAGCAGACCGATCCACAGACGGCCCCGGACGAGGCGATCGAGCAGGCGTGCATCCGGCAGCGCCACCACCCGGCGGACGAGCTGCAGCCCCAGGGGCGGCGCGAGAACCGGGTGGGCGGAAGCCTTCTCCCCGGCGCCCCGCGGCGCACGCGCCGGTGTCCGGCCCGGCCCGCTGGGGCGGCGGGCGGTCCGCGGCGCCACGGTGCGTGACGGGCGGACGTGGGAGCGGGCGGCGGGGGTGGCGGCGGGTGGCGTCATGCCTGGACCTCTTCCTCAGAGCTTGCGGGCGACGCGCATGCGCGCCGAGTGTGAACGTGGGTTGACGGCGACCTCGCCGGGGCTCGGCGCGATGGCCCGGCGGGAGATGAGCGCAGCTTCCGGTGTGCGCCCGCAGCCGCAGACGGGGAGCTCGGGAGGGCAGATGCAGCCCTGCGCACGAGCGACGAGGAACCGCTTGACGCGCCGGTCCTCCAGCGAGTGGAAGGAGATCGCGGCGAACCGGCCGCCCACCCGGAGGGTGCGCCACGCGAGCGGGAGCGCGCGGTCGATCTGCCCGAGCTCGTCGTTGACCGCGATGCGGATCGCCTGGAAGACGCGCCTGGCCGGGTGCCCACCGGCGAAGCGGGCGGGCGTGGGGATCGCCCGCGTGATCAGCTCCACGAGCTCGGTGGTGCGCTCGAGCGGCTTGCGGCCACGCTCGCGCACGATCGCCCGGGTGATCTGCGGGGCGTAGCGCTCCTCTCCGTAGTCGCGGAACAACCGGGTGAGCTGCCTGGCCTCCCAGGTGTTGACGATCGTCGCGGCGGTCGTCTCCTGGTCTGGGTCCATGCGCATGTCCAGCGGCGCGTCGTAGGAGTAGGAGAAGCCGCGCTCGAAGGTGTCGACCTGCATGGACGACATCCCGAGGTCCATGTACAAGGTGTCGGCCTCGACGCCCTGGTCGAGCAGCTGCTCGAGTCCCTCGGCGAAGCCGGCGCGCACGAAGCGCGTGCGGCAGGACGCCTCGGCGGCGAAGAGGTTGAAGCGGTGCTCGGCCTCCGGGTCGCGGTCGATCCCGATGAGCAGCCCGTCGGGACCGAGGCGGTCGGCGATCAGACGCGCGTGGCCGCCCGCGCCGAACGTGCAGTCGACCGCGACCTCGCCGGGCTGCGGATCACAGAGCTCGATGAGCTCGCCGGCGAGGACGGGGACGTGGGCGGCGGTCATGTCGAGCAGGATGCTCCTCATGCGACCGGCGAGTCCGCGAAGAGGGCAGCCAGATCGGTGATGTTCAGCGCGGCGTTGTAGTCGGCCCAGCGCCGCCGATCCCAGATCTCGATGCGGTCGTCCACCCCGTTGACGACGACGTCTCGCTCGAGCTCGCCGTAGCCCATGAGCGACGCGGGGAGCATCACCCGGCCGGCGGAGTCCAGTTCGGTCTCGAAGGAGTTCGAGAAGAAGTAGCGCTTGATCGCATCGCGCTTGGGGTCCAGCGGACGGGTGTGGGCCAGTGCGGCGGCGACGAAGGTCTCGAAGTCCCGTTGGGGCCACAGCGACACGCACTTCTCCGTGCCGCGGGTGAGAACGACCGATTCGCTGAGCGAGGTGCGCATCTTCGCCGGGACGGTGAGCCGGTTCTTCGCGTCGAGGGTGTAGTCGAAGGTGCCGCTGAAGGCCATCAGGAAGGTTGGGCGGGCCGGAGTGGAGGAGTGGGAGGAGCCCCTCCACCCCGGCCCGCACCCGCACTGTATCCCCACTCTCTCCCACCAGCAACCCAAATTGCACACGACATCCCACAGATGTCCAGCGACGCGACCCTCAGCGTGGGAATACGGCCGTACGCAGCACCTTCTGGGGTGGTGTGCGCAGCGCCTGCGTCGGTCTCGCAGCGCAAGAGCGGTTGCAGAACGGCGTCCCGTCGGGGGCCACGGCCCGTTTGGGACCCGCTCCGTCCGCGCCGTGTGCCTCGGGTGCGCGCTGCTGATCGGGGCTTCTGGGCGCGGCTCGCCGATCCTCCCCACGGTCCTTGCCTTCGGGCGTACCATCCGCGCAGAGACCCCAACCGTCGGCACCCACGCCGGCAGGAGCCGCCTCCCGTGACGCTCACGCTCTCCCGCGCGCCCCGCCGCGCCGCCACCGCCGCGCTCGCCGCGCTCTCGCTCGTGCCCCTGGCCGGCTGTGGAGGCGACGAGGCGGGCGGCGTGGGCTCCGGCGAGAGCTTGGCCCGGCTGGCGCCCGCATCCTCGATCTTCTACTTCGAGGCGGCGATCCGCCCGGAGGGCGACCGCGAGGCCGACGTCGACCGCATGATCAAGAAGTTCGCCCCCGACCAGGACCTCGACAAGCTCCTGACCCGGGCGCTGCAGGGCTCGTCGGACGAGCTGGACTACTCGCGGGACGTCAAGCCGTGGCTCGGCGAGCGCGTCGCGGTGGCGTTGACCGGCCTGTCCGCGGTCGAAGAGGGTGAACCCGACTTCGCCGCCATCATGGAGACCACGGACGCCGACAAGGCGATGGCGACCCTGCGCCAGAGCGCCGAGGGCACGCTCGCCGACCGATCCTACAACGGGGTGGAGTACCTCTTCGACAGCGCCGACAAGTTTGCCGGCGGCATCGTCGAGGAGAACCTGGTCGTCGCCACCGAGCCGGCGCTCAGGGCCGTCGTCGACGCCTCCAAGGGCGACGGCCTCGACGAGAACGCCGAGTACGCGAAGGTCTCCGACGCCGTGGACGAGGACGCGCTCGCCCTGATCTACGGCGATCTGGGCAAAGTCTTCGACGCGATCAAGAGCTCCCGGCAGGACACCGAGGACGCGCAGCAGTTCGAGGGGGTGCGCGAGCTCCTCGACCGCCAGGGCCTGAAGACCTTCGCCGCCGGTTTGACCGTCACGGACACGTCGGTGAAGCTCCGTGCCGCCGTCCCCGTGAAGGACGGCGGTCAGGGCGACGCGCCCGCGGAGACGATGGCCGCGCTTCCGGCCGGCTCGTGGGCCGCGCTCGGACTCGGGGACCTCGGCAAGAGCCTGTCCGATGCGCTCGACGGCCTCAAGGCGGTCGGTGGCCCCGGTTTGAACATCCAGAGCGGGCTCGATCAGCTCGAGCGGCAGGCCGGGATCGACGTCCAGAAGGACCTCCTCTCGTGGATGGGCCAGTCGGGTCTCTTCTTACGCGGCACGTCGCTGACGGACATCGGCGGCGCGCTCGTCGTGCAGAGCAAGGACCCCGCGGCAACCAAGGCGGCGCTGGCGAAAGCCCGGACGATCGTGGCCGGGGCGGGGCTTCCGGCGCGGGACCTGCGGGGCCGGGGCATCGACGACGGGTTCTCCGTCAGCCCGGGCAACGCTCCCGTGGAGGTCTTCGCCGCTCTCGCCGGCGAGCGCTTCGTGCTCGCGGTCAACCGCGCTTCGCTCGACGCGGCGATCAACCCCACCAGGAAGCTCGAAGACGACGACGCGTTCAAGGCCGCGACGGAGCAGCTCGGCGACGGACTCAAGCCGCGGTTCTTCCTCGACTTCCCGAAGGTCAGCGGCCTGATCGGTGCCTTCGCGGGCAACGAGCCCGGCTACGCGAGGGTCAAGCCGTACCTCGACAAGATCACGACGATCGTCGCGGGCTCCAAGCGCGAGGGCGACCTGCAGCTGCAGACGCTCTCCGTCGGCGTCCGGTAGCGCGGCCATGCCGCTGGTCAGGTGAGCGCACCGACCAGCGCGGCGGCGACGATCAGCAGCACCGACGGCACCAGCAGCAGCGCGATCACGAGCTGGATCTTCGGCGCCGCCTTCGCCGCCCGGTCGGCCAGGCGCCGCGCCCGGTCAGCGCGCGCGTCGGCGGCGAGCGCCGTGAGCGCCGGGGCCGGCGGGGCGCCGTGACGGTCCGCACGGCCGACGGCCACGGTGAGCGCTCCGGCC
>CADCVR010000006.1 GCA_902806205.1 uncultured Solirubrobacteraceae bacterium | reverse complement strand
CGGCGGTGCCGGGCGCGATCTCGTACGACGTGCACGTCGATCAATCCGACGGGGTCGCGAAGGACTTCAACGTGAGGTCGCCGGCGTTCGCACCGATCCAGTTCTACGGGACCGGCATCTTCTCGTACAAGGTCCGTGCGAACTTCGCGACGCGCTCGGGCTCGGTGGCGAGCGCGTACTCCGAGACGAAGGCCTTCACGCGGATCATCAGTCCGCCGGCCAACCCGCGGCTCACCAAGACGCCGACGCGGCTCGCGTTCCGCTGGGACCCGACCGCCGCGGCCACGCGCTACCTCGTGGAGGTGTCGCGGAGCGACAGCTTCGTCAAGCTGCTCGATTCGGTTCGCACGGACCACACCTCCTGGGCGCCCGACCTGACCAAGCCCGACTACGCCAAGGGTGGCACCCTGTACTGGCGCGTCGCCTCGGTCGACTCGGGCGACAACGTCGGTGCCTACACCCTGGGAAGGTTCAGCTCGCCGCGGGCGATCCAGATCACGGTGAAGGGGCGCGTGCGGCGCGGACGGACCGGTGTGCTGAAGCTGAAGCTCACCGACCCGTCCGGGAAGGCGGTGTCCAAGGCCACGGTGCGCGTCTACGGCGCAGGCGTCCGGTCAGTTCGCAGGAAGAGCTCCAAGGGCGGCACGCTCACCGTCAAGGTGCGAGCCAGGCGCAAGGGCAACATCGTGATCACCGCGCGCCGCAAGGGGTACCAGAACTCGCGGAAGACCATGCCCGTGCGCTGACCTCGCCGTTCACATACGGGCCCGTGCGGGCTCCGCGGGTGCCATCATGCCCCCGGTGAGCAACGCCAGAGTGTCGGCCGCGGTCCTGGCGGTGGTGGGCGTCCTTGCCGACCACGGGCGGCGCGACCCAAGCGCCGCGGCAACATCGTGACCGCCGCGCGCCGCACCGGTACCGGGACCCGTGCACCACTGTGCGGGTTCGCTGAGTCACGCACGCAGCGGTCGGTAATCCAGCGGGGTGAAGGAAGCGCCGAAGCGCCTCACGGAGGAGCCGAGGTTGTGGCCCGTCGGTGCTGGCTCATTGCCGGCGGAGCGCTTCGGGGTACATCCGGAGCACCGACTCCTTCGCGATCCGCTGGAGCGACTGCGCCTGAGCACGATCCAGCGCGGCGGTGAACCGGCTTCCTGTCGGATCGCGGTGCGTGAGCTGGATGTACAGGACACATGCCGTCAGGTAGGAGCCCGCGAGGCTCGGGCGACGGCCGTCGTCGCCCCAGAGCTGAAGCTGAGGTTGTCGGCGCAGGGCCGCTTCCCAAGCGAGGCCGACGGGGGCCATCACCGCGGGCAGTCTCGATGCGAGCTCGAAGTACGCTCGGCTCACGCGCGACTGCATGGCGCCGTACGTATCGTCGGGTACGGCATCTTCGTCGCCCTCCCGGTAGCCCCAACTCGCGAACAAGAGCGTCTGGGCGCCGCTACGTCTGCTCAGGCTCTCGAGTGCGAACGCCGCGGGGAACGTTCGCGCTTCGCGATCGTTTCCTCGCGAGATAGCCAGGCTGTGTTCCTGGAGGACGACGTGGTTCCAGCGCTCCCCGGCGAGCAGATCCCTCAGTCTCCTGTCCTCCAAGGCGGCTTCGAGGGTTGAGCCACGCCGTGCGTACTGGACGGCGAAGATCGGCGCCGCCTGTCGGTCGCTCTCGGCAAGCCGGCGGACCATCGTGGTCATCGAGTTGTCCGCGGTGAGATTGTTGCCGACGAACAGCACGCGCAGTCCTGATCGGGGGCTACGCACCAGATCGACGTCGCCGCTGACGGGGTCGGGCCGGAAGATCACCGCGTGGCCGACCAGGCCCACCAGCAGCCCCGCCAAGACCACCGCGACCAGCCTGCCGGTACGGCCGGTTCGTGAGACGGGCTCCGACGCGGCGCGCGGCTCCCGGCGGAAGTAGCGCCTCGACGGGGGCGCGAGAAGCAAGGCCAGCAGCGCGATCGCGACCACGATGGGTCCTCCACGCTGGAGGGTCACGGCGTACAGCAGGTTCCCCGCTTGGAACGCGGTGAAAACGATCCAGACGAGTCGGATGCGGAAGTACAGCCCTGCGACGCCCGCGCCCAACAGGACAGCAACAGGGAGCAATTCTGCGTCAGCTCCTCCGAATGCGAATCCGGCGAGAAGGATCGCCGCGATCGAAGCCATGTACGCGACGAGGGTGACGGGCGGACGTCGGCGCATCCCGGCGCGAGCCTACAGCGAACGCTCTGGAGCGCGGTTCGGGCGCGCGCAGTTGCCATCATGGCCGGCATGAGGAACCCCCGGATCCTGGTGGCGGTCGCGGTTGTGGCGGTGCTGGGAGTCGTTGCGGTCGTCGCCTTCGGGGCGGGCGGCTCGGACGACGGCGCCGATCCACCCGTTCCCACCGGCGGACCGCGACCGCTCGCCGAACCGGTGCGCACCGTCCGCTCTGAGCTCACGCTCGAGCGCTTCGTCCTGCCGACCACCGGGCAGCCCGAGGAGCTGGTCGTCTCCCTGCCCGAGCAGCGCCTCAACGTCCCGGCGACGACGGGCGGCGCGACCCAGGTGCTCCTGCGGTGCGTCGACCGGAGCGGAACCGAGACGCTCCGGCAGACGGTGGCCTGGCCGCTGCTCGAGGAGCCGGGGTTCCCGCCGCACATCCACCAGGCCATACGGCCCGATGTGCTCGACGGCGTCCGCGGCTGTCGCCTGACCGGTCCCGGGATCGACTTCCGGGGGCGCGTGTCCGGGCGCGTGCCCGCCGGCCGGTGACGCGGGAGCGACCCGCGCGGCTCGCCCTGCCGAAGCGGCATACTCGTCGTGTGCGAGGCGGATTGTCTTCCGCAGCCGGCCACGGCCGGACGCTCTCGGTCGCCCGCTTGACGGGCTTGCTGATCGGGGCGGTTCTCGGGGTCCACGAGCTGCGCTACCTGCTGGCCTTCGGTGATCAGACGGCGAGCACCCTGGCGCACACGGGGCACGGCTACCTGGCGACCGCCGTGCCGCTCTCCGGGCTGGGGCTGGCCGTCGGGCTCGCCTGGTGCCTGCTGCAGGCCGCGGTCGGACCCGCGGGGGAGGCCGGTCGCCGGACTTTGAGCCGGCGGCGCTTCTGGCTGCTGGCGAGCGCCGCGCTGCTCGTGATCTTCGCCGGTCAGGAGGTCGTCGAGGGGTGGCTGAGCCCCGGGCACCCCGGCGGCCCGGCCGTGATCCTCGGCGCGGGCGGCTGGACGGTCATCCCCCTCTGCCTGGCCACGGGCGGGCTGGTGACGCTCCTCGCCGGTGTCGCGGAGCGCGCCGAACGGGCGATCCACCGCGTGCGAGCGGCGCGGACGCCGCGAACGCTGCCGTGGGCTGCGGTCGAACGGCCCTGCGTGCGCATTCAGCGGACCGTGCGGTGTGCCTCCGAGCTGCTGGCGCGTCATCTGGCTGGGCGCGGGCCTCCCGCGGTGCTGCTCACCACCCGCTGAGCAGCACGTCAACCGCGCGCGGCCTGCGGGCCGGTCCGCGCTCCGTCGATCCCTCCCGTCTTCCAGGAGCACCCCCAAATGTCTCGAACCCAGCGCTTCAGCCTGCTCGGGGTCGCTGCGATCGTCCTGATCGTGGCGTTCCTCGCACTGCGCCCGAAGGACTCCGGCGAACCCGCCGCGTCCTCCAACACGACGCCGTCACCGGCGAGGACAGCCCCTCCGGCCACCGCCTCCACTGCGGCCGACCCCCCGACGCCCAGGCCCTCGCCCGGTCCCCTGCTGGTCGCGGGCGAGGTCGAGCGACTGAGGGTCACCAAGGGCGAGCGTGTCCGTTTCCGGGTGCGCTCGAAAGACGCCGACGAGCTGCACGTCCACGGCTACGAGATCACGCGGGAGCTGCCCGCGGGCCAGACCGTGCCCGTCTCGTTCAAGGCCCGCATCGACGGCGTCTTCGAGATCGAGCTCGAGGACGCGGGCGAGCAGATCGCCTCCCTGCGGGTCGACCCGTGAGGCGCGCGGGCTCGATCGCGGCCGCCGCGGCGGTCGGATCGGCGTGGGCGGCCGCGCCGGCCGAGGCGCACGGACTGGTCGGCAAGCAGGACCTCCCGATCCCGACGTGGCTGTTCGTCTGGGCCGCCTGTGTCGTGCTTGTCGCCTCCTTCGTCGCGCTCGCCTCGCTGTGGCCGACACCGCGCCTGCAGGAGCCGCGCGAGCGGACCGTGCTGCGGCTTCCGGCGCTCCTCGAGCCGCTCTGCGGGGCGCTCGGGGTCGCCGCCTTCGCCTTCGTGGTCTACGCCGGCTTCGCGGGCGCGCAGGACGCGCGAACCAACATCCTGCCGACGGTCGTCTACGTCGTCTTCTGGGTGGGGACGCCGATCGCCTCACTCCTGCTCGGCGACGTCTTCAGGGTTTTCAACCCGTGGCGCGCGACGGGGCGCGCGGTCGGGTGGCTGGCCAAGCGCCTCGGCGGCGACGCGCTGCCCGACCCGCTTGCCTACCCCGCCCGTCTCGGGTACTGGCCGGCGGCGCTCGGGATCCTGGCCTTCGTCTGGATCGAGCTGGCGTGGGCCGAGCAGGACGTCCCGAGCGCCCTGGCCGGCGCGGCGCTGCTCTACGCGGCGCTGCAGCTCGTCGGCATGAGCCTGTTCGGGGTTGCGGCGTGGAGCGATCGCGGCGACGCGTTCGGCGTCTACTTCGGCCTGTTCGCCCGTCTGTCACCGATCCACTGGACCGGCGGCGAACTGCGCCTCCGGCGGCCACTCTCCGGGGCGCCGGGGACCCCCGTCCTGCCGGGGCTGGTGGCCCTGCTGTGCTTCATGATCGGCACCACGAGCTTCGACGGACTCACCCTGGGGCCGTCGTGGAGCTCGGCGGCGCCGTGGCTGCAGGACCGCTTCCGCGAGCTCGGCTTCGACGCCGGCCGGGCCAACGAGCTGGTCTTCACCGTCGGTCTGCTGGCCGGCGTGGGCGTGATCTTCGGGTTCTACCGGCTCGGCGCGCGCGGCATGCGCAGCGTCGGGGGCGACCGTTCAACCGAACAACTGGCCCGGCTTTTCGCGCACGGCCTCATCCCGATCGCGCTGGCCTACGTCATCGCCCACTACTTCGGGCTGCTGGTCTCCCAGGGCCAGGCGATCGGGTATCTGGTGTCAGATCCGCTCGGCCGGGGCTGGGATGTGTTCGGCACCGCCGGCGCCTCGATCGACTACGGCTGGATTAGCGCCTCGGCGATCTGGTACGTCCAGGTTCTCGCCCTGGTGGTCGGGCACGTCGCCGGACTGGCGCTGGCACACGACCGTGCCCTGGTCGCCTACGACAGCCCGAGGGCCGCGACCCAGTCGCAGTACTGGATGCTTGCGGTGATGGTCGGCTTCACCAGCCTCGCTCTGTGGCTACTGTCAGCCGGAGCATGACGACGTTCCTCCCGATCGCCCATGCCGGTTCGGCCGTCGAAGCCGCGCTGATCCTCGCGCCTCTGGCCGTGCTCGCGGCCGTGCAGCTCTGGTGGGGGCTCAAGAAGCGGCGCGCCGGCGGCACTCCCCGAGAGGAAGAGACCGAGCCTACGCTCGACGAGGTCATGGACGACAAGCGGTAGCGACGGCGCGCTCCGTTCTCCTCACCCGGTACCCGCGACGCCTCCGACGGGTACCCTGGGGGCATGATCGGTTTCCTCGTCGCCGGCCTCATCATCGGCCTCCTCGCCCGCCTGCTGCTCCCGGGCCGCCAGAAGATCGGCCTGCTCTGGACGCTCGCGCTCGGCGTCCTCGGGTCGGTGGTCGGCGGCGTCATCGCCAACCTCCTCAGAAGCGGCGACATCTTCGAGCTCAACGTCATCGGGTTCGTCGTCGCCGTCATCACCGCCGTGGCGCTGCTCTCCGTCGCCGAGCGCTCCGGGCTTGCCAGCGGGCACGACCACAAGCGGATCGGCCGCCGGTAGCGGATCTGGAACCTACGCGCGCTCGCTCTCGCGGGTGACCACCGCTCCTGCTGGTTCCTTACTCCGCAAGGGAAGTATGGAGAAGTGAGAGGGACGCCCGGGCGCGGATGACGTCGAAGGGGCAAGTCACGATCCCCAAGCGCGTGCGGGAAGCTCTTGAGTTGCGCGAGGGCGACGAGCTGGTGTTTCGCGTCGAGCCCACCGAGCGGTGGTGGCCAAGACCCCGGACTTCCTCGAGCTGGCCGGCTCGGTCCCGGTCGCGAAACGCGGGACGGCCTGGGATGAGGTGATCGAGCGAACCCGCAGCCGACGCGCGAGGAGCCGACGTCGACCGCGTTCCTCGACACGAACGTCATCATCCGCCACCTGACGGGTGATCCTCCCGCGATGGTCACGCGGGCGACGGCCGTCGTGGCCGGGCCTGGGCCGTTGTTGCTTGTCGATCTCGTCGTCGCGGAGTGCGTCCACGTCCTTGAATCGTTCTACGACGTGCTGCGCGTCCGGGTCGCTGACCTGATGCGAGCGGCGATCGCTCTGCCGAGCATTCAGACGATCGACGCCAAGCTGCTCCTGCGGGGCCCTCGCGGTCTATGAGATCGACCGCAGTCGCTGAGCGAGACGTTGAGGTCGGTCGGACGCGGGGAGCAGATCCGTGTGACGGTCCGGGGCCGGCCGGTCGCCGAGATCGTTCCCGCCGGTGCCAGAGGCGACGACCGCCTTCGCGAGTTGGTGGCAGAGGGCCGGGTGGTGCCGCCGTCGCAATCGCGCCCGTCGCGCGCGCCGCGTCTGGCAGCCGGGCTGAGGGCCTCGAGTTGTTGCCTGCCGCGTTGTCGTAGGGACCCACCGACCACCGATCGAGAGTCTCACCGCAAGGCGCCGCCGTCTGCTCTCGAGAATCGCAGCCATGCTTCCCGCTGTCAGCCCGAAGCTCGCCCCGGGACGGGGAGATCTACGATCACGGCGGGCGGAAGCGTCGGAACGGTGCTGCCGCCCGATGGCTCCGACGTGACGATCATGCGCCGGGCGTCTCCCAGCGGGGGGAGGATGATCGTCGTGTCGCCGGTCTCGCCGACCGAGAACAACGCCCCGGTAGGAACGGGCGTCGATGGCGGGCGCTCCAGCCAAGCCTGGTAGATCTGGCCGTCCGGAGGGCGGTCGATGTCGGAGAGCGCGAGGGTGATCTCTTCGCCGCGGACCAGGATCGCGGCGCGGGCGTCCGGGGCGCCGGCCGCCCGTGTGACGATCCCGAGAATGACGCGCGGTTCGACGCGACGAACCTCGGGGTCAGCCAGCAGGCCGCCGAGGACCGTGCCTGCGACCACCAGACCCACCGCCGTGACGACCAGCAGGGTGCTCCGAAGCAGACGTCGGCGCGGCCGGCCGGCGTTCACCGGGTCGGGCTCGGAGGCCCCCGCAGCGCGGAAGAGCTCGACTTCCTTCCCGATGGCGGCCATGAGTCGTGCGCCCAGTTGAGGTGGTGGCGCGACCGGCGGTATGGCGTCGGCCATCGCCTCGACGGCCTCTCGGAGACTGGCGACCTCGGCCTGGCAGGTGGCACAGACCGCCAGGTGCGCGCGGAACCGTTGCGCCTCGCTGGAGGTGAGCGTCCCGAGGGCCCACGCCGCAGCCAGGTGCGTTTGGCCGCAGTCCTCGTCCGAGTTCATCCCGTAGCGTGCGCGAGTTCCGCGAGCGCCCACCTGAGCTTGTCGAGCCCGAGCCGCGTACGGCCCTTGACCGTGCCCAGCGGCATGTCGAAGTTTTCTGCGATCTCGGCTTGAGTCCAGCCGCCGTAGTAGGCGAGCTCCAAGACGCGCCGTTGATCCGGCGGCAGCATCGCCAGGGCGCTGCGCACCATGTTCGCTTCCTCGCGGAAGATGAACTCCGCTTCGGTCTTGTCGCCGGCCGCGATGCGCTCCTCCAAACCGACGATCGTGATGCGGCGGCGCTCATGGACGCTGAGGCTGCGCAGCAGGTCGATGCTGCGGTTGCGGACCATGGTCAGCAGCCAGGAGCGCACCGATCCTCGGGTGGCGTCATAGCGTGCGGCGCCGCGCCACAGGTTGATGAACGCCTCCTGCACGGCGTCCTCCGCGTGCGCGTGCGATCCCAGCACGCGCTGTGCCAGTGCGAATGCCACCGGACCATGGCGCTGATACAACACCTCGAACGCGGCAGGCTCGATCCGCACAACACTTCGCAGGAGTTCCTCGTCGGTCAACCGAACCAAGCCGGGATCTCCGGGTGTCACGGGCTACCGATGCCCATCCGGCCGGATTCCATGCACGTTCAGCGGCCCGGGCGACCGGTCGAACCGGGCTGAGACTCGGTGTGGTCGAGGTCCGTGGGCGGCTTCGGGAAGGCGTCGAACCAGCCGTAGATCTCGTCCCACATGTTCCGGATGTTCGCCGGGCTACGCTGGGCATCCTGCCACGGCGGACCGCCCATGCGGGTCTGCCCGGACTCGGCCCAAGACATCCGGAAGCGCTCCTCGTGCGCGTGCTCGCTGTAGCGGTCGCGCGGATCGAACTGCCCGTAGAGGTTGACGATGTCGGCGAAGCCGGCTAGGGCGACCGCTGCCCGGAAGCGACGCGTCTGGGTGATCAGGGGAGGGGGGTCAGCTCGCCGGAGAGCAGATCGAGGGAGTGCCAGGCGGTGGACCTCTCCGCGTCGACCGCCAGCACGAGCCGCGCGAAGGACTGACCATCGGGCACGCCGGGGCCCGGCCAGGCGAGTCGGGCGATTCGCGGCTCGAAGCTCGCGGTCAGGTTCTCGCAGCGACCCTCTCCCGCGTCGAGCCGCACGACGTCCCCGTCCGCGAGACCCACGAAGGCGTCCGCGCCCTCCTGGGGGAAGAGCTGCGCCGGGACCGCGCTCAGGTCCGCGGTCAGCTTGCGCGGCTCCCGATCGCTGCTCACGAGCCACCAGTCCGCCCGTGCCGTCTCCTCCCCCGTCGAGGCCTTCGCCGGCCGGGCGAGCGTCAAGCTGCGCCGGTCGGTCGTCCAGGCGACCGACGTCGGTTTCCGGCTCGTTTCGGTGACGGGCTCGACGTGTCCGTCGGCCAACCGGTACCGGAAGACCAGCCGGGACGGTTCAGGTGACTTCGGCGGCGACCGGTCGGGCTCAGCGACTTCACGATTCCACCTGCATTTCCGCAGCATCGCTGCTAGATTACAGCGATCAGTGTTGCGATCACCATACGTGACGTACCCGACGAGGTCCGCGACGAGCTCGCCGCTCGGGGTGCCCGGGCCGGCAAATCCCTGCAGGAATATCTTCGGGGCATGCTCGTCGAGGTCGCCGCTCGCCCGCCTGTCGAGGACGTCATCGCCCGCGCCCGCGCCCGCGTGGACGCGACCGGGGTCCGAGCGGGCGCCGAGTCGATCCTCGCCGCCCGAGACGCCGACCGAAGGTGAACCTTCGCGTCGTCGACGCGTCGGCGCTGGTGGCGCTGCTGCTCGATGGCGGGCCCACCGGGCGATGGGTCGCAGAAGAGCTCGCAGGCGCCGCTCTCATGGCCCCGAGCCTCGTCGGCTTCGAGGCCGCGAACATCATCCGCCGCCACGAGCTCGCAGACCTCGTGGGCTCCGACCAGGCCGCTCAGGCCCACGCCGACCTGCTCGACCTCGCGATCGAGCACTGGCCCTACGAGCTCCTCGCCGCGCGGGCCTGGCAGTTGCGGCGCAACCTGTCGGTCTACGATGCCGGCTACGTCGCGCTGGCCGAGCTCACCGGTGCGATCCTCGTGACGCTCGACCGAAGGATCAGCGGCGCACCCGGCCTGCGCTGCACCGTCGCAACGCCCTGATCGACCCTACGCCCCGTTCGCCTCCGCGAGCAGGCGCTCGCGGTCGGCGGCCGGAGCGAAGAGGTGGCGCTGCACCGCCACGAGGCCCGCGACGTCGTGGACGTCTGCGTCCATGAGCGGCACGAGGATCGGCTCGCGCTCGTCGAGCTCGGCGCGCAGTCGCGCGATCGCGGCGGCGTCACGCTCGGCGAGCACCTGCGCGTCGGCGACCGTCCGCGACACCTTCTTGGCCAGCGGCTCACCGAGCAGGCCAGAGAGCTCCTCGACGATCGCCTGGGGATCGAGCGGCTCGGGCTCCCCGACTCCGGGGTCGACGCGGTTGATCACCAGCCCGCCGAACGGCATCCCCGCCTCGCGGAGCTTGCCGCGGAAGAAGATCGCCTCTTCGACGGGCTCCTTCTGCGGTGAGGTGACGATGAGGAACGTCGTCGCGGGGTCGGCCAGGAGCGCCTTGACGCCCGCCGCGCGCTCCTCGAAGCCGTCGACGACCCCGCCGAGGGAGCGGAAGAAGACGCTGAGGTCTGAGATCAGGTCGACGCCCGTCACCCGCTTCATGATCGCGAAGACGACACCGGTGCCGCGGCCGACGACCTTCGCGGCGAAGCCCGTCGGCGTGAGGAACAGCTTCAGCGCACGGCCCTGGAAGAACGCGGTGAGGCGGTCGGGGGCGTCGAGGAAGTCCAGCGCGTTGCGCGACGGCGGCGTGTCGAGCACGAGCACGTCGAAGTCTCCCTCACGGTGCAGGTCGTACAGGCGCGCGATCGCCGTGAACTCCTGTGAGCCGGCGACCGCGCCGCTCAGCTCCGAGTAGATCCGGTTGCCGAGGATCTCGTCGCGGGTCGCCGCGTCCGGCGCCAGGCGCTCGATGAGCCCGTCGAAGGTCGCCTTGGCGTCGAGCATCATCGCCCACAGCTCGCCCTTGACCTCGAGGCCGGCTGCGGCGAAGACCGCCGGGGCGACCAGCCGCGGCTCGTTGCCGAGCTCCTGCATCCCGAGCGCGTTGGCCAGGCGCTTGGCCGGGTCGATCGTGATGACCGCGACGCGCTGGCCCGCAGCGGCCAGGCCGAGCGCGAGCGCCGCCGAGCTCGTCGTCTTCCCGACCCCGCCCGAGCCCGCGACGACGCAGACGCTCTTGCCCTCGAGGCGCTCGGCGACGCTCATCCTAGAAGTGCTCCGCGAGCTGCCTCAAATCCGCCAGACCGACCTCGCGGCGGAAGAGGAACGGAAGCGACGTCAACGGCACCGCGCTGTCCAGTTCGCCGCGCAGGCGCGCGGCCTGCTCGGCCTGGGCGCGCGCCCGGCGGTGATGGTGGCGCGCGAGGCGCACGGCGTGGGCGTCCCCGGCCGTCTCGAGCGCCCCGGCCTCCGCCGTGGTGAGGCGGTCGGGAAGCACGGCGTTCACCACGACATGCTCGAGCTCGAGCCCGAGGCGGTCGCGCAGCGCGCCGCGCAGGGCCAGGGCCTCGCTGACCGCCAGCTCCTCCGGGGCGGCGACGGCGACGACGCCGGTCCGGGTGCGGTCCGTGAGCATCTCGTGGATCGTACGGCCCTGCCGCGAGACCGGACCCACGCGGGCCGCGTCGGCGAGGGTCCGCGGTGCCTCGAGCAGCGCGAGGCCGTGGCCCGTGGCGGGCGCGTCGAGCACGACGAGGTCGTAGGGCGAGGCGCCCGGGGTGCGCCGCGTGGACTGCGCGAGCTCCCACACCTTGCCCATGGTCAACAGCTCCCGCAATCCCGGTGTGGCCGCCGCCAGGTAGGTGAACATCCGCGAGCGCACGAGCACCTCGGCCACGGCCCGGTTCGGGAGCTGGTCGACGAGGTACTCCTCCATGGCGAGCTGCGGGTCGATGGAGACGTGGTGCAGTCCGGGGGCGACCTCCCGCTCGACGAACGGCGCGGCCCCGTGGCCGCCGAGCGCGCGCGCGAGCTCGTCGCGCGCGGCGACCGCCGCCACGACGACCCGCCGGCCGCGCGC
>CADCVR010000005.1 GCA_902806205.1 uncultured Solirubrobacteraceae bacterium | reverse complement strand
TGCGCGGTGTCGGCACCGCGCTCGCGGCCTCGCCCGACGCGCAGCAGCTCGCGGTCGGGGCGGCCGCCGGCGGGCGCACCGCCGCGCTCGTCGACGTCGCCACGCGCCGCGTGCGCGGCTTCCGGTCGGGCGCCGGGCCCGGCACGCCCGCGTGGTCGAGCGACGGCGTGCGCGTCTACCTCGCCGACGCGGGCGCCGCCGGGCTCTCGCTCGTCTCCCCGTTCACGCGCAGCCGCATCGGCACGCTGCCCCTTCCGGGCACACGGCCGGTGGCCGTCGCCGTCCAGGGTGGGCGGGCGCGGACGCTCGGCGGCGACGGGGCGGACGTCATCGGCGGCTCCCGGCTGCCCGACCTGCTCGAGGGTCTGGCGGGCGACGACCGCCTCACCGGGGGCCGTGAGAACGACCGGCTGCTCGGCGGTCCCGGCAACGACACGCTCAGCGGCGGCTCCTTCGACGACGACCTCGACGGGGGCGAGGGCGACGATCTGCTGCTCGGGGCGTCGGGCAACGACGAGCTGCTCGGCGGGCCGGGAATGGACACCGCCGACGGGGGCACGGGCAACGACTCGATTCACGGCTCCGACGGGGACGACGTGCTCGACGGCGGGGTGGGCGACGACCGGATCTTCGGCGAAGGCGGCGACGATCGGATCCTCGAGCGCTCCTTCGGCAACGACCGGCGGCTCTACGGCGGCCCGGGCGACGACCTGGTCGAGGGCGGCCGCGGCTCCGACCTGATCAAGGGCGGCGACGGCGACGACACGCTGCGCGGCCAGACCGGGACGGAGAACATCACCGGCGGCGACGGCCAGGACATCGTCGAGGGCGGCCCGGCGCGCGACCTGCTGTTCGGCAACAACGGCTCGGACGTGGTGCGCGGCGACTCGGGCAACGACTCGATCGAGGGCGGCGAGGGGGCCGACCAGCTCGACGGGGGGTCGGGCGAGGACGAGCTCGACGGCGGGCCGGGCGCCGACCTCGTCACGGGCGGGCCGGGGGCCGACCTCCTGAACGCCGGGGACGGGGACGACACGCTGCGCGTCGCCGACGACAGCGTCGACGCCGTCGACTGCGGCGCCGGCTCGGACACGGTCTTCGTCGAGGCGCAGGCGCCCCAGCGCGACCGGCTCGTCGACTGCGAGACGGTCACTTCGATCCCGGCCGAGGCCGCGACCGACGCCGACACCCGCTCGATCATCGCCGGCACCGACGCCGCCGACGTGCTCCGCGGCACCCCGGGCGAGGACTCGCTCTTCGGCAAGAACGGACCGGACAAGCTCTTCGGCGCGGGCGGCGACGACTACGTCGACGGGGAGAACGGACACGACGAGCTGCACGGCGGACCGGGGAACGACACGCTCGCCGGCCGCTCGGGCGACGACCGCATCTCCGGGGACGCCGGCGACGACCGCATCACGGGCGACCGCGGCCGCGACCGCATCGACGGCGGCGCCGGCAACGACACGCTCTTCGGCAACCTCTCCCCGGACGTCGTCGCGGGCGGCTCGGGCGACGACCGGATCAACGTCGTGCGCGGCGAGGACGACACCGTCCGCTGCGGCCCGGGCCGCGACGTGGTCTTCGCCGATCCGGTGGACCGCGTCGCGCGCGACTGCGAGGACGTCCGCCGCTGAGAAGGCCTTCCAGAACGAGCGCGGCGCCGACCGCTCTCGTTGTCAAGTGACCCTCCAGCGCCGGATGGTGCCCGAGGGTGGGCGTCAGCCCGCCTCGGGATCAGTCGTCGGCGCCGGGGCGGCGGCGGGTGCGCTTGATCTGGCCCGCGCGCTTCTTGGCGTCGACGCGCCGGACCTTCGACCCCTTGGTGGGCCGGGTCGGGCGGCGGGAGCGCTGCACGTGCAGCGCCCCCGCGAGCCGGTCGCGCAGCCGCTCGAGCGCGAGCTCGCGGTTGCGCTGCTGCGAGCGCGCGTCCTGGGCGACGGCGCGCACCACCGGGCCGAGGCGGCCGCTGACGCGGGCCTTCTGCTCGTGCGAGAGCGCGGCGGAGGCCGCGACGTCGAAGCTGACCTCGATCCGCGAGGCGGTGACGTTCGCGTGCTGGCCGCCCGGGCCGGACGAGCGGCTGGCGCGGACGACGACCTCCGCGAGCGGCACGGCGACGCTCGAGGTGATCCGCATCGGGTCCTCCATGGCCGAGCGGACGGTAGCGGGGCGCGGCCGCCCCACGCTCCAAGGGCTTGCGGCACGGGGTCCCGCGGGCACAAGGGACGGCGGAGCACATGGAGACCACGCGGGGCCTGCTCCTCGCGTGCCGCTCTGCTACAAACTAAGACATCGTGATGACGCCTCGGGCGAGAGCCCTCCACCGGTCCTGAGGCGATTCAGCTTGGTCGCAGGCGGAGCTCCGGGAAAGCGCGACCCGGCATGCCATCAGCGCGACCCGGCCGGCCATCAGCGGGACGAGGCCGGCCATCAGCGCGACGCGGCCGGCGACCGGCGCGACCAGGCGGGGAATCGGCGCGACGAGGCCGGCGAGCAGCGCGACCAAGCAGGAGAACGGCGCGATCAGGCCGCCAGGCAGCGCGACCATGCGGCCGACCAGCGCGATCACGCGGCCGAGCAACGCGACCAGGCCGCAGAACGATTCGAAGCGCAGGTGACGACCGAGACCCCGGCTGATGCCCTCGATCGCTCCTCCCTGGCCCGGCGAGAGGCTGCCTCCGATCGGAAGCGCGCTTCGCTGGATCGCGGCGCGGGCGCCGGTGAGCGCTCGCAGGCCGAGCTGGATCGCGACTCCTCGCAAGCCGACCGCGGGGCGGGCGCCGGTGAGCGTTCTCGGGCCGAGCTGGATCGCGACACCGCTCTGGCCGACCGAGGGGCGTCGGCGAGGGAGCGGGAGTACTCGTCCCATGACGGCCTGACCGGTGCGTACCTCCGCGGCCCCGGGATGGTGGAGCTCGAACGCGAGATCGCGAGGGCGAGACGGTCCGAGCAGCCGCTCGTCCTGGCGTTTCTCGACGTCGACGGTCTCAAGGCCATCAACGACGCGGGCGGCCACGCCGCCGGTGACCGGACGCTGCTCGACGTCGCCGACGCGTGCAGGGCCAAGCTGCGCTCCCACGATCTGGTCATCCGCTACGGCGGGGACGAGTTCGTCTGCGTGCTCTCGGGTCTGGATCTGTCCGCTGCGGCGAAGCGGTTCGCCCTCGTCAACGCAGCCCTCGCGCAGGCCCCCGACCCGGGCTCGGTGACGATCGGCCTGGCGCAGCTGCGGCCGGCCGACTCGCCCCGGGAGCTCCTCGCACGGGCGGACTCCGCGCTCTACGCGGAACGCCAGCCCTAGCGACGCCCCGGCGCTCGACGGCCGGCCGGCGGCGGCCGGACGCATGCGCGCCTCGCGTTCCGGGCAGGCACGTGGCATGAGCGCGAACCTCGCAACGATCATGACCAGCAGCGCCGAGTCGGGCCCGGATCGCCCCGCGCTGAAGCTCGACGACATCGTCGTCCCCTACGCCGCCCTCGACGAGGCAAGCGCCCGGCTCGCAGCGATGCTGAAGAGCAAGGGCGTCGAGCCGGGCGACCGCGTCGGGATCATGCTCCCGAACGTCCCGTACTTCCCGATCGCCTACTACGGCGTCCTGCGCCTGGGCGCGGTCGTCGTGCCGATGAACGTGCTGCTCAAGGCGCGCGAGACCGGCTTCTACCTCTCAGATCCCGAGGCGAAGCTCATCATCGCCTGGGGGGACTTCGCCGAAGCGGCCGAGGCGGGCGCCGAGGAGGCCGGCGCGGAGTGCGTCCTGGTCAAGCGCGGCGAGTTCGAGAAGCTCCTCGGCGACCACGAGCCGCTGCGCGACGTCGCCGAGCGCGACGGCTCGGACACCGCGGTGATCCTCTACACCTCGGGCACGACGGGCACGCCGAAGGGCGCCGAGCTCACCCACGACAGCATGCGCACGAACGCGGAGATCTCCGGTGAGCTGTTCGCCGTCGGCGACGACGCCATGATCACCCTCGGGGCGCTCCCGCTGTTCCACTCGTTCGGGCAGACCTGCGGTCTGAACGCGACGATGCTCCTGGGCGGTTGCCTGACGCTCATCCCGCGCTTCGACCCGGCCAAGGCGCTGGAGATCATCGCCCGCGACAAGGTGAACATCTTCGAGGGCGTGCCGACGATGTTCGGCGCGATGCTCCACGACGCCAGCGCCGACGACGCCGACACGAGCACGCTGAAGGTCTGCGCCTCGGGCGGGTCGGCGATGCCCGTCGAGGTCATGAAGGCCTTCGAGGAGAAGTTCGGCTGCAAGGTGCTCGAGGGCTACGGCCTCTCGGAGACCTCGCCCGTCGCGTCGTTCAACCACCCCGACAAGGAGGCCAAGCCCGGATCGATCGGCACCCCGATCCGTGGCGTCGAGATGAAGCTCTTCGACGAGGACGGCAACGAGGTCGCCCAGGGCGAGGTCGGCGAGATCGTCGTCAAGGGGCACAACGTCATGAAGGGCTACTGGAAGCGCGAGGATGCCACCGCCGAGGCCATCAAGGACGGCTGGTTCCACACGGGAGACCTGGCGAAGGTCGACGAGGACGGCTACTTCTTCATCGTCGACCGCAAGAAGGACATGATCATCCGCGGCGGCTACAACATCTACCCGCGGGAGATCGAAGAGGTCCTCTACGAGCACCCCGCCGTCCGGGAGGCCGCGGTCGTCGCGATGCCGCACGAGGAACTCGGCGAGGAGGTCGGCGCCGCCGTCGCCCTGAAGGAGGGTCAGGAGGCGAGCGTCGAGGAGTTGCAGAAGCACGTCAAGGACGCGGTGGCCGCCTACAAGTATCCCCGCCGGGTGTGGCTGGTCGACGAGCTGCCGAAGGGGCCGACCGGCAAGATCCTCAAGCGTGAGATCGAAGTCCCGGCCGGTGACGCAGCCTGACCGCGGAGGAGCTGATCGCCGCGCTGCCGGCCGCGCGGCGCGACGACCTGCGCCGGCTCGACGCGCTCGTGCGCGCCACGGTGCCCGAGCTCACTCCGCACGTGCGCGACGGGCTGCTCGCCTACGGGCCGTACCGCTATCGCTACAAGTCGGGTCGCTCGGGGGAGGCGGCGCGCGTGACTCTCGGCGCCAACGCGCGACTGATAACCCTCGGCGTCGCGGCGAGGACCGGCCCGGAGGAGTACCTCGTCGAGTCGTTCGCCGAGCGCCTCGGCGGTGGGCGCGTCGGGCGCTCCTGTGTGCGCTTCTCCAAGCTCGCGAGCCTGGAGCTCGAGGCGGTACGCGAGCTGCTGCACGCTGCGGCGCGGCTCCCGCCACCCGGGCTGGACGAGGAGGACAACGACCCGGGACCCTCGGATTCCGGCGGCGCAGGCTAGACGAGCTCGGGAACCGGCGTCGCCGCGGACCGCCGGCCGCTGGCACGCAGCCCGTCCCAGGTCAGCACGACGAGTGCCGCCCAGACCAGGACGAAGCCGATCCAGCGGCTGAGAGGAAGCGCCTCGCCCACCACGAGCCAGCCGATGAGGAACTGGAGCACGGGCGTCAGGTACTGCAGCAGGCCCACGGTGGTCAGCGGCACGCGCATGACGCACGCGGCGAACAGGAGCAGCGGGACCGCCGCCACCGCCCCGGCCGCCGCGAGCAGGAGCGCGTGGCCGACGCCCTCGGACGCGAACGTCGCGTCGCCCGCTTCGGCGAGCAGCGCGAGGAACGCCCCGGCCGGAACCAGCAGCAGCAGCGTCTCGACGGCCAGGCCCTCCGGGGCGCCGACCCCGGCGAGCTTCTTGAGCAGCCCGTAGCTGCCGAACGACGCGGCGAGCACCAGCGCGACCCACGGAAAGCCGCCGTAGTACGCGGTGAGGATCACGACCGCGACGGTGCCCAGGCCGAGCGCGAGTCCCTGGGTGCGCCGCAGGCGCTCCTTGAAGATGAGCACGCCGAAGGCGACGCTCACGAGCGGGGTGATGAAGTAGCCCAGCGCGGCCTCGAGCACGCGGTCTGAGCTCACGGCGTAGATGTAGACGCCCCAGTTGATCGCGATCAGCACCGCGGCGCCCGCCAGGAGCCTGAGCGCGCGGCGGTCGGAGAAGGTCGCGCGCGCCGGGCCGAGACGCCGGACGACCGCGAGCAGCAACACGATGACGAGCACCGACCACACGATGCGGTGGGCGAGCACCTCGAGGGGCGCGGCCGGGGCAAGCTCGGAGAAGTAGAGCGGGAAGAGCCCCCAGAGCCCGTAGGCCCCGATCCCGAAGAAGACGCCGCCGCGCACGACCCCACTCAAGCAGGGGGTTGCCGCAGCATGGCGCCGTATGCGAGCCGGGAATGCCCAAACCCCGCCATGATGGGTGCGTGAACGACCTCATCGAGCACGGCGCCCCGCCCGCGACCGCTCCCGAGCCGCCCCCACCGCTGCGCTCACCCGCCGGGCCCGTCGCGCAGCGTCGCTCCGCCGCCGAGGAGGCGCGCACGCTCGTCGCCGGCGCCACGCAGGGTGTCGTGGCGTCCCTGAGCGCCGACGGCGCCCCCTGGGGCTCGGTGGTCACCTACGGAGCCCTGGAGAACGGGGCGCCCGTGCTCCTCGTCTCCCTGATGGCCGAGCACACCCGCAACCTCGAGGCCGACGGCCGCGCGAGCCTGGTCGTCGCCGAGCCGCCCAACGACGAGAACCCGCTGGACCGCGGCCGCGTCACGCTCGCCGGCCGCGCGGTGCAGCCCGAGGGCGACAAGCGGGCCGCCGCCCGCGCCGCCCACCTCGCGGCGATGCCCTCGGCCGAGCTCTACGTGGACTTCGACGACTTCCGGCTCTTCGTCCTCGAAGTCGAGCGGGTGCGCTGGGTCGGCGGTTACGGGCGTATGGATTCCGTCGCCGCCGCGGAGTACGCCGCCGCCGCGCCCGACCCCGTCGCGCCGCACGTCGACGGCGCCGTGCGCCACCTCAACTCCGACCACGCCGACGCGCTGCTGGAGATCGCCCGCGCGCTGGCGGGCTTCACCGACGCCATGGGCGCGCGCTGCCTCGCGGCCGACCGCCACGGGCTCGACCTCGAGGTGACCACGCCCCGCGGTACGGCGCGCCCGCGCGTCGGTTTCGCCCGTCCCGTCGACGCTCCGGACGGGCTGCGACGCGCCAGCGTCGAGCTCGTGCGGCGCGCTCGCGCTACGGGCTGATCCCGCGATTACACGCCTGTGCCACGCTCAGGGCGTGCCCCAGCCGTCGCAACGCGCCCTTCTCGCCCTCGTGTTCGCGGGGGGCGCCTCGAGCCTCGGTGCCGAGATCGCCGCCGCGCGCCTGCTCGCGCCGTACTTCGGCGCGTCGACGATCATCTGGGCCAACACCATCGGCGTGGTGCTCGTCGCCCTCTCGATCGGCTACTGGTACGGCGGACGGCTCGCCGATCGCTACCCCGCCGACCGCAACCTGCGCTTCGTCGTGCTCGTGGCCGCGGTCCTGCTCGGCTTGGTCCCGATCGTGTCCGGGCCGTTCTTCGACGTCGTGGTCGGCGCGTTCGATCGCCTGGACGCCGGCGCCTTCGTCGGCTCGCTGCTCGGCGTGCTCGTCCTGCTGGCGATCCCGCTCGTGCTGCTCGGCACGGTCACGCCGTGGGCGCTGCGCCTGGCGATCAGGGAGGTGGAGAACGCCGGCACGGTCGCGGGCCGTCTCTACGCGTTGTCGACCGTCGGCAGCCTGGCCGGGGTCTTCCTCTCCGCGCTGGTGTTCATCCCGCTTATCGGCGTGCAGCGCACCTTCCTGCTCTTCGCCGCGGCGCTGGCGGTGACCGCCGCCGCGGCCGCGTCGGTCCCGCGGGCCGCCCTGGCCGTCCCGGCGTTGCTCGCCGCGGCGCTCGCGTTGCCGCCCGGCTTGACCAAGCCGGCCGACGGCGGAGGGCGCGTCATCGCCGAGCGCGAGACCAGCTATCAGTATCTGCGCGTCATCCAGGACGGCGACCGGCGCCTGCTCGAGCTCAACGAGGGCCAGGCCGTCCACTCCGTCTACGACCCGAGCACCGTGCTCACCGACGGCGTGTGGGACGGCTACCTCTCCCTGCCGCTCTCCGTCCTGGGGCGCCCGCCGCGCTCGATGGCGATGCTCGGCAACGCCGCGGGGACCGTCTCGCGCGCGTACTCGCGGTACTTCCCCGGCACGCGGATCGACGGCGTCGAGATCGACGGTGAGGTGACCGAGGCGGGCCGTGAGCTCTTCGGCCTTGACAAGAACAAGAAGCTCGAGACCTTCACCGAGGACGCGCGGCCGTTCCTGCGACGGACGCGGAAGCGGTACGACCTGATCGGGATCGACGCCTACCGTCAGCCGTACATCCCCTTCTACCTGGCCACGCGCGAGTTCTTCGACCTCACCCGCAAACGCCTTCAGCCCGGCGGCGCGGTGGTCGTGAACGTCGGCCATCCCGAGGGGCAGGACGAGCTCGAGAAGACGATCACGCGCACGCTCAGCGCCTCGTTCGGTCACGTCGCGCGATTCCCGATCGAGGATACGAGCACGTTGCTGGTCGCCTCCGACGTGCCGCCGACGCGCGAGCGCCTCCGCCTGGCGTCGGCCACGGTCGACCGTGAGCTCCTGCCGCTCCTGGCCCGTACCGAGCGGGGCCTGCAGGCGCCGCTGGGCGGCGGGCGCGTCTACACCGACGACCGCGCCCCGGTGGAGTGGCTGATCGACTCCTCCATCGTCCGCTACGCCGCCGGTGGCGACGGAGGCTGACCGTGTCGGCCTGCCGCCGGGCCCGGCCTGGGCGCCGGTCGTCCTGCGACCGGCGCGCGGCGGGCGGGTCAGGGTCGCACCCCGCGCGCCCACGCCTCCGCCGCCCCGATCCGTTCCAGCGGCGTCGGGTGGGTGCCGAACAGCCACCGGCTCGGCCCCGGCGGGTCGGGCTCGCTGACGTTGCGGACCGTCGCGCGGCGCTTGAAGGCGATGAACGACTTCGGGGCATCGGTGAGCTGCAGGGCGAAGCTGTCCGCGCGCGCCTCGACGCGCCGGGAGAGCTGGTTGGAGATCGTCGTCACCGCGGGAACCACGAGCGACAGCGAGAGGGCCAGCGCGGGCAGCGTCCGGGCGTCCGCCAGGCGGCGGGTGCCCGTGCCCGCCGGGCTGCGCTCGGGTCTGGACGCCGCCGTCAGGCGCGCCACGGCGAGCATCCCGAACGGCGCGACCAGCAGCACGTAGAGCAGCCCGCGCGGGACGTCGTCGTAGCGCTGGTGGGCGAGCTCGTGGGCGAGCACCAGGCGCAGCTCGTCTGCGGAGAAGCGCTCGAGCAGGTTGTCGTAGACGACGACGCGTTTGGTCGGGCCGAAGCCGGCGACGTAGGCGTTGGCCGCGGTCGTGCGGCGGCTCGCGTCCACGACGTAGACCTCGCCGACGTCCACGCCGGCCCGCTCGGCGAGGGTCAGCACCTCGGTGCGGACCGGCCCCTGCACCGGGGTGAAGCGGTTGAACAGCGGGTCGAGCACGACGGGAGTGAGGTAGAGCACGACGGCGGCGCCGGCGACCACCACGCCGGAGGCGGGCAGCCACCACCAGCGCGGCACGCGCCGCATGAGGCCAACGAGCGCGAGGGCGGTCAGCGCCATCAGCCCCGCCTGGATGGCCGCGCCGAGCATGACGTCCTGCGCCCAGCCCGGCCACGAGCGGGTCACCAGGCCCACGTCGATGCCGCGCTGACGCCCGACGGCTGCGAGTGGCAGGCCGACGAGCGTGAGCAGCAGCGACAGCGCCGCGGCGGCCCCCGCGACGCGGCGCAGGACGGCGCCGCGACCGTCCTGCTCGCGCAGGAGCCGCGGCGGGCACGCGACGAGGAGCCCGAGGACGGCCAGCTCCAGCAGCATTCCGGCGAGATAGAGCCACACCTGCGGACCGCGGAAGTCCGCCGCCCGCGAGATCTGCTCCGGGGTGAAGTAGGCGGAGGCGGCGACGTCGTCGGGCCGCACCACGCCGCCCTCCGGCCAGAACACGAGCACCCCGACCTCGGCCACCACCAGCGCGGCGGCGAGGGCGATGAGGGCCGGCACCCAGCGACGCTGCACACCGGCATTCTCGCAGTTCGCAGCGGGAAGCCCGGCGGTTTGCGATCGCTAGATTGACAGCGTGTCGAACCCGCGGATCGTCATCGTCGGCGCGGGCTTCGGCGGCATCGCCGCCGCCATCGAGCTCCAGAAGCACGGGTTCGACGAGCTCACGCTGCTCGAAGCGGCACCGGAGATCGGCGGTACGTGGTTTCACAACACCTACCCCGGCGCGGCGTGCGACGTGCCGAGCCAGCTGTACTCGTTCTCCTTCGCCCAGCGGCGCGACTGGCCGCGGCTGTGCCCGCGCCAGGAGGAGATCCTCGTCTACCTGCGCCAGGTCGCCCGCGACTTCGGCGTCGCGGAGCGGGTGATCTGCGGCACGCGGGTCAGCGCCTGCCGCTGGAGCGACGCCGACCAGGCGTGGACGGTCGCGACCCAGAGCGGCGCGACCTACGCGGCCGACGCGCTCATCCTCGCCACCGGGCAGCTGCACCAGCCCTCGTTCCCGCGCGTCGAGGGCGCTGAGAGCTTCGCGGGCCACAGCTTCCACTCCGCCCGGTGGGACCACCACTACCCTCTGGCCGGCAAGCGGGTCGCGGTCGTCGGGACGGGCGCCAGCGCGGTGCAGTTCGTGCCCGAGATCGTCGAGGAGGTGGCGCACCTCACGGTCTTCCAGCGGACGGGCAACTGGTTCATGCCGCGCAAGAACCGGCCCTATCCCAGGGTGGTCAGGGCAGCGGTGCAGACGGTGCCCGGGCTGCAGTCGGCGCGCCGCGCGTTCTGGTTTCACTACGGCGAGCTGCTGACGTTCGCCATCCGCCACCCCGGCACCGTCGGCAAGGTCGTCCACCAGGCGTCCAAGGCGTTCATGCGCTGGCAGCTCAAGGACCCCGTCGTCCGCGAGCAGGTGTGGCCGGACTACACGTTCGGGTGCAAGCGCGTGCTCTTCGGCTCCAACTTCCTCCCGGCTCTGCAGCGCGAGCACGTCGAGCTCGTGACCGACGCCGTCGCCGGCATGGCCGCGGAGGGCGTCGTGACCGCCGACGGCCGGTTGCACCCGGTCGACTGCGTCATCTGGGGCACCGGCTTCAAGACGAACGACTTCATGTTCGGAATGGAGATCACGGGCTCGGGGGGCCGGAGCCTGCGCGAGGCCTGGACCGGCGGCGCGCACGCCCACCTCGGCCTCACCGTCCCGGGATTTCCCTCGATGTTCGTCATGTACGGGCCGAACACGAACACCTCCGGCGGCTCGATCATCACCTACCTGGAGGCGCAGGCCCGCTACCTCCGCCAAGCCCTGCAGGAGCTGCGCCGCCGTGGAGCGGGCGCGATCGTCGTCCGTCCCGAGGTCGAGGCCGCCAGCGACCGCGAGCTCCAAGCACGCTTCGCCGGCACCGCCTGGACGCGGTGCGACTCGTGGTACCGCGACGACAGCGGCCGCATCGTCGCCAACTGGCCGGGCTACATGCGCGAGTACCTCAAGGCCACCGAGCTCCTCGATCCTGGCGACTTCGCGTTCCTGCCGGGTGCGACGTGATGCTCCGACGCTGCTTCTAAGTGCTCCGATTCGTAAGTTCCGTCGCAGGATCCGGGATGCATTCGTCGCGCTGTCGCCGGGCGGCACGGCCCGGCGTGGCGCCCGGATGCTGCCATGGAACTTCGGAATCGGAGCACTAAGTGCTCACTGAGGCTCCCTGCCCATGAGCGCTCCGCTCCGGAGCACCGACGGCGCGCGGCCTGCCCCGTCGGCCGCGGGGTATCCTCGCGCGGGTGGAGAGGAGGATTCGCAAGCTGCTGGTGGCCAACCGGAGCGAGATTGCGATCCGCATCTTCCGCGCGGCCACCGAGCTCGGCCTGGAGACCGTGGCGATCTACTCGCTCGAGGATCGCTTCGCGCTGCACCGCTTCAAGGCGGACGAGGCCTACCTCGTCGGTCGTGGACTGGCGCCGGTGCGGGCCTATCTGGGGGTGGAGGAGATCGTGCGGGTGGCGCGTGACGCCGGCGTCGACGCCATCCACCCGGGCTACGGCTTCCTGGCCGAGGACCCCGATCTGGCCGCTGCCTGCGAGCGCGAGGGGATGGTGTGGATCGGTCCGCCCATCGCCGTGATGGAGCGACTGGGCGACAAGGTCGCCGCGCGCGAGCTCGCCGAGCGGGTGGGGGTGCCCGTCATGCCGGCCACCGGGCCCTTGCCGGACGACCCCGCCGAGGTGCAGCGGCTTGGCGCGGAGGTGGGCTTCCCGCTCATGGTCAAGGCGAGCTGGGGCGGTGGCGGGCGTGGCATGCGCGTGGTCTCCCGACCGGCCGACCTCGTCGGCCAGGTCGTCGCGGCACGCCGGGAGGCGGGCGCCGCGTTCGGTCGCGACGACGTCTTCCTCGAGCGCCTGGTCGAGCGCGCGCGCCACCTCGAGGTCCAGATCCTCGGGGACGCCGAGGGCCAGGTGGTGCATCTCTACGAGCGTGACTGCACGGTGCAGCGACGCCACCAGAAGGTCGTCGAGCTGGCGCCGGCGGCGACGCTCGACCCCGCCACCCGGGAGGAGATGTGCGCGGCGGCCGTGCGGCTGGCGCGCGAGGCGGGCTACCGGAACGCCGGCACGGTGGAGTTCCTGCAGGACGTCGACAGCGGGCGCTTCTTCTTCATCGAGGTCAACCCGCGTATCCAGGTCGAGCACACGGTGACCGAGATGGTCACGGGCGTGGACCTGGTGAAGGCGCAGATACGTGTCGCCGAGGGCGCCCGCATCGGCACGCCCGAGAGCGGCGTGCCGACGCAGGACAGCGTGCGGTTGAACGGCTTCGCGCTGCAGTGCCGCGTGACCACGGAGGATCCCGAGAACCAGTTCACCCCCGACTACGGGCGCATCACCACCTATCGCGAGGCGACGGGCTTCGGCATCCGCCTGGACGGCGGCACGGCGTACGCCGGAGCGGTGGTGACACCGTTCTACGACTCGCTGCTCGAGAAGATCACGGCGTGGGCCCCGACGCCGCAGGAGGCGGTGGCCCGGATGGACCGCGCGCTGCGCGAGTTCCGCATCCACGGGGTCAAGACCAACCTGCTCTTCCTGGAGGGGCTGATCGCCCATCCCCGCTTCCAGGCGGGCGAGGTGACCACCCGCTTCGTCGACGAGACGCCCGAGCTCTTCGATCTCGAGCGGCCTCGCGACCGGGCCACGCGCCTGCTCGACTTCGTGGGGGAGGTGGTCGTCAACGGCAATCCGGAGGTGCGCGGGCATCGCGATCCCGGCCCGCTCGGGCCCGCGCCGCTGCCCGACGTGCCCTACCGCCCGCACCTCGAGCCCGGCACGCGCGGCCTGCTGAAGGAGCTCGGCCCCGAGGGCTTCGCGCGATGGATGCGAGAGGAGCAGCGGCTGCTGCTCACCGACACGAGCTTCCGTGACGCCCACCAGTCGCTCGTGGCCACCCGGGTGCGCACGTATGACCTGCTGCGCATCGCCCCGCTGTACGCCAGGCAGCTGCACGGGCTCCTGTCCCTGGAGTGCTGGGGCGGAGCCACCTTCGACGTGGCCATGCGGTTCTTGAAGGAGGATCCCTGGAACCGGCTCGCCGCTCTGCGCGAGCGGGTTCCGAACATCCCCCTGCAGATGCTGCTGCGGGCCTCCAACGCGGTCGGCTACACCAACTATCCGGACAACGTGGTCCGCTTCTTCGTCGCCCAGGCCGCCCAGGCCGGCGTCGACATCTTCCGCGTGTTCGACTCCCTGAACTGGGTCGAGAACATGCGCGTGGCCATGGATGCCGTGCTCGAGGCCGGTGCCCTGTGCGAGGCGGCGATCTGTTACACGGGCGACATCCTCGACCCGGGCCGGTCGAAGTACGACCTCGGCTACTACGTCGGCCTGGGCCGCGAGCTCGAGGCGGCGGGTGCCCACGTGCTCGGGATCAAGGACATGGCCGGTCTCTGCAAGCCCGAGGCAGCCCGCCGCCTCGTCCGCGCGCTGCGCGACGAGGTCGGCATCCCGATCCACTTCCACACCCACGACACCAGCGGCGCCTCGGCGGCCAGCGTGCTGGCGGCCGCCGAGGCCGGCGTCGACGCGGCCGACGCCGCGATGGACCCCTTGAGCGGACTCACCTCCCAGCCGAACCTGGGCGCCCTCGTCGAGGCGCTGCGCCACACGGAGCGCGACACGGGCCTGGCGCGTGAGCCGCTGAACGACGCGGCGGCCTACTGGGAGGTGGTGCGCACGTACTACGCGGGCTTCGAGAGCGACATGCGGGCGGGCGCCTCGGAGGTCTACGAGCACGAGATGCCGGGCGGGCAGTACACGAACCTGCGCCAGCAGGCCCGTGGCCTGGGGCTCGAGGGCCGGTGGCGTGAGGTCGCGCGGACCTACGCGGAGGTCAACCGGATGCTCGGCGACATCGTGAAGGTCACTCCGACCTCGAAGGTGGTCGGCGACCTCGCGGTGTTCATGGTCACCAACGACCTCACTCCCGAGGCCGTGCTCGATCCGCAGAAGGAGATCGCCTTCCCGGAGTCGGTCGTCAGCTACTTCAACGGCGACCTGGGCCAGCCGCCCGGGGGCTTTCCCGACGCCCTGCAGCGCAAGGTGCTCAGAGGTCGCGACCACCTGCGGGTGCGCCCGGGTGAGGCGCTGGCGCCGGTCGAGTTGGCGGCCGTCCGGGCCGAGGCGCAGGACAAGGTCGGTCGGGTGGTCAGCGAGCAGGAGCTCGCCTCCTATCTGATGTATCCCAAGGTGTTCGTCGAGTTCGCCGAGATCCAGCGTCAGTTCGGTGACGTCAGCGTGCTGCCCACTCCTGCGTTCTTCTGGGGCCTGGGCCAGGACGAGGAGCTCGCGGTGGAGATCGAGCGCGGCAAGACGCTGTTCATCCGCTTCCTCGCGCGCGGCGACCACGACAGCGAGGGGTACCGCTCGATCTACTTCGAGCTGAACGGCCAGCCACGCGAGGTGAAGGTCCGCGACCAGAGCATGGAGCCCACGGGGCCGGCCCGGCGCACGGCCGACGAGAAGGACCCCGGGCAGGTCGCGGCGCCCGTGCCCGGGATCGTCGTCTCGCTCTCGGTCGCCGAGGGTGAACGGGTGAGCAAGGGCAGCCTGCTGCTCTCCGTCGAGGCGATGAAGATGGAGCTCGCCGTCTGCGCCGAGGCGGACGGGGTGGTCGAGGAGATCGTGACTCAGGCGGGGACGCACGTGGACGCCGGGGATCTCCTGCTCGTCGTGGGGGCGGGGACGTGATCGATCATGCGGGGCGCACGCCGCTGATTTCTGCCCGGCCGACCGGTCATTGTGCTGATGGCCTCCTCAGCCCGGCAGACGATCTCGTTCGCCATCGGCGGCCCCGTCGCGCGCGGCGACCTGCCCGGCCTCTGTGACCGGGTCTGCCGGCTGCTGGAGAGAACGGACGCCGACGTGGCCCTGTGCGACGTGCGCGGCGTCGCCGCCGACGCGGTGACGGTCGACGCGCTCGCGCGGCTCCATCTGGCCGCCCGGCGCCACGCCTGCCAGGTCGTCCTGCGTCACCCCGCCCGAGGACTGCGCGAGCTGGTCGGGCTGATGGGGCTGGCCGACGTGCTGCTCGACTGAGGCCGGCCCGCGAGCCGGGCGGGCAGGCCGAAGAGGGGGAACAGGGTCTCCGTAGCGAGGAAGAAGGTGAACTCGACGACTCGGCCCTGCTTGATCTCCAGGACTTGAAGCGCCCACGGGTCGTAGCCCTCGCCGGCCTCGCTCGGCTTGTACTGACCGAACGCGGGCGATCCGTTCGCGGCCTTCGTCGGGAGCACGCGGGAGCCGCGGCACCCCGCCCCCGCCCCGACCCACCAGCTCAGGATGTCTTCGCGGCCGCGGAGCCAGAGCTCGTAGGGCGGCATGGACTGGGTCGCGTCCTCGTGGATCAGCGACGTGAGCGCTTCCATGTCGTATTGCTCGAAGGCCTGCACGTAACGATCAAGCAGTTCGCGGCCGGACGCGTCGAGCGGGGGCGCCGGACCCGAAGCGCCGGCGTCGCTTGCCTCGAGCGTCGCGCGCGCTCGCTGCAGCGCTGAGTTGATCGAGGCGACGCTGGTGTCCAGCAGCTCTGCGACCTCGGAGGCCTTCCAGCGCAGGACCTCGCAGAGGATCAACGCCGCGCGCTGGCGGGGCGGAAGTCGCTGCAGCGCCGCGACGAAGGCCAGGCGGACGGTCTCCCGGGAGACGGCCACGTCAGCCGGGTCGCCGTCTTCGGCGATCAGGCCGTCCGGCACCGGCTCCACCCACGTGACCTCCGGCAGCGTGTCGCCGATCGGGCCGTGGGGAGACCGCGCGGGCCCGAGGTCCATCGGGCGGGCGCGGCGCTGTGAGCTCTTGAGCATGTCGAGGCACACGTTCGTCGCGATGCGGTACAGCCAGGAGCGCAGCGCTGCGCGCCCCTCGAAGCGCTCGAGGTTGCGCCACGCGCGCAGGAACGTGTCCTGCACGGCGTCCTCGGCCTCGAACGGAGACCCGAGCATCCGGTAGCAGTATCCGGTCAGCGCGCGGCGATGCTCCTCGAGCTCTCCGAACGCCGGGGTGACCGTGAGCGGTGACGATTCGATGGCGACCATCCTACGCCGTCTCCCAGCACGGGGCGCGAGCCCCGCAACCGATGATCTCGGAGTGAACCACCGGCTGTCCCATGCTGCTCGACTCCCGTCTGCGCCGGTGGCCGGCGCGTGGTGAATGCGGCTGAACGTGGAGACGGCGGGGCGCGCGGAAACTCATCGATGAGTTTGCTCGCCTACGCCGGTCTACAACAGCAGGATCCCAGCCCTTTGCAAGCCCCAGAAGGAGGCCGCTCCATGCAGCACAAGATCATTCCCAACCTGTGGTTCGACACCGAGGCCGAGGACGCCGCGAGCTTCTACACCTCCGTCTTCGAGAACTCGCGCATCGTGAACGTCACGCACTACACCGAGGCCGCGCCGCGACCGGCCGGCATGGTGATGACCGTGGAGTTCGAGCTGGACGGTCAGCGGTTCGTCGCCATCAACGGCGGTCCGCAGTTCACGTTCGACGAGGCCGTCTCCTTCCAGATCACCTGCGAGAACCAGGACGAGCTGGACTTCTACTGGGAGCGTCTGTCGGAGGGCGGTTCGGAAGGGCCGTGCGGCTGGCTGAAGGACAAGTACGGCCTGTCCTGGCAGGTCGTGCCGACCGGGATGGAGGAGCTGTTCGCCGATCCGGACCCGACCCGCGCCCAGCGCGCCATGCAGGCGATGCTCGGAATGGGCAAGCTCGACATCGCCGCGCTGCGCAGCGCCGCCGACGGCGCGTCGGCGCCCTGACGGCTCGGCCCTGAGGTCCGCGCCCGGAGGCCGCTCGCGCGTCGATGCGGGCACAACGTCGTGTTCTCCACGATGCGCGCTAGGACGTCGGCTCTGCGTCGTAGTCGGTGAGCACGAAGTTGCCGACGAGCGCGGTCAGCAGCGCCCAGAAGAACGGCTTGGCGGCGCGCTGCCCGAACGGCCGCGTGATCGCCACCGTGGCCACGAGCGCCGGGAGGGCGACCGCCTCGACCTGGCCGTGACGCTTGAACGACACGACGCATCTCACCGCGCGGGACTGGTCCGTGAGCGCGTTCAGCGTGCCCTGCCCCGCGCCCCAAGCCATCGGAATGGCGCGCGCCGCGCCGCTGAGCCCGAGCGCGGGCGGGACAGCCAGCGACACGACGGCGAAGGCGTAGTCGATGAGCGAATGGGACTCGACCTTGATCGGCTGGCGCATGGTGACCCGCGTTCCCGGGCAGCGCCGGATCAATCCGTGGACGCTGACGCTGAGCGGTTGCGCTCGATCTCGTCGACGGTGAGCTCCGGTCGGGTGAACCCCGTCGTCGGCCACGAGGACAATGAGCTGCGTGCAGGTCTTCGTCACACGCGACATCACCGACTTCACCCGGCACGTCTGGGAGTTCCTGACGAGCCGACCGATCGAGCACAACGTCCTGGCCACCGTGGTGGCGACCCTGACGGACTGCACCGACACGCCCCTGTTCGGCTGGGTCGAAGCCGGCGGAAGCGGGAAGGTCTCGGGGGCGGTGCTACGCACGCCGCCCCGGGGGCTCCTCGCCTCCCGCCTGAGCGCGGAGGTGGCCGATGCCCTGATGCCGGAGCTCCTCGACGTGGATCCCGGACTGCCGGGCGTCAACGGTCCGCAGCCCACGGCCTCCTACCTCGCCGAAGCGTGGCGGCGCTGCACCGGTGGCACGGTCCGACAGGGGATGAGCCAGGCGATGTACCGGCTCGCGCACGTGAAGGATCCTCCGAGCCGCCCTGCCGGCCGGGCCCGCCCCGCCGACGGATCCGATCGCGACCTGGTGATCGAGTGGACGAGCGCCTTCAACCGCGACGCGGGCCTGCCCGCAACCGCCGTGGAGCCTGGAATCGACCGGCGCCTGCGTGACGGGCGCTTGTTCGTCTGGGAGGAGGACCGGGTGGTCTCGATGGCCGGCACGAACCAGCCCGTCGCGGGCGTGGTCCGCCTGGGCCCGGTCTACACGCCGCCCGCGGCGCGCCGTCAGGGCTATGCCACCGCCCTCGCCGCCGACGTCAGCCGGCGCGCACTTGCCGCCGGCGCGACGACGTGCATGCTCTACACCGACCTCGCCAACCCGACCTCCAACCACATCTACCGGGCCGTGGGCTACCGCCGTTCAGGCGACGCGCAGGAGTACCTCTTCGGCAGCGCCGGCGGCTCGCGGACGGCCCGGGACTAGGGCGATTTGCGGGCGAGAACGGCGTAGTCGTTGACGCTGTACAGAAAAGCGTTGTCGCGGGCCAGGCGCTCGAGGCCCGCCAGCCATCCGTCGACGGCGTGATCGCCGATCCGCGGGTCACGGCGGCCGACGTGGGCGACGGCGTGTGCTGCCTCGTGCCCGGAGGAGCCCGGCTCGAGCGACGTGAGGACGTTGACCCACGCGTGGACGCGGTCGATCGCAAACGGCGAGCGGGCGGCGACGCCGGCGATCCTGCGTCCGGTCGTCCCGTCGGATCGGCGCATCCATTTCTGGGTCGTGTCGCAGTAGCAGTGCACCAGACGACGGGTCAGCGCGAGGTTGTCGGAGGTGAACACGATGGTGTCGAAGTCACTATGACCCAGGACGAACAGACCACCAGGGGCGAGCACGCGCCAGACCTCGGCGAGGAACGCGTCAGGTTCTGCCAGGCACTCGAGCACGTTGTGGCAGACGGCGCGGTCGAACTGGCCGGCTGCGAACGGCAGCGGCTGGTCGAGGTCAGCGACGATCAGGCGCAGGCGCGGGTCGCCGACGAGCGCGTCCGGGGCCCGCTGCCGGCGGGCGTCGACGCCGACGAGCACGCCGGCGACTTCGAGCCTCGCCATGATCTCGGTCAGCGTGTGGCCGCTCCCGCAGCCGAGATCGACGACGCGGCTCGCCGGGTGAACGTCGAGCAGGCCGGCGAGCTGCCGGTGGCGCTCGGGAGCGAACACTGCCGGTCAGCATGGCGAATCGCCGCTGGGGTCAGCCGCCCGCGCGTTGTGTCGAGACGACGGCGCCCACCCTGAGGTGATCCGAAGCACTTAGCATCGTCAAGCCCGAACCTTCCTCCGGTCTCTGCCGCGTCACTGGCTGCGCACCCGCAGTCAGCTCGGCCGCGCAGCGCGGAGGAGAGCATCGATGGCCTGAACGTCCCCGCCCGCTGAGGCGACCGGCCGGCGCACGCGCTCGGCGCGCTCGATGTCGAGGTCGTCGGGCAACGTCTCGGCGATCTCGTCGGGCGTCATGAGGATCGCCGGGTTCTGTGGCCCGCCGTATCCCTCCCGGATGTTGGCCGGGTCGTGTCCGACGACGAGCAGCGTGCCGCCGGGGGCCAGTGCTGCGGCTGCCCGCCGCAGGACACCGCGCATCGCGGCGCCGTCGATGTGGAGGTAGAGGATCGCCACGAAGTCGAAGGCGGCCGGCGGAGGGACGTAGTCGACGAGGTCGGCCAGCACCCACTGCACCGCGGCGCCGCGCTGCTCGGCGAGGCGCGCGGCCTTCTCCAAGCCCACTGGGGAGAAGTCGACGCCCGTCACCTGCCACCCGCGCTGCGCCAGCCAGATCGCGTTGCGTCCCTCGCCGCACGCGACGTCCAGCGCGCGACCGGCGGGGAGACCCTCGGCCTCGGCGGCGAGGAACCGGTTCGCCTCGGCCGTCCATATCAGCTCGCTGCCGGCGTAGCGGCGATCCCATCCTGCGCTGTCCATCGCCACATCTTGCCCGTCGCCCGTTCGTGACCGTCCCGACCGACCCAGGGAACGCCGACACTCTCAGGGTGAGCCCTGAAATTTGCCGGTTACGTGCAGCTCGCCCGTTACGTTCGCGCCGGACCGACCAGGAAGGGCATCGTGCGTCAGATCAGCTCGCAGCACCTCCGTAGCACTCACCGGCGGCGCGAAGGCGCCGCCGGCACTTTCGCGGTGCGACGCCAGGCAGTCGCCGGACTCGCCGTCTCGGTGACCCTCGCCGGCCTCCTGACCGCCGCTCCCGCGTGGGCGCACGACGCGTCGATCCAGGACGGCAGGGACGCATCCAGGTGCAAGGCACCGGGGTGTCCTGACCTCAGAAGCGGGCGCATCGAGCACACGGGCGAGAAGGTGGTCTTCCGGATCGCCACCTATCGCGTGTTCTCGACCCGGAACGCGCTGGCGCCCACGGTCGAGGTCGAGGCCGGCGGCAAGCGCTACCGGCTCACCCCGAAGGGCGGCTCGAACGGTCAGGGAGGCAAGTATCCGGTGCAGGTGAGCCGCCCGAGCCGCAGGAGCATCCGCTACGCGGTGTCTCTCAAGCACCTCGGCAGCCCCTCGGCGTTGCGCTGGCGCGCCAGGATCGACAAGCAGGGCAAGAGCGCGGACCGCGCACCGAACACAGGGCTGGTCGCGCACGGGCCGGCGGCCGCACCGCCTGCTCGGCCGGCTTCGCCGCCGCGGCCCACGCCGACTCCGCCTGCGCGGCCGCTCCCGCAGTCGGGGACGAGCCTCACGGCCTCGGGCGCCAGGACGGCGGCGTTCACCGAGGATGGCACCTGCTCGTCCCACCGCGATCCCGGGGGTGAGTCGCCGCGGCACGACTGGGGAGGGGTCTGGACCACCGTGGTCAACGGCCGCGTGTGGATCCTGGAAGTGACGCTCCAGCGCTCGCAGTTCAACGGATCCGGCACCTACTCCTTCAAGGGGCGGACGGAGGACGACCCGCCCAGCCTCTTCTCCGACAACTGGGTGCGCTTCGGAGACGGGGCCGGCACGGGCTGGGAGACGCTGTACACACCGACGTCGATCGCCGGCACGATGTCCCTCGGTCCCGATCTGCGCGGGGGAACGCTCGCCGCGACCCTGGTCAACAAGGACGACGCCACCGAGGTCAAGGTCAGCGGCTCGTTCTTCTGCGGCGTGTTGGCCACGGACTAGCCGAGTGCACCGGAAGCGGACACGAACCAGCCTCCGACGGGCAGGACCGTCGCAGCCCTCGGGGTCGCCCTCGTGACGACGGCGATCGCCGCCTCGAGCGCCCGGGCCGGCCTGGCCGAGGTGAGGTGAGGTGAGGACGATCCCCACGAGGTCGAAAGGCGGCCGGCGGCGGGACATAGTCGAGCAGGTCGGCCAGGAGCCACTTGCACCGAGGCGCCGCGCTGCTCGGGCGAGGCGTTCTCCAGACCACCGGGGAGAAGTGACGCCGGTCGCCTGCCGGTAGCGCAGCCAGATCGCGTTGCGTCCCTCGCCGCACCAGCGTGCGTCCGGGGGAGAGACCCTCGGATTCGGCGGCGAGGAACCGGTTCACCGCGGCCGTGGGCTCCGGGCCGGCTTGGTGCTGCACTCAGTAGTAGTGCCGCCGTCCACCGATCGCGTGTCCCAGCGCGCCGGCGATGAACAGGATCACGCCGACCACGATGGCGATCATGCCGATGGGCCACAGGACGGCGAGCTTGGGTACCAGCGCCGCGACGATGAGCAGGAAGATGCCGAAACCGACCATGAGGCCTCCTTACCGGGAAACGATTCCAAGATGACTCCACCGTGGACCATCCCGGCGGGTCGTTCGGAGCTTACTCCGATGGACGATCGAACGCCGCTCAGGCCACGAAGCCGCGGCGCGCCGCGATCGCCAGCTTGCGTCGTCGCGAGACGACCGCGCGGCCCGGGCGCGCGCCGTAGCCCTCGCGCTCGATCTGGCGCAGGATCTCGCGGTACATCGCGGCCGCGGCTCGGATCGCCCGGCCACCCGAGCGCAGGAGCGCGATCCCCGCGACTCCTTCGTCGTAGAGCGCGTCGGCGCGGGCGATCTGGTCGCGCAGGAGCGCCTCGCGGCGCCCGGGCTCAGGAGCGCCGAAGCGCTGCACGGTCTCGGTCGCCAGGTACGTGCGGCCCATGCCGCGGTCCTCGTCGATGTCGCGCAGGATGTTCGTGCGCTGCATCGCCATCCCGAGTGCGGCGGCGGCGCGGCGCGCGGCGGCGGGGTCGCCGTTCGTGCCGAGCACCGCGGCCATGACCACGCCGACGGTGCCTGCCACCTGATAGCAGTACTTGTCGAGCTCGGCTTCGCTGTCCACCCCGGCGAACGCGAGGTCGGAGCGCATGCCCACGCAGAAGTCCGCGACCGCGTCGCGCGGGATCGGGTGGCGGTGGGCCAGATCGCTGAGGATCCGTGCCTCGGTGCTCGCCGCCTCGCCGCACGCGCACCACGCCTCGACGGCGGCAACCCGGGCCGTCCGGTCCGGGTGGTGCTCGTCGACGAGGTCATCGAGCGTGCGGAACACGAGATAGAGCAGGTAGACGTCGTCGCGGATCTCGCGTGGCAGCAGGCGGACCGCGATCGCGAACGTCCGCGCGACCGTGCGCGTGGTCTGGCGCGCCTCGGCGAGCAGCCGTCGATCACGCTCGAGCAGCATGCGGCTTTCCGTGCGTGCCCGTGCCGCGACCGAAGTCCTCGCCGACGAGCCCTGCCGTGATCTCCGCTCCGAGCAGCACCCCGGGGATGCCCGCGCCGGGGTGCGTCCCGCCGCCGACGCGGTAGAGGCCACGGACGTGCTTGTCGCGGTTCGGCGGGCGCAGGGACGCCGACTGGTGGAGGGTGGGCTCCATCGCCCAGGCGTTGCCGTCCAGAGCGCCGAGCCTCTCGGAGAAGTCCGCGGGGGTCATGCGGTGCTCCACGCGCACGCTCGCACCGAGACCCGTCAGGCCGAAGGTCTGCTCGAGGTCGGCCACCAGCGCATCACGAAGCGCCTCGGAGTGCACCGCCCAGTCCGTCCCCGAGCGCAGGTTGGGCACCGGCAGCAGGAAGCAGAGCGAGTCCCCGTCGTCCGGGGCCATCGCCGGCTCGGTGCGGTTCGGGGCGTGGACGTAGGTGGAGAAGTTCGCGGGAAGCTGCCTGCCCCCCGTGACATCCTTGATGAAGCGGCGGTACCCGTCGCCGACCAGGAGCGTGTGGTGGCCGAGCCTCTCGAACCGGTCTCGGGTTCCGAGGTAGAGCAGGAACGCGGACATCGACGGCGTCAACCGGCGACGCGGCCGGGGCCGGCCGAGCAGCTCATGGACGCGCATCGCGTCCGCGTTCGTCACGACCGCGTCGGCGGCGATGTGCCGGCCGCCCACCGTCGTCACGCCGGTCACGCGACCCTGGGCGGTCTCGATCCGCGCCACCCCGTCGCCGCAGCGCACGTCGAGTGCGCGGGCCATCGCCTCGATGATCGCGTACACGCCGCCGTCCGCGTACCAGACCCCGTCGAGGAACTGCAGGTAGACGAGCGCGCCGTAGATCGCAGGCACGCGAAACGGGTCGCCGCCGATGAACAGCGAGTGGAACGAGAACGCCTCGCGGATGCGCTCGTCGGAGAAGTGGCGCGACGTGGCGAAGTGCAACGGCAGCGCGGCGCCGAGCTTGACCATCCTCGGCGTGAAGCGCAGCAGCTGGGCGATCGAGTCGAACTTCCGGCGCCCGGCACCGAGGATGCCTTCCTCGTAGATCGGCTTCATCGCGTCCATGTAGCCCGGGAAGGCCGTCGCGTCTCGCGCGGAGAACTTCGCGATCTCGGCCTGCATGGCCTCCCGATCGCGCACGAAGTCGAGGTGGCGCTCTTCTCCGGCCCAGAAGATCCGGTAGAAGGGGTCGAGCTCGCGCATGGTGATCTCGGTGTGGAAGTTCAGCCCGCCGGCGGCGAAGACCTCCTCGAGCACCCAGGGCATCGTGATCAGCGACGGACCGGTGTCCCACGTGTAGCCCGCGTCCTTGATCTGCGAGGCACGGCCGCCGGGCTTGGCGCACTGCTCGACCACGGTGACCTCGTGGCCCATGCCCTGCAGGCGCAGCGCCGCGCCGAGGCCGCCGAGTCCCGCCCCGATGACGACGATCCGGCTCACCGGTTTCCCCGGACGTCGGGCGTCGGATCGAGCGTCACGCGACGCCGTCGAGGTGGGGGAGGGCCGCCTGTGCCATCAGCAGGGATACGGAGGGTGACGGAAAACGGACGCACCCGGTGATCAGGGCGGAGTCTGCGAACCTCGGCGCATGCCCCCCGCGCGCTACGACCTCGTCATCGTCGGCATGGGATCGGCGGGAATGACCGCCGCGGAGTTCGCCGCGACCCTTCCGATCAAGGTCTGCGCCATCGAGCGCGACCGGGTGGGCGGCGACTGCCTGTGGACGGGCTGCGTCCCGTCCAAGGCGCTGCTGGCCAGCGCGAAGGCGGCGCACACCATGCGCCACGCCCATCGCTACGGGCTGACCGCGGTCGAGCCCGAGGTGGACCGGGCGCGGGTCTGGGCGCGGGTGCGCGCCGTCCAGGCGCAGCTGGCCGCGACGACCGACGCGCCCGAGCGCTTCACCGCCAAGGGCATCGAGCTGCGCTTCGGCGAGGCGACGCTCACCTCTCCGACGACGCTTACGGTGGGCGGCGAGGAGCTTCAGTCCAAGCACGTACTGCTGTGCACGGGTGGGCGCCCCGCGGCTCCGCCCGTCCCCGGCCTGGAGGAGGCGGGCTACCTCACGAGCGAGAGCCTCTTCGAGCTGACCGACCCGCCCGCGAGCGTCGTGGTCATCGGCGGAGGGCCGATCGCCGTGGAGCTCGCGCAGGCGTTCGCGCGCCTCGGAATGGCGGTCACCGTGCTGCAGGGCCCACCGCGGATCCTGCCGCGTGAGGACCCCGAGCTCGCCGGGCTGCTCACCGCTCGGCTGCGCGAGGAGGGGGTGGACCTGCAGCTCGGGACTCGGGCCGAGCGCGTCGAAGTCGCCCCGGACGGGACGAAGATCGTCCACGCCGGCGATCGCGCCTTCCGCGCCGAAGCGATCCTCGTGGCCACCGGGCGCGTCCCGAACCTCGAAGGCCTCGGCCTCGAGACGATCGCGATCGACGCCGACAGGCCGGGCATCACCGTCGACGACGGTCAGCGCACGTCGGTGAAGTCGGTGTGGGCGGCCGGCGACGTGACCGGCGGCCACCTCTTCACCCACGCCGCCGGCTTCGAGGCCGCGCGCGCCGTGCGCAACATGATCTTCCCCGGCACCGCCGACGACGAGGTGCTCGTGCCCTGGGCGACGTTCACCGACCCCGAGCTGGCCCACGCGGGGCTCACCGAGGCCGAGGCGGCCGAGCGCTTCGGCGCCGAGGACGTCGAGGTCCATCGCCATCACCTCACCGACTCCGACCGGGCGCGGGCCGAGGGCGCGGGAGCAGGGCAGATCGTCGTCGTCACCCATAAGGGGCGCGTCGTCGGTGGCCACGCGCTGGCACCCGCCGCAGGTGAGTTCATCCACGAGCTGGCCCTGGCGATCCGGGAGAAGCAGAAGCTCTCAGACCTCGCCGGCCTGGTGCACGTCTATCCGACGATCGCCTTGGGAATCCATCAGCTCGCCGCGGCGGCGAGCTACGCCGCGGCCCAGCGCTTCCGCTTCCTCGTGCGCTCCAGCGCGTAGCGGCGGCACGTGGAGCGCTCGCCGGTCCCGGGTAGGCGCGCGCTGACCGCGTCCTTGACGAGCAGGAGGCAGCGACCATGGCAGAGAGTGCGTTGTTCATCGGCTTCGGAGCTCCGGCTCGCGCACGCGAGCGGCAGGCGCTCGCCCTCTACGAAGAGCTGCTGGCCTTCTACACGGAAGCTCAGCAGCGTGGTGAGCTCTCCGGCTTCGAGGTGGTGCTCCTCGAGCCCCACGGCGGCGATCTCGGTGGGTTCTTCCTGCTCCGGGGAGAGGACGAGCAGCTCGACCGGCTGCGTCGCGACGGTGACTTCCGGCGCTTGAGCGCGCGCGCCGGCCTGGTGGTCGAGGGCTTCGGCGTGGTCAACGCCCATGCCGGCGCCGCCGTCGCCGAGCAGATCAAGCTCTACGCCGGGCAGGTCGAGGAGCAGCTCGCGGAGAGCTGACGAGCCGAATGGGGGCAGTGGCTCACCGTCGCGTCCTGGCCACGTCGGCCCGCACGAGCACGATTCCGAGGAGGCCCAGGGCTACGAGCAGCGCGATCGCCACGATCGACTGGGTCGAGTCGAAGGAGCCGAGCGAGCCGCCCAGGGCGACGTAGGCGAAGGCGCGCGGGGTGATGCCGATCACGGTGGCCACGCCGAAGGCCACGATGCCCACGCGCGTCAGGCCGAAGGCGTAGTTGGAGAGGTCACGCGGCACTCCGGGGAAGATGCGGGCGTAGAGCACGGCGACGAAGCCCCGCTTCTCCACGGCCAGTTGCAGGCGCTCGAGCCGCTCCCCGGCCAGCCCCGCGATCGCGTCGCCCGCGACCGTCCGGGCGAGCACGAAGGCCACGAGCGCACCGATCGATCCTCCGAGCACGCTCAGCGCGGTTCCCTCCGCGATGCCGAACACCAGGCCGCCCGCGGCGGCCATCAGCGGGAAGGGGAAGAACGCGCAGGTCAGGACGGTCACGAGGACGACGTAGAGCACCGGTGCCCAGGCGCCCGCGCCGTCGACGGTGTCGCGCACGTCCTCGGTCGAGCGCCCGAGCAGCGCGACCGCCAAGGCGAACGCCAGCGCCGCGCCGAGCGCGAGGGCGCCTACGCGCAGCGCCACGGCGCGCCGGCTCGCGCTCGAGGCCGTCACCCGTTCGTCGGCACCCCGCGGGCGACGTGGGCGGCGTGCGCTCTGATCCACCGATGAGGTCGATCAGGGCACACGCCGTTCGCGCTCTGCCCGCCCGGATGCGCGGCGCGATGCAGGCCTACCAAGTGCTCGGCGCCTCGTCGGGCTGCCCGTGCATCAGCTCGCGAGCGGCGCCGACGCCCCCACCCCGTCGGATCCGGCCGGCTCGCGGGCCGGGAGGAGCTCCATGAGCTTGATGTTCTCCAGCGGGTCGAGCACGGAGTGCTGCGCACAGGCCGGCACGATGCGCCCGTCCCCGGGATGAGCCATCGCGTAGGAGCAGGACCGCAGTCGCTCGATCGTCGCCTGCACCTCAGGGTCGACGTGGGTGCTCTCCCCGCGCTCCATCGCCTCCCACGCGGGACGCACGGTGCTGGCGTCCATGAAGGAGTGCATGACGTAGGTCATCGCCCGCGGCGGGGTGGACCGCAGCGCGCCCATCCCGCCGGAGCGGCGCACCACCCGTGCGCCGAAGCCCGCCAGCCGCGGCACGGCCATGGGTTCGCGGGCCAGCGCGCGCACGACCCGGGCGGCGGTGACCGCCCTGGGCGCGACGAAGTCCATGCCACCGAACGCGGCGACGAACGAGTCCAGCCAGCGCAGGTCGCGCTCGTCGTGCTGGTCGAGGAGCGGGACGTAGCGCGAGCCGACGTAGAAGCCGTAGGCGGTGCGGTTGCAGCGCCTGTCGCCGATCTGCACCGCCTCGTCGTGCAGCTTGCCGCCCGCGCCCTCCTCGATGCGCGCCCAGACCGCGTCCGTGGAGAACTGGCGGTAGGCGTCCTTCCAGCGGGCCTGGTTGCCGACGAAGGCCGCGGGCTGAAAGGAGAACATGCGAAAGCCGTAGTCGCGGCACTCGCGCAGGACCGCGGGGATCTGGTCGATGTTCCGCGGAGTGATCGTCATGTTGTGCGCGAGGTAGCTCGTGACGCCGTGCTCGGCCTCCAGGCGGGCGAACATGTCGCAGAACGCCTTGCGGTACGGGTGCAGCTGCTCCTCGCGCGCGACCTTCTTGATCCCGCTGCGGCCGAACATCATCGAGTCGAAGTGGCCCGCGAAGGAGAGGTGCTCGAAGCGCGGTCGGCCCGTGGTGGGATCGAGCGCGAGCGCTTCCAGGTAGGCGTAGTCGAAGTCGCCGTGGGTCATCGACATCGGCTTGCGGCCGTGGGCGATCATCGCCTGCAGCGCCGCGGCGTGCTCGTCGGGCGACAGCAGCGTGACCTCCCCTCCGATGAGCTGCGCGTTCTGCCCCGGGCCCCGGGCCTGACGCAGGAACGCCATCTGCTCGTCGACCTCTCGGAGGGTGTGCGCCCCATCGGTACGCACCCTCTGCGCCTCCTTGGCGTGGTAGCACGGCGTGCAGGCCAGGTTGCACCTCGGGAAGACCCCGTGGGTGCCCTCGCAGCCCGCGGTGCGCCGGCCGAGCATCTGGTTGCGCGTCTTGACGTGCGCCGGCAGCTCCTCCCAGCGGCGCTCCAGGGCGGCGGTCAGGTCCGGATGCTCCGGACGGGTCAGCACTTCCAGGGCACGCAGACGATCCAGCATCGGTTCACCCTAGTTCGTCCGTTGCTCGCGAACGGCTCACTGCGAAGGAGGGAGTCGATCGGGAAGGCCGGCTCGAAGCGGTCTGCCTTCGCCGGCCGGACGGGGCCGGGGCGCAGCGCAGCGTGGACATCGATCTCAGCGCACGCGCCGGTACAGCCCGGCCAGCCGCGCGGGCGATACGCCCGCGAGGTAGAGCCAGCGGATGACCGTCCAGACCAGGAACGCGCGGGGCACACCGAGGGCCAGCCAACGCCGCGACGAGGTGATCGCCGGGCCCGGGAGGCATGCCGTGCGGGTGGCGCGCTCCAGGCGCCGCACGAAGTCGTAGTCGTCCATGATCGGCAGCTCCCGGTACCCGCCGAGCTCGGCGAAGAGCTCACGCGTGCACCAGACCGTGGAGTCGCCGTAGTAGAGCCCGAAGCGGCGCTGCACCGCGTAGACCGCGCCGAGCAGGCGCGAGAAGCGGTCCGCGCCGTCGAAGCGCAGCGCGAAGTTGCCGCCCGCGGCCCGCGTCCGGGCGAGGAGCGCGTGCGCGTCGAGCGGCAGCCGCGAGTCGGCGTGGAGGAAGACGAGCAGGTCACCCGAGGCCACCGAGGCAGCGGCGTTGAGCTGCGCCGCGCGCCCGCCGGGCACCGAGAGCACGCGCGGGGCGTTGCCGTGCGCCCGTGCCCGCTCGGCGGTGCCGTCGGCCGAGCCGCCGTCGGCGACGAGCACCTCCCAGCGACCGGGAAGCGCGCTCAGGTGATCGAGCAGCGCCTCGATCTGCCCGGCCTCGTCCCGGGTGGGGATGCAGATCGAGACTAGATCGCGCAGTGGAAGGCCTCGGGAAGCGTCCCGTCGGCCTGGCGCAGCTCGAGGAATCGCTCGACGATCAGCCGCTTGGCCTCGGCGAGCGGGACCTCGCCCTCGGCGACGACGAAGTCCGGAGAGGCGTCGCGGTCGCCGCCGACGGGGTGCCAGTGCGCGCCGTCGGCGGTGATCGTCAGCTCGGGGACCATGAGTGCCTCGGAGACCGCGACACCGCTCTGGGCGCCCTCCGCGTACCCGCGCGCCACGAGCGGGCGCACGTTGAAGTCCTCGTCGGTGATGCCGATCCCCGCGAGCACCTCGCGCAGCCGGGGGACGTCCTCGCGGTTCTCGGGGGTCTCGGTCATCGCGACGCGGAGCGGCAGCCCGAGCTCCCGGGCGATCCTGAGGCCGTCCATCGCCTTCGCCCATGAGCCCGCGCCGCGCCAGGCGTCGTGCAGGGCGGCGGTGGAGCCGTCGACCGACGACTGGATCGTCAGGCCCGGCAGACCCGCCAGGCGCTCGAGGCCGGCGCGCCGGCGGGTGGTCGAGGATCCGCCCCACAGCATCGCGTTCGTCAGCACCACGGTCTCGAAGCGGGCAGCGGCGTCCTCGCAGATCGTCACGATGTCCGGGTGGATGAACGGCTCGCCGCCCGTGAGGTAGAGCTCGGTGAAGCCCTCCTCCTCGGCTTCGTCGAGCAGCCCGCGGAAGCGCTCGAGCGTCAGCTGCCGCTTGCGTGCCGTCGGTGAGCTCGCCACCACGCAGTAGTCGCAGGCCAGGTTGCAGTGGAAGTTCGTGTAGACCCACAGCCGCGGCGGGAACAGCGGCGTGCCGAAGAGGCCGACCACGGGCCGGCCGTCGTCGGGCACGTCGGGCGCGTCGGCCCAGCCGGCTCCGTCGGCCTGCTCGAAGCCGCTCGGCATCGCCTCGCGGTAGACGTGGAAGCGCCCGCGGGCGCGCTCGGGCGGTGGCACCACCTCGAGGCACGTCGTCCACCAGCCCGTCTCGATGGTCTCGACGAACGGCTCGGGCAGCCCGGCGGCGCGCATGGAGGCGGCCTGCGCGCGCCAGGGGTAGGCCACCCGTACGAGCTCGGCGACGCACGTGCCCGCCGCGAGGTCGAGCACGGCGTAGCGCACGTCGGTGGTGCCGTCGTTCTCCGGCCGGCCCGCGGCGCCGACGTTCACCACGAGCGTGTCCCCGATCCGTCGCTGCCAGGCCATGCCCGTGTGGGTGCACAGCAGGACGTCGGCGCCGGAGGCCGCCGCGCGCATCCGCGCGTCGTCCTCCTCGAGCGACTCCCAGAAGAAGTCGTTGACCGCGAGCGGCGAGCCGTGCACGAGGTGGACGTCGCAGCCGCCGAGCTCCAGGCGCAGCTCGTCCGGCAGCTCGGCCATCCAGGCGGCGAAGGGTCGACTGGTCGCGGCGAGCGTGTGGTCGTACATGAGCTGCGCGAAGTGGTTGTCGCGCTCGGAGGTGTACCCGCAGCCGCAGTCGGTGTCGCCGCGCCCGATCGCGATGTCGTAGTTGCCCGCGATGCACTCCACGCCCTCGAGCAGCGGCCAGACCGCGTCGCACTCCGCGCCGAAGCCGCCGAGGTCACCGAGGCAGAAGAGCCGTTCACAGCCCCGCTCGCGCGCGTCCGCGAGCACCGCCCGCAGCGCGTGCGGGTTCGCGTAGACACCGCCGAAGGCCGCGATCCTGGTCACGGGGCGCAGTGTGGCAACCCCGGACGCGGGCGTGGATCACGAGCGGGCAGTCGAACGTCCTCCCGGGGGTGGTCGGCCCCGACTTCCGATGACGTGCTGCCCGGATGGCGAAGGGCTCGTACTTGGCGTCCCGGCGCGCCGGCCGCGAGTAGGGTCGTCGCATGCGCATCGCCATCCTGGGTGCCGGACCCGTGGGTCTCGAGGCCGCGCTGGCCGCGACCGGCCGAGGGGACGACGTCACCGTCTACGAGGCCGCCGATCGCGTCGGCGGCAACGTGCGCTCGTGGGCGCACGTCCGCACGTTCACCCCGTGGGACATGGTCGTCTCCCCCCGCGTCCGCGCGGTGCTCGGCGAGCAGGCGCCATCCGGTGCCGCGCTGCCCACGGGCGGAGAGATCGTCGAGCAGGTGCTCGAGCCCGTTGCGGCATCGCCGGTGCTCGCCGGGCGCATCCGTACCGGCACGCGCGTCAGGGCGGTGGCCCGTGAGGGGCTGCTCAAGCACGAGGAGATCGGCTCGGGGGCGCGTGCGGCGCGCCCGTTCCGGCTGCTGCTGGCGCACGGCGACGGCTCGGAGTCCGTTGCCCACGCCCATGCCGTCATCGACGCCACGGGGACCTACGGCAGCCCCAACCGCCTCGGCGACGGCGGCCTCGACGCGCTCGGCGAGCGCGCCTTCGAGGATCGCATCACGCGCCGGCTCACGCCGCCCGACCCGGCCTGGGCGGGGCGCACGCTGCTGCTCACGGGCGCGGGAGCCTCGGCGCAGACCGCCGCGCGCGACCTCGTCGCCTTCGCCCGCGACGCGCCGGGCACCGAGGTCGTGTGGGCCGTCCGCGCGCCGGATCCCGACTGGGGGGTCGTGCCCGACGACGCGCTGCTCGCCCGCGCGGCGCTCAACGCCAACTCGAAGGAGTTGCAGCACGGAGCGGCGGACGCGGTCCGGGTGCTCCCGGGCGTCGTCACCGAGGCGCTCAGCCCGCGGGACGGCCGCATCGCGGTGACCCTGCGCAACGGCGTCGAGCAGGAGGTCGTCGTCGACCACGTGCTCGCGCTCAACGGCGGGGTCGGTGACGCATCGATCTACCGCCAGCTGCAGGTTCACGAGTGCTACGCGACACTCGGCCCGATCAGGCTCGCCGCGACGCTGCTCGCCTCCTCGGGCGCCGACTGCCTCGCGGTCGGGCCGGCCGGCCCGGAGTCGCTGCTCAACCCCGAGCCCCACTTCTTCATCCTCGGTGCCAAGTCCTACGGGCGCAACTCGCAGTTCTTGCTGCGCACGGGCTGGCAGCAGGTCGACGACGTCTTCGCCAGCCACCTCTGATCTGAGAGCTCCCACCATGGCCGACTACACCGCCAAGTCCATCGACGACATGGAGACCTTCTACAAGGGCCTCTTTCGCAAGGCGCGTGCCGAGCTCGGCGTGACGTCCTTCGGCCTCGCGGTCGTCGAGCTCGAGCCCAACGCGGAGAACTATCCCGACCACGACCACCCCGAGAGCCAGGAGGAGGTCCTCGTGGTGCTGCGGGGGACGGGCGAGCTGGTCGTCGACGGCGAGACCGTGCCGCTCGCCCCGGAGTCGATCGTGCGCGTCGGGCCCAACGCCAGGCGGCAGATCAAGCCGGGCGCCGACGGGATGCGCCTGCTGGCCGTCGGCGGCGTCCCCGGGGTGGCCTACGAGCCGCCGGGGTACACCGAGCTCGGGGCGCCGGACCCGCTCGGGTGATCGGACGGATCGCTCTCTCGGGTGAAGGACTTCTCAGCCGCGACGCAGAAGCCGGCCCACCGCGGCCATGAGCTCGTCCGTGCGGTCCGCCTTCACCTCGGCGGGCCCGCCGACGACGCAGTGGTGGGCGTGGTCGTCGAGCAGACCGAGGGCGACCTTGTCCAGCGCGGCCTGGATCGCGGAGATCTGGGTGAGCACGTCGATGCAGTAGCGGTCGTCCTCGACCATCCCGCGCACGCCGCGCACCTGCCCCTCGACGCGGCTGAGGCGCTTCAGCAGCTGCTCGCGGGAGGCGCTGTAGCCCCGGCTGGATGGGCGATCCGTGGTGGTCATGCCCACAGTGTAGAACCCCCTAGGGGTATCGCTATCCTTTGGGGCATGGAACGCACCTACGTCGTCGAAGGTATGACCTGCGATCGCTGCAACGCCGCGATCCAGGACGAGGTCGCCATGGTCCCCGGCGTGTCCGCGGTCTCGGCGGATCACACGACCAAACACGTGGTCGTCTCGGGCGAGAACGTCGACGACGCCGCCGTGCGCGCCGCCATCGACGAGGCCGGCTACGACGCGGCATGAGCCACCTCGATCTGCCCATCGCCGGCATGACCTGCGCCTCCTGCGCCACGCGCATCGAGAAGAAGCTCAACCGGCTCGAAGGGGTGTCGGCCTCGGTCAACTACGCGACCGAGCGCGCGTCGGTCACCTACGGGGACGGTGTCGCGCCCGAGGCCGTCGTCTCCGCCGTCGAGGCGGCCGGCTACAGCGCCGTACTCCCGCCCGCGCCCGGCGACGCGGCCGCCGAGGCCCCGGCCCAGGACCCGACGCGCGACCTGCGAGATCGCCTCAGGGTCAGCGCCGCCCTCTCACTTCCGCTGCTCGCGATCTCGATGGTGCCCGCCCTCCAGTTCGAGAACTGGCAGTGGCTGGCCTGGAACCTCGCGACCCCGGTGGTGCTCTGGGCGGGCTGGCCGTTCCACCGGGCGGCGTGGCAGACGGCGCGCCACGCGACCGCCTCGATGGACACGCTGGTCTCGATCGGCACGCTCGCCGCCTACCTCGCCTCGGTCGTCGCCCTGTTCTTCGGGGGCGCGGGCGAGCCCGGCATGACGATGGGCTTCGACCTCGTCCCCGACCGCGCGGCCGGCTTCGACGAGATCTACTTCGAGGTGGCCGCGGTCGTCACCACGTTCCTGCTGGCCGGGCGCTTCTTCGAGGCGCGCGCCAAGCGCCGCGCGGGCGCCGCGCTCGAGGCGCTGCTCGCGCTCGGGGCCAAGGACGTCGCCGTCCTGGCCCCCGACGGCACCGAGCGGCAGGTTCCCGTCGACGCTCTCCGGGTCGGCGACCGCTTCGTCGTGCGTCCCGGGGAGAAGGTCGCGACCGACGGTGTCGTGGACGAGGGCAGCTCCGCCGTCGACCAGGCGCTGCTGACGGGCGAGTCCGTGCCGGTGGAGAAGGCGCCCGGGGACCCCGTCGTGGGTGCGACGGTCAACGTCGGTGGCCGCCTGGTGGTGCGCGCGACGCAGGTCGGCGGCGACACCGCCCTCGCCCAGATCGCCCGTCTGGTCACCCAGGCGCAGACCGGCAAGGCCGAGGTCCAGCGCCTCGCCGACCGCATCTCCGCGGTGTTCGTCCCGATCGTCCTGGTGCTGGCCGGGGCGACGCTGGCCTTCTGGATCGCGGCGGGGGAGTCCACCGCGTTCGCGTTCACCGCCGCGGTCGCGGTCCTCATCATCGCCTGTCCCTGCGCGCTCGGGCTGGCCACGCCGACCGCGTTGCTGGTCGGCACGGGGCGCGGCGCGCAGCTCGGGCTGTTGATCAAGGGCCCCGAGGTGCTCGAGTCCACCCGTCGCGTCGACACGGTGGTCCTGGACAAGACGGGGACGGTGACCACCGGGCGCATGTCGCTCGTCGGCGTCGTACCCGCCGGGGGGGAGGAGCGCGCCGCGGTGCTGCGCCTCGCCGGCGCGCTCGAGGACGCCTCCGAGCACCCCGTCGCCCGGGCGATCACCGCCGCGGCGCGCGACGCCGGCGCGCTCCCGCCCGTCGAGGGCTTCGCGAACCGCGCGGGCCTCGGCGTCGAGGGGGTCGTCGAGGGTCACGCCGTCGTCGTCGGGCGCCCGGCCCTGCTCGAAGCGGAGTGGGCGATGGCGCTCCCGCCGGAGCTGACCGCCGCCCAAGCCGACGCGGAGGGCCGGGGTCGCACGGCGGTCGCGGTCGGCTGGGACGGCGCGGCGCGGGCGCTGCTCGTGGTCGCCGACACCCCGAAGGAGAGCTCCCCCGAGGCGGTCCGCGCGCTCAAGGGCCTCGGCCTGCGGACCGTGCTGCTCACGGGAGACAACGCCGCCACGGCCCGCGCGGTTGCCGCGGAGGTCGGCATCGACGAGGTCGTGGCGGAGGTGCTGCCCGCCGAGAAGGCCGCCGAGGTCCAGCGCCTGCAGGCCGCGGGCCGCGTCGTGGCGGTGGTGGGCGACGGCGTCAACGACGCGCCCGCGCTCGCCCAGGCCGACCTCGGGCTGGCGATCGGGACGGGCACCGACGTGGCGATCGAGGCGTCGGACCTCACGCTGGTCAGCGGGGACCTGCGCAGCGCCGCGGACGCGATCCGCCTCGCCCGGCGTACCCTGGCGACGATCCGGACGAATCTGTTCTGGGCCTTCGCCTACAACGTCGCGTTGATCCCCGCCGCGGCGGCCGGCTATCTCAACCCGCTGCTGGCCGGCGCCGCGATGGCGGCCAGCTCCCTGTTGGTCGTGTCGAACTCGCTGCGCCTGCGGGCCTTCGGCCCGCGGCGCGAGGCAGGCTAGGAGGCCCCGGGTGGTTGCCTGCGGCACGAGACTGCTTTTTCAGGATCTCCCGGATGAGTGATTCCACGGATCCGGTGTCGCCCGCTCGACGTTTCGGCTGGCACCTGACACCACCCGATTCCTTGCCGATCCGTACAAGGATCGGCTGCGGAATCGTGCGGCGTCAGCCATCCACCCGAACCGTCGATCGACGGGACCACCTCGTGGAATCAATCATCTAGCTGCGCGGGTCGCTGGCGAGAGCGATCGCCGCCGCCACGGCGACCTTCTCCACCACGGTGTAGCGCGGCCGGCGTTCGACCACGCGCTCGGCCTCAGGGACGACGTGCTCGTGCACGACCGCGAAGCGTCGGCCGTCCCGGCGCAGCTCCTCGTACTCGGCCACGGTCAGTTGCAGCCGCGCGCGACAGTCCCTGTTGCCGCACTCGCAGTTGCGGTCGACGAGCCCGATGTCCCAGCCCGCCTCGGGAGCGGGACGGATCAGCTCGTTGGCGCTGCGGTTGGCCACCTCGTTGAGCGCGACACCCTGGACACCGGAGTCCGACATGTCCGCGACGATACCGGTCAGGTTTCAGACCCGGGGGCGTGGGGGTTGGAAGACGACCTAGAGTGGCGCGATGGTCGCACGCTCCGTCGCGCTGTTCGCCCTGGCGGCCCTCGCCGAGATCGGTGGCGCCTACCTGGTGTGGATCGGGCTGCGCGAGGGCCGCGGCGCGTGGGTCGCCGTCCTCGGGGGGATCGCGCTCGCCGCCTACGGCGTCATCGCGACGTTGCAGCCCGCGAATGAGTTCGGGCGGGTGCTCGCGGCCTACGGCGGCGTGTTCATCGTCGGCTCTCTGTGCTGGGGCATGGCCTGGGACGGGTTCCGCCCCGACCGCTTCGACCTCACGGGCGCGGCGCTCGCGCTCGCAGGCGTCGCGGTGATCATGTACGCCCCGCGGTGAAGCGGGGCGTCACGCGGCGCCCGCCTGCACGAGCCCGGACTCGTAGGCGAAGACGACGGCGTGCACGCGGTCGCGCAGGCCAAGCTTGGCCAGCAGGTTGCGGACGTGCGCCTTGGCGGTGGCCTGGCCACGACGAGGTCCCGCGCGATCTCTGTGTTGGACAGCCCCCTGGCGAGGAGCCCGAGCACCTCGCGCTCGCGGGCCGTGAGCGACTCCAGCGCGGTGGAGAGGTGATCCTGGCGGGCCGGCAGCCGGTGGAACGCCTCGACGACCCGCCGGGTCACCGACGGGGACAGGACGGCGTCTCCCTGGCTGATCACGTGAATCGCCGCGATGAGCTGCTCGGGCGAGGCGTCCTTGAGGAGGAAGCCGCTCGCTCCCGCGCGCAGGCCCGCGTAGACGTACTCGTCGAGGTCGAAGGTGGTGAGGATGAGGATCCGGGTGGCTGAGCCGGCGTGCACCAGGCGTCGTGTCGCCTCGAGCCCGTCGACGTTCGGCATCCGGATGTCCATCACGCCGCGGGAGAGAAGTTCTTCGCCGGGCTCGGTGAGGACGCTCGGCCCGAGGAGTTCGAGGCCGCCGAGCGCCGGTTCGTCGAACGCTCCGCCGGGAGGCTCGACGAGCTGGAACGCGTCGCCCCGCGCGAGATCCAAGGAGACGTGCGCAAGCTGCTCGCCGGCCAGCGTCAGCGCGCCGGACTCGAGACGTCCGTCGCAGTCGACGAGGCGCAGGCCTCCGCGGCCGAAGAGCGCGTCAAGGCGTACGAGAAGCGCGCCTGTCGATCGTGACCCCGCCGGGCCGGCGGGTGCGAGACTTCGCGGGTGCCCGAACCGTCCCGAGCGCTCACCGAGGGCGAGCGCTGGAGCCGCGAGCAACTCGAGGCGCTGCTGCGCGCCCGCTTCTCACCCCGGGCGATCGCCAGGTTCCTCGTCGCCTCGCAGCGCCGCGCGAACGCCGAGCGCGCAGCACGGCCGCATACCGCGCGACGGATGCGCATCTGGATGCTCACGGGCGCTGGCGCCCACGCCGGGTTGGCGGCAGCGGGCGACGCGGATGCCCGGCGCGGCTTGCCGGGAGCGCTGGCCTGGTGGGCGGCGACCTGGGTGATGCTCGACTGGCACATCGGGATGGTCGAGACCGAGGATGGTCGCCCGCGGAACCTCGGGGCCGCCGACGCCGCGACGCTGGCCCGTGCTTGGATGGTCCCGCTGGCCGCCCGCGGCGCCGGACCCGCCTTGTGCCTGGCCGCGTGGGCCAGTGACGGGCTCGACGGCCGCCTGGCGCGCGCCACCGAGCCCACGCGGCTCGGGCGCGACCTCGAAGGGCTGGTGGACAGCTGCTTCGCGGCGGCGGCGCTGCGGGGCGCGCGCCGCGCCGACACGGTTCCCGCCTGGGCGGTGGTGGGGGAGCTCGCGCGGCTCGGCGGCGGGTTCGCCTACGCGCTGTGGGTCTATTTCGGGCATGCGGAGGCGCCGGAGGCGACGGTCACGCGGGCCGCGCGCCTCACCACGCCCGTGCGCGTCGCGGGACTCGTCGCGGCCGGTACGGAACACCGACGGACGGCCGGGGCGCTCGTGGCCGGAGGCTCGCTCTGGTCGCTGGCGACGGTGGGGGCGGCGCTGTGGCGTCGTTGACGAAGGTGCGTCGCGCCCGCGACAGACGCGCTAGGAGTCTGTTGATGTATCGCCGTGTGGTCGCTCAGAGCCGCGTCGCCCGTGCCAGGCGTCGCGCGATGACGTGGCAGATCCTGGTTGGATCTGCGAGTCGTCGTGTGGCGGATGGTGCGCG
>CADCVR010000004.1 GCA_902806205.1 uncultured Solirubrobacteraceae bacterium | reverse complement strand
GCGCGTCCGACGTGGTGATCAAGGCGGGAACGGGCGAGCTGTCGGCAGGCGCGCTCCTCGCGGTCCTGCCGCTCGCACTGGTGATCCTGGTGCTCTCGCTCGTCGGCCTGATCGTCAGCGCCCGCTCGCTGCAAGTCGGCGAGGCGGTTCCGGTCATCACGGTCACGAGCGCCGCGGCGAACCTCTGCACGATCGCCTCGGGGATGGTCGTCTTCGGCGAGCCGCTGCCCGAGGGGGATGCGGCGATCGCCCTGCGCCTGCTCGCACTCACGCTGGTGGTCGTCGCCGCGGCGCTCACGCCAGGGCCCGTCGAGCTGAGCCGGCGCCCCGGGCAGCCGAAGCCCGCCTGACTGCCTAGTCGTTGACCTTCATCCGCTCCTGGTTGCGCGAGACGGGCTTGGGCGCGGCGGGAAGCGCCTTGTGGATCGCCCCGAGCTCCTTGACGACCTTGTCGAGCTGCTGCTCGATGGCGTCGAGGCGCTGCTCGATGGCGGTGGAGCCGTTGAGCTTGCCGAGCGTCTCGTCGAGGCGGTCCACGCCGTCCTCGATGCCCTCCAGGCGCTGGGAGACCGACCGGACGCGGCGCGTGAGGCGCTCGAGGTCGGCGGCCGAGGGGATGTTGAGGGCGCCGAAGGCGACCTCCTGGGCCTGGCTGGCCTTCTCCCGCGCCTCGAAGGCGCGCGAGAGCGCACCGTTGACGAGCGGGTTGGTGAGCAGATCCTGGGCGAGCTTGCCCAGCGCCTCCTCGCCCTGCTTGGTGACGCGCTCGCGGAAATCCGGGTTCTCGGCCATGACTTGCAGGCTATCGGGACGAGCACGACGAACAGTGATTGCACGCGTCGATGGTTGACGCTAGATGAACCTGACAGATAGCGTGCGCTGCGGGGTCCGAGAGCCGTGGTAGGGTCACGACCGTTCCGGGCCCGTCCGGGTCAGGCGAAGGGGGAGACGTAGTACCTATGCACAAGCGCAAGCTGCTCATCGGTCTGGCCACTGCAGGAGCGTTCTCGGCCGGGTTCGGGGCGACGGTGTTCCCCGCCTCGGCGGAACCGCGGACCCTCCAGGTGACCCTGCTCGGCGGGCAGACGATCCAGGTGACCGTCGACGTCCCGCCCGGCACCCCGATCGACCAGATCACGATCCCGGGGGTGTCGCTGCCGATCGTCTCGGTCAGCCAGGTCGGCGGCCCGGCCCCGGCCCCCGGTCCGGCCCCGGCTCCCGGCGCGGGACCGTCCGGCCCCTCGGGCGCCGCGCCCGAGGTCGGCGACACGCCGCAAGCCGGCTCGGCGCAGGGCGAGCAGACCGTGACGGGCTCAGAGCGTCGCCCGAGGGCCAAGCGGGACACGAGCAAGGAGCAGAGCGAGGAGACCGCCGCGCAGACCGCTGCCCTCGCCGAGAAGGCCGCCGCCGACGCCGTCAGGCGCGCGGCGACCCCCGAGCGTCAAGCCGACGGAACCCCCACCTCCGTCAACCCGACCTACTCGTTCTCGATCCCCGGCGCCGCGCCGATCGGCGTGCCGAACTTCTTCATCGAGAAGTTCCGGATCCCGCCCTTCCTGCTGCCGATCTACCAGGCCGCCGGCATCCAGTACGGCATCCGGTGGGAGGTGCTCGCGGCGATCAACGAGATCGAGACGGACTACGGCCGCAACTTGAACGTGTCGTCCGCGGGGGCGATGGGCTGGATGCAGTTCATCCCGTCCACCTGGAAGGCCTACGGCGTCGACGCCAACGACGACGGCAAGAAGGATCCCTACAACCCGGTCGACGCGATCTTCGGCGCCGCGCGCTACCTCAAGGCCGCGGGCGCGGACAAGGACATCCGCAAGGCCGTCTTCGCCTACAACCACGCGAACTGGTACGTCGACTCGGTGCTCATGCGCGCCCGGCTGATCGGCGGCCTGCCCGCCGACCTCGTCGGGTCGCTGACCGGTCTGACCCAGGGTCACTTCCCGGTCAACGCCGTCGCGCGCTACGCCGACGATCTCTCCGAGAACGACACCAAGCGCCGCATCGCGCGGGGCAAGAACGCGGCGATCCCGATCGACGCCAGCGCCGGCCGCAAGGGCATCAACATCTTCGCGAAGGCCGGCTCCCCCGTCATCGCGGTGCAGGACGCCACCGTCACGAACATCGGCATCAACGAGCGCCTGGGCAGGTTCATCCAGATCCGTGACGTGTACGGCAACACCTACACCTACGGCGGTCTGAAGAAGGTCTCCAGGGCGTACCCCGTGCCGAAGGAGAAGGCCGTCAGCCGCGCGGAGGTGGCCAAGGAGCTCGACCTCCCGAAGGACCCCAAGCCCGCGGCCGCCGCCAGCGCCGGCGAGCAGGTCACGAAGAAGGCGAAGGCCGTCACGAAGGTCGCCGAGCAGGCGACGGCATCCGCACAGGACGCCACGAGCGCCCAGCTCGGCAAGGAGCGCCTGTTCGCCAACCCGAAGGTGCCGAGCGCGTTCAAGAACGGCGGCGAGGAGCAGCTGCTCAACGCCGACACGTCCTCGACGACGTTCAAGAGCTACTTCACCGAGGTCTACGGCCTGAAGCGCTCCGACGTCACGATCAAGCCCCTGAAGAAGGGCGCGAAGCTCATCGCGGGCACGATCCTCGGCCGCATCGGCACGACGTCGACCGGGACCGCGCCGCACGTGACCTTCGAGGTGCGTCCCGCGGGCCGTGGCGCTCCGCGCATCGATCCCAAGCCGATCCTCGACGGCTGGAAGCTGCTCGACTCCACGGCGGTGTACCGCGCGGCGGGCAAGAGCCCGTTCTTCGGCCCCGACGCCAAGAACCCGTCGATCGGCCAGATCCTGCTCATGAGCAAGGAGGCGCTGCAGCGCCGCGTGCTCGCCGACTCCCGCGTGGAGATCTACGAGGGAGGCCGCCAGGACATCAGGGCCGGCGCGATCGACCGTCGCGTCCTGGCCACGATCGAGTTCCTCACCGCCTCGGGCCTGAAGCCGACCATCACCTCGCTGAAGTCCGGGCACTCGTTCCTGACCGCGTCGGGCAACGTCTCGGCGCACTCGTCGGGAGCGGCGGTCGACATCGCCAAGATCAACGGGATCCCGATCATCGGCCATCAGGGCGCCGGCTCGGTCACCGACGTCTCCATCCGCCGCATGCTGACGCTGCAGGGCACGATGAAGCCGGACCAGATCATCTCGCTCATGCGCTACGAGGGCACGGACAACACGTTGTCGCTCCCTGACCACGCGGACCACATCCACGTCGGCTTCCAGCCGCTGTACGCCGCCAACTCGAAGATGGGCAGGCAGCTGAACTCCGTCCTCAAGCCGAGCCAGTGGATCAAGCTCATCGGCCGCCTCGGCGAGATCGAGAACCCGCAGGTGCTCACCAAGCCGTCGTCGGCCGCGATCCCGGTCAAGCCGAAGCGGTCCAGCGAGGCGCACGCCGGCGAGTAGGAAGCGTCGGAGAACAAGCGTGAGGGCTGGGGTGCCGGATCGTTAGTTCAACAGGCTCCTGAATGAGCGATTCCACGAGGTGGTCCCGTCGATCGGCGGTTCGGGTGGATGACTGACGCCGCACGATTCCGCAGCCGATCCTGTACGGACCGGCAAGGGATCGGGTGGTGTCAGGTGCCAGCCGAAACGTCGAGGGGGCGGCACCGGATCCGTGGAATCACTCATCTAGGAGGCGTGCCCGCGGGGTGAGCGCCGCCGCGGGGTCGCTGTTTCGCTTCGTCCAGGTCGAGTACCCCTGGTCGCTGGGGCCGGCCGACGGCCGCTATGTCCTGCGCGAACACGCGGGAGTGCCGTCGCATGTCCTGATGCTCACGACCCTCGGCGCCGCCGAGCGCCGCAGCTCGCTCGGGCGCGCTCAGCGCAGGCCGCGCTCCGCGGCGCCCGCGGCCATCCCCATGCCGGTCGTCACCGGCCGCGCCACGCTCGTGGCCGCCGAGCCGTTCGGGTCTCGGGCCGAGGCGGAGAGCTGGCGGGAAGGCGTCGACGGCGAGGCCGAGGCGGCCGCGGCGCTTCGCGTCCTCAACCGGGTGTTGCACGTGCACCGCGTCGCGGCGGCCGACCCGTACGTCCGCGACCTCGATCGCGGCGCCGCCCTCGTGGTCCGGGTCGGCCTCGGCGAGGGGGAGCCGCTCGCCCACGGCCGCTGGACTACGGCCGTCGAGCTGCCGCCGCGCGGACTGTCACCGGCCGCGTCGCGCTCCGCGGCGGTGCTGCGCCCCCAGGAGCGCCTCGCCGCGGTGCTCGGCGGGCGCGACGTCGCGCTGGCCTGCGAGGAGCTCACGCTGCGGGCGCGCGCGGACGTCGACGCCGGCCGCATGCGCGAAGCCGCGCTGCAGCTGCGCGTCGCGCTGGAGAGCGCGCTGGCCGAGCTCGCTCCCTGGGCCGATCGCGAAGCGATCGCCCGCCGGACGGACGAGCTCCGCGAGGAGCGCACGGCCGTCGCCGCGGCCGCCAACATGGCGATCAACGGCGGCCTCGACGAGGACACCGCCGAAGAGGTCGTGCGCGTGCTCGACCTGCTGGAAGCGGCGCTGCGAACGCGGACGGGCATCGGGCTCGAGTAGCCACGCCCAAGCCCGCGGGCGCGGATCGCTTCCGGGCGAACTCCACCGGACGACGGATCGGAGTACCCCGCGGGCCGATCGCCAACCCTCGCTGGTTCCTCTCCGACCGCAATTTTGATCCGGGTTCGCAACTCCGCCCGAAGAGCCCAGTTATCACCGACAACCCGACATCAACGTACAGGAGGCAAGGCCATGGGTCGCGCTGACGAGCAGCACGCAGGGCAGGACGAGGACGGTCCCGGACGCATCAAGCGCGCCTGGACCCGGAGCGGCGGGTCGCCGCGGATGCGTTCCGTGGTGGTGGCCGCCGGCATCATCGGCGTCGTCGCCGCTCCGGTGGGCGTCGCCCAGACGACCAACGCGCTGCGCGGCGAGGTCCGCAACGGCACGTTCGACCGGGAGACCGAGATCATCTCGAACAACGGCTCGACCACGGGCCTGAAGGGCGGCTACGCCACTCGCCAGTCGAACCTGTCCTCCTCCGGCGGCGGCGCGATCTACGGTTGTCGCTCCGGCGCGGGCACCTCCACGTCCAACCCCCCGCGGAACCCCTGCCTGCGGGCCAACAACCTCGAGCGCGGGCTGGCCTTCGAGTTCAACGCGACGAGCGGTGACGTCGTCGGCACGATCACCTCGAGCACCGGGGGCGACAGCAAGAAGCCCTTCACCACCAACGCCACGGGCGTCGCGACCGGCCTGAACGCCGACCGCGTCGACGGCCTGGACGCCACGCAGATCGCCGCGGCGGCGGCCGAAGCCGCGGGCAGGGCCAGCGCCGCCAACAAGGGCCGCTTCGTCGTCGTCAACGCCGCGGGCGAGATCGAGTCGCAGTCCGGCGGCTTCCGCGTCGTCTCGGCGTACGGCTCCAACGGTGCGCCCCCGGGTGCCGCCGGCAACGTCTACATCGACGCGGGCGAGAACCTGACCGACAACGGCATCGCCGCCACGCTCGGCCTGCAGAACGCGACGGACGTCGACGGCGGCGGCATGGCGGGACGCACCGAAGGTCCCGACGCAAACGCCGAGTTCTCCGGCGAGATCGTCGCTTCGCGCTGCGCGATCACCGGCATCGTCGGCTGCGCGCCCCCCGGGGCCAACGAGCCCGACACGTTCGTCGTCAGCCCGCGCCTGAGCGACGGGCAGGTCACGATGCCGAACAACCGCAAGCGGTTCCAGGTCATCATCACCGGCTAGGAGGCTGTTGATGTGGGGGCGGCCGTTGTTCGGCCGCCCCCCGTGCGTCCCTGGCTTCTCACAGGCTCTCTCAGAGGCCGTCGAGCGCCTCGAGCAGCCCTTCGAGCTCCTCCACGACGTCGCCGGAGAGCTTTGCCACCGCCTGGCGGTCCCACGGCGTCGGCCCGGCGGTCACGAGCGCCACCACCCCGCCGCCCGCCTGCGTGACGCCGGGCAACTGGGCCACCGGGTAGACCTCGAGCGAGGAGCCGGCGCAGAGCAGGACGTCCGCCCCGCTCGCGAGGTCGAAGGCACGCTGCAGCGCCGTCTCGGGGAGCATCTCACCGAAGAGCACGACGTCGGGCTTGAGCGCGTGGCCCGCGTCGCACCGCGGGACGCCGTCCTCGGCCGCGTGAAGGCGCTCGAGCACGTCGTCGAGGTCGTAGCGCTCCTGATCGAGGAGGCAGACGGAGTGCTCGATGGACCCATGCACCTCGACGAGCTGCCGGGTTCCGGCCTTGCGATGGAGCATGTCGATGTTCTGCGTGATGACCGCCGTGAGCAGGCCGCGCTGCTCGAGCTCGACCAGGGCGACGTGGGCGCCGTTGGGCTCCTTGTCGCGCAGGCCGACGAAACGCTCGCCGTAGAACTCCCAGAAGCGGGCTGGGTTCGCGCGCCACGCGTCGATGTGGGCCACCTCCATCGGGTCGACGTTCGCCCACAGACCCGTGCCCGGCGTCCGGAAGTCCGGAATCCCGGACGCCACCGAGACTCCGGCGCCCGTCAGGGCGACGACGGAGCCCGCGGCCCGCAGGCGCTGCGCGAGCTCTGCGGCCGCGCGGGTCACGACGGGCCGCTCACCGGCCCTGCCACCCGGGCTTGCGTCTGGCGAGGAAGGCCGCGACGCCCTCCCGGCCGTCCTCGCTGGCGAAGACGGCCGCGAAGCCGGCCTTCTCGGCGGCGATGCCGTCGTCGAGATCCCCCGCGCCCGAGACGCGCTTGATCTGCTCGAGGGCGAGCGGTGCCTGCTCGGCGAGCTTGCGTGCCCAGGCCAGCGCGGTGTCCAGCAGCTCGTGGTCGACGACGACGCGGTTGACCAGGCCGAACTCGAAGGCCTCCGTGGCCGAGATCGCGTCGCCCGTGAGGTTCATCTCGAGGGCCTTGTTCGTCCCGACCAGGCGCGGCAGGCGCTGGGTGCCCCCGAAGCCCGGGATGATCCCGAGCTTGATCTCCGGCTGCCCGAAGAGCGCCGACTGCGCCGCGATGCGGACGTCGCAGGCCATCGCGAGCTCGCAGCCGCCGCCGAACGCCAGGCCGTTGACGGCGGCGATCGTCGCGATCGGGCCCTGCTCGAAGGAGCGCAGCAGTCCGTGCGCCTGGTCGAGCAGCGCACGGCCGCCCGCCTCGTCCATCTGGGTGAATGCCTTGATGTCGGCTCCGGCGGAATACAGAAGCGGGTTGCTCGAGGCGATCACGAGCGCCTTGACGCCCTTGGCCTGCGCCACCGCGTAGACCTTTCCCAGGTCCTCGATGACCGTCGGGGCGATCGAGTTCATCTGACCGTTGGCCAGCCAGGCGATGGCGACGGAGGCTTCCCCGGAGTCCGGATCGGCGCGCGTCTCGAGCTTGACGACCTCGCCGACGGGATCCTCGTCGAACCGCGGCCACGCGTAGAAGCCCTGGCCGGTGCGCTGCCCAAGGCGGCCTTGGGCGACCAGGCGGCGAAGGATCGTCGGCGGGGCAAAGCGCTCTCCGTGCTGCTCCTCGGCGGCCTCGAGGCGCGCGAGCACCGCGTCGAGGCCCGCCATGTCGGCCTTCATGAACGGCGGGAACAGGCCCCGGCGGGGGTCCAGGCCGGCACCGGCCATCATCCCGACGTCGATGTCGCGGTGGGTGGCGACTCCCTCGTCGAGCACGAGCGCCGCCTCGACGAACATCTTGAGGACGAGCATCTCGACGAGCTCGGCGACGTCGGGCTCTGCCTCCCCGTCGAGGTTCGGATCGCCCTGCGCGTCGTAGAAGCCGTCGCCACCCGTCTTGGCTCCGAGCTTGCCCTCGCTGACCAGGCGGGCCATGCCATCTGGCACGTAGAAGCGGCCGACATCCCCTTCGAGGTCGTAGGAGGCGTGGAGGTGCTCGGCGACGTGGAGCACGGTGTCCAGGCCGAGCAGGTCGACGAGACCGTACGGCCCCATGGGGACGACGCTCGCCGCGCCGACGCCCTCGTCGATCGTCTTGATCGACAGGCCCTTGGCCTCCTGCTCGCGCCAGACCTCCGCGATGGCGGAGTTCAGGATCCGGTTGACCACGAAGCCCGGGACCTCGGCGCAGACGATCGGGTTCTTCTTGATCGCCTGGGCGAAGTTCAGCGCGGCCTGCGTGGTCTCCTCCGAGGTCTCCTCGCCCTGCACGATCTCGACCAGCGGCATCAGCGACGCGGGATAGAAGTAGTGGAAGCCGACGACCTTCTCGGGCCGCAGGGTCGCGTCGGCGATCTCCGAGATCGAGAGCGCCGACGTGTTCGAGGCGAGGATCGCGTGGCCGGGGGTCGCCGCATCGAGCTCAGCGAAGACGGCCTGCTTGAGCTCCATCCGCTCCGGGACGGCCTCGACCACCAGGTCGACCTGACCGAACAGGCGGTAGTCGAGCGTGCCGGTGATGCGCCCGACGACCTCGTCGACCTGCGCGGCGCCACGCTCCTGGGTGATCTTGCCCTTCTCCACGAGCTTGGCCATGGCGCCCGCGGTGACGTCACGCGCCTCCTGCAGGCCGTGGTCGACGAGCTCCTGGCTGATGTCCTTGAGGACGACGGGAATCCCGGCGGCGGCGATGGTCTGAGCGATCTGGCCGCCCATGGTGCCGGCGCCGACCACGGCGGCTTGGAAGACGAACATGCGCGGCAGCTTATGGAGCCCCGTTGCCGAACGTCCGCTCGTCGTCGAGATCGGCGAGGCGCTCGATGCGGTACTTCACGAGGGTGCGCCGCAGCGCCTCGCCGACCCTCCGGCGGACGAACAGCCAGTCGCTGACGGGGTTGCCCTCCTTGCGCTTCACGTCCAGGGCGACGGTGACCTTGACCCCGCCGCCGGTGCCCGGCGAGAAGGTGACCGTCTGGCTGCCCCGCAGGTGCTCGTCCTCGACGTGGACGGTCTGCCCGGTGCGGGCCTCGAACGCGTCAACGGTCTCCACGACACGGCCGCGCCCCCTCGGCGGCGCGTCCCACAGCACGCGGGAGCCAGCCCGCGGCCAGTCGCCGTCGACCTTGACGAGGTGCCCGAAGCCCTCCACGAAGCTCGCGCGGCGGTGCAGGTCGTACCAGAGCTCTTCCGCGGCGCTGATCGGGCCGGGCAGCTCGGTGGTGCGGGTGATGCGAGCGATGTCAGCTCTCCGCGGAAGGGTCGATGGTGGTGAGCCCGGCGAAGTAGGCGCGCGCGAAGCCACGGTCAGACACGGCTGATCATGCCTCCACGGTAGGACGTCGAACTGCCTGGTCAAGCCTCGAGCTCGGCGCGGATCGCCGCGACGCCCGCGGCGACGGCGTCCAGGCGGGGCGCGAGCTCGACCGCGAGGCGCTCGCGCTCGACGGCCCCCTCGGCGGTCACGCGGTAGAACCGGCGCGAGCGGCGCGCAGGGTGCTCCCACTCTCCCGCGACGAAGCCGTCGGCCTCCAAGCGGCGCAGCAGGGGGTACATCGTGTTGGGGTTGACGGCGATCAGCCCGTTGGTCGCACGCTCCACGCGGTCCATCAGCGCGTTGCCGTAGCTCGGCTCGTCGCGGAGGAAGTGGAGTACGAGCAGCGGGAGGAGTCCGGCTCGGCGCAGGTCGCCGACGAGCGGATCGGCCGAACCCGAGCCCTTGCCCGCGGCCGCGCGCGCCGTGGCCAGCGGTGTCGCCTGCGCGACGGCCTCCCCGGTGGCTTTCGACGCCATGCTCCCATTGTGACCGGCGAACGCCCGGCCCGCCGCCAGGGGCGGGTCCGGCCCGCCGAGCCTCCAAGCGAGTCCGTCGGGTGCGGCGTGGACTCCGCCGGAGCGCTCACGTACCTTCCCGCCCATGAGCCGCGTCGCCCGCTACGCCAAGGCCACCGCGAAGCCCGGACGGGGCGAGCAACTCGTGGAGGCGATGCTCGAAGTCGCCGGCACCCTGCGCAACGTCGCCGGCTGTGAGCTCTACGTCGTCAACCGCGTACCGGACGAGCCCGACACGGTGTGGGTCACCGAGCTGTGGGGCGGCCAGGACGCCATGGACGCGGCACTGGCCGCCCACGAGGCATCCGACGGCGGCCGCGACCTCAAGGCGGAGGTCATGGAGCTCGTGGCGGAATTCTCGCGGATCGACCTCGAGCCGGTGGGCGGGGTCGGGGTCGAGGCGCCTCCCCGAGAAGGTTGGCAGCGCGTCGCGCTCGACGCGGTCGAGGACCAGGCGGCCGGCTACGGTCTCGGCCGCATCCAGGAGATGCGCTCGGCGGTCGAGCCGCTCGGCCTGGAGCGGACGGGAATCACGCTGCAGCACATCCTGCCGGATCAGAGGCAGGCCTTCGGCCACGTCCACGCCAACGCCGAGGAGACCTATGTCGTCCTGTCCGGGACGGGCACGCTGCGTGTCGAGGACGACGAGGTCGCACTCGCGCCGCGAGACGCGGTCCGCGTCGCCCCGACCCTCACGCGCGCCTTCCAAGCGGGGCCCGACGGCTTGGAGTACCTGGCCATCGGCCCGCGTCACACCGGCGACGGGAAGATGGCGACGGGCTGGTGGGGCGGGGACGGCGGAGCGTGGTAGCCGCCGTCCCGGTGACGGTCGGGCTCGTTCGGGCGGCCGGCGCCTACACGCTGGCGCCTGGCGTGCCGGGCTCGAGGTGGACGACCTTCACCACCGTGAGCTCGTCGAGCAGTTCGGGGCCGTAGCCCAGGCCCTGGCCGCTGGCGCCGCGCGGGTGCGCCGCGCCGCCCGGCGCCCCGCCCCAGACGGCATTGACGCGCACGGTGCCGGCCCTGAGCTCGGTGACGGCCCGCGCCGCATGCTCCTGCGAGCAGGTCAACGCCGTCGCAGCCAAGCCGTACTCCGTGTCGTTGGCCAGGGCGAGCGCCTCGTCGAAGGAGCTCACGACCCGGACGGGGGCGACCGGGCCGAAGGTCTCGCGACGCATGACCTCCATGTCGTCGCCGACGTCGACGAGCACCGTGGCGGGGTAGAAGGTTCCCGGGCCGTCGAGCGGCGCGCCGCCGCACAGGGCCCGTGCCCCGCCCTGGAGCGCCGCGGCGACCTGCGCGTCGACGGCCTGGGTCGCCCGCGCGTCGACCAGCGGGCCGAGCTCGGTCTCAGGGTCCGTCGCCGGTCCGACCCGGAGGCCTCGCCCGAGGTCCACGAGGGCCGCGAGGAACGCGGCGGCGACGGCCTCGTGCACGTAGACGCGCTCCGTCGCGACGCAGATCTGCCCCGCGTTCGCCCACGCGCCCGAGGCCACCTGCCCGGCGGCCCAGACCGGGTCGACGTCGGCGTCGACGATGACGGCGTCGTTGCCGCCGAGCTCGAGGATCGCCTTGGCGCCCCGCGCCGCGCAGGCGAGCGCGATGTCGCGCCCCGCGGCGAGCGAGCCCGTGTGCAGCACGACGTCCACCCCGGGATGGGCGGCCAGCGGGCGACCGGCGCGCGCGTCGCCCTGCACGAGCGTGACGACGCCCGCGGGCAGCTCGGCCGCGAAGAGCTCGAACAGCGCCGCGCCGCAGAAGGGCGCGCGCTCTGAGGGCTTGAAGACCGCGGCGTTGCCGGTCACCAGCGCCGCGGCGAGGCCCTGCGCGGCGATCGCCACGGGATCGTTCCACGGGACGATGACCGCCGCGACGCCGCGCGGCTCGAAGCGCATCGCGTCGTGCGCGAGCGATGCGCCCTGGAGGGTGCGCCCGCGGTGCAGCGGCCCGAGCTCGGCGTACTGCTCGATGGCGCTCGCTCCGGCCTCCGCGCCGCCTCGCGCGTCGCCGACGAGCTTCCCGCTCTCCTGCGCGTTGAGCGCCGCGAGCCGGTCGGCGTCCTCGCGGAC
>CADCVR010000003.1 GCA_902806205.1 uncultured Solirubrobacteraceae bacterium | reverse complement strand
AAAAGCCACCCTCAACGTCACCGACCTGCGCCCCCGCACCACCTACTACTACGCCATCACCGCACGCGACAACGTCTCCCGACGCACCGGACCACGCTCCAAAACCATCAAGCAACGCACCCGCTGATCAAGAGACGGCGATTGTCAGCGCAGCTTGACCGAGCCGCTGGCAGTCGCCGCGTGGTCGTCGAAGCGGACAGCGACGCGGACGGCCGTGGCCCGGCGCGAGAACGTCCCCGGCCGCAGCTTGACCGCCGCCTGGCCGCCGGTGACGACGCTACGACGAGCCAGGGCCTTGCGTCCGTGGCGCAGCGTCGCGTGGGCGACGCAGCGCCGCCCGGCGTTCCGGGTGCCACAGGCGTACGTGAACCCCCTCAGCCCGTCGTCGGCGGAAGGCGATCCAAGAGGGCCCGAACGTCGCTCGGAACCTCCGCTTCGGCGGCCTCCAGACACCCCGGCGGGAGGTTGTCGCTGTGCCAGCCGTAGTGCGAGCCCTCGAGTCGCTGACGGCTCCGCACGCTGTCCGCGCGTTCTCTCCATCGCCTCCTGTCCTGCTCGAAGTGCTCGGCGAGCTCCACGCGGGCCGCCCGTTGGGCATCGAGGCAGAGGCGGTCCAGCAGCTCGAGCATTTCGAGCTCCGCGCCGAGCACGATCGCGTCGGCGAGGCTCTGGTCCTGCTCTTTGACGGTGTCCAAGAACTCGCCGACCTTCGGGCTGCGGGGGCCGTCGACGATGGCGACGATCGGCGCACGCGCTTCCGTATCCGGGTCATAGACGTACGGAAATCGCGGTCGCGGCGAAGCATCCGGGCCGCTGAGCACCGGCGGCGCGTGTGCGAGCTCTCGTTCGAGTGTGCCCGCCGGCACGGTCGGTGGGGCCAACGCGCCGAGGATCCTGTCCCGGGAAGCGAAGGGCGCCGCCAGCGCCACGGTCACGGCCAGGGCCTCGGCGTGTGCCGTCCGGCGCTCCCCCGCCGGCCAGAGTTCGCACAGGGTGCGTGCGTCACCGTCGTGGGCCTCGTGGTCGTCGATGCGGTCGCGATCGCGGTACCGGCGATACGCGCGCTCCCAGATCTCGTCGACCTGCGTGATGTCGCGCCGGTGATCGTCGAGCCGGCCGCTCTGCAGCGCAAGCCGGATGGGCGCCGAGGGGTCGAGCGACATGTCCTGCGAGGTCTCCCAGTCGTCGCCGTCCATCGTGCCGGGACAAGCTAACGGGGCACGACGGGGATCGCCAGCAAAGCGGACCCTCGCTTCGAGGGATCTCGGAAACCCGGGCGTCAGGTTGTCCGGACACCCGTCTCGGCCACTTGGGCGGCGTTGGCCGGCGCCGGCCCGCCGTCGCGGCCGACGAGCGAGTCCTCGAGTCCGACGCGCACGTCGAGGCCCGCGCCCAGCCCGGCTTCGACGACCGCCCAGGTGGCACCGGCGTCGCCGTGCCAGAGCCGAGGACGCCCGAGGACGGCGACGCGCGCGTCGATTGCCCGCGCCAGAGTGACCGCCGAGGCGGGGTCGTGCTCGAAGATCGTCTCGACGAGAACACGGTGGACCGCGGAGGCCCAGGGGGCGGCCAGCAGCGCGTCGGCGTCGGCGAGGCTGAAGACGCCGGCCTCGATCCCGATGCCGTGCTCGAGGAGGGCGGCACCGAGCTCGACCGCGCCGGGCTCCGCGAGGTTCAGCGATACGACGTCGGGCGGCTGGGTCCAGGCCCGGACAGCCGCGATCCGGTCAGGCGCGCCGCCGAGGTCGATGTCCTCCTGGGTCGAGCAGGAGATCTCCAGGTCCGGGACGGCGGCGCGGATCGCCGACACGACCGGGTCGTGAACTTCGGCGGCAAGCGACTCGAGCCCATCGACCGGCCGACGCGGATGCAGGTGCACCGACCGAGCTCCCGCCGCGCGGCAGTCGACTGCGTCGGCGACAAGCTGCTCGAGCGTCACGGGGACGGCTGGGTGATCGTCCCGGCTGTAGGCGCCGTTCAGCGCGCACTGGATCATGCCGCCGGCGATTTCAACTGGCTGGGGCGACGGGAGTCCCGATCATCCAGTTCTGGAAGAGAGCAGCGATGGGAGCGACTGCGTCAGGGTCGCTCGGGTCAGCCGTGACGCGGAGGACGGGGAGATCTCCGTCCTGGCTGACCTCCCACGCGACGAACGAGCAGCACTCCCGCTCGGCGGCGGCGAGCGCTTCGAGCTCGTCGCGAACGCCTGGCTCTGCCTGGTAGGAGACCTCGAGCCGATGACCGCTGCGCCGAGCGCTCGGACCGCCCTTCTCGGCCAGTGCCTGCCACCGCCTCAGGCGCGCCGACCCGTCGTCCGGACCGAGGGTGCAGGCGACGGGAAGCCCGGTCCGCGGGACGTGACCGACAGTATCCATGCCCGGAATCATCCCACGCTTCGTGGCCGGCGAGGGCGAGACCCCTCACTTCGCGTGCCTCGAGCCGCAGGCGCGGACGACGTTCGATCGCCTGGGTCTGTCAGCCGGTCGTGACCTTGACCCACCGTGAGCGCGGGCCGCGGTGACCCGAGATGTGGTCGCGGGCGGCGACGGCGTAGAAGTAGGTGGTGCGGGGCCGCAGGTCGCTGACGGTGAGCGACACGCGATCACCGACCTCCGGGACGCTGAACCGACAGCTTCCCTTGCAGAGCGTCTGCGCGCGCGCGAAGTCCTTGGAGTCGCGGATGGGACGGAGGGACTGCTTGATCAGGTAGCTGCGCACGGGAGGCGGCTGAGGTCCGCTGGTCCCCGGCGTCTTGAAGTCGAGTCGGATCCTGGTGGGAGCGACTGCGCGCGCGCGCAGTCCGGTGACGCGTCCGGGGGTGCGTGCGAACAGGCGGAGACAGCGTCGGCGCCCGGCGGCTGCATGACGGCTTCGATGAGCCTTGGCCCGCGCGCGTTCACGCGCCGAACCGCGGCGTGCGAGGCGCCTCTCGCCCTCGGAGTGGCTCGCCACCGCAGCGACGCAGCGGCGGAAGTCGCGTGCCCGGGCCGCTTCTGACGCCGCAAGCGGGGTCGCTCCGGCAACGACGGCCGGGGAACCGTCTGACGCGGCCGGCGTGGCTGGCTTGGCGGGTGTAGCGCTTTGGGCGTTGCCGGCACCCGGGGTGCCGGTGGCGTCGGCCGGGCGAGGGCAGCCGGCCACGCGCGCGCCGGGCTCTCCGAGATCGACGGGGCCCGCCGCGGCAGGGGACTCGTCGTCGCCGACGGTGTTCTCGCTGCAGTAGCCGAGCCGGCCGAACGCGCCTCTGCCCCAGCAGCGCACGCCGGCGTCGTCGAGCCGCACGCAGGTGTGGTTCCTGCCGGCGCTGATCGCCGTGGCGGTGCGCCCCGAGCCGACATCCACGGGGCCGACGGCAGCGGGAGTCTCGTCGTCGCCGACGTTGTCATGCTCATCTCCTCGGTTCGCAGCCGGATATCCCAGCCGACCGACGCTGCCTGCGCCCCAGCAGCGCACGGTGCCGTCGTCCAGTCGCGCGCAGGTGTGCATGTCACCGGCGCTGATCGCCGTGACGAATCGCCCGGCGCCGACGTCCACCGGACCGGCCCTGGCGGGAGTCTCGTCGTCACCGATCCGGTCGGTGTTGGCGTAGCCGAGCTGGCCGAAGCCGGCGGCCCCCCAGCAGCGTACGTTGCCCTCGTCGAGCAGGGCGCAGGTATGCGTGCCCCCGGCGCTGATGGCCGTGGCCGTGCGCCCCGGACCAAGGTCCACCCGACCGAGCATGTCCGGCGTCGTGGCCGGATCGTCACCGAGGCTCGTCACGCTGCCGTAGCCCAGCTGGCCGTCGAAGTTGCGACCCCAGCACTTGACCGTGCCGTCGTCGAGCAGCGCGCAGCTGTGCTCCCGGCCCGCGCTGATCGCGGTGGCAGTACGCCCCTCGCCGAGCTTCACCGGCCCGGCCGAGCCGGGGGTCTCGTTGTCGCCGACGTTCTTGGTGTTGCCGTAGCCCAGTCGCCCGTCCCTGGGAAACCCTTCCCCGCCGTAGCCCCAGCAGCGCACGCTGCCGTCGAGCAGGAGCGCGCAGGTGTGGGCGGCGTCGGCGGTGATCGCCTTCGCCGGCCCCCCCAGGTCGACGGGTCCCGCGGCGCCAGGATCGCGGACGTTGGCGGTGCTGGCGTAGCCGAGCCGGCCGTCGCCGCCGAAGCCCCAGCAGCGCACGCTGGCGTCGTCGAGCAGCGCACAGCTGTGGAAGTCGCCGGCGGCGAGCGCCTGGGCGGTGCGCCCGACGCCGAGGTTCACCGGCCCGGCCGAGCCCGGGATCTCGTTGTCGCCGACACTGTCCGTGCTGCCGTAGCCCAACTGGCCCTCGGCCCCCGAACCCCAGCAACGGACACTGCCGGCGCTGAGCACCGCGCAGGTGTGAAACCATCCCGCGTCCAGCAGACCCGCCGCCGGCGATGGCGGATCGGTGGCCTGATCGGCCGCCGCGGTAGCGCCATTCACGCTGATCCAGACGCACGCGACGAGAAACGCGCGGGCCGCCAGGGTGATGCGGCGGCGAGCACGACCGGTGCCGCTGGTCAGGTCGGCGACGAGCATGACGCAACCATAAGGCGTTCCTCAGGACCCGGAGGCACCGGGCTGCCGCCTCTGGCGTGCGTCTGAGTTCACGCGGCGGCCCGCTCCAGCAGCGCCTCGATCTCGTCTCCGATTCCGCGCGCGATCCGGTCGGCGTCCGACGCGAACTCCGCCTGCGCGTACACGCCGAAGCACGCGCGCCCGTGGATCGTGGTCATGCCGATCGACATCCCGTGACCATCGGTCAGCGGCACCACGGGGTATGCGTGCTTGACCTCGCAGCCCATGAGGTACACGGGCATCTGCGGCCCCGGGATGTTCGAGATCGTCAGGTTGGACAGCAGGGGGCTGGCGATGATCCTCGACGCCAGGCGCCGCATCGCGGGGGGCGCGTAGGCGACGGCGTTCAGCACGGCGTCGGCGCCCTCCGGCTCGCCGTCCCGCTTGCGGTCGCGCATCTTGACGTGGACGTCGCGAAGGCGCCAGACCGGATCCTCCTCGCCGCACGGCAACTCGACGAACAAGAAGGCGATCCGGTTGCCCCACTTCTCGTCGGGCGCCTCCACGCTGACCGGGACCATCGCCTTGACGTCGCGCGGCGGCTCGTCGCGCTCGACCGCCAAGCCCCGCAGCGCACCGGCGCTGGCCGTCAGCAGGATGTCGTTGACCGTCGTGTCGAAGCGGCGCTTGATCGTCTTGAGGTCCTCCATCGGGCGCGAGTGCCAGGCGAGGTGACGCGTCGCCGGCATCGCGCCGTTGAGGCGGCTCGGCGGCGCGGGCGAAGTGACGGTACGAGCGAGGTGGCGCGCCGCCCGCCAGGCCTGGTCTGCCACCCCGCGGAGCTCCCGCGGCTCGCGCGCCCAGCGCAGCGGCAGCGCCGCCAGGCTGAGCGCCTGGCCGACGTCGTCCTTCACCGCCTCGCCCACGAGCTGCACCGCGCTCGGCCGCGTGCGGGGCTTCCAGCCCGGGTCGGCGACGGGCTCCGGCTCGGGCGACGCGTCGAGCAGGAGCGCCATCAGCTCGACGGCGGCGAGCCCGTCGACGAGGCAGTGGTGCGCCTTGCCGACCACGCCGATGGATCCGTCGTCGGTCTCCTCGGCGATCCACAGCTCCCACAGCGGGCGCCCGTGCTCGAGGGGCGTCGACAGCACGTCGTCGACGAGCCGTCCGAAGTTCCCGTGCTCCGATCGCCGCACGTGGTGGCTGATGTCGAACTCGGTCTCGTCGACCCAGACGGGGTCGCCGAGCCCGAAGGGCACCCCGGCGAGCCGCTGGCGATAGCGCGGCGCGAGGTGCAGCCGGCTCTCGATGTGCGCTCGGACCTCCTCGAAGGACGGGCGCGAAGCGTCGGCACGCGGGGAGAAGAGCGCTGCCCAGCCGACGTGCATCGGGGCGTGATTGCGCTCCAGGGAGAGGAACGCCGCGTCGAGCGCGGAGAGGCGCGACGGAGTCATTCGCCGGTCTTACCCGCTCCGTCAAGTGGGAATCGCAGGCCATGCGGAATCCGGGCGCGGTCACTGCGCTTTACACCTATTGCACCCACGGATCGAACTGGTGTATTGATCTGGTGCATGCGACTCGCATGCGGTGCTCGGTCGTCGGTGAGAGGAAAGTATGAGTCAGTCCGGTGCAACCTCTGCGCGCTGGTATCAGACACCACCGCGCTCCTCGCCGTGTTCGGCGCCGCCGCGGCGCTGAGTGCCTGGCCGGCGGCCGCCCACGCGCAGGCCGCGGTCCCGGCCTACAAGTCCTTCGAAGTGCCCGCGCCGGAGCCTCAGGCCGGCGCCGCCTTCGGCGAGCGCCTGCGCGCGCTCGGGGACGTCGACGACGACGGCATCCGCGACGTGCTCATCTCCTCCAGCAACCACGACGGCGACGACGGCAACGGCGGGGTGCTCGCCAACTCGGGCCGGCTCTACGTCTTCAGCGGCAGGACGCGAGCCCTGCTGCGCACCCTGGAGCCCCCGTTGCCCCAGGTCAACGCGAGGTTCGGCTTCTGGGACGCGAACCTCGGTGACGTCGACGGCGACGGAGCCGCCGATTTCGTCACCTCGGCTCCCGGTCAGGTGGTGGGGGGAGCGACGGTGGGCCAGGTGTACGTCTACAGCGGGCGGACCGCGACGCGCCTGCGCACGGTCAACGCGCCCGAGGCGCTCGCGGCCACGGGCGCCTTCGGCGGAGACTTCGGCGGGAACCTCGTCGCTCCGGGCGATCTCACCGGTGACGGCGCGGGGGACTTCGTCGCCACCGCCTCGGGAGCCTCCGGTGGCGCCGGCGCGGCGTACGCCTTCAATGGCAAGACGGGGGCCTTCCTCTACAAGGTGGCCAACCCCGACGGCACGCAGGCCAGCTCGTTCGGCTTCGGTGCTGCCGAGCTCGGCGACGTCAACGGGGACGGCGTCGGCGACTTCCAGATCGGTGCTCCGCGGTTCGACGAGGGCGCCGTCGTGGACGTCGGGCGCTCCTACGTGATCAACGGCAGGACCGGCGCCGTGCTGTACACGCTCACGAACCCCGAACCGGAGGCCAACGACCGCTTCGGCCAGGCCGACGCCGACGGGATCTCGCTGAACGACATCGACGGCGACGGCCGGCCCGACGTCTTCGTCGATTCCTTCCTCGCGAACGAGCAGCCGGCGGCGGGTCCGGCGCTCGACAACGCGGGCAAGGCCTTCCTCTTCAGCGGCGCCACCGGCCGGCTCATCCGCGCGCTGCGCGATCCGGACCCCGAGCGCGGCCGCGGCTTCGCGGCCTCCAACGCGAGTGCCGGCGACCTCGACGCCGACGGGCGGCCCGACTCCATCGTCAGCAGCCGCGGCGGCGGAGGCCTGCCCAGCGTCGGGCGCGCAACGGTCTTCGGCGGACTGGGCCTCGCGACGGTGCTGACGACGTTCGAGGATCCGTCGCGGCAGGGCGGGGCGCTGTTCGGCACCGGGCTCGCCTCTCCCGGTGACGTCAACGGCGACAAGAGCCCCGACTTCTTCATCTCGGCACGGTCGCAGGACGTGGGCGGTGCCACCGACGTGGGTACGGCGTACGCCTTCCTCTCCCAGGTTCCGGCGGCGACGCCCCCGGGAGTGCCGACACCGCCGGACACGGGGAGGCCGCCGTCCACCGCCCCTCCGGTGCGCATCCTGCCGCCGGGTCCCGGTCCGACCAAGCCGCCGGTGACGTCGGTGCCGGCGGCGCCGGCGAAGCTGCGCGTGGAGCGGGCGCGCGTGAGCGACGGACGGTTGCTGGTGCTGGTGCGGACGACGGCACTGGCGACGGGCAGCCTGCGCTTCCGCTTCCGGGCGGCCGGCCGGACGCTCTCGTTCTCCCAGCCGATCTCTCGCGGGACGGTGCGCGTCAGCCGACCGGTATCACCAGAGCAGTCGGAGCTCGGAACGGGGATCCTCAGCGTCTCGTACGCCGGCAGCACCCGGGTGCGGCGAGACGCGGTGCGCCTGCGGGCAGCGACTCGTCCAGCGGGCCTGGTCAGGAAGACGGCGCGGATCGTCGCGGGCCAGCTCCAGGTCTCGGGAACGATCGCGCGTGCAGCGCCCGGCGTGGTGCGGGTGCGCTTGGGCTACGACGCCGGTGGCGGCGACGTGACGTTCCTGACCTACAGCGCGCGGATCGTCGACGGCCGCTGGCGACTGGCCGAGGCGCTTCCCGCCGCCGCGGCGAAGGCGGGCGGCCAGCTGTCGATCCAGTACACCGGCTCGCTGCGCGGACGGATCGCCGGCGCCCAGACCGCCAAGCGGGTCACGCCCTGAGAGCCTGGCCTCCCAGCCGGCCCGCTCAGGCCGAATGCGCGCGCAGGTCCTCCAGGCGGACGTCCTGCAGCGCACGCTCGTGGCAGGCCTCGAGCACCACGGGCGGAGCGACGCCGTCCTCGAAGGCCTGTTGCCAGCGCGGCGCGCACAGGCACCAGCGATCACCGGGCTGCAGCCCAGGGAAGCCGGGGCCGGGCGTCGAGAGATCGTTCCCGAAGGCCGCCGAGTAGCGCAGGAACGAGTCCGTCACGACGGCGCAGACCGTGTGCGAGCCCAAGTCCTCAGGCCCCGTCTCGCAGCAGCCGCTGCGCGTCCAGCCCGTCAGGGGGTCGACGCCGCAGAGGTCGAGCGGCCCGCCCAGCACGTTTCTCGCCTCGGGCATGGCGCGACCCTACCCGTACCGCGCCGGCTTGCGGCCCCGCCCGCTACTTCTCGTCGTCGCCGGCGTCGGCGTCGACGTCGGAGTCGAGGTAGCGCAGCACCCCGAGGATCTCGACGACGCGGCAGACGAGCAGGCGCTCCTCCTCGATCTCGACCCAGGCGCCCGCCGAGGCGGGGAACACGACATGGTCTCCCGGGTGGACGGGCATGCTGACGCCCGCCTGCGCCCACCAGTCCAGGCCCGGCCCCACGGCGAGCACGATGCCGTGCTGCGGCGGCGGCTCGTTGGTCCCGGGTGGCACCACGAGGCCCGACCGGCGCATCCGCGCCGGGTCGAGCTCCTTGACGACGATCCGGTCGAAGAGGGGTCGAAGCTGCTGTCGCATCCGTCCCCGAAGCCTAGGAGCCTGTTGAGATGTTCGCGCGCCCGCCGTGAGCACTGAGGATCGCGGGCTCGCACGGAGTCGCTCAACTCCTGCATCTGCAAGAGATCCTGCACACGCGGCGAATCGTCGTTGGTAGCTTGGCGGCCGCGCCGAACCGTCGTCCCCCGGGGTGACGGACGGGGGACCCATCGCGACCAGGCCGGTCGCCGGGGTGAATCACGACCAAAGCGTCGTGGAGCGGGGTCTCCCCTCGCCAACCCTCCAGCTGACCTCGTAGGCGCCCTCACCCATGACCAAGCGCCTCCTCTGCCTCCTCGCCGCCGCCCTCGTTGCCGCCGCGTCACCCGTCGCCTCCGCCGAGGCCAAGCCGCTGGAGAAGGGCGACCGCGGTCAACGCGTCGTCAAGCTCCAGCGCGCGCTGCACCTGCGCCCCGCCGACGGCGTGTTCGGCCCGGGCACCCGCCGGGCGGTGAAGCGCTTCCAGCGCCGTCACGACCTGACCGCCGACGGCGTCGTCGGCGCCGGGACCTGGCGCATGATCCGCCGTGCCCGCGGTGCACAGCGCTCGCGCCGCCGCTCCCCCGCGCCCCGGGCGACCGCGCGCTCCGGTGGCGGCGTCCGCGTCATGAGCCGCGGGCCTTCCGTCCGCCTCCTGCAGCGCCGGCTGGGCATCGACGCCGACGGCGTCTTCGGCCCCGGTACGGCCCGCGCCGTCAGGCGCTTCCAGCGCCGCCGCAACATGACCGCCGACGGCGTGGTGGGCCCGGCCACCTGGGTGGCCCTCGGGGTCCGCGGCCGCCACCCCGTGCTGAAGCGCACGCGTGGGCGCTCCGCCCGCGGCCGTGGTGGCCGGGGGGTGCCCGTCGCGGTCGGGCGTGCCATCGCCGCCGCGAACCGCATCGCGCGCACCCCGTACCTCTACGGTGGCGGCCACGCGACATTCAACGACAAGGCCTACGACTGCTCGGGCTCGATCTCCTACGTCCTGCACCACGCCGGTCGCCTGCGCCGCCCGCTGGACTCGCGGGCCCTGGCCTCCTACGGCGCGCCCGGCCGGGGCCGGTACATCACCGTCTACACGAGTCCGGGCCACGCCTTCATGGTCATCCGCGGCCGCCGCTACGACACCTCGGCGCGCCTGAGCGCCCGGGGGTCGCGCTGGACGTCGATCATGCGCAGCACGGCGGGCTACACCGTCCGCCATCCCCCGGGGCTCTGAGGCTCTCGCCCTCGACGCTGTCCAGCGGTCCGCTCATCCGGCCCGCGCTCCAGAGGACCCGGAGATCAGAGGTCCGTGGGCTCGAGCGCCAGTGACGGCAGCGGTCGTTGGGGCTGCGCGGCACCGTCCGCGAGCACGCCGGCGACGCGCTCGGCGATCGCCGGCCACCCGTAGTGCTCGACGGCGACCCGCCGCGCCGCGGCACCCCGCCGCTCCCGCTCGGCCCGACCGTCGCCGGCGTCGACGAGCGCGTCCGCGAGCGCCGCGCGGTCGTCGGGGGGCACGAGCCATCCTGTTCGCCCGTCCTCGATGATCCCCGCCGGCCCGAACGCGTCGACCGCGACGCACGGAAGTCCGCAGGCCATCGCCTCGACGAGCACGAGGCCGAACTGCTCGCGCACGGAGGCGAGCACGAGCACGTCGCTGGCGCGGAGGAAGTTCGGCAGCTCGTCGTGGTCGTGCCACCCCGCGAGGAAGACGTCCCGGGCGCCCGTCCGCGAGACGGCGTCGCAGGGATGCTCTCCCTCCCACTCCCCCGGATGGCCGCCGAGCAGGACGAGCGCGCCGCGCCGGCGCATGCGCTCCTGCGCGTCCGCCCACGCCTCGATCAGCAGCCCGACGCGCTTGACCGCCGTGAAGCGCCCGCAGCAGACGAGTACCGGTCCCTCGGCCAGAGGCGCGAGCTCCTCAGCCCTGTAGGCGACGCTCCCCTCCCGGCCACCGGGCCGCCAGCCCCGCGGCGCGGACACGAGCTGCCGCTGCCAGAACGCCGCGCGATCGATCGGGCGCGGGCTGAACGTCTCGGGGTCGAAGCCGTTGGGGATCACGCTGCAGCGGTGCGGGTCGACCCCGAGCAGCCGCACCGCCCGCTCCATCTGCCCCTCGGCGAGCAGCAGCAACCGCGCGCAGCCCTGGGCCCAGCCGCGCATCCGCGCCGCCCAGGCCTCCGCATGGACCCAGTGGTCAGGGGCGCCCCCCGCGATCTGCTCGAGCATCAGCAGCTCGGTCCCGTGCAGATGCCCGACCACCGGCACGGCCGGCGCCACGCGCCGCGCTGCCTCGTGCAGCGGCGTGAGGTGGTGCAGGTGCAGCACGTCGGCGTCGGCGGCGCCGGCTCCCTGCAGCGCCTCCGCCCAGACGCGGACGTGCGCCTCGTAGGCGGAGGGGCCCACGAGCGCGAAGCACGGGTCGACCGCGCCCGGCCGGTCCTCGTAGGACGGGTGCATCGGCGCGGCGCGGCCGAACTCGACGGCGTGCACGTCGAGCTCGTCGTAGAAGGCGCGCGCGTCGCCGTGACCGCCGCGCAACGAGCCCGTCACGAGCGTCACCTCGTGCCCGAGCGCCTCGAGCTCGCCGCCGAGGGCGCGAACGACGTGCGCCGAACCGCCCCGGGGGAAGAACATCACGCCGCTGAGAACCTTCACCGCCACCCCCTCCCCGTCGCCGGACACCGCTGGCGCCGAGAGGCATGTTACCGGGGCGTTACCGGGAACCGAACAGCAGCGCGGTGGAGATCGCGCGTCCACCCGGGAGCTCGGTGCCGTGCTTCTCGCGGGAGACGTTGCGCAGCCTCCCTTCGCAGACCAGCGAGGAGGAGCCGCCGCCGTCGAGGTTGAGCGCGTGGCGCGAACCGAGCGCCACGAGCACCTCGGCCAGCTCGTCCAGGGTCAGTCCCGCTTCGTCGGCGGCACGCCCGTCGCAGGCCAGCGCGAGCAGGTGATCGACGGAGATGCCGAGCGCGGTCCGCGGATGGCGGCCCTGCGTGATGTCCGAGTCGAACTGCCGTGCCCCGGCCGAAAAGCCCTCGGGGTCACCGCGGACGGCCTGTCCCTCGCAGACGAGCAGGGGGCCTGCCTGCAACAGGTCGCCGCGGGGCCGGGCGGCGATCGCGTCGCGGCGCGCGATCGTCACCTCGCCGCCCGCCACGTGGACGCAGGCGCGCACCCCGTCCCACGGCGCGTCGAAGGGGATGTGGCGGCGCTCGACGCCGTGGGTGCGCAGCTCCCCGAGCGGTGTCCCGTACGGGCGCACGTAGAAGCCGCCGACGAGCGCCTCGGGCACGTCGTTGCGGGCGCACCAGGCGGCGAGCGGCTGCGGGCGCCGTAGGCGGACGACGCGCACGTCGGTCGTGACGAGCGGATGGCGTGCGACGTGTACGGTCGTGCGCGCGCCGTCGGCGAGCTCCACACGCAGGCGCCGCAGATGGACCGGCGCCGCGAGGGGCGCCGCGACGGGCGTCAGGAGGGCGGGCATCGTGCGCGTCACAGACTGCGCCGACGCCCGCGCCCGGGAGTCACGATCCTGTGACCGAGACGCTGTTTTCAGGTCACAGCGGTCCGGCGAGGGCGCCGGACCGTGGCTGGCGAACGGTGCCGCGGAACGGATTCCGCGGCGCTCCGCTCCTGTCGAACCAGCGTGTGCGGCCTACTTGCGCGCGGGCCGGTTCTTCTTGCGCGCCTGGCGCGCGCGCTTGGCGGCGGCCTTCTGCTTGCGCGCGATCCGTGGATCGGGCTTCTTGCGCTCCCCCACGCTGCCGGCGCCCGAGCTGGACGGGCCGCCGGCCCCCGGACGCGTCTCGGCCGGTGCGTTCCTGCGCGCGTCGCGGGTGATCGCGACGCCGATCCCGACGACGACCACCACGCCCGCCAGGATGAGCAACGCCTCCTGGAGCCCCGAGATCCCGGACTCCTCCGAGCCGGGAACGGCGGGGAGGGGTGGCGGCTCCGGCGGCGGTGCCGGAGGCAACGGCTGGAACTGTGCGGCCGCCACCGCCGGGGCGAGCAGCGCGGCGACGAGCAGGGTGATCAGGGCGGAACGCATGGCCCGGGCAGGATGCCACTCCGCGCCCTCGGACGACGGCGCGTCGAGGCGCTGTCCGGGCCCCGGCGGGCGCTAGATTGCCCCGCACATGGCCAAGCAGCGGCAGGTCCGGATCGAGCAGAAGAGCCCCATCGCGCAGATGCAGGCGCTGGAGACGCGCACCGACGAGGAGCTCCAGCGCGAGACCAAGCTCAAGGCCGCCGCCCTCGCGATCCTCGGGGCCCGGGCGGCCGAGCGCTACGACGCCGCCGCCTCGCGTGAGTACTTCCGGCGGGCCGTCGCCGCCGCGCGCCCGCAGGAGCGCATGCAGCTGCGCCGCATGGCCGACGCGTCGCTCGCGCTCGCCGAGCGCCGGCCCGACGACCTCAAGGCGGCAGTCGAGCGCCTCGGGCAGGAGGCGCCGTCGAACCGTCAGCTCTTCCTGCTGCGCCTCATGGGCCTCCTGGCCCCCGCCCAGGGCGCCCCGCGCTCCGCGAAGGTCCGCTCCTTCGCGATCATCCTCGCGATCGTCGTCGTGCTCCTGCTCGTCGGCTTCGGGCTCGTGAAGCTCATCGCGCTCCCCTTCGGGGGCACGGGCACCGGCACGTCGCTCATCTTCGGCTTCGTCCTGATCATCGCGCTGCTCGCGATCCTGGCCCTCTTCGGCCGCCGGCGCCAGGCCAAGGCACTGGCGGCGCGGAAACCCGGCGGCCCTCCCCCGCGCCCCAAGTAGCCGTGTGCGGGCGCTACACACTGGCCGGCCCGCAACCGGGTGAGTGGAGCGCGACGCGCCTGCGCACCCGGTTTCCCGGCCTCGGCGAGTCCGTCGAGCTGCGCCCGCGCTTCAACGTCGCCCCGACCGACGAGGTCGCCTGCGTGACGACCAGCCGCGAGGGCGCACCCCGCGGCGAGCTCCTGCGCTGGGGCCTGGTCCCGCACTGGGCCAAGGATCCGGGCCTCGGGGCGAAGCTGATCAACGCTCGCGCGGAGACCGTCGCGGAGAAGCCGGCCTTCCGCGACGCGTTCTCCCGGCGGCGCTGCCTGATCATCGCCGACGGCTTCTACGAGTGGGAGCGCCGGGGCCCCAAGGCCCGTCACCCGTTCCACATCACCCGCGCCGACCGCGCGCCGTTCGCCTTCGCCGGCCTGTGGGCGACCTGGCACGGCCCCGGCGACCAGCTCCGGCGCACCTGCTCGATCGTCACCACCGCCGCGAACGACGCCGTCCGCGAGCTCCACGACCGCATGCCGGTGATCCTCGACCCCACCGCCGAGGCGGCCTGGCTGGATCCGGCCACTCCCGAGCCCCTGCTGCACGAGCTCCTGGCGTCACTGCCGAGCGAGCAGACGGCCCTGCGCGAGGTCTCTCGCGCGGTCAACGACGTACGCCACGACGCACCGGACTGCCTCGATCCGCCCGAAGGCGATACGGCCGCTGCGACGCTCTTCTGATCTGGGCGCGGCGAGACTCTCACGGCTTCTGCGGAAGTGAGCGCGCGTACGCGACGCCGCGCCTGACCCAGGGCTCGAGCTCGCTCTGCGTACGCAGCCCTTCGGCATCGACGCGCAACCAGCCCTGCATCGCACGGCCGCGCATCTCGAATGGTCCAGCGTGCTGCTCGCTGAGGAGCGCGTCGGTCTGCGCGGGATCGACGCGCACCATGAGGCCGCCCTGCCCGCTGGCGGCGACCGACATGTTGCCCCGGACGAGGAAGGCGAGCCCCCCGAACATCCGCTTCTCGGTCACATCGGGATCGCCGGCGACCAGCTCACGTATGCGCTGTGCGAGATCTTCGTCGTACGTCATGCTCAGGAGCGCTCAGTACGAGTTGAGCGAGGGATCGGCCTCGGCGGGATCCCAGCCTGCGGCGATGAGCTCACCGGGGCCGACCGTGGCTCGAGGATCCACGCCGTAGAGCTCGACCACCAGCAGCCGTGCGAAGCTCCGCAGTTCCTCGTCGTAGCGAGCGGCCGCGCTGTCGATTCCGGGTACCGAGACGCGCGTCAGCTCGACGAGCTCGGGGGACGTGGTCGACCACCCGTCGAACGGCGTCGTCAACCGAGCGGCCGCCCGGATGGTCGCCTCGAGCATCGCCCGCCACTCCGAGCGCCCCGCGCGCTCCTCGAGCCCGAACGCCGCTTCCATCGCCGTGACCCGGCGGACGGCGAGGTCATGCAGCGACGTGGGGTGCGCCGAGTAGTAGTCGTACTCGCTCCAGGCGTCCACCAGATCGTCGAGGTCGTGCCGTCCCGCGCTCACGCCGGTCATCTCGCCTCAGCGGGCGCTGAGCGTCGCGGAGATGATCTTGACCTCCTTGCGGGGCGGCCCGTCGCCCTCGCCGAGCGCGGTGATCTTGTCGACGGTCGCCAGGCCCTTGGTGACCCGGCCGACGAGCGCGTATTCGGGCGGAAGGCCGACGTCGGCGGCAGAGACCACGAAGAACTGCGAGCCCGAGGCGCCGGGGGCGTCGGCACCGCCCTTGGCCATCGCCACGACCCCGCGCGTGTAGGTGAGATCACTCGGCGGGGCCTCGGTGACGGAGTAGCCCGGGCCCCCGGTGCCGTCGCCGCGCGGGTCACCACCCTGGATGACGAAGTCGGGGACCACCCGGTGGAAGTCGAGGCCGTCGTAGAAGCCCTGCTCGGCCAGGTACGCCACGGAGTTGGCCGTGGCGGGCGCGCGTTCGGCGTCCAGGGTGATCTCGAAGGAGCCCTCGGAGGTCTTGAACGTCACGACGTTCTCCTTGCCCTCGACGAGGGTCGGGGTCGGGCAGGCAAGCGTCTTGCCACCGCCGCCCGGCTCCTCCTTCTTGACGCAGTCGCCGCCGGCCCCGGGAGTGGCGGCCGGAGTCGACGGCGTGGCCGCCTCGCCGGCCGGAGGTGCCTCGACGTCCTGCGTCGCGTCGTCGCCGCAGGCCGAAAGGGCCAAGGCGACGGTGGTCAGCGAGAGCGCGAGCCGGCGGAGCATGCCCGCAGACGATAATGCGCGGCCGTGCCCGACCTCCCCGCCCCGCTCGGCCGCTACGACCACGTGCTGCTCGACCTCGACGGCTGCGTCCGGGTCGGAGAGACGGCGACTCCCCGCGCCGACGAAGCCGTCGCGGCGCTGCGGGCGGCCGGCAAGGGCGTCGCCTTCCTCACCAACGACCCGGCCCTGGCGCCCGAGGAGGTCGTCCGCCAGCTCTGGAGCCTCGGCGTTCGCGTCTCCCTGGACGAGGTCGTCACCGTGGGCGGCGCGATCCAGCACGTTCTGGCGCAGACGCAGCACTGGCGCACGGCGTTCGTCATCGGCGGCGCCGCGCTGCACCGCCACGTCGAGGCCGCCGGCATCCGCATCCTCAACCACACCGACCTGGACACCCGCGTCGACGTCGTGGTCGTCGCCGCCCACGTGGCCTTCGACTACAGCGAGCTGCGCACCGCCACCCAGGCGGTCCTTCACGGCGCCGAGCTGCTCGCGGCCGGTCGGGACGCGACGTTTCCCGCCCCCGACGGGCTCTGGCCCGGCACGGGGGCGGTGCTCGCCGCCGTCGAGGTGGCCACGGGTGCCACGGCGATCTCCGTCGGCAAGCCCGAGCCGCAGCTCTTCTTGACCGCGCTCGACCGCCTCGGCGGCGGGCGCGCGCTCATGGTCGGCGACCGCCTGGACGCCGATGTCGCCGGCGCCCGAGCGGCCGGCCTGGACGCCGCGGTGGTGCTCACGGGCGTCACGCCCCTTGCGGCCGCCGAGGTTGCCGCCGCGCAGGACGGCTCCCGGATCGTCGCGGTCGCCGCTTCCCTCGGCGTGCTCGTGCTCGGCGCGGCCTGAGCGGTCGCTCGGAAGCGCTCGGGCGGGTTCCGACTGGCCGTCGGGTGCGTGCGCATCCCGCGGGCGAACGCTCGGGGCCCGCGGCCGGGCGCCGGAGCGCAAGGTGCGCCGTGGCGCCGTCCGGCCCGCCCATGGGCCAGAATGGCGCGCTTGTCCGCCCCGCGACGCCTCCGCCTGCTCGTCAACCCCAGCGCGGGAGGCGGGCGCGCGGCGGCGCTCCTCCCCGACGTGGAGGCGGCGCTGCGCGGGTACGACCTGGCGTTCCGGACGGAGCGCACGACCTCGGTGCGGCACGCCCGGGAGCTCGCGGTGGAAGCCCACCGGGACGGCGAGGTGCCCGTCACGCTCAGCGGTGACGGGCTCGTGGGAAGCGTCGCCGGCGCGCTGAGCGCCGTCGGGGGCGCTGAGGCACCGCTCATGGGCGTGCTCCCCGGCGGGCGCGGGAACGACTTCGTCCGGGTGACCGGCATCCCCTCCGACGCCGTCGCCGCCTGTGCCATCCTCGCCCGCGGCGTGGCGACGCCGGTCGACCTCGGCGTGGTCGGCGGCTCACCGTTCATCGGCATCGCCTCCGTCGGCTTCGACTCCGAAGCCAACGCCATCGCCAACGCCGCACCGGCGCGTCTGGGCAGCCTCGTCTACGCCTTCGGAGCGCTGCGCGCCCTCGTCTCCTACCGCCACGCGACGTTCGCCGTCGAGGCCGACGGCGAGCACCGGACCTTCACGGGCTGGTCGGTCGCCGCGGCGAACGCGAGCACCTACGGTGGGGGCATGGTCATGGCGCCCGCCGCGCGGCTCGACGACGGCCTGCTCGAGATCGTCATGAGCGAGCGCACGAGCCGACGTCACTTCCTGCGCACGCTGCCGAAGATCTTCAAGGGAACCCACGTGGACGACCCCGCGTTCAGCGTCATGCGAAGCCGCGAGGTGCACTTGAGCGCCGACCGCCCGTTCGTCGTCTACGCCGACGGCGATCCGATCGGCGAGCTGCCCACGACCATCGGCGTGCTGCCGGGCGCCGTGCGCGTGCTCCTGCCCGCATGAGGGGCACCGGGTGGAAGGGCGCGGCCGCGCGACTGGCCGGAGCGGCGTCGCGGCGCAGCGGCCGCGGCGGCACGAGCCTGCCCGGCAAAGTCCTGTTGCGCCTGGACCCGCACGCGATCGGGACGCTCTCCCGCGGGCTTGAGCGCTCCGCGGTGATCTCCGCGACCAACGGGAAGACGACGACGGCGGCGATGGTCGCGGCGATCCTCGAGCGCGGTGGGGCGCGCCTGGTCTCCAACCGCGCGGGGGCGAACATGGCCGGTGGCGTAGCCGGCGCACTCTTGCGCGACGCGGGCGACACGGGCCTCTTCGAGGTCGACGAGTTCTGGCTCGGACCCATCGTGCAGGAGCTCGAGCCTTCGGCCCTGCTGCTCGCGAACCTCTTCCGTGACCAGCTCGACCGCTACGGCGAGCTCGAGGCGATCGCCGATCGCTGGGCACAGGTCGTCGCCGCGGGCCACGCGCGGGCGCTCGTGCTCAACGCGGACGACCCGCTCGTCGCCGATCTGGGCCGCGAGCGGCCCGCCGACGCCACCTTCTTCGGTGTGGAAGACGTCACGCTCGCCACCCCGGGCCTCCAGCACGCCTCGGACTCGACGCACTGCCGGCGCTGCGGCGCGCCCCTCGTCTACGACGCCGTCTTCCTGGGTCATCTCGGCCACTACCACTGCCCGAACTGCGACACGCGACGGCCGCGGCCGACGGTCACCGCCCACGACGTCACCCTCGACGGCGTGCGCGGTGCCCGCTTCACCCTGCGGACCGTGGCGGGCGACGTCACGGTCGCCGTGCCGCTGCCCGGCCTCTACAACGTCTACAACGCGCTGGGCGCCGCGGCGCTCGCGCTCGCCCTCGGCGCGCCGGTGGCCGACGTGGTCGCCGGGCTGGGGGCCGTCTCCCCCGCGTTCGGCCGGGCGGAGACCGTCGCGGTGGAGGGTCACGACGTCTCGATCATGCTCGTCAAGAACCCCGCCGGGGCGAACGAGGTGCTGCGCACGCTGGCCCTGGAAGCCGGCCGGCACGACCTGCTGGCGATCCTCAACGACCAGATCGCCGACGGCCGCGACGTCTCGTGGATCTGGGACGCCGACTTCGAGACGCTCGCCCCGAGCCTCCGCCGTGCGGTCTGCTCAGGCAGCCGGGCGCCCGAGATGGCCCTGCGGCTGAAGTACGCCGGAGTGCCCGAGGCCGCCATCGAGGTCGAGCCCGAGCTCGGAGCGGCGCTGGACCGGGCGCTCGGCGGCGCGCCCACCGGCGGGCGCCTGTTCGCGCTGCCGACCTACACGGCGATGCTCGGCCTGCGCGAGGAGCTCGTGCGGCGCGGGGTCGCGGGAAGCTCGTTCTGAGTGCGGAGCACGAAGCGATGACACGCTCGCCTGCCATGACCCCGAGCGGGGCCTGATGGACGACCTCGTCCGCTGGCACGACCTGGAGTGCGGTGGCTACGACGTCGACCTGCCGCTCTGGCGCGAGCTCGCAGCCCAAGCCGGAGGGCCGGTCCTGGACGTCGGCGCGGGTACCGGCCGCACCTCGCTGGACCTCGCGCGTCGTGGCGCCGAAGTCACCGCACTCGACGTCGAGGAGTCGCTGCTGGCCGAGCTGGCGCGCCGCGCCAGGGCCGGACGGCTCACGGTCGCGACGCTCCTCGCCGACGCGCGGGAGCTCGCGGTGAGCGCCCGCTTCGCAGCGATCATCGTTCCCATGCAGACGATCCAGCTGCTCGGCGGCCCCGAAGGCCGCGGGCGCTTCCTCGCCCGCGTGCGAGCGCACCTGCGGCCGGGCGGCCTCTTCGCCGCGGCGATCGTCGATGCCCTGGGCGGCCACGACTCGATCTCCGGGGCACCGACCCCCGAAGGCGGGTGGTCCGCGCTGCCCGACATCACCGAGTTCGGCGGCACGATCTACTCCTCGCGACCGGTCGCGATGCTTCCCGTCGCCGGGGGCGTGATGATCGAGCGCGTGCGCGAGATCGTCTCGCCCACCGGTGAGCGGACGGTCACCGGGGATCGCATCGTGCTCGACGCGCTGACCGCGAACACGCTCTACGCCGAGTGCGCCGCGGCCGGCCTCACCCGCGAGCGTGAGCGCCGGGTGGCGGCCACGCCGGAGTACGTCGGCTCAACGGTGGTGGTCTGCCGTGGCTGAGCGGTTGCGCGTCTGCGCGCTCTACCCCCAGCTCATGTCGATCTACGCCGACCGCGGCAACCTGCTGCTGCTCGAGCGCCGCTGTGCCTGGCGGGGTATCGGCTTCGAGCTCTCGAGGGTCGGCCACGGAGACACGCTCGACCCCGACGCGCATGACCTCTTCTACATGGGCGGCGGACAGGACCGCGACCAGCGGCTCGTCGCCGATGACCTCGTGACCCACAAGCGCGCGGCCCTGCACGCAGCGGCCGCGCGCGGCGCGGCGATCCTCGCGGTCTGCGGCGGCTATCAGCTGCTCGGCCACCACTATGAGCTCGGTCAGGAGCGGATCGCAGGCATCGGCCTCGTCGACGCGCACACCGTTCGGGCCCCGGGCGGGACCGAGACCCGCCTGGTCGGCAACGTCGCGATGGAGGTCACGCTCCCCGGGCTCGACGGTCCGCGGGTGCTCGCCGGCTTCGAGAACCACGGTGGCCGCACGCATCTCGGACCGGACGCCAGCCCCCTCGGCCGCGTGATCAAGGGCCACGGGAACACGGGCGCCTCGGGCTTCGAGGGTGTCCTCGACGGCGGCATCGTGGGGACCTACCTCCACGGTCCGCTGCTGCCGAAGAACGCGTGGTTCGCGGACTGGCTCGTGCAGACCGCGCTCGGGCGCGACGAGCTCGCCCCGCTGGACGACCGCCTCGAGGACGCCGCGCACGCCAGCGCCCGGCGCGCCGCCGGGTTTCCGATCTGACGCCGCGCCGGCGGCGGCGCAGACCGCCGGTGGGTCGTGCTCGACGCGCCGTCCGAGACCGCCCGCGCAGCGGCGGTCTCGGATCAGGCGGCGTCTGCGGACCGGGTGACGTCCTACTCGACGAAGCCCGACTCGGACAGGTACGCCTTGGCGACGGCCTTGGGCTTCTGCTTGTCGAGCTCGACGCGACGGTTGAGCTCGCGCATGGCCTCCTCGGTGAGGCCGGCCTGGATGCGCTCGATCGTCTCGATCGTCTCCGGGCCGAGCTTTTGCACCATCTCGTCCTTCACGCCGAGGCTGATGTTGTACGGCGGGAAGAACTTCTTGTCGTCCTCGTAGGCCGCATACTTGTCCTTCAGCGCGAGCTGCGGATCGGTCGAGAAGGCCAGGGTCAGCTTGGACTGGCCGCTGTCGAGATCGGAGAACTTGCCCTCCGACGAGACGAACTTGCCCTTGTAGCCGTAGGTGTCCCGGAGGCCGAGCAGGCAGTCCTGGCGCTGGCGGCACTCCGGGAAGCCCGAGATCGACAGGTCCGGGTTCTTCGCGAAGAGCTCTGAGACCGTCTTGGGGTTCCCCGCGGCCTCCGCGGTCTCCTTCGTCGAAGCGATGATGAACGTGTTCTCGAACGGCGTTCGCGCCAGCGCCGTGATGCCGGCCGCCTTGTACTTCTCCTTGGCCAGCTCGTACGCGGCGTCGGCCTCCGGCGGCACGTCCTTGGTCTTGACCTCGAAGAACGACGTCAGCGCGGTGCCGGTGTACTCGGGGTAGGCGTCGATGTCGCCGCCGCGCAGCGCCTTGTAGGCGACCTGCTCGGAACCGAGGTTGAGCCGGCGGCGGACCTTGTAGCCCAGCGCCTCGAGCGTCTGGGCGTAGACCTCCCCGAGGATGTACTGCTCGGTGAAGTTCTTCGAGCCGACGGTGATCGTTCCCTTTCCGGCGTTGGCCGGGTCGCTCTTGATCACCTTGGACTCCTCGGGCGCGGATGCGGCGGGAGTGCTCGGGGCACTGTCGGGTGACGCTTCGTCGTCGGAACCACACGCGGCGAGGCCGAGAACGACGCACAGTGCGGCCAGGATCGCCAGGATGGAGCGCGGAACGGAGGTCATGTGGACCTGAGTCTCCTTCGGGTGGGGAGTGAGAAGCGCGGGCCCTTGGCCGGCGCGTCCCCCGCGAGCTTGAGGCCCTTGGGGGTGACCGCCCGCTGGAGGCGGGCGAAGAGGAAGTCGATGAGCAGCGTGATGGACGCGACGAGGATCGACGCGCCGATCTGACCGACGATGCCGTAGGTCTGCGGGGTGAGGATCGGCTCGCCGAGCGTCTGGACGTTGGCCAGCGGGGCGATGGTCGCAGTCGCCACGACGGTCACCGCCGCGATGCGCAGACCACCGAAGATCGTCGGCAGCGCGAGCGGCAGCTCGACCTTGCGGACGATCTCGAACCCCGTCATACCCTGCCCGCGGGCCGCATCGACGGTGTCCCGGTCCACCTGGCGCATACCGACGTACGTGCTCGTGATGAGCGGCGGGATCGCGAGCAGGACCAGCACCGAGATGACGTTGACGTACCCCAGCCCGACGAACGAGATGAAGAAGGCCAGCAGCGCGAGGGACGGCACCGCACGGCCGACGTTGGACGTGGCGGTCGCCAGGAAGTCGCCCCGGCCGATGTGCCCGAGCCACAACGACAGCGGGATGGCCAGCGCGCAGGCGATGAGGACCGCGGCGACCGACACGAGCATGTGGGTGGCGCAGAAGTCGGCCATCTCCGCGGGCCCGCCGATCTGCACGCCCCCCGACACGGACTCGCGCTCTGAGAACAGGAACTCGATGCCCTCGCCGAAGTCGCCGAGGATGGCCGGCGTCATGCTCATGCGCGGGCCCGCTGCCAGGGGGTCAGGACGCGCTGGAGACCGAGCAGGGCGAGATCGAGGACCGCGGCGAGAAGCACCGCCAGCCCGCCGGCCACCACGACGTTGGACTTGAAGTAGCGGTCGGTGAGGATCTCCGAGCCCAGGCCGCCGGCGCCGGCGAAGACGGCCAGTGCGGCGAGCCCGACGGTCGTCGAGGTGGCGATGCGCAACCCCGCCATGATCTCCGGGACGGCCATCGGGAACTCGACGCGCGTCAGCAGCTGACGGTCGGTCAGGCCCTGGCCGAGCGCGGCGTCACGCGTCTCGGCGGGAACGTTGCGCAGCCCGTTGGTGATGTTCCGGAAGATGATCAGCAGCGTGTAGGAGACCAGGGCGACCATCGCCGTCGTGTACCCCAGGCCGGTCAACGGCTGCAGGAGGAAGAACGCCGCGACGCTCGGGATGGCGAAGAAGATGCCGGTGATCGTCACGATCGGCCCGGTGAGCCAACGCCGGCGGTGGGCGAGCACCGCCAGGCCCAGCGCGATCACGAAGCCGATCGCCACGGGGACGATCGTCAGGAAGACGTGCTCGAGCAGCGGCGTCCAGTAGCGGTCGAGGTTGTCGGCGATCCACTCGGGGCAGAAGCCGTTGTCGGCGACGCAGCTGCCCGAGCCGCCCGGCGTCTCGATCTTGAGCTGGGCGAGGACCGCGGCGTTCATTCCGACACGAGCTCGGCGCCGCTGCGGGCTTCGGCGGGCGCGGCGTGCAGGAAGTGCTGGATGACCTCGAGCGACAGGACGCCCGCCATCGCCCCGCGCGCGTCGAGCACGGCGCCGTACCGCGTCTCGGTGGACAGGAGGTCTGAGAGCGCGTCACGCAGGACATCGTCGAGGTCGGCGACCGGCTCGGCCGGGGAACGCACCTCAGCGGTGACGCGTTCCCCGGTGAAGGCGCGGTCCGAAAGCCATCCCTGCGGGCGATTCTCGGCGTCGACGAGCATCGCGATCGGCAGGTCGGCGTCGGCGAGCTTCGCGCGCGCCTGCGCCACCGGCTCGCCGACCCGGACCAGCGCAGCCTTCCACAGGTCGATGTCGCGGACGCGCTGCAGCGCGAGGCGCTTGAGCGCACGGTCGGCGCCCACGAAGTCCTCGACGAACTTGTCGGCCGGGTACATCAGGAGCTCGGCGGGCGTCGCGTACTGCGCCAGGACGCCGCCCGTCTTCAGCACGGCGATCTTGTCGCCCATCTTGATCGCCTCGTCGATGTCGTGGGTGACGAAGACGATCGTCTTGCGCAGCTGCGCCTGCAGACGCAGGAACTCGTTCTGCAGCCGCGCGCGGGCGATCGGATCCACCGCGCCGAAGGGCTCGTCCATGAGCATCAGCGGCGGGTCGGCGGCGAGCGCGCGCGCGACGCCCACGCGCTGGCGCTGTCCGCCGCTGAGCTGGGCCGGGTACCGCGAGGCCATCTCGGCGTCGAGCCCGATGAGCTCCAGGAGCTCCGTGACGCGGGCGCGCTGGCGGTCCTTGGACCAGCCGAGCAGCTTGGGCACCGTCGTGATGTTCTCCGCGATCGTCTGATGGGGGAAGAGCCCGATCTGCTGGATCGCGTACCCGATCTCGCGCCGCAACTCCGCCGGTGCGCGGTCGCGGACGCTGCGCCCGTCGAGCAGGATGTCACCGTCTGAGAGGTCGATCATCCGGTTGACCATGCGCATGGCGGTGGTCTTGCCGCAGCCCGACGGACCGACCAGGACGCAGATCTCACCGGCGCAGATCTCCAGCGAGAGATCCTGGATGGCCGGCTGGCCCGAGCCGGGGTAGACCTTCTGGACGTGGCGGAACTCGAGCGTCGCCGCCGGCGTGGGGTTCGCGTTTGGCCCCGAGGTGTCGGCGGTGTTTGTCGTCATTGAGGACATGCTCCTGGTCCTACTGCCTGCGGACGCCCGAAGCATATAGCGGCGGTCACAGGACGGACACACCCACCCCTCGAGCCGGCGTCGGCCGAACCCGGGCTGCCGCCGCCGCGGCGCAACTCCCGTCGGCAAGCGGTCTTGCGCGGTGACGCCGGACGCAGGGCTACCTTTCGGCGCCACGGATGAGCTCTCTCTCGCGCTTCCTGCTCGTCGTCGCCGGCCTGCTGATCACCGTCCTGTTCGGCCTGAGCGCGCTGGTCCTCGGCCTGCGCGTCGCCTACGACGGCCAGGCCCTCCCGGGCACCCGTGTCGCGGGTGTCGCGCTCGGCGGCGCTTCGGCGGAGGAGGCGCGCCGGCGCCTGGCACCCGTGGCCGGGGCCGACGTCGCGGTCGTCCTGCGCGCCGCCGACAAGACCTATCGCATCCGCCCGGCCGACGCGGGCTACGCCGTGGATCTCGACGCCACCGTCCGGGCGGCGCTCGACGCGGGCCGCGACGGCCTTCTCGGCGGCGCCCTGGCGACCGTGGGGGGCGTCGTGCGCACGCGCGACGTGGAGCTCGTCACGCGCGTCGACCGGGCGCGCTTCGCGCAGATCGTCGACGACCTGACCGACGAGATCGACCGCGCGCCCTTCCCGGGCGCCCTGGAGGTCACCACGAATCCTTTCGCGGTCGTCACCCTCCCGCCGCGTACGGGCCGCAAGGTCGATCGCGCCGAGCTCGCGCGGCTCCTCGAGCGGGCGATCCGCCGCCGCGGTGGGGCCTCGGTGTCCGTCCCGGTCAGCTTGGCCCCCGTCGCGCGCCGCGACGCCGTGGAGGCGGTCGCCCGCGAGGCGGAGGACTACCTGCTCGAGCCGCTGCGCCTGACGGGCGCCGGCGACCCCCTGGAGGTCAGCCAGGCGCAGCTCGCGGGCATCCTCGCGCTCGAGTCGGTCGACGGTGGGCGCCGCGTGCGCCTCGGCGCGGGCGACAAGCGCCTGGACGCGCTCGTCGCCCAGCTGGCCGCCACTCGTGACCGGCCCGCGCGCAACGCTCGCATCTCCACGTCGGGCCCCGCCGCCGTCTTCGACGCCAAGGGTGATGTGTCGTGGCGCCCGCGCAAGGCGTCGATCACCGTCAGGAACGGTCGTCCGGGCCGCGAGGTGCGTCGCGCAGACGCCGCCGCGGCGATCGAGGCGGCGATCCGCGACGGCAGCCACGAGACGCGCCTTCCGGTCCGCCGCGTCACTCCCGCCGTCTCACGCACCGCCGCCCTCGACGTCGACTCGCTGATCGGGACCTTCACCACGCGCTACGAGCCCGGCCAACCCCGCGTGACGAACATCCGCCGGATCGCGCGGGCGGTCGACGGCACCGTCATCGCGCCCGGGGCGCAGTTCTCCCTGAACGGCCTGGCCGGGGAGCGCAGTGCGGCCAAGGGCTACGTCGAGGCGCCGTTCATCGCCGAGGGCAACCGCCTGGAGGACTCCCTGGGCGGCGGCGTCTCCCAGTTCTCCACCACGATGTACAACGCGGCCTACTTCGCCGGCCTGCGGATCGACTCGCACACCCCGCACTCGCTGTACATCTCGCGCTATCCCGCCGGCCGCGAGAGCACCCTGAACTTCGGCTCGATCGACCTGCTCTGGACCAACGACACGAAGGTCCCGGTCTTCGTCCGCACCTCCAGCGACGCGACCTCCGTCACGGTCTCGCTCTACGGGGACAACGGCGGGCGCCGGGTGCGCGCCGTATCGGGCGCGCGCCGGTCGGTCGGCGGCGGCGACTTCTCCGTCGTGGTCACCCGGTTCACCCGCTACTCCGACGGGAACGTCAAGCGGGAGCCGTTCACGACGACGTACGGCACACCGGCCCCCGAGTGATGCGCCTCGACCACCTAGCCCTGACGGTCGCCGACCGCGAGCGCTCCGCCGCCTTCTACGCCGAGCACTTCGGGTTCGCGGCGCGCGTGCACGAGGACGACCACCTCCTCATCCTGGCCGACACGGGCGGCTCCCTGCTGACGCTCAGCGAAGGTCCGGTGCCCGACCTGCCGCGGACGAACCACTTCGGCTTCAGCTTGTCCGGTCCCGGCGAGGTCCGCGACCGCCGCGTGGCGTTGCAGCAGGCGGGAGTCGAGGAGGCCGAGTGGCAGGACGACTCCATGGTCCGCGTCCAGGTGTTCGACCCCGACGGCTACCGGGTCGAGCTGTTCGCCCGTCCCGACTAGATGGACCTCGCGGACTACCAGCGGGACGCGGGCAGGACGGCGATCTACCCCGGCGCCGGAAAGAACCTCCTCTACCCCACCCTCGGGCTCTGCGGTGAGGCGGGGGAGGTCGCCGAGAAGGTCAAGAAGATGCTCCGCGACGACGCCGGGCTGCTCACCGCCGAGCGCCGCGCCGCGCTGGGAGCCGAGCTCGGCGACGTGCTGTGGTACGTCGCCCAGGTCGCCACCGAGGCCGGGCTCGAGCTCGACGCGATCGCCGCGGACAACCTCGCAAAGCTCCGCTCACGCGCGGAACGCGGCGCCCTCCCCGGAAGCGGCGACGAGCGCTGACGCGCCCGCCGCGGCGCAGCGTCCGAGCTCCGGCCCGCTGGGCGGGCCAACCCGCGAACGTCGACGTCAGGCGGCGTGCGCGGGCGCGGCGGGCGCCGGCGCATCACCCGCGGACTCCGGCGCGGCCGTGGGTTCGGGCCCCGGCGCACCCGAAGGCGGCACGGACGGCGCCGGCACGATCGGATCACCGAACTCGTCGACAGGGTCGGGCGGCACGGTCGAGAAGCGGTCGTAGCGCGCGGCGATCGTGTGGGGCAGCTGCAGGCGCACCCGGACGCCCTCCGGCGTCTCCTCGCGTTCGATCTCGTGGGTCATCTCGTGCAGCTCGGCGAGCTTCGCGCCCTCGCTGTACGGGATGAGCAGCTCGATGTCACGCAGTCCCTTCTCGAACTCCTCGAGGATCCGCGCCTGCAGCGCCGAGATCCCCTCGCCGGTGGCCGCCGACACGAGCACCCCCTCAGGGTGGACGTGCGCAAGCTCCGTACGGCGTTCGGGAGTGAGCTGGTCGGCCTTGTTGAGCACGAGCAGCCGCGGGTTCTCCCCCGCGCCGATCTCCTCGAGGACGTCGTCGACGGCCTCGAGCATCGCGAGCAGCTCCTCTTCCTCGGCCGACGCGTCGGCGACGTGCACGACGAGGTCGGCGATCCGCGTCTCCTCGAGCGTCGCGCCGAAGGCCTGCACGAGTTGATGCGGGAGCTTGCGGATGAAGCCGACGGTGTCGGTGAAGAGGAAGGGCCGGCCGTCGAGCTTGGCAGCGCGGGTCGTGGGGTCGAGCGTGTGGAAGAGCCGGTCACGGACGCCGACGTCGGCGCCCGTGATCGCGTTGAGCAGCGTCGACTTGCCCGCGTTCGTGTATCCCGCGAGCGCGACCTGCGGGAGATGCGCCCGGTCGCGCTCGCTGCGCATCGTCGTGCGGTGGCCCTTGACCTCCTCGAGGCGGCGCTTCAGCGCGGAGATGCGGTCGCGGGCGAGGCGGCGGTCGGTCTCGATCTGCGACTCGCCGGGGCCGCGGGTGCCGATGCCGCCGCCGAGGCGCTCGAGGTGCGTCCACAGCCCGCGCATCCGGGCGAGGTTGTACTGCAGCTGGGCGAGCTCGACCTGCAGCTTGCCTTCGGCCGAGTTGGCGTGGCCGGCGAAGATGTCGAGGATCGTGACCGTGCGGTCGACGACCGGCATCCCGAGGGCCTTCTCGAGGTTGCGCTCCTGGCGCGGGGAGAGCTCGTCGTCGCAGGCGATCACGTTGGCGTCGGCGGCCCTGGCGAGCGCCTTGACCTCCTCGAGCTTGCCCTCCCCCAGGTAGGTGTTCGGGTGCGGGAGCTCGCGGTGCTGGACGACCTGGCCGACGACCGCGACGCCTGCGGTGCGCAGGAGCTCGCGCAGCTCGGAGAGGTCCTCACCGTCGTCCAGGGCCGCGATGCAGAACGCGCGCTGCTTGGCGCGACCCGGCTGCTGCCCCCCGGAGACCCTCGTGGGTTCTTGACGTCCGTCGCGGCTCTTCTGCATCCGTCGCCTGATTCTAGGGGACGGCGCGGGCCGTGTGGTCGCGTCGGCTCAACGCTGAAGGCCGCGGCGGTTCCGGGCCGCCCGACCCCGGCGGGCACCGCGCTCAGGCCAGCGGCAGCCGCGCCGGCGGCGGGAGCGTCTCGTAGCGGGCGAGCAGCGGCGCCACGGGCAGCACGATGACGCCCTCGCGCGCGTCACCGGTCCACCACCCCCCACCGTTGGCCAGTGTGAAGGCGGCGTAGGCCACCGCGCACGCGTCCAGCTCGTCGAGCGTGCGGTGCCAGAGGCCGCCGTCGGCGTCGACGACGCCCCGCAGGCGCAGGGCGGCGATCCGCTGCTGCAGCCCTGAGGGCGTGCGCTTCGGCGGCGGCCGGTGGCCGAGGAGAGCGCCGAAGACCGCGTCGGGGTAGCTCTCGGCGACCCGGCCGAAGCGCAGCGCACCGTCCCGCACGGGACCCTCGACGGCGCCGGCCTCGTGCGGCCGGTACGCGTTCAAGCTGCCGAGTGCGGCGTGAAGTGCGAAGCCTTCGTCGATCCACTGCTCCCACGCCCTCCGCGCCCGGGCACCGGAAGCGGGAATCGGGTAGAGGGGCAGACCGCGACGGAAGAGCAGGGCGTCGCACACGCGATGCTGCTCGTAGCGGCCGGCGGGAAGCGCGAGCGCGGTCCGCAGCGCCGAGCCCGCGGCGAGCAGGTCGAGCCGCCGGGCGGCGGGAGCGTCGACGGCGACGACGGCCTCTCCTCCGAAGCCGAGCACGGTGCGCGCGATCGCCTCGCCGTCCCCCGCGGCGTAGAAGCTGGCGACGAGCTCCGGCTCGCCGGCCGTGCGACGCTCGTGAAGGGTGACGAGCTGCTGGTGGCCCGGCCGGGCCGACACGTCGATGCCGCAGTAGCGCACGCGGACAGAAGGCTAGGCGATCGCTGTGCTAGCCCGCCCGGGGGCGTGACCAGGCTCGCTAGGGTCGGCAACGTGCTGAACGTCGCCGACGACGCGGAGCTCGCGGAGCGTCTCGCGGCGCGAACGCTCGAGCTCGTCGACGTCCCGAGCGAGTCACGCGACGAAGCGGCGCTCGCCGCCCACGTGCTCCGGGTCCTCGACTCGGGCGGCGTGGCGGTGCGCGACGCCGGCGACACGTGCGTGGTGGCCGAGTGCGGTGCCGCGGAGGGTCCGCTCGTCGTCCTGGCCGGCCACTTCGACACGGTCCCGGCACAGGGCAACCGCCCGGGCCGCCGCGACGCGGATGCAGTTCACGGGCTCGGCGCCACGGACATGAAGGCGGCGCTCGCCGTGATGATCGAGACCGGGCTGCTGCTGAGAGACGCCGGCAAGCGCCTGAGCCTGTGCTTCTTCGGGCGCGAGGAGCTCGGAATCGCCGACTCGGCGCTCAGCCCGCTGCTGGCCCGCGACGCCCAGCTCTCGGGCGCCGACCTCGCACTCGTGATGGAGCCGACGGACAACGCGCTGCAGGGCGGCTGCCTCGGCAACGTCAACGCGACGTGGACGTTCACGGGCCGCTCGGGCCACTCCGCCCGCCCGTGGCTGGCCGACAACGCGATAACCCACGCCGCCGCGGGCGTCGAGGCGCTGCACGCCGTGCCGGTCGAGCGCATGCAGTTCGACGGCCTCGAGTTCGCCGAGGTGGCGTCGGTGACGATGATCGCCGGGGGCATCGCGGAGAACGTCATCCCGGATCGCGTCACCTGCCACGTCAATTACCGCTACGCGCCGGGTCGGTCGGCCGCCGACGCCGAGGCGCGGATCCGCGCGCTCTGCGACCAGCCGCACGCGACGCTGGAGATCGACTCCAACGCGCCGAGCGGCGCGGTGGCCGTCGGCCACCCGCTCGTCCGGGAGCTGATCGCCGCGGGCGGGCTGCCCGTGGCGCCCAAGCAGGCCTGGACGCCCGTGGCGGAGTTCGCCCTGGCCGGCGTGCCGGCGGTGAACTTCGGGCCCGGCGATCCTGCCTACGCCCACCGTCGCGACGAGCACGTCCGCGTCGACGCGCTCGTCCGGAGCGCGCGCACGCTCGAAGCGTTCCTGTGCTCGAGCTGCGCGAAGCCGTGGCGGGCGGGCTGAGCCGGCGCTTCGGCGTCGCGATCGATCCGGAGGCGTGCCGTGCTGCCGGCGACCGGCTCAGTCGTTGTCGTGCAGCACCGCGTTGAGGCCGCTCCACGAGCCGCCGTCGCGCGGCGAGACCTCCACGGCGCCGGTCTGCGAATTGCGCCGGAAGAGCAGGTTCGAGGCACCGCTCAGCTCGCCTGCCTTGACGACCTCCCCGTCCGGGTCGGTGACCTTCGTGCCTGCCGTGACGTACAACCCCGCCTCCACGACGCAGTCGTCGCCGAGCGAGATCCCGAGCCCCGCGTTCGCGCCGAGCAGGCACCGCTCCCCCAGGGCGATGACCGCCGTGCCTCCCCCGGAGAGCGTGCCCATGATCGAGGCGCCGCCGCCGATGTCCGTGCCGTCGCCGACGACGACGCCCGCCGAGACCCGCCCCTCGACCATCGAGGTGCCGAGGGTTCCTGCGTTGAAGTTCACGAAGCCCTCGTGCATCACGGTCGTGCCCGCGGCGAGGTGGGCGCCGAGACGCACGCGGTCCGCGTCGGCGATCCGCACCCCGTCCGGGATGACGTAGTCGGTCATCCGCGGGAACTTGTCGACCGACGTGACGGCGAGGGCGACGCCGGACGCCCGGGCGCGGAGGCGCACCTCGGCGAGGGCCGCAGGGTCTACGGGGCCCAACGACGTCCACGCCACGTTGACCAGGGTGCCGAAGACGCCCTCGAGGTTGAGGCCGTGCGGCGCGACGAGGCGGTGGGAGAGCAGGTGCAGGCGCAGGTAGGCGTCCGGCACGGAGACCGGGGGTGCGTCGAGGTCGACCTGGACGACTTGCTCCTCGATGCGGACGCCGCGGATCGCGTCCGTGCGATCGAGGTCCGGACCCAGCGGCTCGATGTCGTCCGGGACCGGCCCGAGAGCGGGCTGCGGAAACCAGGCCTCCAGGGCGCGGTCCTCGGCGGTGAGGGTGACCAGGCCGACGCCGTGCGCCGGGCGGCCGGGAGCGGCGGGGGTGTCGGCGGCGGGGCACATGCGGCCCCGGAAGCTACAAGCCCCGGCCGGTCACAGGACTGCGAGCTCGTCGAGCAGCCCGGGCGCGAGCTCGCCCGCGTAGACCGCGACGGCCCAGCCCGAGAGGTCGACGTGCAGTGCTTCGTCGACGTCGACGATCAGCTCGCCGCCGTCCAGGCGGACGGTCACGGGCGAGTCGCCGCCGCGCAGGGCGTGAGCGACCGCAGCGCCCGTCGCACCCGTGCCGGAGGACCGGGTCTCCCCCACCCCCCGCTCGTAGATCCGCGCGCGGATGACGCCGGGGGCCAGCTCGCACCACCACGACACGTTCGTGCGCTGCGGGAAGAGCTCCGCGCGCTCGATCGCCGGGCCGATCGCGGGAAGGTCGAGTGCGTCGAGCGTTGCCTCGTCCGCGACGCGGATCGCACACTGCGGGTTGCCGACGTGGACGTGCTGAAAGCGGAATCCCGCGACCGCGCCCGTCCCGTCGGCGCCGCCGCCGGGGAACGCGTCCGAGCGCGTCTTCGCCCGGCCCATGTTGACCGTGCAGGTCGTCGGCGAGGTGATCGACGGGCGGATCTCCCCCGCCACGGTCTGGATCGAGAAGTGATCGGAGTCCGTCCAGCCGCGAGCGCGGAGGTAGAGGATCGCCTCACGCGCTCCGTTGCCCGAGAGCTCGGCCTCCGAGCCGTCGGCGTTGAAGATTCGCAGCCGCGCGACGTATCCGGGCTCGTCCGGGGCCTCCAGCTGCAGGATGCCGTCGGCGCCGATCCCCGCGTGGCGGTCGCAGAGGCGTCGGATCCGCGCCGGCGTGAGTGCGAACGGCAGCCCGTGGCGCTCGACGATCACGTAGTCGTTGCCCAGGGCCTGCCACTTCTCGAAGCGCATCCCGGCGCAGGCTAGGAGGATCCTGAGAACGTCGCGTGCCGAGGGCAGGCGGCTCGTGGCGCGCCAGGCGCGCTGCGGCTCCTGGTTCACGACCCGTCTCTCGGAGATCCCGTCAGGGCAGCAGCTCGGCGGCGACGTCCTCGGGCCGGCGGTCGGTGAGGTCGACCGTCTCGACGTCGGGGAGCTTGCGCAGCCAGGTCACCTGGCGGCGGGCGTAGCGGCGCGTGCGGCCGAGCATCCCGCCGGGGTCGTCGTCCAGGAGCTCTTGGAAGCCCAGGGCCTTGCGGGCGGTCGGCGAGGCCCCCGCGGCGTCGGCGCGGCGCACTTGGTCGGCGGCGCCGTCGGCGACCATGCGCTCGACCCGGGCAGCGATCGCGCCGTGCAGCGCCGTGCGCTCCATGACACAGGCGACCAGCCGGGTCGGGTGGCGCGTCTCGGTCGTCCACAGCTGGCTCTGCGGTCGGGGCGGGGTGAGGGCGCCGAGCGCCTCGAGCTCCAGGGTGCGGATGAGCCGGTGGGTGTCGGTGGAACGCACGGTCTCCGCCGTCCAGGGCTCCCGCTGCACCAGCCCGGCGTGGAGCGCCGCGGCGCCCTCGTCCTCCAGGCGCGCGACGATCTGCTCGCGCAGGCCGGGCGGCGGTTGCGGCCGCAGCGCCAGTTCGGTGAGCGCCGCGCGGAGGTACAGGCCGGTGCCGCCGACGACGATCGGCGTCGCGCCGTCGGCGACCAGACCGTCGATCTCACGGTGGGCGAGCTGCGCGTAGCGCCCTGCGGAGAACGTCTCGGTGACGGGAAGGAAGGCGACGAGGCGGTGTTCCAGGCGCGCTCGCTCCTCCGGGGTGGCGACGCCCGTGAGCGTCTCGAGCCCCGCGTAGACCTGGAGCGCGTCGGCGGACACCGCCACGGGTCGCTCGCCGCGCGCGCGCAGGCGGTCCGCCACCGCGATCGCGAGTGCGGTCTTCCCGACACCGGTCGGGCCGAAGAGGGCGAAGACGGTCGGCGCCACGGCGACCATCATGGCCCGCGGCGCCGACTGCCGTTCCGGCGACTGTTGCTCCGCGAGGGCCATGGTCGCGTCCGTCGGCGGGTACCGTGGTCGGATGACCGTGCGTGCCGGCTGCGGCATCTCCCCCCTCCCGGACCCCGCCCGGGCGGCGACCGAGGCGGCTTTCGCCGCCCGCGAGCAGCTCGGGTCGTCGCCGGCGGAGCTCGTCTTCGTCTTCTGCTCGGGCGGGCACCTCGCCGAGCCGAGCGTCACGCTCGATGCGGTCCACGAGGTGCTCGGACCCGACACCCTGGTCGGTTGCGGTGCCGGCGGCGTGCTCGGCGCGGGGCGGGAGGTCGAGGAGGGCACCGCCGTCAGCGTCTGGGCCGCGCACCTCGGCGGCGGCAGCGCCGAGGCGTTTCACGCGTCGGTCGAGCAGCTCGACGACGCGGTCGCCGTCCAGGGCTTTCCGACGCTGGAGGGCGCCAGCGCGCTCGTCCTGCTCCCGGACCCGCACACCTTCCCGACCGACCGCGTGCTCGCCGAGCTGCCGCGTGCTGCTCCGGGTGTACCGGTGCTCGGCGGGCTGGCGAGCGGCCGCGTCGGCGATGGCGCGGCACTCTTCCACGACCACGAGGTCTACGCCGGCGGCGCGGTCGGCGTTCGCCTCGACGGGCTCGAGGTGCTGCCGTGCGTCTCGCAGGGCGCCACGCCGATCGGTCCCGAGCTCACCGTCACCGCCGGTGAAGGCAACCTCATCCTCGAGCTTGCCGGGCGCCCGGCGCTCGAGCGCCTGCGCGACGCGGTCGAGGGCCTGCAGGCGCACGAGCGCGACATGCTCGCCGGCGGCCTCCTCCTCGGAATCGTCATCGACTCGAACAAGCCCGAGTACGTTCAAGGCGACTTCCTCGTCCGGGGCCTGATCGGGGCCGATCCGGAGAAGGGCGCGATCGCCGTGGGCGCCCCGGTCAGTCCCGGCTCGGTCGTTCGGCTGCACGCGCGCGACGCGGCCTCTGCGGACCTCGACCTGCGCCGGGCACTCGAATTGCGGCGCACCGCGCTCGGGGGTGCGAAGCCCGCCGGGGCACTGATGTTCACCTGCAACGGCCGGGGCCGCAACCTCTTCGGCGTCGGCGATCACGACGCGGTCGCCGTGGCCGAGCTTCTCGCCAACGCTCCCACCGGCGGGTTCTTCGCCGCGGGGGAGATCGGCCCCGTCGGCGGCGAGGCGTTCCTGCACGGCTTCACCGCGACGGTCGCCGTCTTCGCCTGACGGGCGTGCCGGCGCGGCCTCGCGAACCGGCGGATCACCCGGACCAGCACTCCCACGGCCCGGCGACGTGGTGGCCGTGCGCCGTAGGATCGGCGTCATGCTCCTCTCCGGCAAGACGGTATTGCTCACGGGCGCGACGGGGGGCATCGGCCACGCGATCGCCCGCCACCTGCACGGCGCCGGCGTTCAACTCGTCCTCACGGGCCGTCGAGCGGACGTCCTCGAGCCGCTCGGGCGGGAGCTCGACGCCCAGTCCCTCGCGGTCGACCTCGCCGATCGCGACGCCGTCCTGCGGCTGGCGGAGGAGTGCGCCGACGTCGACGTCCTCATCGCCAACGCCGCCCTTCCCGCCTCCGGGCCGTTGACGTCGTTCACCAACGAGGAGATCGATCGCGCCCTCGACGTCAACCTCCGCGCGCCCGTGATCCTCGCGCGCGTCCTCGGGGAGCGAATGGCCGGGCGTCGCAGCGGCCACATGGTCCTCATCTCGAGCCTCAGCGGCAAGTCCGGCTCGCCGGGCACCTCGATGTACTCGGCGACGAAGTTCGGCCTGCGCGGCTTCGGCCAGGGCCTTCGTGCGGACCTGCGGGCGTTCGGCGTGGGGGTCAGCGTGGTCTTCCCCGGCTTCATCTCCGGCGCGGGCATGTTCGCCGATTCAAAGGTGGAGCTCCCGCGGGGGGTCGGCACCAGCACGCCGGAGGACGTCGCCCGCGCGGTGGCAGACGCAATCGAACGCAATCGCGGGGAGGTGGACGTCGCCCCGGCCCCGATGCGCCTGGGAGCGAAGTTCGCCGGCCTCGCCCCTGAAGTCAGCGCTGCGGTGGCGCGCCGCGCGGGTTCGGACAAGATCGCCGGCGAGATGGCGGCCGCCCAAGACTCGAAGCGCTGAGCGTCGGCCGGCGGCGTCACACCAGACAGTGCACCCGCGAGGCGCCGCCGGGCGCTACGCAGCAGCGACGACGCGGTCAGCAGGGAGCGCGTCGTACCCGCGGAGGGCGTGGTTCTCGCGGTGGGCTTGGGCCTCGAGGTTGAGGGCGCGTGCGGTGGCGGCGAGCTCACGGAACGCCTCCGCATTGCGGATGCGAAGACACGCGGCGCCGGCGAGGAGTGCGACGATGGTGCGGAGCATGGCCTATGTATCGGCTCGCTCGACCCCGAGCACGAGCTTTTCGCGCGTCGGCTGCCGCGAACCAGGCGAGCGCCACGCTCGCGTGGAAGAATGGGAAGGCGCCACTCTTGGGAAGCCCCGGGAGTATTCGGGCGCCCCGCAGTGGTCGCGGTGACAGCCCGCAACCCACCGAGGAGGCCATGTCACGGGGAGCCCGGCGCGGGGAGCGCAGGCCCGACTTGGTCAGAAGAGCGACTTCTGCAGCCCGATCTCGCCTTGCCGGCGACGCGGCGGACCGGGTTCTCCAGCCGCGGCGAGTCCCGGCGCCGTCCCCGCCGGTCCGATGTGGCGGGATCGGAAGTCAGGACCACGGATGAACGGCGCCGCCGGCGATGCGCCTGAAGCCTTGAGCAGCGCGGAGAGCCGCCGCCGCTCCGCCGCCGGCGCGTAGGCTCCTTTCGCGTAGAGCTCTTCGTACAGCGGGACGAGGTCCGGCCGCTGGGAGCGCAGCCAGTCCATGAACACTCCGCGCACCTCGCCGCGAAGGTGCAGCGCGATGCCTCCGATGCCGGTGGCCCCTGCGTCGGCCGCGGCCGCCAGCAGCTCTTCGATCTGCCGGGGGTCGTCGTTGATCCCGGGCATCAGCGGCGCGATCAGGACACCCGTCGGGATGCCGTTGCGGTTGAGCTCGGCGACCGCCTCCAGGCGCGCCCGCGGGTTCGGGGTATGCGGCTCCGTCGCACGCCAGGCCGTCCTCTCGAGCGTGGGGATCGAGAGGTTCGCCGTGAACGACGCGACGTCCCCGATCTGCTTCATGACCGCCATGTCGCGCAGCAGCAGCGGCGACTTCGTGAGGACCGAGCTCGGCGTCCGCGCGTCACGCAGCGCCTCCCAGATCCCCGGCATCAGCCGGTACTTCGACTCGACCCACTGATACGGGTCGGTGTTCGTCCCGAGCGCGACATGCTCGCGCGCCCACGACGGCCGGCGCAGCTCAGCCCGCAAGACTTCCGGAGCGTTGACCTTGACGACGATCTCCCTCTCGAAGTCCCGCCCCGCGTCCCAGCCGAGAAATGTGTGCGTCGGGCGCGCGAAGCAGTTATGACTGACGACACCGTTGGCGATGAAATCGCCCGTGCCGGTCGTGATGTCGCACAGCTGCATGCGCCCGAGCGGCTCGATCGAGACGACGCCGAGGTTCACGTCGGTCTTTATGGCCTGGCCGGCGATCGAGCACTTGCTTCGGATCGCGGGATCGACGGTGTGAATAAAGCGCAGGTGCTCGACGAGCCCGCCGCGGAGGCGGACCTCCCGGAGGCCGTTCGGCTCCTGGATCGCTTCGAGGACGGCGTCGAACTTGAAGTGCCGAAAGCAATCCATCGTCCAGCCGATCAGCACCTCGTCGGTGTTGGCGACGCGGAGGATCGCGACGTTCCGGCGCCCTTCCGCGTCGAAGATCCCCGCGAGGAAGCCCTTCCGCCAGGAGTCCGAGGGTGAGAGCGGCCAGCGAATGAGCTCCTCGCTGCGCTCGCCCTGCCGACGGGCACCGGTCCGGACCATCTGCGCGGCCCGGCCGGTGGAGGCGAACCGCCGGGGCTCCAGGTGCCCGACGTCCCAGCGCAGGAACTGCTGCGCCCGAACCAGCGCCTCCTCGTCGACAAGGGCGAGACGGAAGCCGTGCGCGTGGTCGACGTGCCCGTGCGGTCGTTCGCAGGAGTAATGGCCGATCCTTCCGTCACCGCGGACCACGCCACACAGCCAGCCGCGCTGGTAGTCGTCGTCGTGTGCGGGCGGGGTCGCGAACCGCCCCGTGCCCACCAGCTTGCTGTTCAGCGTCAAGTGCAGCCGCTGGAACGCTCCCTGCGCGGCACCGATGACGTGCTTCCAGCCTCGATCGCTCAGAAAGCGGTGGTCACCACTCGCGATCAGCTCCGTGCCGTCAGCGAGGGTCACTCGGTATGCCGGCTTCGTCGTGTTCCACTTCGCCTTGACGGTCGTCTCGACGAAGTGACGGTACGCGGCGCCTTGGCGGGTCCCGATGATGCGGTCCCCGGCCTTGAGATCGGCGATCCGCTCGTGCCGTCCGTCCGCCGTGAGCACCGGCGTGTCGGGGTGTGCGCAGTAGGCGCAGGCATGACTGCATCCCCGATAGGGATTGATCGTCCAGCGGAACGGCATCTGCGACTTCGCCGGCACGCGGTTGAGCACGGACTTCGCGCGTACCTCGTAGAAGCGTGTCTCCAACGCCTCCGGCGTGTCGAAGCGGCGCACCACGGCGTCGTCGGAGTAGCCCGGCAGCGTGGCGGCCGCGTCTCCCGCCGACGACGTGTCGATTCTCAGTGTGTCCCAACGCACGAACAGATGTTCGCACACACGACGGACGGATGCGGCGATGTCTACGGTCTTCGCTGCCGGTCTCCCTCGGAGGGTCAGTCGTGTAGGCAGACAGCTAGCCGGCTCGGCCGCTCCGCTTCGGCTTGACGACGGTCACCGTCTCGCGCCGCGATTGAGCGCCTTGGCAGGCCGCGGTCTGGACGACGCGCGCCCGATAGAGCTGCGTGCTCCTCGGTGCGAACCGGATGGTCCTGAACGTGCCGGTGGTGGTGCTGGTCA
>CADCVR010000002.1 GCA_902806205.1 uncultured Solirubrobacteraceae bacterium | reverse complement strand
GCGCACGGGCGGCGCTCACGGCGCTGCAAGCAGGACAGCTCCGCGGCACCGACGGGCTCGTTCTGGCCGACGAGCACCTCGTCGAGCTGCTCCTCCACGGCGCGGGCGCGGCCGAGGCGAGCGACCTCGCCGACCGCCTCCTCGCGCCGCTCGACGCGCTCGCCGCGGGCCCGCGCGCCCGGGCCACGGCGACCCTGCGCGCCTGGCTGGATCACCCGGGGCAGGTGCAGCAGGTCGGCGGGGTGCTTCAGGTCCATCCGCAGACGGTCCGCTACCGCCTCGTTCGCCTGCGCGAGCTCTTCGGGAAGCAGCTCGACGACCCCGAGGCGCGGTTCGCGCTCGCCCTGGCCCTTCGTGCGCGCGGCGGGGCGGACTGACTGCTCGGATGGGCGTACCTCGCCGCACCCCCTGGGGGTATGCGCTACCCTGAGTGATCCGTTGTCTCTGGCCGGCAACGCGTCACTCGATGATCGGTGCGGCCTGTTCATCCGCACCATGGGTAAGAAGAGGCGTATCCGCCTTCCGCGATGCTGGGAGCAGGCGGTTGCGCGATCAACGATCGTCGGGTAGAATTCCGATTCCCGCAGTAGGTATTGCACGGCCCAAGGAGAACCTTGCCCCGCACCACGATCCATCCGTACGAAACCGAGATCTCCCACGACTCGATCGACCTTCTCCTGCGTGACGCAGGACGCTACGCGCTGCTCAAGCCCGCCCAGGAACTCGACCTCGCCAAGCGCATCGAGCGGGGCGACCTCGAGGCCAAGGAGCTGCTCATCAACTCCAACCTGCGGCTCGTGGTCTCGATCGCACGCCGGTACGTCGGCCTGGGCCTCAGCCTGACCGACCTGGTGCAGGAGGGCATGGTCGGCTTGATCCGTGCCGCGGAGAAGTTCGACTACCGCAAGGGCTTCCGCTTCTCGACCTACGCGACGCTCTGGATCCGCCAGTCGATCCAGCGCGGCCTGGACAACACGGCACGAAACGTTCGCCTCCCCGCGAACGTCGCTCAGCGCGCTCGTAAGGTCGGCCGCGCCACGAGCGAGCTCTCGGTCACGCTCGAGCGCGAGCCGACGCTGTACGAGATCGCACTGGCCACCGGGTTGACCCTCGAAGAGGTCGAAGCGGTCAAGGCGGTCGACGTCACGCCCGCCTCGCTCAACTCCCCGGTCGGGGACGACGACGGGGGGGAACTCGGCCACTTCGTCCCGCACGACGGGCCGGCGGTCGAGGACGAGGTCGAGCAGTCGCTCATGGCCGGTGAGGTCAGTCGCGCGATCGCGGAGCTTCCGGAGCCCGAGCGCAAGGTCGTCCATCTGCGGTTCGGTACCGACGGTGACGTTCCGCGCACTGCCGCCCAGGCCGCTCGTGAGCTCGGATGCTCCACGCGTGAGATCACCTCGCTCGAGGAGCGTGCGCTGGCCAAGCTCTCCGGGGTCGCGGCGCTGCAGGCGCTGCGCGAGGCCGCGTAGTCATCGCCGCCGGCAGTGACGACGGGCGCCCCGCGGGGCGCCCGTCGTGGGTCCGGCGCGGCTTCTCGTCGCACGGTGCGCCCGCCGGCCCAAGCTGCACATGGTGATCGTTTCCGCTCTGCAAGACACCGGTGAGGCACGCCGAAACGGCGACTGTCGTGACGAGGTCAGCTGTTCCTGGCGCGTGCTGCGGTGCGCCCCGGACGCCAGGAACGACCGCCGGACCGCCGGTAAGCGGTTCGTAACCCAACGGACCGGGGAGGGCTCCTAGGCTCATGCCTGTGAATCCCGGCGAGTTGTACGCGAACGCCCTGGCGGGCCACTCGAAGCTGCGGGCGCGCGAGAGCGACGGGACGCTGCGTGTCCTGCCGCTCGACATGTGGCTCCGTGACGCGAGCGGCGCCGACGAGCGCCTTGTCACCCGCGCCGCCGGTCCGGTGCTCGACGTGGGCTGCGGACCCGGCCGCCATGTGCACGCGCTGGCCCTGCGCGGCGTCATCGCCGTCGGCGTCGACGTCTCCCCCGCTGCACTGCACCTGGCCCGCGCCCGCGGTGCCACGGTGCTCGAGGCCTCGATCTTCGACCGCATCCCGGGCGCCGGCGAATGGCGCACCGCCCTCCTGCTCGACGGCAACATCGGGATCGGCGGCGCGCCGGCCGCGCTGCTGCGCCGGATCGGCAGCCTTCTCTCCTCCGGCGGCACGATCCTGGTCGAGGTGGATCCACCCGGCGTCGGCCTCGAGATCGTCCGGATGCGCCTGGAGGAGGAGCACCGCAACAGCCACTGGTTCGACTGGGCCCGTGTCGGCGCCGAGGCGATCGCCGCCCCCGCGCGTGAGGCGGGGCTGCGGGTCAAGCACTCCTGGGAGGACGAGGGCCGCTGGTTCGCCGCGCTGGGAGCCCCCGTGTGACGCTCCTCCGGGAGCAGCCGCCCCCGGGTCCCACCCGCGACTCGTTCTGGAAGAGCCCTGTCCGCGGCCCCTGGATGACGGCCATCCTCGGCTCTCTGCTGCTGCCGCTCGTCGTGATCGTGGGCTTCACGGGCTTCATGTCCCACGCGGCCTACAACCCGGACCTGGGGTCGAACCAGGTGGTGCCGCGCGAGGGCGACCTCGATCTCCTGCTCTTCGACTGGCCGACGGGCCCGACGTGGCTGTACGCGCTCAACCAGGGCCTGCACACGATCGTCGGCATCGTCGTGGTCCCCCTGATCCTGGCGAAGTTGTGGTCGGTCTTCCCGAAGCTCTTCGCCTGGCCGCCGGTCCGCAGCCCCGCGCAGGCGCTCGAGCGCCTCTCGCTGCTGCTGCTCGTCGGCGGCGCGGCCTTCATGTGGGCCACCGGGCTGCTGAACATGCAGCTGTACTACCCGTGGAGCTTCAACTTCGTCGTAGCGCATTACTACGGCAGCTGGGTGTTCCTCGGAGCGCTGACCGTCCATGTCCTGACCAAGCTCAGGGTCGTCCGCACCGCGTACGCCGAGCGCGGTGTGCTCAAGCCCCTGATGGACGACGTGGCCCACACGGTCCCCGAGCCGCACAACCCGAACGGCCTGGCCCCCTTGAGCCCGGGAGAGCCCACGATCTCGCGCCGCGGGGTACTCGGCCTCGTCGGCGCCGCCTCGGCGGGCCTGTTCCTCGTCACCGCCGGCCAGTCGATCGGCGGCCCCCTGCGCTCGATCGCGGTGCTGGCACCGCGGGGACGCGGCGCCGGCGGAAGTGACCAGGGCTTCCCGGTCAACAAGACAGCTGAGCTCGCGCAGATCACGCCGGCGAAGGTCGGCCCGGACTACCGCTTGAAGCTCACGGGCGCCGCGTCGAGCGAGCTCACGCGCGACCAGCTCACGCGGATGGCGCAGCACACCGAGACGTTGACGATCGCCTGCGTCGAGGGCTGGACGACCAGGCAGACCTGGACCGGCATACGGCTGATGGACCTCGCGCGGATGGCGGGGATCCAAGACGGTCAAGGCATGCAGGTCATCTCGTTGCAGGAGAAGGGCACCTTCCGGCAGACGACGCTCTCGCGCGACCAGGTCATGAACCCGAAGTCGCTGCTGGCCCTGCAGGTCAACGGCGAGGATCTTTCCCTCGATCACGGCTTCCCGGCGCGCATCATCGTCCCGGCACAGCCCGGGGTGCACAACACGAAGTGGGTCACCGAACTCAAGCTGGTCGACGCGTGATCTCGCTCAGCAAGCGGGTCTACGGGGAGTCGCCGCTGCACCTGCTGGGCCAGCTCGTGACCTTGGCGATCGCCGCCTACGCCTTCCTGCAGGTGGTCGAGGTGGCCAGCACGGACACGCTCAGCCTGGTCATCTGGTTCGTGGGCGGAGCGCTGCTCCACGACCTGCTGTTCGTGCCGGTCTACCTGGTGCTCGACCTCGTCGCACGGCGCGGGATCCGAGACCACGCGCGACGTCGGGTCCGGGCGGTCAACCACATCCGCTTTCCCGCTGCGATCTCCGGCGTCATGTTCCTCACGCTCTTCCCGCTCATCCTCGGTCGCGCGGAGCCGAACTACGTCCGCACCGCGGGGCTGCAGCCGCCGGACTACCTCGGACGCTGGCTGCTCGTGACCGCCGCCGTCTTCGGGATCTCGGCACTGGCCTACGCCGTGCGCCTGCGGCGCGCGGCGAAGCCCGAGGCGCCGGTCGCGACCCGCGCGGACGTCAGCGCGGTGTGATGATCCGGCCGGCGCCGGGCAGGATCTCCTGATGGGCCCCGCCGCAAAGCCTGCCCGTGTCCGCTTCGTCCAAGCGGCGGCGTTCTTGCTGGGGGCACTTGCGCTCGAGGCGTTGATCGAGCGCGGCTCCACCCCCTTCTACTGGACGCCGCTGATCATCGGGTTGAGCTACCTGGGCGCCGCCATCGCCGGCGGCAAGAGCGGTGGGCACTGGCCGACGGCCTGCGTGCTGGTCGGTTGGGGCGCCGTGGTCGTGTGGGCCGCCTTGGCGCGGCCGGTCGACGTCAACCTCGAGGGCGCCTACCTGGTCGGCGCCGGCGCCGGGGTCCTCGTCGCCGGGGTGCTGCTGCGCCGCGGCTTCAAGGTCGACGTCGTCGGGCTGGGCGTCGCGGCGGTCGGGGCCGGGCTCGTGCTCGCCCTGGCCGCGCGCCACGACGCGGCCACGGAGGCGCGAACGTTTGCGATCGCGCTGGCCGTGGTCGCGCTGGTCAACGTGGCGCTGGGACTGGCCGCGCGCAAGCGCTGACCTCCGCGCTCTCCCGTGTCACTTCAGCGCCGGCACGCGCTGCGCCCCTCGCCGGTCAGACCGGGGAGGCACGGCGGGGCCGGGAGCTAGGCCGCGCGGGAGACCGCGTCGGCAGGGAGGATCTCGACGGTGAGCAACTCCCGGTCCAACCGCAGGGTCACGTGCTCGCCGGTCGTGCTGCGCACCTGCGCGATCCACCGGCCTTCCGCACCCTGGTCGGTGGAGAGGGAGAGCAACAGGCCGGGTACCGCGGCGAGGGCCGTGTCTTCGAGCATCCGGCGGGTGCGAGCGAGCCCGATGCGGGGGTCGGCAGAGAGGCTGGGAGTACTCATGGCGGTGACTCTCACACCACCGGCTCAACACCGGCTGAGAGGCGCGTCAAGCGCAGCTAAGGATGTGCTTCTCGAGAAGAGGATCGACCGCGCCGCGCGGCGAAGTCCCGCGGAGCGCGGCTGGATACGTGCGCGGTCATGGCGGACCTGGACATCCGGCGTCCGCCATGCAGGCGACGGCGCGGGAGGCAGGCCGCCTCGCGTCGCGCTCGAGCGGCGACGTCATCGCGCGACGCCTGGCACGGCGATGCGGCTCTGAGCGACCACACGGCGATACATCAACGGACTCCTCGGCGGGAACGATCCGGTGAGCCCGTGTAGATTCGCGCGGTGGTGTTCCGCCGCCTGCTGCTCCTCCTTCTGCCCGTCGTCGCGCTCGCGGGGTGCGGCAGCGACGAGCTGAGCGAGCGTGCCCGAGACCGTGCCGAGGAGGTGCGCGGGGACGTCGAACGCCGCGCGGACGAGCTCAGCGACGAGGTGCGCGCGCGCCGCGAGCGCATCGTCGCGCGCATCGAGAAGGTGCTCGGCGACCTCGAGCAGATAATTCCGGAGGCGCCCGTCACCCGGCCGGAGGTCCAGCGCCGCGTCGGCGAGCAGACCGTCGAGCAGTTCCTCATCGGGGTCATCGAAGACGTCGACGCGTACTGGACGCGGACGCTCACGGCCGCGGGCCGGCCCGTGCCACAGGTGTCGTACTCCTTCGTGCCCGAGGGCCGGCTCCGGCGGACGGGCTGCCGCGTCCTTGCCGACGACCGGGCGGCCTTCTACTGCCCGGCCGACGACACGATCTACATCGCCCAGCGCTTCGCGGCCGACCTCTACGGGGGCGTCGCCGAGGGGTTGCCTGGTGGGATGGGCCAGAAGGCAGGCAGCTTCGGGGTCGCCTACGTCGTCGCGCACGAGTACGCGCACAACTTGCAGACCGAGCTCGGCGTCTTTCGCATCGGCCGCTCGAACTCCGCCAAGCCCTTCGAGCTGCAAGCCGACTGCCTGGCCGGCAGCTGGGGCAACTCCGCCTTCGCCCAGGGCGGGCTCACCGAGGAGGACATTCGCCAGGCGATCGGAACCGTGCAGTCCGTGGGTGACTTCGACGTCGACAACGAGCAGCACCACGGCACTCCCGCCGAGCGCCGCGATGCATGGCTGGCGGGCTTCCGCAGCGGCGACCCGTCGGTCTGCACCCGCTACGTCCCTGCGGTCTGAGACGGCGGTGATCTATGGCCTGCTGTCAGATCAACCGGCTTCTCAGACCTTCGTCAGCTCACGGTCGACTTCGGGGGACGCGGCGGGCTTTGCCGCGCCGACGAGCTTGGCCTCCTGACGCTCCGGAGCGATGCGCACGACGTTCGACGCCAGGCCGATCTTCTCGAGGCCGCGGATGAAGACGGCCGACGGGTCCACCTCGTACCACTTCAGCCCATGCTCGGCGGAACGTGGGAACGCGTGGTGGTTGTGGTGCCAGGACTCGCCGAGGGAGGGGATCGCGAGCCACGCGACGTTCGTGGACTTGTCCTCGAGATCGAAGCGGCGCGTGCCGAAGAAATGGCAGATCGAGTTGACCGACCAGGTGACGTGATGGACCAGGAAGATCCGCACGAGGCCGCCCCAGATGTAGCCGCGGATCGCGCCCTCCAGCGTGAATCCGTGCAGCACGTAGCCCAGGAGGGTGGGGATCAGCAGCGAGACGAGAACCAGATACGGGAACTTCCTGCCGATCTGGCGCATGATCGGGTCCTCGTAGAGATCCTTGGCGTACTTTCTCCAGTCAGCCTGGCCCTGCGTGCGGGTCAGCCAGCCGGCGTGGGCGTGCCAGAGGCCGCTCAGCCCCGAACCGTGGCCAACGTGGGGTGAGTGAGGGTCGCCGTCCTGGTCGGTGTGCGCGTGGTGCTTGCGGTGGTCGGCCACCCAGTCGAGGACGGAGCCCTGGACGGAGAGTGAGCCGGCGACGGCGAAGGTGTAGGTCAGCCAGGGCTTGGTCTGGAACGCGCGGTGGGTCAGCAGCCGGTGGAAGCCGACCGTGATCCCGCCCGCGGTGATGAGGTACATCCCCGCGAAGATCGCCAGGTCGATCCCGTCCACCCAGGAGTTCCACAGCAGGACGATGGCGAGCAGGATCCCGACAAAGGGGACGATGACTCCGGCGAGGTTGGCATAGCGTTCGGCGCGCGACATAGTTAGAGGCTACCGGAGACTTCCGTACGTCGATTGTGCGTTTCGGGGCGGTTCGTCTAAAAAAGTTAGAGCTTTGAGCTAGTTAGCGTACTCCGCGCCGCCCGCGGCGCGTGAGCTGGTGCGCGCGGAAGCCGGGCGCGCTTGGCACTGGTTGCCGGCGCGGAGGACTCGGGGATGCACGCATCTCCAGCGCCGGGAGCGGCCGGGGCGCTCAGCCGCGACGGAGCCCGGCGTTGTCGAAGAGCCTTGACATATACCCCCTAGGGGTATAGAGTCATCGACGTCAACTCGAGTCGAGGAGGTCCCATGGAACGCGCAGAAGCAGCCCCCGACCATCACGAGATGCCGACCTCCGGCGGCGCGCTGACCAGCGTCGCGCTCAGCGCGACGCTGCACTGCCTCACCGGATGCGCCATCGGCGAGGTGCTGGGCATGATCATCGGGACCGCGCTCGGGTTCTCCGACGCCGGTACCGTCGCGCTCGCCATCGCCCTCGCGTTTCTCTTCGGGTACGGCCTGACGAGCCTTCCGCTGCTGCGCGCGGGGTGGGCGCCGGCCGCCGTCATCCCGATCGCGCTGGCCTCCGACACGCTGAGCATCGCGGTGATGGAGGTCGTCGACAACGCGATCATGCTCGGCGTTCCCGGCGCCATGGAGGCGGGCGTGACCGACGTGCTCTTCTGGGGCGCGCTGTCATTCGCCCTTGTCATCGCCGGGGCCTTCGCCCTGCCGGTCAACCGCTGGCTGATCGGGCGCGGCAAGGGCCACGCGGTCGTGCACGAGACCGGCGTCCACGGCGGCCCGTCGCCGCGCGTCGTCGGCGCCGTAGCCGCCGCCGCCTTCGTCTTCGGCACCACCGTGCTGGCCGGCGAGCTCGTCGGCGACAGCGAATCCGGCGGCCGCGGCGCCCAGGTCGGGCAGGTGTCGACCGTGGACCCGGCAGGCAGGTCGAGCTGAGCGGCAGGAGCGTGACCGACCGTGAGCCTCCCGCTGCCGGCCCCGTCGGGCTCACGGGGCTCCTGGCGGAGCCTGACCGATCTCGAAGCCACCGACTTGCCCTCGCGGTTTCGACGCTCTCGACCGCCCTGGGCCATGAGCAGCGGAGCGCTGTCATCTCGATGGTGAAGTCCGCGTTCGGCTGCTTCCCGGAAGTCTCGCTTCCCCCGCGGATTCATGGGCAGCGCCCCTCTCGCGCCAGCGCCGGGTCGGCGTCGCGGGTGAGGCGGGCGTCCCCGTTCGGGCGGCACGTCAACCGGCGCCGCGGGCGGTCCCGCGTGACGTGTTCTCGGCTCGCGGCGACCGCGGTGAGCAGGCGCGGAGCCGGATCCACGGGCGACCCGAACAGGCGGGCCTCGAAGTGCAGGTGCGGTCCCGTGCTGTGCCCGGTCGACCCGACGGCTCCGACCGGTGTGCCGCCCACGACCGCCTGCCCGCGCTGCACCGCGACGCGGGAGAGGTGCGCGTACCACGTCTCGAAGCCCAGACGGTGCTTGACGACCACGAGGTTGCCGTAGCCGCCGTTGTTCCAGCCTGCGAACGACACGACGCCGCGGCCGGCGGCGCGGACCGTCGCGCCCGTGGGAGCGGGGAAGTCCAGGCCGGTGTGGCGACGCCCGGCAAGCCAGCCGAAGCCGTCGGTGATCGGCGAGCTGATCGGTCGCAGGAAGGCCACGGGGCCGCCCACGCCCGTCGCGACCACCGTCCGTCGGCGGAGGGCGGCCAGCGTCGCGGGCCCCGCCACCTCGTCGATCGTCAAGCCGGCGGCATGCTGAAAGCGGTGCACCGCCGCGGTGGTGTTCGGCCCGAAGCCGCCGTCCACGCCGACAGGGCCGAAGCCGCGCCGCCTGAGCAGGAACTGCAGTGCTGCGACATCCCGGCCCTGTGCTCCGGGGCGTATCGGGCGACTCCCGAGCGCCGGCCGGCCGCGGCGTCCCAGCGCACGGCGCGTGAGCGGCCCCGCGACGCCATCGGCGCGCAGCCCCCTGCGGCGCTGGAAGCTGGTCACCGCCCGGCGGGTGGCCGGGCCCGTGATTCCGTCGACGGTCGCGCGGTAGAGCCCAAGCGCACGCATCGCGACCTGAAGCGCCGCGACGTCAGCGCTGTCCGCCCGAGCGGTCGGCGTTGCCGTACCGGAGACGCACAGCGCGACGACCACGACCGTGCACCGCCCACGGAGACCCATCCGCGCAGCCTGCATGCCGCCCGGTGACGCGCGCAAGGACTGGGTCGGCGCTTGCAAGGCCGCGGCCCGTCGTTGTCATCAGGCGAAGACCAGCCTGCGCGATCACGTCGACTCACGTGCACCACGACATCCTCGACCCCCGGCGGGCGTTGCACGCTCAGTTCGCCCGGCCTTCGGCGAGCTCGGAGAACTGAGCGGCACAGGCGAGGATGCGCTCCCGGACACCGGACTCAAGGGTCAGCTCCAGCACACCGTCGCATACGCCCTCGACGAGCAGCCGCAAGACCTGGAGCCGCTGACAGAGCAACGCATCCGCGGGACGAAGCAGGGGATTGCTGACGGTCAGGGACGCCATCATGGGGTGTCCCGGGGCAGGCCCTGGCGGCGAACGTTCCTTACGTCACCACCTAGTGCTGCAAATGGGGCACTTAGCGTCCCTTCACGCGTCGGCCGAAGCCAGCGACCCGAGTTCTTCGGGTGAGCAACGTCCGCGAGGCGCACCAGGAGTACGCTCGGCCTGTGGCGCGTGCTTCGAGTCCGACCTTGTCCGCAGCGCAGCTGGCGACGCTGCGCGAGCATGGCGCTGAGCGGACCGCGGCGGTCGGTGACGTGCTGTTCCGGGTGGGCGATCGGCGCTACCCGTTCATCGCGATAATCGAGGGTGAGGCGGTCGTCCTGGACGCGGCCGGGCACGAGATCGTGCGGCACGGCGCCTCCGGGTTCTTGGGCGAGATGAACTTGATGACGGGTCAGACGGTCTACCTGACGGCTCTCGTCGCCCAGCCCATGCGGTACATCGCGGTGGACCGCGAGGCGCTGCGCCCGCTCTTGTTCGAGGATGGCCCGCTGGGCGATGTGCTGCTCTCGGCGTTCATGGCGCGACGCGAGGCTCTGCAGCAGCGTCAGGACGTCGGCGTGGAGATCGTCGGGCCGCGATCGTCGGAGCCGACGCGGCGTATCGTCGAGTACGCCCGGCGCAACCGCCTGCCGTTCGCCTGGCGCGATACTGAGCAGCCCGACGGCGCGGCTTTCTCGACGCTGATCGCCGGCCTCGAGCGAGGCGAGCTGCCGCTCGTGCGGCTGCCCGGGGGCCCGGAGCTTCGTGGCCCGTCCACCGGCGAGCTGTCTCGGGCGCTGGGCATCGGCCTCGAGCTCGGGGGGCTCGAGGAGGTTGACCTCCTCGTCGTAGGTGGCGGCCCGGCGGGCCTGGGCGCGGCGGTGTACGGCGCGTCGGAGGGCTTGTCGACGCTCGTGGTGGAAGGCACCGCGCTCGGCGGTCAGGCGGGGACGTCGCGGCGGATCGAGAACTACCTCGGATTCCCGGCCGGGATCAGCGGGGCGGAGCTGACCAGTCGCGCGGTGACGCAGGCGCGCAAGTTCGGGGCGCGGACCGCGACGCCCTATCGCGCCGTCTCGCTTCGGCCGGGCACCGATCGACACGTGGTGGCCCTGGAGGACGAGCACGAGGTCGCGGCGGGAGCCGTCCTGCTGGCGACGGGCGCGGAGTACCGCCGGTTGCCCGTCGCCGGCCTCGACGAGTATGAGGGCACCAGCGTCTTCTACGCGGCTGGTCCGCCCGAGGCCCAGCGCTGCGGAGCCGCGCGGGTCGGCGTGGTCGGTGGGGGCAACTCGGCTGCTCAGGCTGCGGTCTGGCTGGCCCGCGGCGGCGCGCTGGTCACGCTGCTGCACCGCCGTGGCAACCTGCGCGAGACCATGTCGGAGTACCTCGTGCTCGAGCTCGAGCGGTACGGCGTCGCGGTGCGCGATCGCAGTGAAGTCGCGGAGCTGCACGGCGCCGACGGCCAGCTCGAAGCAGTGACGCTACGCGACGGCGAACGGCATGCGTTGTCGTTCTTGTTCCTCTTCCTGGGCGCGGCGCCGTGCACCGATTGGCTCGGCGATGTGGTCGCCCGCGATGCCAAGGGCTTCGTGCTCACCGGCGCAGACGCCGGCGCGGAGGGGCTGCTGGAGACGAGCGTGCCCGGGATCTTCGCGGCCGGGGACGTGCGCTCGGGCTCGATCAAGCGCTGCGCCACCGCCGTTGGCGAAGGCGCGATGGTCGTCCAGTTCGTCCACGAGCGGTTCTCGGGACAGCACAGGACACGAGCGGCCGCCGCGGCAAGCCCGACCTGAGCTTCCGTCGGCCACTCTTTAGTGGTGCCACCGGCGCAGTCAGCGAACGCCGCCGTCTTCTCCATCCGCCAGCTGGGTGCCGGCCCCGGCCCGCTCGGCGCCTATTCGATGGTGAGCTCGTCGATCATGCCCTGGGCGACGTGCGGCTTGCCGCCCTTGCGGTCCTGGATGAAGCAGACGACGGCGTACTTGCCGGCCTTGAACTCGAGCTCGAGGTTCTGCGCGACGCCGCCGTCGATGACCTGCGTGCCCAGGCCGTTCTCGAAGTCGACGGGCGGCGGCCCCTTGGGCGGCTTGTCGGAGGCGAAGGCGGCGGTGACGTCGGCGATCGTCTTGCCCTTGTTGAT
>CADCVR010000001.1 GCA_902806205.1 uncultured Solirubrobacteraceae bacterium | reverse complement strand
CGTCGTGGGAATCGGCGCGGACGGCTGGGCCGGCCTCGGGGACCCCGCCCGCCGGGCGCTCGTCGCCGCCGCGACCGTCGTCGGCTCCGCGCGCCAGCTCGACCTGCTGCCCGCCGAGGCCGCGGGCACCCGTCGCGCCTGGCCCTCGCCGATGGAGCCGCTCGTCGAGGAGCTGGCCGGAGCGGCGGCCCGCGACGTCGTGGTGCTGGCCAGCGGCGACCCGATGCTGCACGGCGTCGGCGCGACGCTCGTCCGCAAGGCGGGCCCCGGCCGCGTCGAGGTGATCCCGCACCCGTCCGCGTTCGCGCTCGCGTGCGCGCGCCTGGGCTGGGCGCAGGCTGACGTCGAGCTCGTCAGCGCGGTGGCGCGCCCGGCGGAGGTCATCGTCCGGGCGCTGCAGCCGGGTCGCCGGATCGTCGCGTACGTCACGGGCACCGACGGCGCCGCGCGCCTGGCCCGCGTGCTCACCGACCGCGGCTTCGGCCCCAGCGCCTTCACGGTCCTCGAGCAGCTCGGCGGCCCGCAGGAGCGGCGGGTGGACGTCACCGCCCAGGAGGCCACGGGCCACACGGCCGATCCCCTCCACGTGGTCGCCGTCGAGGTCGCCGGCGGTCCCGCCCGTGCCCGGACCCCGGGGCTGCCCGACGACGCGTTCGCGTCCGACGGGCAGCTCACCAAGCGCCACGTCCGGGCGCTCACCGTGGCCGCTCTGGCGCCGTTGCCCGGTGAGCTGCTGTGGGACGTCGGCGCGGGCAGCGGCTCGATCGCCGTGGAGTGGCTGCGGGCCGAGCGGACCGCGCGCGCCGTCGCCGTCGAGCGGCGGGAGGAGCGCGCCGCGCGCATCACGCACAACGCGCTCGCGCTCGGGGTCCCGGAGCTGACGGTCGTCCGTGGGGGTGCCCCTGAGGTCCTCGAGGGCCTGCCCGCGCCCGACGCGATCTTCGTCGGCGGCGGCATCACGACTCCCGGCCTGGTGGCCGGGTGCTGGGCCGCGCTGAAGGCCGGCGGGCGCCTCGTCGCCAACACCGTCACCCTGGAGGGCGAGCAGGCCGTCGTCGCCGCGCGCGAGCGCCACGGCGGCAGCCTGACCCGCGTCGACATCGCCCAGGCCGAGCCCGTCGGGGGGTTCACGGGCTGGCGCGCGCAGATGACCGTCGTCCAGTGGTCGGTCACCAAGGAGACCTGACCCGCCGTGCCCGCGACCGTCCACTTCATCGGCGCCGGCCCCGGCGCGCCGGACCTCCTCACGCTTCGCGGGCAGCGCCTGATCGCCGCCGCGCCGGTCTGCCTGTACGCGGGGGCGCTCGTCCCCGAGGAGATCCTCGCCCATGCCGACCGGGACGCCCGGCTCGTGGACACCCAGCACCTGGAGCTCGACGAGATCGTCGCCGAATACGCCGCCGCCCACGCGGCCGGCCACGACGTGGCGCGCCTGCACTCCGGCGATCTGTCGATCTACAGCGCCGCCGCGGAGCAGATGCGCCGCCTGGACGAGCTCGGGATCGCGTGGGACGTCACGCCCGGCGTGCCCGCGTTCGCGGCCGCGGCCGCCGCGCTGCGCTGCGAGCTCACCGTCCCTGACGTCGCCCAGACCGTCATCCTCACGCGCTACGGGGAGGGCGCCTCCGCCATCCCGGCCGGCGAGGAGCTCTCGGCGCTCGCGGCGCACGGCGCGACGCTCGTCGTCCACCTCGGCGCGCGGGCGATCGCCGAGATCGCCGCCACCGTCACGCCGTACTACGGCGAGGACTGCCCGGCCGCGGTCGTCGCCCGCGCCAGCCGGCCGGACGAGCTCGTCCTGCGCGGGACGCTCGCCACGATCGCCGGACTGGTCCAGGACGCCGGCGTCCGGCGCACCGCCACGATCCTCGTGGGTCCGGCGCTCGGCGCCCGCGGCTTCCGCGACAGCCACCTGTACTCCAAGGCCCGCGACCGCACCGGAACGGGCTGACCGTGCGCCGGCTGCTGCTCATCGGCATCGGCGCGGGTGACCCCGACCACGTCACCGTCCAGGCGGTCCGGGCGCTGAACGCGTTCGACGTGCTCTTCGTCGTCACCAAGGAGGGGACCGACGATCTGGTCGCTCTCCGCCGGCACGTCGTCGACCGTCACCGCACCGCCGCCGACCACCGCACTGTGGAGCTCGCCGACCCGCCCCGGCCCTGGCGGGACGCCCCGGATTACCCGGCGGCCGTCGCCCGCTGGCGCGAGCAGCGGGTGACGCTCTGGGAGGCCGCGATCCGCGACGAGCTCGGCGAGGACGAGACGGGCGCCTTCCTGGTGTGGGGCGATCCGTCGCTGTACGAGTCCACCCTCGCCATCGTGCAGGAGATCGCCGCGCGCGGCACCGTGGCCTTCGAGCACGAGGTCATCCCGGGAGTCAGCTCCGTCCACGCGCTCACCGCCCGCCACCGCGTGCCGCTCAACCGCCTCGGCGGGGCCGTGCAGATCACCCCGGCGCGTCTGCTCGCCGGTGGCATGCCGGAGGGCGTGGACGACGTCGTCGTCATGATCGACGCGGAAGCGACCTTCGCGACGCTTCCGCCCGAGGGCATCGACATCTACTGGGGTGCTTACCTCGGCACGGTCGACGAGCTGCTCGTCCGCGGGCCGCTCGCCGAGGTCGCCGGCGAGATCGTGCGCGTCCGGGAGGAGGCGGCGGCCCGCAAGGGCTGGATGTTCGACATCTACCTGCTGCGGCGCACGGGGTGACGCCGCGCGTCCTCGTCCTCGGCGGGACCGCGGAGGCGCGCGCGCTCGCGCAGGAGCTCGACGCGGCCGGCGTCGCGGTCGTCTCGTCGCTCGCCGGTCGCGTGGCGCGCCCACGGCTGCCGGCGGGAGAGGTGCACGTCGGGGGCTTCGGCGGGCCCGAGGCGCTGGGCCGGTGGCTCACCGAGCGCACGATCACCGCCGTCGTCGACGCCACCCATCCCTTCGCGCAGCGGATCTCCGCCTCAGCGGCCCAGGCGACCGCGAACGCCGGGGTGCCGCTCCTGCGCCTCGAGCGACCCGGGTGGCAGGCCGCCGAGGGCGACCGCTGGCACTGGGTCGACGACCTGCCGCAGGCCGCCGGCGCGATCGGCGAGCTCGGCGCCCGCCGGGTCCTGCTCACCACGGGCAGGCAGGATCTCGCCGCGTTCGCCCAGGACGACGTCCGCTGGTTTCTCATCCGCTGCGTCGACCCGCCGGACGTCGCGCTGCCCGCACGACACGAGGTCCTCCTCGACCGCGGTCCTTACACGCTGAAGGGCGAGCTCGCCCTGATCGACGCGCACGGCATCGACGCCGTCGTCACCAAGGACAGCGGCGGCCCGCTGACCGAAGCCAAGCTGCACGCCGCGCGCGCCCGGGGCCTGCCGGTCGTCGTCGTCCGCCGTCCCCCGCGCCAGGACGTCCCCACCGTGCGGACCGTCGCCGAGGCCGCCGGATGGGTCTGCCCTCCGCCGTCCGGGTAGCTGCGCAGGCGGAGGCTCAGCCCGGGTGGCGGCGCGGCGTGTAGACGCGGTCGCCCCCGCCCGCGCCGTTGGCGCTGATGATCCGCGTCGTCGAGGAGCCGACGATGAGCAGCGTCCGCATGTCGACCGCGTCGAGGTCGAGCGCGCCCAGCGTCGTGACGGTGACGCTCTCCGCGTCCGAGCCCACCGCGCGCGCCACCACCACCGGCGTGCCGGGCCCGCGGTGACGGCGCAGCGTCGTCATCGCCCGCTCGAGCTGCTCGCGCCGGGTCCTGGAGGCCGGGTTGTACAGCGCGAGCGCCATGTCCGCCCCGGCGGCCGCCTCGAGCCGGCGTTCGATGACCGCCCACGGCTTGAGGACGTCCGAGAGGGACACCACCGCGAAGTCGTGGCCGAGCGGCGCGCCGACCCGGGACGCGGCCACCTGCATGGCCGACAGCCCCGGCACGACCCGCACCTCCACGGCACCCGCCGCGCCGTCGGCGTTCTCGAGGGCCTCGAGCACCGCCGAGGCCATCGCGAAGATCCCCGGATCGCCCGAGGAGACCACCGCGACGCGCGACCCGGCGGCCGCGAGGTCCAGGGCGTGCCGCGCGCGGTCGGCCTCGACCCGGTTGTCGGTCGCGAAGCGCTGCTGACCGTGTCGTGGCGCGACGCGGTCGATGTAGGTCTTGTAGCCGATGAGGACGTCCGCCCCGGCGAGCTCGGACTGCGCCTCGGGCGTCAGCCACTGCGGCCCGGCGGGCCCCAGGCCGACGACCGTGACGCTGCCGGCGGCGCCGGCGTCCGTCGCCCGTCCGTGCGCGGTCGGCACGAGCACGAGCGACATGTAGGGGACCTCCCCGGGGTCGACGTCACGGAGGGCGGCCGAGTGCTCCCGCGGGGAGCTGGCTCGTTCCACGTACACCGCGCGCTCGGCGACGCCGGCGGCCTCGGCGGCGTCGCGGACGCCGGCGAAGGTGCGCCCGAGCTTCATGACGACCGCGGCGTCGGTGGTGCGCAGGCGCGCGGCCAGGACGTCGGCGGGCAGCGTGCCCGGCAGGATCGTCAGCACGTCGTCGCGCTTGGCCAGCGGCGTGCCCGCCGCGGCCGCCGCGGCGCTGAACGACGTCACCCCCGGCACGACTTCGGTGACGTAGCGGTGCGCGAGGCGCTCGTGCAGGTACATGTAGGAGCCGTAGAAGAACGGGTCGCCCTCACAGAGGACCACGACGTCGCGGCCGGCGTCCAGGTGGCCGGCGAGCTCCGCCGCGCTCTCGTCGTAGAAGTCGGTGATCGCCGCCTCGTAACCCCCGGGGTGCTCGCTGGGCTCGATCGTGACGGGGTAGGTCAGCGCGACCTCGACGACCCCGGAGCGCAGGTGGGGCCCGGCGATGGTGCGGGCCACGCCCCCGCTCGTCGCGCGCGGCGCCACCGGGTAGGCGACCACGTCGGCGGCGGCGATCAGGCGCGCGGCCTTCAGCGTGACGAGGTCCGGGTCGCCCGGGCCGACGCCCACGCCGTACAGACGGCCGGGACCGGCGGGCGCGGCGCTCACTCGGCGACGCTCGCGAGCGCATTGACGGCGGCGGCCGCGATCGCGCTGCCGCCGCGTCGACCGTGGACGACCAGGAACTCCAGGCCGAGCTTCTGCTCGGCCAGCGCGACCTTGGACTCGGCGGCGCCGACGAAGCCCACGGGGATCCCGACGACGGCCGCCGGCCGCGGCCCGCCCGCGGCGACGAGCTCCAGAAGGCGGAAGAGGGCTGTCGGCGCGTTGCCGATGGCCACGACCGCGCCCTCGAGGCGCTCGCGCCACAGCTCGACGGCGGCGGCGGTACGGGTGGTGCCGTGCTCGGCGGCCAGTGACGCGACGCGCGGGTCGGCCAGCGTGCAGACGACGTCGTTGCCGGCCGGCAGTCGCGAGCGCGTGACGCCCGAGGCGACCATGTTCGTGTCGCACAGGACGGGTGCGCCGGCCTGCAGCGCGGCCTCGGCGGCCCGCGCGAACCCGGGGGACGCGACGACGCTGTCGGCGAGGTCGACCATGCCGCAGGCGTGGATCATGCGCACGATGGTGCGCTCGAGAACCGGCTCGGTGCCGGCCAAGTCGGTCTCGGCGCGGATCGTGGCGAACGAGCGCCGGTAGATCTCGGGACCGTCGCGCAGGTAGCCGGTGGTCACCGGGATGCCCCTCGAGCGTCCAGCAGGGCCACGGCGTCGTCGACCGTCGCGACGCTGGTGGTGGTGCCGGCGCGCTCGACGCGGACCGCGTCGCCGGTGGCGGTGACGACCACCGGCGCCGACGGGGGGCACCCGCAGCCACGCTCGCACGCAGCCCAGTGCTCCGCGGGCGCGGGACCCGTTCGTGCCCCCCGGGCGAGCGCACGGCGGGCGGCGGCGGCGCGCACGTCCACGCGGGCGCTGACGCAGGCGCCGAGTCCCGCGCAGGCCGAGATCCCGTCCCACCCGGAGTCGGCGGTGGTGATCAGGCCGGCGGCCTCGAGCTCCGCGGTCAGCCGCCGGAGGCTGCCGGCGGGGACGTCGACGAAGGTGAGCGTCCGCGCGGGCGACACCGCGAGCGTCGCCGCCGCGCCGTCGAGCGCGGCGGCGAGCGCGTGCAGCGTCGTGCGGTCGACGCGCCCGAGCGGCGCCAGTGCCGTGACGGCGAACCGTCCGTCGCGCTGCTCGACGGTGCCGGCCACCGCCGGCTGCGGGGTGACGCGGACGGCTTCACCCGGTGCGCCTCCGAGCGCGCGCGCGACACGGGCGGGCCCGTCGGGGAGGTCGTCGATGCGCCAGCCGGCCCCGGCGTCGGTCCCCCGCAGTGCCATGAACGCCCGCGCCGCGTCCAGCGCCAAGGTGGGGGCGCCGGTCGGCGCCGCGTCCAGGGTCGTCGGTCGCCCCGACAGCTCCAGCCGCAGGCGGTGGCCGCCGTCGCAGGCCACGAGCGCCACGTCGGCGCGCTGGCGGCCGAGCGTCCCGCTGCCGTCTTCGACGAGGAACAGGAAGCGGCCGGGGAGTCCCGCCAGCTCCGCGTCGCCGCAGAGCGCACGGTCCAGCGCGGACACGACGTCGTCGACGCGGAGCGCCGCGGCCGGATGGCGGCCACCGAAGGGGGAGGCGAGGATGTTGCGCACCCGGTCGTGCTCGGGCGACGGCAGCAGGCCCGCCTCCCACAGCGCGTCGGCAGCCGGACCCGCGTCGTGGGCTTCCAGGCCGCGGACCTGCAGGCTGGCGCGCGAGGTCAGCTCGACCACACCGTTGCCCCGATCTGCGAGCGCCGCGACGGCGCGCAGCCCCCTCTCCGACAGCCGGCCGCCCGGAAGCCGGACGCGCGCCATGTGCCCGTCGGCGGCCGCGTGCAGGCGCAGGACCCCGGGGCAGCGGTCGCTGATCACGGCGTGGCCCCCGGCGGCGACGAACCCGGCGTGGGGTGTGGCACATCGAGCATCATATTCCGCCCCGCCGCGGCCCGTGGCCTCGTGCGGACACGGGCGGCACGGCGCACAGCCGCCGGATATGCTCCCGCCACGCCTGACGGCGGAGGAAGCCGGTGGGAGTCCGGCGCGGTCGCGCCACTGTGGACCATGAACTCTCCGAGTTCCTGGAAGCCAGACCCTTCAGCGTCAGACGGCCAAAGTCCACGACGGGACGCGTCATCCCAGGAGGTCCTCGCATGTCCGAAGTGCTCACCGAACGCGAAGCAATCGCGGGCCCCATCGTCACTCCCGGCGAGCTCCTGCCCTACGCGGTCCTCGGCGGCCTGCTCCTCACGCTGGTCGTGTACTTCGTCGGGGCGGACGAAGGCGCGGCGTCGCTCGTCGGCGGCGGAACCGTCCACGAGTTCGTGCACGACGCGCGGCACCTGCTCGGCTTCCCCTGCCACTGAGCCCGGGCCCGGCCCGGGATGGTGCGCTCCCTGCTCGTGCGGGGTCTGCTCGTCGGCCTGCTGGCGGGCGTACTCGCGTTCGCGTTCGCCCTCGCCTTCGGCGAGCCGCAGGTCGAGGCCGCGATCGCCTTCGAGGAGCTGGTGGCCGCGCGGTCGGGTGCGCCCCCTGAGGCCGAGCTCGTCAGTCGCGGCGTCCAGCGCACGATCGGCCTGTCGACTGGAACGGTCGCCCTCGGCGTCGCCCTCGGCGGCCTCTTCGCGCTCGTCTACGCCTACGCCTACGGCCGCGTCGGGATCGTCGGCGCCCGCCCGATGGCGGCGGCGCTGGCCTTCGCGGCCTTCGCGACGATCACGCTCGTGCCGTTCACGAAGTACCCGGCGAACCCGCCGGCGGTGGGCGATCCCGCGACCATCGACCAGCGCACGCTGCTGGGCTTCGCCATGGTCGCGATCACGGCGGTCGCCCTCGTCGCCGCCGTGCGCGTTCGCGCTGAGCTCCTGGCGCGGCTGGGAGCCTGGAACGCCGCGGTGGTCGCGGGGGGCGTGTTCGTCGCCTCGATCGCCGTGGCACAGCTGCTCCTGCCCTCGCTGCCCGAGACCCCGCCAGGCTTCCCGGCCGACGTGCTCTACGACTTCCGCCTGGCGTCGCTGGGGACCAACGCGACGCTCTGGCTCGTCATCGGCCTGGGTTTCGGCGCGGCGGCGGAGCGGCTGCTGGTCCGCTCCGAGTCCGAGCGCTGTGGCGCTTGACCTCGCCTTCCCGCGAGTACAGTCACTCCTTGTGCTGACGCGAGGGGGACGTCCGGGAGAGGGTGTGTGCCGCGCGCTCAGGGCGTTGACGCTGGTCACGTCTGTCGTGCTGCTCTGGCCGGCCGCGGGGCAGGCGGCGGGCCCGGGCAGCCCGTACGTGGCGCTCGGTGACTCCTACACGGCGGGTCCGCTGGTGCCGTCTCCCGGAGACGGCCCGATCTTGTGCCTGCGCTCCACCAACAACTACCCGGCGATCGTCGCGCGGTCGCTGCGGACCGCACAACAGCGCGACGTGAGCTGTTCGGCCGCGACGACGCAGGCGATGACGACGCGTCAGCCGTTCACCGAGAACCCGCCGCAGTTCGACGCGCTCGGGGCTGATGTCCGGCTCGTGACGCTCAGCATCGGGTTCAACGACGCCGAGCTCGGGCGGGTGATCGGCGTCTGCCCGTTGCACAGTCTGCTGCAGCCTGTGGCCACCTCCTGCCGCGACTCGTCCGGCTCGAGCGGCCAGAACTCGCTGAACCGCGCGATCACGGCCACCGCTCCCAAGGTCGCCGCGGTGCTGCAGGGCATCCACGAGCGCGCACCGCAGGCACGTGTCGTCGTGCTCGGCTACCCCAGCATCGTGCCCAACGACGGACGTAGCTGTTCGCCGCTCGTGCAGTTCAGCCAGGACGACCTCCGGTACTTCGACGAGCTGCTCGTCAAGCTCAACGCCGTGCTCGCCGAGCAGGCCGTCGCCAACGACGCCGAGTTCGCCGACAGCTACTCCACCGCGATCGGCCACGACGTCTGCACGGCGCCCGGCCAGAAGTGGTGGGAGGGCCCGATCCCGACCTCTCCGGCCTACCCCTGGCACCCCAACGCCCTCGGTCAGCAGCATCTGGCGCGCGTCGTCCTCGACGTGCTCGCACGGCCGCTGCCGGCGCCGCTGCTCACCGCCCTGTCGAGCGTCCGCCCGCGTATCAGGTCCGGTTCGAAGGCACGCTTCACCTACACGCTCGACCAGCCGGCCGCCGTGACGGTCAGCTTGCGCCGCGAGCTCAGAGGGCGCCGGGAGGGCGGGCGGTGCCGGCCGCCGAGACTCGCCAACGAGCCGAGCAAGCCGTGCAAGCGACTCTCGCGTGTTCTGCGAACGGTGCGCGTCGACGGGCTCCCCGGGGTCAACCGCCTGGCGGTCGGTCCTCGCCGGCTGACCGCGCCCGGCCGCTACGCCGCGACCGCCACGGCCACCCGCCGCGGGAGCTCCAGCCCGGCGCAGACGACGTCGTTCCGCGTCACGCGGCTCAAGCCGCGACGGTGACCGCGTCGGCGATCGCGGCCGCGAACGCGTCGACCTCCTCCGGGGTGGTGTCCCAGGAGCACATCCAGCGCACCTCCCCTGTGGCGGCGTCCCAGACGTAGAACGGCCACGCCTGCTGGAGGTGCGCGGTCACGGTCGGATCGAGGATCGCGAAGACGACGTTGGCCTGGGTCGGCCGCGTGACGCGGACGCCGGGGAGGTGCGCGACGGCCCGCGCGAGCCGGGCACCCATCGCGTTGGCGTGGGAGGCGGAGCGCAGCCACAGGTCGCCTTCGAGCAGCGCGACGAACTGGGCGGCCAGGAAGCGCCCCTTGGAGGGCAACTGCATCGACTGCTTGCGGATCCACGGGAAGCCGTCGGCGAGCTCGGGCGCGAGCAGCACGACCGCCTCGCCGCCCACCATGCCGTTCTTCGTGCCGCCGAAGGAGATCGCGTCGACGCCGGTGTCGGTCGTGAACGCGCGCAGGGGCGAGTTCAGGGTCGCGGCGGCGTTGGCCAGCCGGGCGCCGTCGACGTGGAGGTACATGCCGTTGGCGTGCGCGAGGTCGGCCAGGGCACGGATCTCCGCCGGGGTGTAGACCGTGCCGAGCTCCGTGCTCTGCGTGATCGAGATGACGCGCGCCTGCACCGCGTGCTCGTCACCGACGCGGATGACCGCCGACCGGACGAGCTCCGGCGTGAGCTTCCCGTCCGGGGTCGGGAGGTCGAGCAGCTTGGCGCCGACGTGGAACTCCGGCGCACCGCTCTCGTCGACGTTGACGTGTGCGCTCGCCGCGCAGACGACGGCGTGCCAGGGGCGGCACATCGCGCGCAGGATCGTGACGTTCGCCCCCGTCCCGTTCCACACCAGGAAGCAGTGGGCGTGCTCTCCGAAGTGTCCCCGGATGAGCTCGTGTGCCCGGGCGGTCCACGGATCGGCGCCGTAGGCGGCGGCGTGGTCGGCGTTGGCGGCCACCATGGCCTCGAGCACCTCGGGGTGGGCACCCGAGTAGTTGTCTGAGGCAAAGCCCTTCATGTCCTGCAGCCTACGAGCCGGCCCGCGGGGCCCGCGAGCGTAGGCTGGCCGGATGCGCGAGCTGGCCGCCGTCTTCGTCGGGGGAGCGCTCGGCGCGCTGGCACGCACCGGGATCGCCGAGGCGTGGCCGGTCGTCCCCGGGCAGTGGCCGTGGGCGACGTTCGTCGTCAACGTCGCCGGCTGCCTTGCGCTCGGTGCCGTGCTGGGTCTGACCGCGCCGGGGACCGTACGCCGCGGCCTGCTCGGGGCGGGCCTGTGCGGCGGGATGACGACGTTCTCCGCGCTCCAGCTGGAGCTGGTCGACCTCCTCCGCGACGGCGACCCCGGGCTGGCGGCGGGCTATGCGGCAGCGACCCTCGCGGCCGGCCTGATCGCCCTCGACACCGGGCGCCGCCTGGCGGGCGCGCGATGACCGCGGTGCTCTGGGCGGGGGTGGCGCTGCTCGGCGGCGGGGCCGCCGTGGCGCGGGTGGTGATCACGCGCGCTTTCCGTGACCCGTCGCGGGGGACCCTCGTGGTCAACCTGGCCGGCGCGCTGGCGCTGGGCCTCCTCGCCGGCGCAGGGCTCGACGGCGATACGCGCGTGCTGATCGGCGTGGGGCTGCTCGGCTCGCTGACGACGTTCTCCACCTGGATGGCGGACGTCCACGAGCGGCGCTCGGCGGGGCTGCTGCTCGCTGCGCTGGGCCTCGGCCTGGGCGCCGCCGCGGTTGGACGGATGATCGGCGCGGCGCTGTGACGGGGGCGGGGATGGGGCGCCGCGAGGCGGGGAAGCGACCGAGGTGCTCTAACAAACGTCCAACGGTGCCGATATGCAACCTGACGTCGCTTGCCTTCCGGCGTTGCGCACCCGAAACGTCCGTAAGGCGCTGAAGCGTCCACCATCTCATAGGAGCACAGCTTGTCCTCTCACCTTCGGATCAGCGCCTCGGCACTGATCGTCACCGGCGCTCTGGCGCTGCCCGCCGCTGCCAGCGCTGGGGTCCCGACGGCCGTCAAGGCCGTGCAGGTACACACCGATCGCGCCGACACGGCGCTTGACCGCGCCGTCTCGCTGTTTGCCAGGAGCAACGACCGCGCGGCCCGGATCGCCTACGCCAGGAGCCGCAGGGAGATGGGGCTCGCCACCGCCGCCGCCGCCAAGGCGCGCCGCCAGGCCGGTACCGCCGACGAGCAGGCGCAGGCCGCGTTCGCCCAGGTGCTGCTCGGCGTCGAGCAGGGCCAGAACGTCGAGAAGCTCGCCGCGGCGCTGCTCAAGGCCGACGGCGCCGACGAGAACAAGATCGCAGCAGCGGCGCGCGCCGACACGAAGGGGCGCGACAAGTCGATCTCGATCTTGACCGTGCTGCTGGGCGAGGTGCCCGAGCAGGCCAAGACCGGCATCGCCAGGGCGATCGCCGCGCTCGCGCAGGACCGCGACGACGAGACGCGCGCGGAAGTCAAGGCGCTGGTGAGCTCCAAGGTCTCCGACGCCAACAAGCGCCGCACGGCGGCGACGATCAAGGCGAGCATCGACGGTCAGGACAGGGCGGCGGACACGCTGGCCGCGCTGATCGCCAGCCCCGACATGCCGGCGGAGAGCAAGCAGGGCCTGCAGACGGCCTATGACGCGGTGACCGCCGAGCACGGCTCGGTCGCCGACATCCTCAGCCGCCTGTCCGACCGCATGCCCGCCTTCGTGCGCGCGTTCGTCAAGAAGATCGTCACCCAGGCCCGCACCGACGCGCAGGGCATGCGCGAGAACCACCCGACCGGCCCGCCGGCCGGCACTCCCGGTGGCCGGCCCGCCGGGACTCCCGGCGGCCCCCCGTCCGGCACTCCATCGGGCACTCCGTCGGGCCCGCCGTCGGACGCTCCGTCGGGCCCGCCCGTGGGCATCCCGATCGTTCCGCCGGTCCCCGCGGGCCTGCCTGCCGGCCCGTAGACCCCAAAACCGCAGATCCCGGCGGTAACGCGCCGCAGCTTTCTACTCACCGCCGGCGTCGAGGCTCCGGCTCAGTCCTGGGCGATGACCTCGATGCGGCGGTCGGGGCCCATCGCCAGGGCCAGATCACCGCGCAGCAACGCGAGCAGCTCGTCGCCGATGAGCTCACGGCGCCATCCCCGGAGCGTGCGCACCTCCGGGGGCGGGCGCCCGTCGCGGACCGCGAGGACGACCTGCTGCAGGTCCGCGCGCGCGGCCATCAGCTCGTAGGCGAGGTCGTTCTCCAGCGCCCGCGTGCGGACCAGCGCCTCGGCCAGGGCGATGAGCGGCGCGTCCTGCGGCCCGGGCTGGGCGGGGCGCTCGGAGCCCGAGGGGATCGGAGGCCGCTCCAGGCCGCGCTGCACCGCCGCGACGATGTCCGCGCCGCGGCGGCGCAGCGTCCCCTCGTGCAGCCCGCGGATCTGCGTGAGGCGGTCGACGGACTTGGGTCGGCGCTTGGCGATCTCCACCAGCGTCGCGTCCTGCAGGACGCTCGAAGCGGGGCGGTCGACCTCGCGGGCGGTCAGCTCTCGCCAGAGGATCAGCTCGCGCGCGACCGCGCGGACCGCGGGCTCCAGGCCCCCGACCCGCGGAAGCTTCTCGAAGAGCGTGTCGGGGTCCCGGTCGTCGCGGACGTCCTCGAGGAAGCGGCATTCCTCGACGGCCCACTGCAGGCGGCCCATCGCGCCGAGGCGCTCCTGGAGGCGCTCGGAGAGCTGCAGGATGTGCAGCACGTCCTCGCGCGCGTACTCGACCTGCTCCGGGCTCAGCGGGCGCGTGTCCCACTTCGTGAAGCTCGCCGACTTGCGCAGGCGGACGCCGAGGATCTCGTTGAGCAGCGGCTCGTAGCCGAGCTGCGCGCGCAGGCCCGCGAACCCCGCGGCGATCTGCGTGTCGAAGATGCTCGTGAGCTCCGTGCTCCAGACCCGGCGCAGAAGCGCCACGTCCTGGCGACCGGCGTGCAGCACGACCTCCACGGATGGGTCGGCGAGCACCTCCGCGAGCGGCTCGAAGTCGATCCCGTCGCCGACGAGCGGGTCGAGGACGGTGATCTCCGGCGCACCGGCGTCGTCGAGGACGGCCACCTGCACGAGGCACAGCAGTGGCCGGTAGCGACCCTCGCCGACGAACTCGGTGTCGATGCCGAGGCGCCCGGTCTCGCGGGCGCGGTCGGCGAGGGCGGTGGTGTCCGGGGCCATTGGCGCTCGACCCTAACCGCAGGACGCGGCCGCGAGCCCCTCCGGGTCGAAGCGCGCGACGAGCTCGGCGGGCTCGAGGTGCTCGTCGGGTGCGCACAGGCCCACCGACGCCGCGAGCTCCGCGCGGACGTCCGCCGGCGACTGACCGTGCGACGCACGGCCGGCCAGCGTGACCGCGCCGTGGCGCTTGGCCAGGCGCCCGCCGTCCGCTCCGAGGAGCAGGGGGACGTGCGCGTAGGCCGGCGGCGCGCCGTAGCCGAGCGCCCCATGCAGCCAGGCCTGGCGCGGCGTCGTCTCCAGCAGGTCCGCGCCCCGGACGACCTCCCCGACGCCCTGCGCCTGGTCGTCGACGACGACCGCGAGGTTGTAGGCCCAGTCGCCGTCCGCGCGGCGCAGCACGAAGTCGTCGACCGTTGAGCGGACCGGGCCGAGGAGCTTGTCTTGGACGGTGACCTGCGCCGCTGCGGCGCGCACGCGCAGCGCCGCCGGCCGCCCCGAGCGCGCGCGCTCCGCGCGCCGCGCCGCGGGGAGCTCGGCGCAGGTGCCGGGATAGGCGCCGCCGGGCAGCGGGCCGTGCGGCGCGCTCGACGCCTGGCGGATCTCCGCGCGGGTGCACCAGCACGGGTACACGAGCCTCTCCGCGTCGAGCGCCGCGAGGGCATCCGCGTACAGCGCACCTCGATCTGACTGCCGGACCACGGGCGCGTCCCAGTCCAGCCCGAGCGCCGCCAGGTCGGCGAGCTGCTCGGCGACGAAGCGCTCGCGAGAACGCCCGGTGTCGATGTCTTCGACCCGGACGACGAAGCGGGAGCCGCCGGCCCGCGCGAACAGCCAGGCCAGCAACGCGGTGCGCAGGTTGCCGAGGTGCAGCGTCCCGGTGGGGGAGGGGGCGTAGCGGCCGTCGGGCACCACGGCGACGGTAGCTGACCCTGGTCTCGTGGCCGTGCTCGCCCCGGCGCTAGCCTTCCGCCCCCGTGACCGACGCCGACCAGGACCGCACCCCGCCCGGATCGTGTTCACCCTGTCGCGGCACCGGCCGCGTGGTCTCGAACCTCGGCGGGACCCCGACCGACAAGCCGTGCCCGTGGTGCTCGGGCACCGGCGCCCGCATCGCCGGCCACGACGCGCAGCACCACTGGCGAGAGACGGCCGCCACGCCGTAGCAGCGACGTCGGCGCGCCGACGTCGGCGGTAACGCCCGGTGGGTCCGCGCTGCCCGCAGTTGACCCGCTTTCGCCGCCCGCCACGGACGGCGACGAACACCCGTCCGGCTCGCGATCGATCTTGCGTCGGCACGAGGCAACTCGTATACGCTCGCGGCTCCCAACGCGCCAGGTTGCTTGAGCGCGCAGGGCGGGCGGTGGGAGTGAGGAGACAGGGTCGGTGGCGCAGGTGGCGTTCGAGGAGATAAGCAAGGTCTATCCCGACGGGACGAGTGCGGTGCGGTCGCTCTCCTTCGAGGTGGACGACGGTGAGTTCATGGTGCTCGTGGGGCCCTCGGGCTGCGGGAAGACGACCGCGCTGCGCATGGTGGCGGGCCTGGAGGAGATCTCCTCCGGCACGCTGCGGATCGGGGAACGCGTCATCAACGACACGCCGTCGCGGGACCGCGACATCGCGATGGTCTTCCAGAGCTACGCGCTGTACCCGCATCTGTCGGTCTACGAGAACATCGCCTTCGGGCTGCGTCTGAAGAAGGTGCCCAAGGACGAGATCCACCGGCGCGTGCAGGAGGCGGCGCGCGTGCTCGATCTCGAGGCGTTCCTACGGCGCAAGCCACGGGCGCTGTCCGGCGGGCAGCGCCAGCGCGTCGCCATGGGCCGCGCGATCGTGCGCCAGCCTCAGGCGTTCTTGATGGACGAGCCGCTGTCGAACCTCGACGCGAAGCTGCGCGTGCAGATGCGCGCGGAGATCGCGCGCCTGCAGCAGGACCTCGGCGTCACGACGATCTACGTCACCCACGACCAGATCGAGGCCATGACGATGGGCGATCGCGTCGCGGTCATGCGCAAGGGCGAGCTGCAGCAGGTCGCGTCGCCCCAGGAGCTCTACGACCATCCGGTGAACCTGTTCGTCGGCGGGTTCATCGGCAGCCCCGCGATGAACATGCTCGAGGGGACGCTCGAGCGGTCCAACGGCTCCGTCGCCGCGCGCCTGGGGTCGCAGAGCATCTCGCTCGACTCCGGGCTCCTGGACGCCCGGCCGGATCTCGCGGCGTTCGAGGGCCGGCCGATCGTGATCGGCATCCGCCCGGAGGACCTCGAGGACGCCGCCATCGTCGGTGAGGTGCCCGCGGGCCGCTTGCTGCAAGGCACGGTGGAGCTGCGGGAGGCCCTCGGCTCGGAGATCATGGTGCACCTCGGCGTCGACGCCCCGGTAGCGAGCACCGTTGAAGTCGCCGAGCTCGCCGAGGACGCCGGGGTGCCGACGCCTGCCGGTGGCACCCCGGACCGCGCGACGAGGATCGTCGGCCGCTTCTCCCCGCGCTCCCGCGTCAAGCCCGGGGACGAGACCCAGGTCGCCGTCGACACCCAGGCGCTGCACTTCTTCGACCCCGAGACGGGGCTTGGCATCTACTCATGACCGAACAAAGGACACCCGTGAAAAGGAATCGCTACACCCTTCAGACCCTCGCTGCCCTGGTGCTGGCGAGCGTTTCCCTCGCAGGTTGCGGCGGTGATGACACCAGCACGAGCGAGAAGGCGACCACGACCCCGGCGGAGAAGCCGGCGGCGAACGTCTCCGGCAAGCTGTCGGTCGTCGGCGTCTGGACCGCCGAGGAGCAGAAGTCGTTCCAGGCCGTCCTCGACGGGTTCGAGAGGAAGTTTCCCAAGGTGACCGTCAAGTACAACCCGGCGGGCGACAACGTGCCCACCGTGCTCGGCACGGCCGTGGAGGGCGGCAACCCGCCCGACCTGGCGACCGTCGCCCAGCCGGGGCTGATCGCCGAGCTGCAGGAGAAGGACGCGCTCAAGCCGCTGGACTTCGCCAAGGCGGAGCTCGAAGCCAACTACCCCGCGGACTTCAACAAGCTCGGGACGATCGACGGGAAGGCGTACAGCTTCGTCTTCAAGGGCGCGAACAAGTCCACGGTCTGGTTCAACGTCAAGGCGTTCGAGGCCGCCGGGGTGCAGCCGCCCAAGACGTTCGAGGAGCTCGTGCAGGCCGCCAAGACGGTGAAGGCGTCGGGTACCCCCGCCTACGCCGTGGCCGGCGCGGACGGATGGACGCTCACCGACCTGTTCGAGAACATCTACCTGCGTCAGGCCGGGCCGGAGAAGTACGACCAGCTCGCCACGCACGAGATCAAGTGGACGGACCCGTCGGTCAAGGACGCGCTGAAGATGATGACGCAGGTCATCGGTGACGACTCCAACTTCGCGGGCGGCAAGAGCGGGGCGCTCGAGACCGACTTCCCGACCGCCGTCTCGAAGGTCTTCGCGGACCCGGCGAAGGCGGCGATGATCATCGAAGGGGACTTCGTGCCCGGAGTGGTGGCCGGCAAGACCGACCTGGAGGCCAAGACCGGGTATGACGTGTTCCCGTTCCCGACGATCGGCGACGCCGAGGGCGCGGTCGTCGGGGGTGGGGATTCCCTGGTGATGTTCAAGGACACGCCGGCAGGCCAGGAGCTCGTGAAGTACCTCGCCAGCCCGGAGGCGGCGGAGATCTGGGTGCGGCGCGGCGGGTTCTCCTCCCCGAACAAGAACGTCCCGGAGGACGCCTACCCCGACGAGACCACGAGGACGACGGCGACCGCGATCGCCCAGGCCAAGACGTTCCGCTTCGACATGTCCGACCTCGCGCCGGCCTCGTTCGGCGGCACGCCCGGCCAGGGGGAGTGGAAGATCCTGCAGGACTTCCTGTCCAAGCCCACGGACGTCGACGGCACCGCGACCAAACTGGAGGCCTCGGCCGCCAAGGCGTTCAAGTAGGCCGACGGTGGCGGACTCGGCTTCCACCGTCCCGCCGGCCGCCGCGGGCGTGCACGCCCGCGGCGCCGGCACCGACGACGGCCCGTCCGCCGCTCCCGGCGGCCCGTGGGGACAGAGAGCGATGACCGCGCTGTTCCTCGGCCCGGCCGCGGTGATGCTCGTCGTCTGGCTCGTCTATCCGACCCTCAAGACATTCGTCCGCAGCTTCTACGGCCGGGACGGCTCCGACTGGGTCGGGTTGGAGAACTACCGGGCGCTGTTCACGACGGACACGCTGCAGACGGCGATCCAGAACAACGCGATCTGGGTCGGCGTCGTGCCGGCGCTCGTGACCTCGATCGGGCTGATCTTCGCGGTGCTCACCGAGCGGGTGCGCTGGGGGGTCGCGTTCAAGATCGCGGTGTTCATGCCGATGGCGATCTCCCTCTTCGCCGCGGGGGTGATCTGGCACATCATGTACACCCAGGATCCGGGGCAGGGGGCGGTGAACGCGGCGATCAACGTCGTCGACGACACGTTCAGCTCCGCCGGGGTCTTGACGTCGGCCCAGGGCTCGACCCCCGAACTGGCCGGGACTCCGGAGCGAGGCCTCGTCCTGAAGTCGAGCGTCCGGCCCGGGGAGACCGCCCTGCTGGGCCTGACCGGGATCCCGCCTGCGCAGGTACCCGAGGGCGCGCGGCAGGCCCAAGCGCCGACGCCCAGGCCGGGGGCGATCACGGGCACCACCTGGCGCGACTTCAAGCCCGGGGGCGGAAGGCCCGGCGTCGTCGAGCCGCAGGAACTCGGCCTGGAGGGCGTCACCGTGCAGCTGCGCGACGCAAGCGGCAGGGCCGTGCGAACGATCAAGAGCGGCGAGGGCGGAGCGTTCAGCTTCGAGGGCGTCAAGGCGGGCTCCTACCGTCCGGCGGTCGGACCCGAGACGTTCCAGAAGCCGTTTGCGGGGGTCTCGTGGCTCGGGCCCAAGCTCATCACACCGGCGGTGATGATCGCCTACATCTGGGTGTGGGCCGGGTTCGCGATGGTCGTGATCGCGGCGGGGTTGGCGGCGATCTCGCGCGAGGTGCTCGAGGCGGCCCGCACCGACGGCGCGACGGAGTGGCAGGTCTTCCGCCGGGTGACGGCGCCCATGCTCGCTCCGGTGCTGTCCGTCGTGTTCATCACGATGCTCATCAACGTCCTCAAGGTCTTCGACATCGTGTTGTCGGTGGCTCCCGGATCCTCGCAGGACGACGCGAACGTCATCGCCCTCGCGATGTGGCGCACGTCGTTCGGCGGCGTCAACGACTTCGGGCTGGGATCGGCGATCGCCGTCTTTTTGTTCCTGCTCGTCATCCCCGTGCTCGCGCTCAACGTCCGCCGCTTCAAGAGGGAGACCTGATGGCCACCGTACTGCGCGTCGTTCGCCGCGCCCCGCTGAACCTGTTCCTGCTCGTGGTCGCGGCGATGTGGCTCGTACCGACGTTCGGGCTCTTCTTGACGTCCCTGATCCCCAAGGGCGAGATCGCCCGGGAGGGTTGGTGGAACGTCGTGGCCAAGCCCAGCTCTATGACCTTCGACAACTACCGAGCGCTCTTTGACAACAACGACCTCACGAAGGCGCTGGTCACCACGGCGGAGATCGCGGTCGGCAACACGCTCCTGCTCGTCTTCATCGCCGCGCTGGCGGGCTACGCGTTCGCGTGGCTCGAGTTCCCCGGACGCGACGGGCTGTTCGTCGTCGTGATCGGGCTGCTCGTCGTTCCTCTGCAGGTCGCGCTCATCCCGATCTTCTCGCTGTACAACTCCACCAGCCTGTTCGACACGGTGCTCGGTCTGATCTTGTTCCACGTGGCCTTCGGGCTGCCCTTCGGGATCTTTCTCCTGCGCAACTTCTTCATCGGGATTCCCAAGGACATCATGGAGTCCGCGCGCATCGACGGGGCCTCCGAGCTGACGATCTTCTTCAAGCTCATCCTGCCCCTCGGCCTGCCGGCCATCGCGTCGCTGGCGATCTTTCAGTTCCTGTGGACCTGGAACGACCTCATCGTCGCCCTGACCTACGGTCGCGACACACAGCCGATCACCGTCGCGATCTTCTCCCAGCTGCGCCAGTTCGGGTCGAACATCGAGCTCATCGCGCCGGCGTCATTCGTCTCGCTGGCCATCCCGCTGGCGGTCTTCCTCGCCTTCCAGCGCTACTTCGTGCAAGGGCTGCTGGCCGGCTCGGTGAAGTGAGGGCCCGGGCGCCCTACGACGAACGTCCAGAACCGGGGCAGTTGGGGTCTGGACCCTAAGGTCGCGGCCGCCGCCCACCGATGGGTGAGGCAGAAGTAGCCAGCGCCGAGGTGAACGGGCAAACCATCCGTGAGGGTGGGACGCAAAGCCAGGGGCCTTCCGAGGACGGGAGGCGGCCCAGCTGCCACCGGGGTGTGAGTTGACCCCGCGGGACCCTGACGTCCGCGGAGCTGGCCCTTGGAAGTTCTCACATCCCGTTCTAAGTGATCCTAGGAGGACCACAATGCTGCAGCGCATGCTCAACCGCCTTCGTGGCGTCAACGACGACGAGAAGGGCTTCACCCTGATCGAGCTCCTCGTCGTCATCCTGATCATCGGCATCCTCGCCGCGATCGCCCTGCCGACCTTCCTCGGTCAGCAGAAGAAGGCCCAGGACGCCTCGGCCAAGAGCGATGCGCGCAACGCGGTCACCCAGGTCGAGTCCTGCCTGGCCGACGCCACCACCGCCACCGCCGCCGCCTGCGGCACCGCTGCCGGCAACCCGGGACTGGCTGCGCTGGGCACCGACGTCGCCGTCACGGGCTCGACGCTGACCAACGGCGCGCCGGTCTACAACATCGAGGCGACCTCGAAGTCCGCCAACAAGTACAACATCAACAAGGCCGCGAACGGCTCGGTGACCTACACCTCCACGCCGAACGACGCCAAGTGGGCCGAGAACTCGTCCTCTGGAACGGGCACGACGGGCTAATTCCGGGCTGGTCCCGCGAACACCTCCGTTGAAGCGAAGGCGGCCCCCCGGGGCCGCCTTCGTCGTTTCCGTGCTCCTCCGATCGGGCGTCCACTGATCGTCCAGCCGCTCAACCCTTCGGCCAGATCGGCCGAAGGACGTCAGGCGATGCTGCAGCCCCACCACACGTCCGCCGAAGGCCAGGCGGGCTTCACGATCATCGAGACGATGGTCGCGTGCACGCTGCTGCTCGTCGGCCTGGTCGCCACCCTGACCGTCGTCGAGCAGGCGGCGTCCACCACGGTCAAGACCCGTACTCGCGAGCAGGGGACCAACTTGCAGCGCGAGCTCGTCGAGGCCGCGCGGTCGGTGTCCTACGACCAGCTCACGCCGAACGGCGTGGGCGCCGCGGTCCGCGCGCGCCCTGCCCTCGGCGACTCCTCGCTCGGCACCGCGGGGTGGACGATCCGGCGCCGGAACGCGACGTACACCGTGTCCATGGGCGTCTGCACCGTGGACGACCCCCGTGACGGCACCGGGGCGCACGCGGCCGACGTCTTCTGTCCGGCCATGCCTTCGCCACCGCCGGATTGTGCCTCGATCATCAACGCGACGGCGCTCGGAACCCTCCCGGGCGCAGGGGTGACCGCCGATGCGAACGCCGGCCTCTGCGGGATCGACGTCAACCTCGACGGGACCGTGGACGGCGTCGCCTCGGCCACGGCGACCCTCTGCCTGCTGTCGACCTGCACGGACACGAACCCGGCGGACTACAAGCGCATCGTCTCGCTCGTGCGCTGGCCCGGGGGCTACAACCTGCAGACCAGTCAGGTCAACAACCCCGGGCTGGCCGCCGCCCCGGCGGTGACGAGCCTGACCGCGGCGACGAACACCATCAGCGACACGCGAAACGCCCTGGGGCTCACGGCGACGACGACGAACACACCCAGCACCGTGGCGCTCTACCTCGACGGCACCGCGATCGGCACGTTTGGGTCGACCGGTGGCGGGAACTGGTCAGGCAACTGGGAGATCGGCTCCGTCACCTCCACGGTAGGGGCCCAGCCGGCCGCCTCAGAGGTCGTGGACGGCAGCTACCAGCTGTCGGCCAAGGCCTTCGATCAGTACGGCCAGTACGGTGCGACGCGCTCGGAGACCATCGTGGTCAACCGGCGCCAGCACTTCGCTCCTGCGCGCGTCGCGGCGGGGCGCAACGGCAGCGCGGTGGAGATCGAGTGGAGCCCGGCCAAGGAGCACGACTCCCAGGGCTTCCGCGTCGACCGCCGGGTCAACGGCGGTTCCTGGGTGGAGGTCTGCGCCCGGGCGGTGCGCACCGCGTGCCGCGACGGCGGCGCTCCGCCGCCACCAGGGCTCCTGCAGACGCAGACGCTCGAGTACTCCGTCGTCGGCTACGACCGCGATCCCGCCGGTGCGTTGCGGGCAGGTGACCGCTCCGCGGTGGTGAAGATCAACGACTCCGTCCTGTCGACCGCGCCGGGCACGCCCGGCTCGCTGCAGGCCTCGCTCTCCAACGGCAACGTGGTGCTGACCTGGACGGCACCCGCGGGGCTGACCGCGCCCGACCACTACAACATCTACCGGGGCGGCCAGGCCTACGCCGACCGGCTGGACAGCGCCTACATCACCCCAGGCCAGCCGCTGACCTACACCGACACGCGGACGAACGGCCAGGCCCACGACTACTGGATCACCGCGGTCAACGACCAGCTGCGTGAATCCGCTCAGCTCGGACCGGTGCGGCGATGACCCGCGGCGAGCGCGGAGAGGTGTCGCTGACCTCCGTGCTGGTGGCCTGCACGCTGCTGGTCGTCGTGCTCGGGGCCACCTTGACCCTCTTCGAGGGCTTCATCGCCAGTGCCGGCGACCAGACCCGGCGCACCGACACCCAGGACGCCGCCCGCTCCGCCGCCGACCGCATCGCGCGCGACCTGCGCAACCTCGCCAGCCCCACGCCCGAGCAGCCCCAGGCCGTCGACTTCGCGTCGGCCGGCGACCTCATCTTCAAGACGGTCGATCCGGCCGGACCCAACTCGGGGACGAACGCGACGAACACCAAGCGCGTGCGCTACTGCCTCGACAGCGGAGGCCGGCTCCAGGAGCAGACGCAGACGTGGACGACGGCCACCGTCCCGCCTGCTCCGTCGGGCACCGCATGCCCCGGCGCGGGGTGGGACCGGACCGTCATCGCTGCGGAGAACATCGTCAACGGCGCCGTCCCGGTGTTCTCCTACGACTCCTCCGTCCTCACCGACATCTCGGCGGTCCACGTCGACCTGCTCGTCGACACGGACACCGTGCGCCAACCGCCGCCAACCCGTCTGTCGACGGGCGTGTTCCTGCGCAATCAGAACCGCCGTCCCACAGCGTCGTTCACCTGGGCCAGGACGTCAGGCGGACTGGTGCTCAACGGCTCGGCGTCTGCCGACCCCGAAGGCGACCCGCTGCGCTACGTCTGGTTCGACGGTGCCACCGAAGTCGGCAGGGGGATCACCTTCACCTACACCGGACTGGCGGCCGGCAGCGTGCACCAGCTTCGCCTCGAGGTCTCGGACCCAGCCGGACTGATCGGCGTGAGCGCAACCCAGGAGGCGACGGCATGAGCGACCGGCGATCAGGCGAGGACGGAATGGCGCTGCTCGTGGTCATGGTGCTCATGGGCGTCATGCTCACCGCGGGCTTCGCGATCGCGTCGACCGTCGACACCCAAACGGGCGCCTCGCAGGCCGAGCGCGTGCGCGACTCCGCCTTCAACCTGGCGGAATCCGCGCTCAACGCGCAGATCTTCGCGCTGGGCCGCGACTGGCCCGGCCTGGGCGCCGCCAGAGTGCCCCCCACCACGCTGCCGTACGGCACCTGCACGCAGGCATCCACCTCCACCCGCTGCCCGGACAACGCCTACCTGAGCCAGGGCGGCTCACCGGACCTGACCGGTGCAACGTGGGAGACCACCGTCCGCGACAACGGTCCGGTCGGCGCGCCGTCGAGCTTCTACTCCGACACGCAGAGCCCGCCGTATCCTGGCTACGACGCCAACAACGACGGCAAGGTATGGGTCCGCGCCCAGGCCGTCGCGCAGGGTCGCAAGCGGACGCTCGTGGCGCTCGTGCGCTCCGAGCAGCAGGAGGAGGATCTGCCGCACGCGGCGCTCATCGCCGGCAGCCTGAAGATCACCAACAACGGCAACAAGGAGCTCATCCGGTCCAACAACGGACTGGTCGCGGTGCGCTGCGACCCCCTCGCGGACCCGCTTGCGCCGTGCCTGGGGCACGCCTTGTTGCCCCCGAACGGATCGCTGACCGCGCTTCTCGGGACCCTGGCCAACCAGGTCAGCGGCGCGACGCCGGTCTCCGATCCGGCGCTGGGGGCGGCCATGACCCCGGAGGCCCGCGCGCGCCTCAAGACGACGGCGATCGCCAACGGCAGCTACTACGCCAGCTGCCCCACGGAGGCCCAGCTCAGCGGGCAGATCGTCTACGTCGAATCCGGGAACTGCACGTACGCCGGCAACGCGCAGTTCAACACGCCGCAGGCGCCCGGCGTTCTGGTCATGAACGCCGGCACGGTCACCTTCGACGGCACCACGAAGTTCTACGGCGTGGTCTACAACGCGAACACCGCGAACTCGACGAGCGCCGGGGTCAAGACGCAGGGCAACGCGCTGATCAACGGCGGCGTGATCATCGACGGCAACGCGCAGATGACGGTCGGCTCGAGCGCCCTGAACATCCAGTTCGACCTGAACGCCTACCGGGCCGTCGCCTCCTACGGCTCCGCGGGCGTCATCCAGAACACCTGGCGCGAGATCCGGGCGGGCTGAGCGCGCGACGAGTACGTTCCCCGCCGTGCTCCTCGCCCTCGCCTTCGCCGCCGTCACCGGCCTGGCCGTCGGCTCCTTCCTCAACGTCGTCGTCCACCGGCTGCCGCGCGGCGGGACCCTCAACCATCCGGGCTCGCACTGCCCGAGCTGCGGCCACCCCGTGCGCAAGCGCGACAACGTGCCGGTCGTCTCCTGGCTGCTGCTGCGCGGCCGCTGCCGCGACTGCGCGCACCCGATCTCCCCGCGCTACCCCGTGCTGGAGCTCGTCACCGCCGTTCTGTGGGTCGCCGTCGTCGCGGCGAAGTGGGATGACCCCGCGGCGATCGCGCTGGGCATCGTGCTCGTGACGCTGATGGTCGCCGTCGTGCCGATCGACCTCGAGCACCGGCTGATCCTCAACAAGCTCACCTATCCGGCGGCGATCCTCGCGCTGGTCATCGGGATCGCCCTGGACCCCGGCGGGGTGCCCGAGCAGCTCATCGCGGCGTTCGCCGCCGGGGGATTCTTCCTCCTCGCCGCGCTGGCGTACCCGGCGGGCATGGGGCTCGGGGACGTGAAGCTCGCCTTCGTCATGGGGCTCTACCTCGGCCGGGCCGTCGCGCCCGCGGTCTTCGTCGCGCTGATCGTGGGCGTGCTCGCCGGTGTGGTGGTCATGGCGCGCCTCGGGCGCGAGCGCGGGCGCAGGACCCAGGTGCCCTTCGGGCCGTTTCTCGCACTCGGGTCTGTGCTGGCGCTCTTCACGGGAGACGAGCTCGTGGACGCCTACCTCCAGACGTTCTGACCGCCCGCGGGCGGAGGACTCAAGGGTCCAGCCGTTCTGGACGAAAAGAGAGTCGAGATGGCCAAGCGCACCCCAGCCTACGTCGGGCTCGAGATCGAGCCCAGCGGCGTCCACGCCGCCAACGTGACCCTCAACGGCAGCCTGTCGGTCAAGACCGCCGCCACGGCCGCGCTCGAGGCGGGTGTCGTCCGCGACGGGGAGGTCACCGACGTCGAGGCGCTCAGTGGGGTCCTGCGGACGCTGTGGGCCGAGAACAAGGACCTGCCCAAGCGCGTACGCATCGGCATCGCCAACCAGAAGATCGTCGTGCGCGTCCTCGAGCTGCCGCCGATCGCAGAGCCCAAGGAGCTGGCGGCCGCCGTCCGCTTCCAGGCCGCCGACGAGATCCCCATGCCGATCGACGCGGCGGTCCTCGACTTCCAGGCGCTCGACGTGGTCGACACCCCCAACGGCCCGCGCCAGCGCGTCATGCTCGTGGCGGCTCGGCGCGACATGGTCGACCGCGTGCTGCTGGCCGCCCGCAACGCGGGCCTGCGCGTCGAGGGCATCGACCTCGCGGCGTTCGGCATGGTCCGCGCGTTCGCCGGCACCGACGGCCACGCGCTCGACGACACCGTCCTGTACCTGAGCATCGGCGGTCTGACGAACCTCGCGGTCGCGCAGGGCACCACCTGCACCTTCACGCGCGTGGTCGGTGGCGGCATCGAGGCGCTCGCGGTCGAGCTGGCCGAGCGCCGCGGCCTCACGCTCGAGCACGCCCGGGGGTGGCTGACCCACGTCGGGCTCGACACGCCGCTCGAGGAGATCGACGGCGACGAGCTCATCCTCGAGGAGGCACGCACGGTTCTCGTCGACGGCGTCCGCCGCATCGCCGGTGAGGTGCGCAACACCGTCGACTTCCATCTCTCCCAGGGCGGCCAGGGCGGCGGCGCGACGCGCTGCGTCCTGACCGGAGCGGCCGCGTCGGTCCCCGGCTTCGCCGCGGCGCTCGGCCGCGACCTCGCACTCCCGGTGGTCGTCGGCACGGTCGCCGGGGCGCCCGAGGCGCTCGGCGCCCAGCGCTTCGGCGTCGCCGCCGGCCTTGCGGTCGAGGCGGCCGTCTGATGCGCGCGGTCAACCTCGTCCCGGTCGAGGAGCGGCGCGGCGGCGGAGCCGCCGGGGGGCGCTCGGGCGGCGCGGCCTACGTGCTGCTCGGCCTGCTGGCCGTCCTCGTCGTCGTCGTCTCGTTCTACACGCTGGAGAAGCGCTCCGTCGGCGAGAAGCGCTCCGAGCTCGCGACCGTCGAACGCCAGGCCGCCGCCGTGGAGGCCCAGGCCGCCGAGCTCGCGTCCTTCGTGCAGTTCGCCGGCTTGCGCGCCAGGCGCACCCAGACGGTCAGCTCGCTTGCCGCCAGTCGCTTCGACTGGTCCCACGCACTGCGTGAGCTCGCCCGCGTCGTCCCGCCCAACGTCTCGCTGACGGGGCTGCAGGGCACGGTCGCGCCCGGGGTCACGCTCAAGGCTTCGATCGCCGGGCAGACGAGTGGTCTGCGCTCCGCGCTGGCCGTGCCGGCCGTCGAGATCGTCGGCTGCACCACCGACCAGACGTCGGTCGCGCGCATGATCACCCGCATGCGGCTGATCGATGGTGTCACCCGCGTCGCGCTGCAGTCGTCGGTGAAGGCCGACGCCTCCGGCGGACGCGGCGGCTCCTCGGGCGACGACTGCCGCCAGGGCAACGCGCGCTTCCCGCAGTTCGCCCTCGTCATCTTCTTCGACCCGGCCGCGGGCGGCGTGCCGACCGCGGCCAAGGGCGCGGGCCGCATCGTCGCCGCACAGCGCATCCCGAACGGCGCGACGGGCCCCGCGGGTCCCGCCGCCACCACGCAAGGAACCCCGTGACCGCACGCGACCGCACCGTCCTGACCGTCGTCGCCGCGCTGGCGCTCGTCGCCGCCGCCTGGTTCTTGCTGCTCGCGCCCGTTCGCAAGGACGCCAAGGCCCTCGACGCGCAGATCACGACCGCGCAGAGCCGCCTGAGCGCGGCGCAGGCGCTCGTCAGCCAGGGGGAGGCCGCCAAGACGGCCTACCGCGCCGACTACGCCGCCGTCTCGGCGCTCGGCAAGGCCGTGCCCGCCGACGACGACGTGCCCTCGCTCGTCGTCCAGCTCGAGAGTGCCGCCGACCGCTCGCGCGTGGACTTCCGCTCCATCGAGCTGGCCACGGGCGGCGGTGCCCCGGCCGCCGCGCCCCCGGCCGCACAGGTCGCCGCCGTCGGCGCCGCCGAGAAGGGCAAGCCCGCCCCGACCGGCGCGACAGGTCCCGCAGGGCCGGCCGCCCCCGCTCCCGGCGGCGCGGTCCCCGCCACCCAGGCCGCCGCTTCGACGCTGCCGCCGGGTGCCGTCGTCGGCGCCGCGGGCTTCCCGACCATGCCGTTCGACTTCGCCTTCACGGGCAGCTTCTTCCGCCTCCAGGACTTCCTGGCCCGCCTCGACCGCTTCACGCAGGTCCAAGGCGAGGACGTGACCGTCCGCGGCCGCCTGCTGACCGTCGACGGCTTCTCGCTCAGCGCAAGCCCGAAGGGCTTCCCGAACATGCTTGCCTCCGTCCGCGCCACGGCCTACCTGCTGCCCCCCGACGAGGGGCTCACGGCGGGCTCCTCGCCGGCGGCGCCGTCCACGGCGACACCGGTGGCAGCCACCGGCGCCCCCGCCCCTTCGACACCTCCCGCGGCCGCCACGGGGGTCGGCACCCCGTGAGCTACTTCAAGAACCTGTGGACCGACCTGGTCGAGAAGCGCCTCTGGCCGGTGGCCCTCGTGCTGCTGCTCGCCCTCGTGGCCGTCCCGGTCGCCCTCGGTGGCTCCGACGACGACGCCGCGGTGGGCGCGCCGGCCGGCGCCACGGGCGCCGCGGGCGGGGTCGCACCGCCGGCGCAGGTCGCGCTCGACCCCGGCTTCCCGGGCCGTCGCGACCGCGGAGGAGCGGTCCGCGACCCGTTCAAGCAGCGCAAGGCGCCCCCGGCCGCCACGGGCACGACGGGCATCACCGCCCCGCCCGCCGGGCAGTCCCCGACGCAGGCGCCCCCCAAGGGCGGCCGGAGCGCGGGTGGTGCCCCGGCAGCCCCGACCGCCCCGGCCGGGCCGACCGCCCCGACGGCCCCGGCTCCGCCGACGGCGCCGAAGCCGCCCGCGTCTGATCCGCTGGACCCCTACGTCGTGTCGCTGGTCCTCGGCCAGACGGGGGCCAAGCGTGTCCGCCGGACCGTCGAGCGCCTCACGCCGCTGCCCTCCGCCGACAACCCGTTCCTCATCTACCTCGGGGTGCTCTCCGACAAGCGGACGGCCGTATTCCTGGTCTCCTCGGACGCGAGGGCCTCCGGGGAAGGCGCCTGCAAGCCGCGCAAGTCCAGTTGCCAGACCGTCGAGCTGCAGCGGGGCGACACGGAGTACTTCGCCGTGACGCGCGCGAACGGCGAGGTCACCTGGTACCAGCTCGACCTCGGCCGCATCTCCAGGCGACAGGCGACGTCGAGCCGCGCCTCCGCCGCGCGCCGGGTGTCGAAGCGCAGCCCGCCGAAGACCCGAAGGCGGGCGTCCGCGGAGGACGCGTTCGGCTCGGACCGCTACGCCTACGACGACGCCACGGGGCTGCTGCGCCGCGTGAAGGACTCCGTCGGCGGCGGTCACCTGCCCGCAGACGACGACGACGCGCCCGCGGCAGGCTCCGGCGTCTGGCTGGCCACCGAGGAGCTCGCCACCCTGCCGGAGCTGCTCGCCACCCCCTAGTTCCGCCCGCGCCGCAGCCCTGGTCGCGGACGTGCTCCATAGAGTGGGGTCCATGGCATTGCGGCTCATCACCGCCGGGGAATCGCACGGCCCCGGCCTCACCTGCCTCGTCGAAGGCCTGCCCGCAGGGCTCGAGCTCGACCGCGAGGCCATCGACCGCGACATGGCCCGCCGCCAGCTCGGCCACGGTCGCGGCGGTCGCATGAAGATCGAGACCGATCGCGCGCACGTCACCTCCGGGGTGCGACACGGCCGGACGCTCGGCGGCCCGATCGCGCTGCACGTCGCCAACAAGGACTACTCCAACTGGGAAGAGCGGATGAACCCGTGGCCCGTGGAGGCCGCGGTCCCCGAGGTGCACCTGCCGCGCCCGGGCCACGCCGACCTCGTCGGCACCCAGAAGTACGGGCTCAGCGACGTGCGGGACATCCTCGAGCGCGCTTCGGCGCGCGAGACCGCCGCGCGCGTCGCCGGCGGCGCGGTGGCCAAGGCGTTCCTGCGGGCGCTCGGCGTCGAGGTCGTCTCCCACGTCACGCGCATCGGCGAGGTGGCCGTCGGCCCGCGCGCGGCGCTCACCCTCGCGGACTTCGCCGGCGTCGACGAGGATCCCGTCCGCTGCCTGGACCCGTCGGCCAGCCGCGAGATGGTCAGGCACATCAACGCACAGCGCAAGGCCAACGAGTCGATCGGCGGGGTCTACGAGGTCGTCGCCTTCGGCCTCGTGCCCGGCCTGGGCTCACACGTCTCCTGGGAGGAGCGTCTGGACGGACGCCTCGCCATGGCACTCGTCTCGATCCAGGCGATGAAGGGCGTGGAGTTCGGGGACGGCTTCGGGCTCGCGCAGACGCCGGGCTCGGGCGCGCACGACGAGATCTTCTTCGCTCACGGGAGGTTCACCCGGCCCACCAACCACGCCGGTGGGATCGAGGGCGGCATGAGCACGGGCGACCCGCTCGTCGCGCGTGTCGCGATGAAGCCACTGCCCACCCTGACCAAGCCGCTGCGCTCCGTCGACATCGAGACCAAGGAGCCCGCGGAGGCCCTGCGCGAACGGACGGACTCGTGCACGGTGCCCGCCGCCGGCGTCGTCGGCGAGGCGATGGTGGCGCTCGTGCTGGCCGACGCGTACCGCGCGAAGTTCGGCGGTGACCACATCGACGACGTGCACGCCGCGCTGGCCGCCTACCGGGAGCGCATCGGCTGGCGCCCGGCGGCGTGAGCCCGCGCCCCTCGCTCGTCTTCGTCGGCTTCATGGGAGCCGGGAAGACGACCCAGGCCCGGGAGGCGGCGAGACTGGCCGGGGCCGGCGAGGCCGCCGACTCCGACCGCATCATCGAGGCCGCGTGGGGCAAGCGGATCGCAGAGGTCTTCGACCGGGAGGGGGAGGCCGCGTTCCGCGCCCGCGAGGAGCAGGTCGTCTGCGGCCTGCTCGCCCAGGCCGACGGCGGGATGATCTCGCTGGGCGGCGGGGCGGTGGCGTCGCCGAGGGTGCGAGCCGAGCTGGCGCGCCACACGGTCGTTCTCTGCGAGATCACCCCGGAGACCGCCTGGAGCCGTGCGAGCGGTCGCGGGCGCCCGCTCGCGCGCGACCGCGACGCCTTCCTGGCGCTGTACCGCGAGCGGCTGGCGATCTACGAGGGCCTCGCCGACGCCTTCCTGCCGGAGGGGCCGCGCGGCCGCCTGGCGCAGGCGTTGCCGCACCTGCTCGCGCTCGCCGACGCGCCCGACGGCGTCCGGCTCGTGTGGGCGCACAGCGCGTCGGGCGACTACCCCGTGCTCGTCGGCCGCGGCGCGCTCGGCGGTGTGGCGTGGCCCGCGGGCGGCCGCCGCTTCTGCGTCTCCGACGAGACGGTCGCGCCGCTCTACGCCGGCCGGGTGCCCGAGCCGACGGGCCTGGTGGAGATCCCGCCGGGGGAGAGCGCCAAGACGCTCGCGACCGCCGAGGCGGTCTGGCGGGCACTCGTCGCCCAGGGCGCCACCCGCGCCGACCACGTCGTCGCGCTCGGCGGCGGCGTCGTCGGCGACCTCGCCGGCTTCTGCGCCGCGACGTTCCAGCGGGGCGTGCCCGTCGTGCAGGTCCCGACGACCGTCGTCGCCCAGGTCGACGCGGCCTACGGCGGCAAGACGGGCGTCGACCTCCCGGAGGCCAAGAACTACGTCGGTGCCTACCACCAGCCCGCAGCGGTGATCGTCGACCCGTCGACGCTCGCCTCGCTCCCGCCGGAGGAGCACGCGGCGGGCTACGCCGAAGTCCTCAAGACGGCCCTGATCGCGGGCGGCCCGCTCTGGGCGCACCTCTCCGAAGGGCGCGCCGTCGACGACGCGACGATCCTCGCCTGCGCGCGCACGAAGCTCCGCGTCGTCGCCGCGGACGAACGGGACGGCGGCGCGCGCCAGGTGCTCAATCTCGGCCACACCGTCGGCCACGCGATCGAGACCGTGACGGGCTACGCGCGCCTGCGCCACGGCGAGGCCGTCGGACTGGGGCTGCTGGCGGCACTCACGCTCTCCGGCCAGCCCGGGCTGCGGGCGGAGGTCGCCGAACTGCTGGCCGCGGCCGGGCTGCCGACGACGATCGACGGCATCGACCCCGCTGCGGTTGCCGAGGCGACCCGGCGGGACAAGAAGCGCGTCGCCGAGCACGTGCCCTTCGTGCTCGTCGAGGCTCCGGGCGACGTCCGTCACGGCCGCCCTGTGAGCGCGGGAGACCTGCTGGCCGCGGTGGCAGAGCTCGTGGCCGAGCCTTGAGACGGCCTCCGGGCCCGACCTGCGAACCTTCGCCGCCGTGTCCGTCCGCAACCGCATCGAGATCGTCCACGGGGTGAATCTCGACCAGCTCGGGCGCCGGGACCCGCAGATCTACGGGGGCCTGACCTTCGACGCGCTCGAGTACCGCATCACGGCGTGGGCCGCCGAGCTCGGGCTGACCGCGCGCTTCTTCCAGACCAACCACGAGGGAGCGCTCGTCGAGCACCTGCACACGCTCGAAGGGCTCGCGGACGGCATCCTCATCAACCCGGGCGCGTGGACGCACTACGCGTGGGCGATCCGCGAAGCGCTGGAGATCGCCGCCCTGCCCGCGGTCGAGGTGCACTTGTCGAACCCCTCCGACCGGGAGGAGTGGCGTCACCTGTCGGTGATCGAGGAGCTGTGCCTGGCCACGGTGAGCGGTCAGGGACCGGACGGCTACCGCGAGGCCCTGGTGCGCATCAAGCAGGCGCTCGATGGCTGAGCGCGCCGACCGGCTCGAGGCTGCCGTCCACGCCGCGCAGCTCGACGCGGTCCTCATCACCGACGCGACGAACGTCCGCTACGTCACGGGCTTCACCGGCTCCAGCGGCCTGGCGCTGGTGGGGGACGGCGGGCTGCGGCGCTTCGTGACCGACTTCCGCTACCTCACCCAGAGCGCCGAGCAGCTCGATCCGGTCTGGGAGCGCCAGATCGACCAAGACCTCCTCGAGAAGCTCGCCGCGGGCCTGCCCGAGGGCCCGTTCCGGTTGGGGTTCGACGACGCGGCGATGAGCGTCAAGGAGCACGCCCGCCTGGCCGGACTCGTCGCCGGCGAGGTTGACCTCGTCGCCGCGGGCGGCATGGTCGAGACGCTGCGGATGGTCAAGGACCCCGCCGAGCTCGAGCGCATCCGCGCCGCGCAGCGCCTGGCCGACGAGGCGCTCGAAGACGTCCTGAGCCGTGGCCTGGCGGGCCGGACTGAGCGGGCGGTTGCGCTCGACCTCGAGCTCACCATGCGCCGTCTCGGCGCCGACGGCACCGCCTTCGCGCCGATCGTCGCCGCCGGTCCGCACGGCGCGCTGCCGCACGCGGTCCCGCGCGACGTCGTCATCCCGGGGGGGACCCTCTGCGTCATCGACTGGGGCGCCCAACTCAACGGCTACGCCTCGGACTGCACCCGGACGTTCGCCACTTCCGCCGACGTGACCCCGCACGACCGCGACGTATACGCGATCGTGCTCCGGGCGCAGCGCGCGGCGCTGGCGGCCGTTGCCCCGGGCCCGCTCGGCCGGGAGGTCGACGCGGTCGCCCGCCAGATCATCGAGGCGGCCGGCCACGCCGAGCACTTCGGTCACGGACTCGGTCACGGCGTCGGCCTGGACGTCCACGAGGGGCCGTGGCTGCGACGCCAGGGCGAGGTCGCGCTTGCCGCGGGGCACGTGGTCACCATCGAGCCCGGGGTCTACGTCCCGAGCGAGGTCGGGGTGCGCATCGAGGACCTCGTCGTGGTCACCGAGGACGGCCACGAGGTGCTGACGGGCCTCTCGAAGGAGCTTCTGACCGCGCCGCGGTTCGAGGGTCAGCCCTCGACCACCGCGTCCATGTCGACTGAACTCGACTAGCGGCGACCCGGCGCCGTGCGGAAGTCGCCGAGGTCGAAGCGCCGCAGCCGGCGCCTGAACGCGTCGGAGAAGTTCGGCCACAGCGTGCGGTTCGTGCCGTCGGCGGTGAGGTACCACGACTGGCAGCCGCCGTCGGTCCACGCCGTGCCGACCATGCGCTCCTGCAGCCCGGCGTTGTACTCCTCCTGGACCTCGCGGCGCACGTCGATCGCACCGACCCCGGCGGCCTCCATCCCGTGCAGCGCACGCACGACGAACTCGACCTGGGCCTCGATGATGTTGATCATCGAGTTGTTCCCGAGCCCGGTGTTCGGGCCGATGAGAAAGAAGAGGTTCGGGAAGCCGGCGATGACCGTCCCCACGTAGGCCTGTGGACCTGCCGGTCCCCACGCCTCGGCCAGCGAGCGACCGTCCGTGCCGACGATCCGGTGCGCGACCGGCGAGTCGAACGCCTTGAAGCCCGTGCCGAGGATGATCGTGTCGACGGGGCGGAAGCTGCCGTCGGCGGTGAGGATCCCTTCCGGCTCGATTCGCGCGATCGCGTCGGTGACCAGCTCGACGTCCGGTGAGGCCAGCGCCGGCAGGTAATCGTCGGAGAAGATGATGCGCTTGCAGCCGATGCGGTAGTTCGGCGTCAGCTTGCTGCGCAACGTGGGATCCCTGACGGCGCGGCGCAGCTTGATCCGCGCGATCGCCTCGAAGGGCGACAGCGCGCGCTTGTCGTGCACGAGCCCGACGACGAGCAGCTCGGCGGTGTAGTAGATCGCGTTGCGCGCGAGGCGCTGCGCGGCGGGGCGGCGGCGGAAGAGCGCCCGGGTCCGCGGGCCTATCGCGCGATCGAGCCGCGGGAGGATCCAGCCCGGGGTGCGCTGGTAGACGTCGGTGTGGGCAGCCTTTCCGCGCACGTGCGGGACGAACTGCGCCGCCGAGGCGCCCGTGCCGATCACCGCGACCCGCCGGCCGGTGAGATCGTGGTCGTGGCGCCACCGGGCGGAGTGGAACACCGTCCCCGTGAAGCTGCCCAGGCCCCGAACGTCCGGGACGCTCGGCTCGCTCAGCGGCCCGGCGGCGGCCACGAGCGCCTCCGCGGTGACCAGGCCGCCGGCGGTCTCGATGCGCCAGCGCTGCCGGGCTTGGTCCCAGCGGGCGGAGCGCAGGTCGGCGCCGAAGCGGATGCACTCCTCCAGGCCGCGCTCCCGCGCCGTCCGGCGGAGGTACTCGAGGATCTCGGCCTGCGGCGCGTAGAACCGGGTCCAGTCGGGGTTGAGCGCGAAGGAGAACGAGTAGAGCTGGCTCGGCACGTCGCAGGCGGCACCGGGGTACGTGTTCTCCCGCCAGGTTCCGCCGAGCTCGGCGGCGCGCTCGAGGATGAGCACGTCGTCGATCCCCTCCTCCCGCAGCCGGATCGCGGCGCCGAGGCCGCCGAAGCCGGCACCGACGATCGCCACGCGCACGTCCCGGGGTGCCGCGGCGTCGAGCGCGTCGAGGGAATCCGTTGACTGGACGGCGGCGTTCACCGGCGCCACTTTACGCGTCCAGTGAGTTGCGTTCACCAGATGCTCGTCACCGGCAGCCCGCCGCTCATGGGTTGCGGTCCGGCGACCGATACAGCGGTGCCGGGCAAACGACCAGGGAGGCAACGCCGCGTGGGTCGCAGACGCATATTGGTGGTGGACGATTCGGGCCTGGTGCGCCAGCTCGCGCAGATGGCGCTCGACGCGATCGGCGGTTGGGACGTGCTCTGCGCCGAGTCGGGCCTCGAGGCGCTGGAGCGCGCCGGCGCCGAGGCGCCCGAAGCCATCCTCCTCGACGTGGTGATGCCAGACATGGACGGTTTCGCCACGCTTGCGGCGCTCCGGTCGAAGCCCACCACCGCCCGGATCCCCGTGATTCTCGTGACCGCCAAGGACAAGCCGGCCGATCGGGCGCGCGCAGAGTCGCTCGGCGCGGCCGGCATGATCGCGAAGCCGTTCGCGGTGGAGGATCTCGCCCGCCAGGTCGCCACGATCCTCGGCTGGGAACTCAACGGCGGCTCCGACGCATGACCCTCGCGGGTGACACGTCCACCGACGCCGCCCCGGTCGACGGGACGCAGGCCGCCCTCGCGACGCTGTGGAAGCAGCACGAGCAGGCGATCCTCGATCGGGTCGGTGTCCTCGAGCGCGCTGTCGCGGCGCTCGTTCGCGGAGTGCTCGACGAAGGGCTGCGGGCCGAAGCCGAGCGGGAGGCGCACAAGCTGGCCGGCACCCTGGGCACGTTCGGCTTCACCAAGGGCTCGCAGTGTGCCCACGAGGTGGAGCTGATCCTCGAGATTCCCGCGACGCTCGGCCCCGCGCGCGTCCCGCTGCTCTCCGAGCTGTTGGTGCAGCTCAGGAGCGAGCTGAGCGCGACGCCCGTCGACCGTCCCTCGGTGGCCCCGACACGTCGCTGGGAGAAGCCGCCGTTGATCCTGCTCGTCGACGACGATGTCGATCTCACCGGCCGACTGGCGGCCGAGGCGGTGCGCCGGGGCATGCGAGCGCAGGTCGCCTCGACGCCGGAGGAGGGGCGCGAGCGGGCGACGCGCGAGCGTCCCGACGTCGTCCTGCTCGATCTCACCTTCAAGAACGGGACCAGCACCGCCTACGAATTGCTGGCAGAGCTCTCGGACTGGGCGCCCCCCGTGCCGGTGCTGGTCTTCACGGTGCGCAACGGGTTCACGGACCGCATGGCCGTGGCGCGGGGCGGGGCGAAGGGCTTCCTGCAGAAGTCGCTTCCGCCGTCCGAGGCGCTGGATCAGGTCGGCTACGTCCTCGAGCAGGCCCGATCCGCGGGCACCCGGCTGCTGGCGGTGGACGACGATCCGGTGATCCTCGACAGCGTGCGAGCGGTGATGGAACCCCAGGGACTGGAAGTCACGACGCTCGGGGATCCGATGCGGTTCTGGGACGAGCTCGAGCGGGTCTCGCCCGCGCTCATCCTGCTCGACGTCGACATGCCGGGCGCCAGCGGGATCGAGCTGTGCCGGGTCCTGCGCAACGATCCGCGCTGGGCCACCGTTCCCGTGCTCTTCCTCACGGCCCGCCGTGACCCCGAGACAGTCCAGGAGGTCTTCGTCGCCGGGGCCGACGACTACCTGCTGAAGCCGATCATCCCCGCCGAGCTCGTGACCCGGATCAAGAACCGGCTCGATCGCTCGCGCCTGCACCAGGCGCTCGCGGAGACCGACGGCCTGACGGGCGTCGCCAACCGGCGGACCTCCCGCGAGGCACTCGGGCAGCTCACACGGCTCGCGGGCCGCTTCAACCAGCCGCTCTGCCTCGTCGAGCTCGACCTGGACCACCTGAAGAACATCAACGACCGCTACGGACACGCGGCCGGGGACGGTGTGCTGCAACGCCTCGGCGAGCTCCTTCTCCGCAGCTTCCCCGGGGACGACGTGGTGTCCCGGTGGGGCGGCGAGGAGTTCGTCGTCGGCATGTACGGGATGACGCGCTGGGACGGCGTCCAGCGGGTGGCGGAGCTGCTTGAGAGCTTCCGAGCCGAGGAGTTCCGCGCCGGGGACGAGCGCTTCCACGTGAGCTTCAGCGCCGGGGTGTCGCAGTACCCCGAGGACGGGCAGGACGTCGAGGCCCTCTACCACACGGCGGACGAGGCGCTCTTCCGAGCGAAGTCTGCGGGCAGGAACCGGGTGCTGACGGTGGAGCAGGAGATCGACACGAGCGATCAGGTGGCGGAGGTGGACGTCGCCGTGGTCGAGGACGACGAACTGCTCGGAGAGCTGCTGATGCACACCCTGGAGACGCGGGGCTGTCGGACGCGCTGGCTGAAGGACGGTACGGACGCCGTGCGGGTCCTGTGCGGCGACGACCGCTCGGTCCGCCCGCGCGTGCTGCTGCTGGACGTCGACCTCCCGGGCCTCAACGGAGTGGCGGTGCTGCGCCGGCTGCGCGAGGAGGGGGCGCTGCGGCGCACGCGCGTGATCATGCTCACGTCGCGCTCCTCTGAGGACGAGGTGCTCAAGGCGCTCGAGCTCGGCGCCTTCGATCACGTCTCCAAGCCCTTCAGCGTTCCGGTGCTCATGCACAAGGTCCGCTGCGCCGTGGAGCGCTAGCACGTGCCCGACGGCGTCGTGACCTGGGCGCTGGCGGTCGAGGGCGTGCTCGCGGCCGTGACCCTCGCGTGGCTGGTCGCGGTGGCGGGTGCGCGTGCGCTGAGGCGACGGCGCGACACGGGGCGCTCCGCGCTCGCCCGCGAGGCGATGACGCGGGCGTCGCTCGGTGAGCCGCAGGCACACGACGATCTTGCGGCACTGGCCCGCGTGGGCACCGATGCACGCATCGAGCTGCTGGCGGCGTCCGGAAGGAACTTCAGCGGCAAGGCGCGAATGCGTCACGCCGCGCTCGCGGAGACGGCGGGAGTTGTCGCCGACGCCGAAGCCCGCTGCCGAAGCCGCCGGTGGTGGCGTCGGCTCCAAGGCGTGCGGCTGCTGACGCTCACTGGCGCCGTCAGCGCTCAGAGCGCGGCGCTGCTGAGCGATCGCAACGCCGAGGTCCGTGCCGCCGCGGCCACCTGCTCCGCGGACCACCCCGAGCCCGACCTCGACCGGCTCATCGCGATGCTCGACGACGAGTCGCCCTTGTGCCGCTTCGCGGCCAAGAGCTCGCTGGTGCGGATCGGCGGGCCTGTCGTCGCCCCGCTCGCACGGCGGCTCGCGGCCACCCCGGGCGGTCGGATCGACGAGGTCATGGAGGTCGCGGCCGGCGTGGCCGACGCACGGCTGCTGCCGGCGGCGATCGAGCTCGCCCGCCACCCCTCGCCGCGAACGCGCGCGCTGGCGGCGGCCATCGCGGGAGCCGTGGGCGGCGCCGCGGCAATCGAGGCGCTCAAGCGCCTGCTCTTCGACCCGGACAGCACCGTCCGCGCCGCGGCGGCGGCGGGGCTGGGCAAGCTCGCGCACTGGCCGGCGGCACCCGAGCTCGCCGCCGCGCTCGGTGACCGGGCGTGGGAGGTCCGCCGGAGTGTCGCGCTCGCCCTCCGCTCGCTCGGGCCGACAGGACTCGTGATGCTCCGCGAGTCGCTTCACGACCCCGACCGGTTTGCGCGCGACATGGCCCAGCAGGTGCTCGGGCTTCCCGCTTCGGCCTCCAGGGCGGGGGTCGCATGAGCGCGCCGGCGGCTGCATCGGCCCTCGAGCTCCTCAAGGGGTGGGAGTGGATCGTGCTCGCCTACTTCGTCGTGGTCAACGGCTTCTATGTCGTGCTCCTGGGCAGCTCTGCGGTGGAAGCGCGTGGGCAGCTTCAGAAGGCGTGGCGGGAGCCGCGAGAGCGGATGCTCGGCTCCGATGTCGCCCCGAGGGTGAGCGTGATCGCACCGGCCCACGACGAAGCCTCGACCATCGCCGAGAGCGTCCGGGCGCTGCTGACCCTGCGCTACCCGCGCCTCGAGGTCGTGCTCGTCAACGACGGGTCGTCCGACGCGACGCTCGCGGTGCTGCAGCGCGAGTTCGATCTGGCCCCCATCCATCCCATCTTCCGGCGTGAGGTGGACAGCAAGCCGGTGCGCGGGCTCTACCGCTCGCGTACCCAGCCGGAGCTCGTGGTCGTGGACAAGGAGAACGGGGGCAAGGCCGACGCACTGAACGCCGGGCTGAACCTCGCGAGCGGCTCGCTCGTCTGCGCGGTCGACGCCGACACGCTGATCGAGCCGGACGCCATGCTGCGGATGGTCCGCCCGTTCCTCGAGCGCGAGGATGTGGTGGCGGCCGGCGGGACGGTCCGCATCGCCAACGGGTCCGTGGTCCGCGCGGGTCGGGTGGTCCACGCGCGGGCGCCGCGGACGCCGCTGGCAGGCGTGCAGTCGGTGGAGTACCTCCGCGCGTTTCTCTTCGGCCGCCTCGGCTGGAACCGGCTCGGCGGCAACCTCATCGTCTCGGGCGCGTTCGGCCTGTTTCGCCGCGACGCGATGATCGCCGTCGGCGGCTACGTGCACGACACGGTCGGGGAGGACATGGAGCTCGTCGCGGCGCTGCGGCGGCGAGGCATCGAGCAGGGCACGGCGAGCCGCATCGTCTTCGTGGCCGATCCCGTCGCCTGGACCGAGGTCCCCGAGTCGCTCAGGGCCCTGAGCCGCCAGCGGGATCGCTGGCAACGCGGGCTGGCCGACGTGCTCTGGCGCCACCGGGCGATGCTGGGGCGCCCTCGCTACGGAGCCCTGGGCGTCGTGGTGCTGCCGTACTTCGTGCTCGTCGAGTTCCTCGGTCCGGTCATCGAGGCGCTCGGCCTGGTGGGACTCGTCGTCGCGCTCGCCTTCGGGGCGGTCGACGTGCCGTTCGCTTTGCTCTTCTTCCTGGTCGCCTACGGCTTCGGCGTCGTGCTGAACGTCTTCACGCTGGTGCTGGAGGATCGCGCTGCTCGTCGCTACGACGGCTTCGGTGACCGGCTCGCGATGCTGCCGTGGATCTTCCTCGAAAGCCTGGGCTACCGTCAGCTGACGGTGTTCTGGCGCCTGCGCGGCCTCGTGAGCTTCCTTCGGGGCAACGCCGAATGGGGCGCGATGCCGCGCCGCGGCTTCCAGCTGGAGCCTGCTGAGCAGGGCGAGCAGCCGGCGCGTCGAATCTCAGGGGAGCTTCCCGCATCGTGAACAGAGAGGTAGGGCCATGGGCCGCATGCTAGAGGGGCCGGCGCGCCGGATCGCGGCGGCGATCGCCGCGGTGATCGTCCTGGTCTCCGTCGCGGCCGGGCTGACGATCTGGCGCTATGGCGAGGCGCGGGAGCTGGCTGGGCGCGCAGCGACGGACAGCTATCACCAGGTGCTGGCCGAGCGGGTGAGGACGGCGGCCACCGAGACCGACGGTCTGCTCGAGGTGTATGCGATCGGGGACGATTCCGCAGATCTCCGCAGGCTGCGCGACGCCCGGCGTGAGCTTCGCCGGGCGCTGGGCGAGCTCCTGCGGGAGGTCGAGCCCGTGGAGCGTGATGAGGTCCGGGCGATCGTGGCCAGCCGGGAGCGGCTCGACGCCGTCCTCGCCGAGCAAGCGGCTCGGGCGGCCGGCGCGCCGGGTTCTGGCGAGGTCGACGCCGCCGTCGACGCCGCGGTGACCAGGCTGCAGCGGCAGGTCGACGCATTCGCCCGCGGTCAGGGCCAGGAGACCAGCGCGCAGAACGCCGCCGCCGACGCCGAGGCCGACAGCGCGCGCACCGTGGCGATCGTCGCCGGACTGATCGCGGTGCTCGCGACCCTGGCGCTGGGCTTCTACGTGATTCGCCTGGTGAGCAGGCTGTTCGATCGCATCCGGGACAGCGCGGCGACCCTGTCGGTGGCGGCGGGTGAGATGTCGGCGGGTGCGTCGGAGGCGTCGACGGCGACCAATCAGCAGTCGGCGGCGGTGGCCGAGGTTGCCGCGACGGTGGAGGAGTTGCGGGCCACGGCGGTCTCGATCGCCGATAACGCCAAGGCGGGTTCGACCGCGGTCGATCAGACGGGTGACACGATGCGCGAGATGCAAGAGCAGGTGCAGGCGATCTCTGAGCGCTCGCTGGCGCTGGGCGGGCGCAGCCAGAAGATCGGCGAGGTGCTCGAGCTGATCAACAACATCGCCGAGCAGACCAACTTGCTGGCGCTGAACGCGGCGATCGAGGCGGCGCGGGCGGGCGAGGCGGGCAAGGGCTTTGCGGTGGTCGCCGCGGAGGTGCGCAAGCTGGCCGAGCGCTCGATCCGCTCGACCGACGACATCCGGACGATCATCACTTCGGTGCAAGACGAGACCAACGCCACGATCATGGCCACCGAGCAGGGCACCAAGCAGGCCCGCGAGGTGGGACAGCTGATGGGCGCCACGTCTGAGGTGCTCGACGAGAGCCTGCGCGCCACCGAGCAGCAGCGCGACGCGGCCGACCAGGTCTCCTCGGCGATGGTCGAGATCCGCGCCGCGGCCGAGCAACTCGCTTCCGAGCAGCAACAACGCACCCAGACCGCCCGGCAGGTCACCGAGGTGATCGCCGAGCTCTACGAGCGCCTGGACGAGTTCTCCAGCATGGCCGCAGAGGGCCGGGAGCCGGCGAACGGCAACGCAGCCGCCACCCGGGGCCGGTCATGAGCTCGGTCCACGTCCGTGTACGGGTCGCCGGCGAGCACTACGCCGTGCCGGTCGAAGGCGTCCTCGAGGTGGCCGAGCTCGGAGACGTGACGCCGGTTCCGGGCGCTCCGCGCAGCGTGCTGGGAGTCCGCAACCTCCGGGGCCAGCTGATCACGGTGGTCGACCTGGCGACGCTCTTCGGCCTGGAGGACGACGGCCCCCGCGGACGGATCGTCGTCACCGAGGACGGTGATCGGGGCGCCGGACTCGCCGTCCAATCGATCCTCGACGTGACCGCTCTGCCGGAACCGACCGAGGCCGCCGAGTCCGAATACCTGCGGGGAGCCGTGCTCGCCGACGGCGAGCTCATCGGCATCGTGAACCTCGGCGTCGCACTCGACGCCGTCGCGCGGGAGCGATCCCCGCGATGAATCCGGACTCGGACATCCTCGGCATGGCCCGCGAAGAGACGACGGACTGCCTCGAACGGCTCGAGCGCAACCTCCTGGCCCTGGAGAGCGGCTCGGCCGAGCCCGATGCCATCGACGCCATGTTCCGGGACGCCCACTCGATCAAGGGGACGGCGAGCATGGTCGGGTGGAAGGAGGTCTCCTCGATCGCCGACGCGATGGAGACCCGCCTCGAGGAGTGCCGGTCGCAGGATGCCTTCCGTCTCGAGCTCGTCGATCCCCTGCTGCGGGCGACCGACGCCCTGCGGCAGACGATCGCCGGCGACACGGGTCACGGGTCCTCGGTGATCGCGGAGCTCGCTTGCGAACCGCCCGCGGCGGCCGCTCCACCGCCCGCGCAGAAGGTCGGCGAACCCAGACCCGCGCCGCCTGTCGACCCTGCGCCCCGTCCGGGGGCGGATCGCGCGATCCGTGTCTCGGCCGAGAAGGTCGACCGCATGCTCGACGCGGTCGGCGAGAGCGTCCTCCACCACCGCCGGCTCGAGCACCAGCTCCGCAATCGGGCCCTGACCGAGGGCGACGACGTCGCCGAGGAGGAGCTCGACATGTCCGAGCGCCTGCTCGACGAGCTGCAGGACTCGGTGATCGAGATGCGCACGCTCCCGCTGAGCTCGATCACGAGCCCATACCCGCGGGCCGTCCGTGACATCGCAGCCGCTGAGGGCAAGCAGGTCGAGCTCGTGATCACCGGCGCCGAGACGCAGCTCGACAGGGTCATCCTCGAAGGGATCTCGGAGACCATCACCCATCTGCTGCGCAACGCGATCGCCCACGGGGTCGAGTCGCCTCGAGAACGGGAGCGCGCCGGCAAACCCCGCGTCGCGCGGCTCGTGCTCCGCGCGGAGCAGCGGGGGAGCATGGTCGCGATCGAGCTGGAGGACGACGGTCGGGGCGTCTCCCCCGAGCTGCTGGCGCGCGCGAAGGCGGAGGGATCACTCACCGAGGTGCTCGCCAAGCCGGGCTTCTCCACCGCGACGGAGGTCAGCGACCTCGCCGGGCGCGGTGTCGGTCTCGATGCCGTCAAGAGCCATGTCGAGCGGCTCGGCGGAAGCTTGGAGGTGCTCAGTGAGCCCTCGCGGGGAACGAAGGTCGTCCTGCTGTTGCCCCTGACGCTCGCCCTGCTTCGCGTGCTGCTCTGCGAGCGTGCGGGCCAGCCGTTCGGACTGCCCCTCGCGAGCGTCCGGGAAGTGGTCGCGGTGGGGGACACGACCACCCTCGGAGGCCGTCGCTCGCTCGAGCTGCGCGGTGAGACGATCCCGCTCGGCGATCTGGCGGCGATCATGGGAGCGTCCGCTGCTCCGCTGGAGGCGTTCGCGCCCGCGATGATCCTGGTCTCGCCCGCGCGCGTGGTGGGGATCACGTGCGACCGCGTGCTCGGGGACCAGGAGCTCGTGACCAAGCGGCTCGGGCCGCTGCTCGCCGGTGTTCCCGGATACCTCGGCGCGGCGATCCTCGGGGACGGTCGCGTCGCCTTGATCCTCGATCCGAGCCACCTCACCCAGCGGCACTCGTCGAGCCCCTCGCCGTCGAGCCGCATCAGCGAGCCGGAGAACCGAACTGCTCCCAACGTCCTGGTGGTCGACGATCAGTTCACGGTCCGCGAGCTGCAGCGCAGCATCCTCGAGACCGCCGGCTACCACGTGGAGACGGCGCGGGACGGTCGCGAGGCGCTGGAGCGGATCGCCCGTGACTCGGACATCGACATGGTCCTGACGGACATCCAGATGCCCGAGATGGACGGCCTCGAGCTCTTGGCCGCGATCCGCGAGCACCCCGAGCATGCCGCGCTGCCGGTGGTCATCGTCACGTCGAAGGGGGGCGACGCCGACCGGCGCCTGGGTGCGGAGATGGGTGCCGACGCGTACATCGTCAAGGACGAGTTCGATCAGCAGGCGCTCCTGGAGACGATCGATCGCCTCGTAGGCTCCTAGGGCTCGAAGTCGCGACGCATGGCTGGCGGAGAAGCGGTCCGGATCGTCATCTGTGACGATTCGGCCACCTACGCGGAGGCGCTGACCCGCTTCCTCCAGCGCGACCCCGGGATCCGGGTGGCGGGCGTCTTCGCGACCGCCGAGGAGATGCTTCCCCAGCTCGAGCGCCTCGACCCCGACCTGCTCACCATGGATCTCGAGATGCCCGGCATCGGCGGGGTGGAGGCGATCACGCGCATCATGCGCGACGCGCCACGTCCGATCCTGGTGCTCAGCGCCGACGCGGAGCGCGGCTCGGAGAGGGCCGCCGAGGCGCTCGCGGCCGGTGCGCTGGAGGCGATGGCCAAGTCGAGCCTCGATCTGCTCGCGCCCGCGGACGTGTGGGCCACCGCCACGCGCAGCCGCTTCAAGCGCCTGGCGAGCGTGCAGCTCACACGGCGGACGCGCACCGGTCGGGTCGGGCCGGCCCCGCCGCGACGGCGGGACGTGACGCGCCGCTTCCGGGTTCTCGGGATCGGAGCCTCGACGGGCGGCCCGCCGGCTCTGCTGAGCGTGCTGGGTGCGCTTCCGGCCGACTTCCCCCTGCCGGTGGTCGTCGTCCAGCACATCACGGCGGGCTTCACCGAGGGGTTCGCCAGGTGGCTCGACCGGAGCCTGAAGCTGCCCGTCCGCTTCGCCGAGTCCGGAGCGATCGTCCGACCGGGGATCTGGGTGGCACCCGACGACGGCCATGTGTGCGTCGAGCCCTCGATGCGCTTCTCGATCGATCGCAGGACCCGGAAGGGCGCTCATCGTCCTTCGGTGGACATGCTCTTCGAGAGCCTCGCCGCGTCCGTCGGCCAGGAGGCGATGGGCGTCGTGCTCACCGGCATGGGCCGCGACGGAGCCGAGGGAGTTGAAGCGATCCGCGCCGCAGGCGGCCTGGTGATCGCCCAGGATCAGGCGACCTGCGCCGTGTTCGGGATGCCGCGCGCGGCCATCGAGTCCGGTGCCGATCTCGTTCTGCCGCTCGACGAGATCGGGCCGACGTTGCGCGCGCTTCGCACCGACGGGACGACGCTGTGAGCGACGCCCTGGCGCAGTTGGCCGGTCTGGTCCACCGGGAGACGGGGATCGTGATCAAGGAGGCCCAGCTGCCGGCCCTGGCGGCGGCGCTCGGCCGAGCCGCTCCCGGTCTCGGAGCGGAGCGCTTTCTCGGCGAGGTCGCGGGGCAGGCGGGTGCGGGGACGGTGATCGCCCGGCTGGTGGACGAGGTGACGATCAAGGAGACGTACTTCCTGCGCGAGGCCCGCGAACTGGAGGCCGTGGACTGGCGGGGGCTCCTGGAGCGCGCGCGCGACGGCGGCTCGGAGACGGTGCGCGTCTGGGTGTCGGCCTGCGCCACCGGGGAGGAGGCCTACTCGTTCGCGATGCTGGCCTGCGAGGCCTTCGGCTCCGTGCAACCTCCCGTCAGCATCCTCGCGAGCGACATCTCGACCGCGGCGCTCGAGCGCGCCGAAGCGGCGCACTACTCCGCGCGGTCGGTGCGCAACGTCTCCACTGATCTCCGTGAGCGCTACTTCGCCCGCGACGGGTCACGCCATTGCGTCCGTCAGAGCCTGCGATCGCTCGTCCGGTTCCGCCATCACAACCTGGTCAACGACCCCGCGCCGCCGCCGGGGGAGGTCGCCTTCGACCTGATCGCCTGCCGCAATGTGCTCATCTACTTCGACGGACCCACCGTCGAACGCGTGATCGGATCGCTCGAGTCCGCGCTTCGGCCCGAGGGCTCGCTGCTCCTCGGGGTCGCCGACCGTCTCTCCGGCACCGCAGGCAGGCTCGCTCGCGACGCGACCGCAGCTGCACCGGCCGAGCGAAGACGGCCTCGGGAGCCCCTCCGGGTGCTGCGCCGACCGCTCGGGGTCGAACGGACCGGACCCGGAGGCGACCGGGCCGAAGCGCCCGGCACGGGACCCCAGGCCGCGGAAGCTGGGCGCGGGAGCGCCGCCCGATCGGACGGCGCGCCCCGACGCCGGATCGAGGACCGGATCGCAGACGCACTCGAGGCGGCCGACCGAGGAGATCTCGAGGCCGCGATCGCCCTCAGCGACCAAGCGCTCACGCGGGAGCCGCTGGCCGCGGACGCCTACTTCGTCCGCGGTCTCGCCGAGTTGGGGCTCGGCGACGCCGCTGCGGCTGTCAGCTCGTTCCGGCGAGCGTTGTACCTGGATCCGTCGTTCGGCCTCGCCGCGTTCCAGCTCGGCCGCGCCCACGACGCGCGCGGGGATGCGAACGCTGCGCGCCGGGGCTATGCGCAGGCGCTGCGCACGCTCGACCCGGACGACGACCGCCACGGTGTGATCCTCGACCAGGTCGATCTCGCGGATGTCGTGGCCGCCTGCCGAACAAGGCTCGGGAAGGGGGCGTGAGCGACGGCGCAGTCACGATCGACGCAGCCTGGCGCAGCCGTAAGGTCGAGGTGAGGCCTTCTGCCGGTGGGAGCCCGTGTTCCCAGGCCGCCGTGGGTTCCCGCGATCGACCGGCGAAACGTCAGCGGCTCAAAGCGCGGCGGACCTTCTGCATCAGTACCGGCACGCTGAACGGCTTGGCCACGTGGTCGATCGCACCGAGCTCGAGGGCGGCGAGCACATCGGTCTCGCCGGCTCGGGCCGTCAACATGATCACCCGCGAACGGCTCAGCACGCCGTCGGCGGCCAGGCGGCGCAGGACGGACAGCCCGCTCAGGCCCGGCAGGTCGACGTCGAGCAGGATCAGGTCGGCCGAGAGGTCCGGGTCGGCGCCCGCCAGGGCCGCGACGGCCTTCGGACCGTCGTCGAGCCAGCGCGTGCGGTGGCCGCGGGTCTGCAATGACTCGACCAGCACGCTCGCCAACGCCGCGTCGTCCTCGACCACGACCACGTCGGGCTGCTCGGGAGAACTGCTCCGTGGTGAGCCGGCGGCAAGCACACGGTCACGCCCATTCGCCTTGGCGCGGTACATGGCCTCGTCGGCCGCCCGGCAGAGGTCATGCAGATCCGGGCCGTCGCGCGGAAACTCAGCGACTCCCGCGCTGAAGGAGAGCCGCGCGGAACGGCCGTCGCGGCCGCTGAACTGCTCCGTGCGGAAGCTTTCCAGCAGCTCTGCCACGCGTTGGATCCCGTCGTCGCGACCCATGCCGTACATGCCGACGAGGAACTCCTCGCCGCCCCAGCGCCCGACGACGTCCTCGCCGCGAAAGGCGCCGGCGAGCATCGCTCCGATCCGCCGCAGGGCGGCGTCGCCGGCCGCGTGCCCGAGTTGATCGTTCAGCCGCTTGAAATGATCGAGATCGATGAGGGCGATCGACAGGGGCTGTCCGTAGCGGTCTGCCATGGCGATCAAATCTTCGAGCGCCGCGCTGGACTTCCGTCGGCTCGCGACCCCGGTGAGGCTGTCCGTCTCGGCGAGCTGGCGATACAGGCGCACCCTGTCCAGACGGTTCTCGATCCGCGTGACCAGTTCCGGACCCACGACGGGCTTGCTCACATAGTCGTCGGCTCCCGCCTCGAAGATCCGCTTCACCGATCCGGCGTCGGTGCGAGCGGTCAAGAACAGCACCGGAAGCTGACCGAAGCGCACGTCGGCGCGCACGGCGCGACAGAGGTCGATCCCGTCGAGGCCGGGCATCTCCAGGTCGAGCACAACGAGATCCGGGGCGATCTCCTCGAGGCACTCCCAGAACCGGCGCGGATCGTTCAGGGTCGAGACCTCCAGGCCGACGGGGGCGAGCATGACCGCCAGGGCGTCTGAGATCGCCGGGTCGTCGTCGACCGCCAGCACCTTCGCCTGTCCTCGGTCGCGCCGCTCCACCGTCTCGCGCACCGCCTCGACGACGTGGCTCGCCGGCCGGGACCGGTGGATGAACCCGCTGGCCCCGCGCCGGGAGACCTCGACGCGGTCGACGAGGGCTTCGCTGCTCGTGAGGACGATCACCGGAACCGGCGGCCTGCTCCCGACGAGATCCACGAGCAACTCGAGTCCGTCCCGGTCTGCTTCGGAGAAGGTCAGGTCGAGCACGGCGACGTCCGGCGGATCCAGCGCCGCCAGGTGGCGCGCGGCGGCAGGCGAGGCGGCGCCGCGAGGGCGCAGACCTCTGCCAAGCGCCTCGTGGGACAGCCGTTCGGTCAGCACCGGGTCGGCACTCACGAGCAGCAGCGTGCGACCGTCCGGCAGCGGTGGACCCGCAGGCAAGTGATCCTGCGATCCGACCGGGGCGTCCTCGAGCTGGCCTCGCAGCGCGAGCACGAGCTCGGCCAGTCGCGGAGCCGCGGATGGCGCCGGGCCGTCCGGCACGCCGAGCACCTCCTCGATCTCGCGCGCCAGCTCGGAACCGCGCGGCAGGCCGAACATGCCCAGCGAGCCGGCCAGCTTGTGGGCGTCGCGCTCAGCCCTGGCGCGCAGGCTCTCGTCGAGCTGACCTTGGAGCAGCGCCGGGACCGTCTCCTCGAGTGCCTTGACCCGCCGGCCCAGCTCGTCTCGTCTCCGTGCGAAGATCGCCTGAACGGCGGCCGAAACCTGGGTCACGATCCGTACTTCGCCCGTGCCGCGGTTGCGAGGATCGCCATCACCTGGTCGGACAGGGCCATCGGGTCGAACGGCTTGGTGAGCAGGCCCGCGACGCCGAGCGTCTCGAAGCACTGACGGTCGCCGCTCTGGGCCTTCGCCGTGAGCAGGATCACGGGGATGTCTCGCGTGGCGGGGTCACGCTGCAGGCGCTTGAAGGTGGTGGGGCCGTCGATGCCGGGCATCATGACGTCGAGCAGGATCGCGTCGGGACGCTCGGCGATCGCCTTGGCGATCGCCTCGATCCCTGAGCTGGCGCTGGAGACCTGCCAGCCGCCGACCGCTTCCAGGCTGATCCCCGCGACCTCGCGGATGTCGTCGTCGTCGTCGACTAGCAGGATGTGCTTGCGCATGGTCGTTTCGGGAGGTCTCGGGTGAGTTGCGCGAGCATCGCGCTCACGGATGCGCCACCGCGGCATCGTCGTCGCGTGCGAGCACGAGCGGACCGTCGTCCTGGGCGTCGTCGGACGGCCAGTCGCGTGCGCTCGGTGCCGGGAGCACGAACGAGAGCGTCGCGCCCTCTCCGAGGCGGCTCTCAGCCCAGATGCGTCCGCCATGGTGCTCGACGATCGTGCGGCAGATCGCGAGTCCCAGGCCCGTGCCGCCCTTCTCGCGCGAGTCGGAGGCGTCGACCTGCTGGAAACGCCCGAAGATCGAATCGAGCTTGTCGGACGGGATCCCGCGGCCCTCGTCGCAGACACGGAAGAGCACCTCGTTCTCGCGGTGCTGTGCGCAGACGCGAACCGTGCTCCCGGCCGCCGAGAACTTGATCGCGTTGCCGATCAGGTTGGTCAACGTCTGGATGACGCGATCGGGATCGGCGACGAGCGCGACGGGCTCGGACTCGAGCACGAGCGTCACGTCCGCCTCGGCGGCCACTGCTGCGATTCCCTCGGCCGCGCTCTCGATGAGCTCTGCCGCGTTGCAGTGCTTCGGGCGCACGTCGATCGTCCCCGAGCCGATGCGCTCGATGTCGAGGATGTCGTTGATCAGACGCACGAGGCGGTCGGTGTTCTGGACCGCGATCTCGACCACCCGCCGGCCCTTGGCCGGCAACGGCCCCAGCACACCGCTCTCGAGCAGTCCGAGCGACCCGCGGATCGAGGTCAGCGGCGTTCTCAGCTCATGGCTGACGACGGACGTGAACTCGTCCTTGGCGCGCTCGGCCTCGTGGCGCTCGGTGATGTCCTGGCCCGTACCGACCATCCTGAGCGGCGTTCCGTCCTCTCCCGTGACGACGTCGACGCGGGACTGAGTGACGCGCACGCTGCCGTCGGGGCGCACGATGCGGTGCTTGAAGGAGAAGGCCTCGCCCGTCGCATACGCCGTCTCGATCGCGGCCCTCACGGCCGCGCGATCGTCCGGATACACGCGCTCGAGGACATAGTCGACGTTGATCGGCTCGCCGCTCGGCTCGAGCCCGTAGATGCGGTAGAGCTCGTCGGACCACTCCATGGTGTCCGCGGCGATCTCCCACTCCCAGCTGCCGAACTGCCCGATCGACTGCGCGTCGATCAGCTGTCGGCGCTGGCGCTCGAGGAGCTCCGCGCCCGCCTTGCGCTCCGTGATGTCACGCATGAAGGCGTTGAACGAGTAGCCGTGCTCCGAGCGAAGCGGAGAGATCGTCAGCTCGATCGGGAACTCGTGTCCGTCGCGATGCAGCGCCGGCAACTCGATGAGCCGGCCGAGCACCCGCTCCTCTCCCGTGGCGATGAAGCGCTCCATGCCGCGCCGGTGCATCTCGCGGTGGGGCTCGGGCACGATGGTCTCGGCCAGGTCGCGGCCGAGCACCTCCTCACACGCCCATCCGAACGTCGCCTCCGCCTGCGGATTCCAGGCGGTGATCGCGCCGTCGCCGTCGATCGCGACGAAGGCGTCGTGAGCCGTCTCGAGGATCTGGCGCGTCTCGCGCTCGCTGGCCGCGAGGGCCTCTTCCGCGCGCTTGCGCTCGAGGAACTGACCGATCTGGCCGGACAGGGTGTCGAGCATCTCGAGCAGCGCGGGATCGGGTGGCCGGAACTCGTAGCTGAAGAACTCGAGAACGGCGCGTGTCTCGGTCGCGCCCGGCACCGGGAGGAGGAAGCAGGCGTGAAGTCCGTCGGCGTCCGCCGAGGCTCGGCGGTGGGAATGCGGCTCTCGGGTCACATCGGACACCCAGCGTGCCTGCCGGCTCTCCCAGACGCGCCCGGGCAGGCCGCTGCCCGGCGCGAGCTTCATGCTCCGGTTGACCCCGGCGAGGTGCTGTGCCGCTCGCCCTTCCGCGTTCCAGAACGCGACGCAACCGAGTGCGATGGGCGGGCCGTCGGCGATCGCCATCCAGCAGGCGCCCACCGGCCAGCCCAGGCCTCGCCCGATCACGCCCAACAGCCCGTGCAGCGCTTCGTCGAGGGCCGGGGATTCGGCCATCAGGCTGGTCGCCTGATGCTGAACCTCGAGATAGCGCGCGGTTCGCCTGCGCTCGCTGATGTCGCGAGCGATCGTCGATACCCCGCTCAACTGGCCGTCCGTGCTCTTGATCGGCGAGATCGTGAGCGAGACGTCGATGGGCCGGCCGCCCTTGGCGATCCAGACCGTCTCGATGTGATCGACCCCCTCAGCCCGGGCCGGGTGCCGCACGGCGCGTGCCTCGTCGTGCCGATCGGGCGGCACCAGAAGGTCGACCGAGCTGCCGACCACCTCGTCGGAGCGGTAGCCGAAGAGCTTCTCGGCGCCTTGGTTCCAGCTCACGATGCTTCCGTCCATCGCGCTGCCCATGATGGCGTCGCCGGAGAAATCGACCAGTGCCACCAGGTGCGCGCGCGCTTCTGCGGCGTCGCGCTGAGCGCCGACGGCTTCGGCCCGCGCGCCCTCGTTGAGGCGCCACGCCACCACGCTCGCGGCACCCGCCGCGGTCACCAGCGCGCCGTGGATGAGCGCCCACTTCCAGGGATGCGCGATAGCGTCGGGGTGGTTGTAGACCTCGTGAGGCGCGAGGACGCCCGTCAGCCCGTGATGGATCAACACATAGGCGGCCGCGATCAGGAACGGCAGCCAGTCCTCGTACAGCGCGAGCACCATGATGATCAGGAAGAAGTGGAAGTGCGCCTCGATGACCCCACCGGAGATGTGAACGGCGAGCGCGGACGACGTGACAAGACCCAGCGAGATCAGCGTTGCCGCACCCCGGCGCCGATGCCGAAGGGCGTAGGCCGCGAAGGCGATGAGCGCCAGCACCGATCCCTCGCCAAGGGCATGGAGCGCGTTGTAACCCTGGACTCCCGCGAAGACCGGCAGCAGCAACGCGTGGAGCCACAGCAACACGGACAGCGCGCGGTGTCGCTTCCGCCACGCGTCGTCGGGCAGGGTCCGGCCGCGCGGCAGCACATGGCGCACGCGTGCGGCGACGCTCCTTGCCACGGCAGGAAGCTCGGGATGGAGAGTCGGCGCGTCGATGTAGCGCGTATCGGGTTCTGCGGCTGCGAGCTTGAGCGCCGCTGCCTCCAAGCGCCGCAGGGCTTGAAGGCGTAGGCGACGTTCTCTACGTTCGGCGCATGGCGGATGCAGTCAGCGACGTCGTCGTCGTCGGCGGAAGCATCGCCGGCTGCTCCACGGCGACCCTGCTCGCCCGGCAGGGCGTCCGCGTGACCGTCCTCGAGAAGGCGCCCGGGCCAGAGCACCACAAGGTCGTCTGCTCCCACTTCCTGCAACCGGGCGCCTCGCCCGTGCTGCGGCGCCTCGGCCTGGAGGAGCAGTTCGTGGCGGCGGGCGCCGCGCCCAACCGCACGCAGGGTTGGTCGCGCTACGGCTGGTTCTCGCTGCACCAGGAGGGCGAGCACGGCTGGAACCTCCGCCGCGAGAAGCTCGACCCCATGTTGCGCCGGCTCGCCGCCGCGACCCCGGGCGTCGCGCTGCAGCAGGGGCTGACCGTCGATGCCGTTCTGCGCGACGACGCCGGGCGGCCGTGCGGGGTCGGCGCCCGCCGCCGCGACGGTGAGCGCGTCGAGGTCCGCGCCCGCGTCGTGGTCGGCGCGGACGGCCGCGGAAGTGATGTCGCCCGGCTGGCGGGCGTGCCCGGGCGGGTCTTGCCCAACCGGCGGATCGGGTACATGGCCTACTACGAGAACATGGCGCTCGCGACCGCGCCGGACTCCGTGGTCTGGTTCCGAGACCCCGAGGTCTCCTACGCCTTCTTGAACGACGAGGGCGTCGTAGTCCTCGCCGTCTTTGCCGCCGCGGAGCGCCTGCCCGAGTTCAAGGCCGATGGCGAGGCGGCGTTCCTGACGAGCTTCGACGGGCTGCCGAACCGGCCGGACATCATGAGCGCCCGGCGGATCTCGCCGCTCATCGGCAGGCTCGACATGCCCAACGTCCGCCGGCCGGCGGCCCTCCCGGGCCTTGCGTTCGTGGGAGACGCCGCGCAGGCATCGGACCCGCTGTGGGGCGTGGGCTGCGGCTTCGCACTGCAGACCGCGGAGTGGCTGGCCGACGCGCTCGGTCCGGCCCTGGCTCAGGGCGGCGACCTCGACCGTGCCCTGGCGCGATACCGCCGGCGGCACCGCTCGTTCCTGCTCGGTCACCACCTCATGATGAGCGAGTACTCCAGCGGCCGGCGCTTCAACGGGCTGGAGAAGCTGATCTTCACCGCCGCCCCTCGTCACCCGCCGACCGCCGCGCTCGTCGGCGAGATGGCCGGGCGCGCCCGCCCCTTGCACCGCGTCATGACCCCGCCTCGCGTCGCCCGGACCGCCGCCGCCGCCATCCGCCACCGCACCGCGGGCTGAGGACCGTCCGCCGGCGGGCGGGTGGCCCGGGCGCATCGTTCCCCGCGGGATCGGCGGCCGGAGAAAACTTGTCCGGGTCATCGCCAACTCTCGGTGGGCTCGCGCGTTAGGCTCCAGACAACGTTGCCCGGGAGACTCTTTCCCGTGCTCACGACAAGGAGGTCCCCATGCGCATCACCACCCTCGCCGTCACGGCGGGTGCCACCCTCGCCCTCGTTCCCGCCACCTTCGCCGCCGGCCCGCCGGAGGGCAAGGGCCCCGGCAAGGCGCCCGGCCAGGCCGCCCAGGGCATGAAGGGCGCCACGGGCGCGACCGGTGCCACGGGCGCGACCGGTGCCACCGGGGCGCAGGGCAACGCCTTCGGCAAGCGCTGCCAGGGCGTGAGCAAGAAGAAGGTCGCGGGCCAGAAGGGCACGCCGTTCAGCCAGTGCGTCAGAGCGCTCGCCCGGCTCGACAGCGGCGAGGCCAAGAACGCCGCTCAGGCCTGCAAGGGCGTGAGCAAGAAGAAGGTCGCCGGCCAGAAGGGCACGCCGTTCAGCCAGTGCAAGAAGGCCGCCGCGAAGCATCAGGCCAGCTCGTAGAGCACGTAGCCCCGGCACAGTCCAGCGGTCCGCGAGGCGGCGGCGGCACAAGCCGCCGCCGCCTTCGCGCGTTCGGGGCCCGGAGCCGATCGGGGCTCGCGAAGGGCCGTGGACGCCTGGGCCCCCTAGACTTCGCCGGGCATGATCTCCACCAACCAGCTCAAGAGCGGCAACCACATCGAAGTGGACGGAACCATCTTCAAGGTCGTGGACTTCCAGCACGTCAAGCCCGGCAAGGGCCCGGCGTTCGTGCGGACGAAGCTGCGCCGCACCACCGACGGCAACCTGATCGACAAGACCTTCCGCGCGGGGGAGAAGTTTCGCTCCGTGCGCACGGAGGCGCGGAAGATGACCTTCCTCTACACCGACGGCACCGACGCGCACTTCATGGACTCCGCGACCTACGAGCAGTCGGCGATCCCGCAGACCGCGCTCGCCGACAAGCTCCGCTGGACCAAGCCGAACACTCCCGTCGACCTCCTGTTCATCGACGAGCAGCCCGCCGACATCCAGCTGCCGTCCTCCGTGGAGCTCGAGATCACCCACACCGAGCCGGGTGTCCGCGGCGACACGGCCTCCGGCGGAGGTGACAAGCCCGCCACCGTGGAGACGGGCGCGGAGATCAAGGTGCCGCTCTTCGTGAACATCGGCGACCGGGTGAAGGTGCAGACCGAAACCGGCGAGTACATGTCGCGGGTCTAGCCGGCCTGAGCCCTTGTCCCGCCGCACCGACCAGCGTCGCGCCGCGGTCTTCGCGCTCTACCAGCACGACCTGACCGGCCGCGAGCTCGGAGAGCTCTTCGAGCCAACGGCGCCGAGCTTCACCCGCGCGCTCGCCCACGCGGTCGCCGACTACGCCGAGGATCTCGACGCGCTCATCGAGCGCTACGCCAAGGGCTGGACGGTCGACCGGATCGCTCCGCTCGAGAAGGCGATCATGCGCGTGGCGCTGCTGGAGATCGTCCACCCGGATGCCGCTCCCGGCGACAGGCCGATTCCGCCGGAGGGCGCGATCAACGAGGCCGTCGAGCTCGCCAAGCAGTACTGCGGCGCCGACACGCCCGGCTTCGTCAACGGCATCCTCGGCGCGGTCCTGCGAGACCGGGTCGCCGCCCAGACTCCGCATGAGTGAGGCCGAGCCTGCGAACGCGTACGACCCGGCGACCCTCGGGCGCCTGGTCGCCCGCCTGGAAGAAGCGGCGGGCCGGCTGCGCGGCGGGGCGCTGAGCCCCGAGACGGCTGCCGAACTCGTCGAACAGTGCGCCCGGACCGCGGGCGAGGCCTCCGCCGAGCTCGAGCGCCTGGCCCGGGCGGCCGCCTCGGGGCCGGGGCCCGCCCAGGACCAGCTCCTCTGATGGCCTATCCCGACGAGCTGCGCGAGCGCGCCGACGCCTACCTGGAGCACCTGCGGTTCTCCGACGACGCGATCACCTCCGGACTCGAGGAGGCGATGCGCTACTCGCTGCTGGCCGGCGGCAAGCGCATCCGGCCCGTCCTCGCACTGGCCACTGCACGCGCCATCCGCCGCGACGAGGCGGACTTCCTGCCGTTCGCCGCGGCCGTCGAGCTCATCCACACCTACTCGCTGATCCACGACGACCTCCCCGCGATGGACGACGACGACCTGCGTCGCGGGCGCCCGACGTGCCACGTCGCCTTCGGCGAGGACGTTGCGATCCTCGCCGGCGACGGCCTCTACGCCGAGGCCTTCCACCACGTGCTCCACGCGCAGGCCGGCGAGCCGCGCGACGTCCTGCGGGCGATGTGCGAGCTCGCCGCGGCCACCGGCGTCAACGGCATGGTCGGCGGCCAGTACCTCGACGTGCACGAGGCGGCGGCCGACGGTGCGGACGGCCTGCGCCGCCTGCACGCGCTCAAGACCGGGCGACTCATCGGTGCGTCCGTGGAGTGCGTACTCCTCCTGGCGGGCCACGACGAAGCTGCGACAATGGCGTACCGGCGTTACGCGAGCGAGCTGGGGATCCTCTTCCAGATCGTCGACGACATCCTCGATGTGACGGGAAGCGCAGACACCCTGGGCAAGCCGCAGGGATCCGACGAGCGCCACGGCAAGCGGACCTACGTCTCGGAGTTCGGCCTCGACGGGGCGCGCGGCCTGGCCGCCGAGTCCGTGGCCAACGCGAGTGCCGCGTTGTCACAGGCCGCACCGCACGGCGCATCCGAACTCGAGCAGATCACGCACTTCATCTACACCAGGACGAACTAGCACCTCTGGAGCACCCATGACCCGCATCCTCAACCGCATCAACCGCCCCCAGGACCTTCACCCGCTCTCCGACGAGGAGCTCGGACGGGTCGCCCAGGAGGTGCGAGAGCACATCATCGACACGGTCGGGGAGATCGGCGGCCACTTCGGCGCGAACCTCGGAACCGCCGAGCTCGCCGTGGCGCTGCACTCGCTGATGGACTCGCCGCGGGACAAGATCCTCTGGGACGTCGGCCACCAGGCCTACCCGCACAAGATCCTCACCGGCCGTCGCGACCAGCTCGGGACGATCCGCAAGTACGGCGGCCTGGCGCCGTTCTGCTCAGCCGCAGAGTCCGAGCACGACATCATGGGCGCCGGCCATGCCTCCACGTCGATCGGCTACGCCGTCGGCCTCAAGGAGGGGATGCGGCTCAAGGGGGATATCGACGCGGGCAAGGTCGTCGCGGTCATCGGCGACGGTGCCATGACCGGCGGCGTGGCCTTCGAGGCCATCCACCAGGCCGGCGGCGCCGGCACCCCGATCGTGGTCGTGCTCAACGACAACGGCATGTCGATCTCGCCGAACGTCGGCGCGCTCACGCGCACGTTCTCGCGCATGCGGCTGCACCCCAGGCTGTGGCACGCGCGCGAGGGCGTCGAGCGCGGCCTGACCGAGCTGCCGGGAGGACTCGGGGCGCTCGCGGAGCGCATCGGGCCGCAGCTCAAGGAATCGCTCAAGGCGTTCTGGGCGCCGGGCCTGTTCTGGGAGGAGCTCGACTGGGCCTACACGGGCGTCATCGACGGCCACGACGTCCGCGCGCTGCGCGGTGCGCTGCGCTCGGCGTTCAGCGCCCAGCGGCCCGTCGTCGTGCACATCTCCACGGTGAAGGGCAAGGGCTTCGCGCCGGCCGAGGACGGTGGCCTGAAGGGCATGGAGAAGTGGCACGCGGCCAAGCCCGGCTCGATCGCCAACCGCATGCCGTCGATCGTCAAGGCGGTCAAGCAGGGCGGTACCGCACCCGTCGTCCCCCAGTACACGCAGGTCTTCGGCGAGGCGATGATCGAAGAGGTCCGCCGCGACCGCCGCGTCGTGGGGATCACCGCCGCGATGAACACCGGCACCGGCCTCAACCTGCTGCAGGTCGCCGAACCCAGGCACTACTTCGACGTCGGCATCGCCGAGCAGCAGGCGATCCTGTTCGCCTCCGGCCTCGCGCTCGAGGGCCGCAAGCCGGTCGCGGCGATCTACTCGACGTTCCTGCAGCGCGCCTACGACCAGATCGTGCACGACGTCTGCCTGCAGAACCTGAACGTCGTCTTCGCGATGGACCGCGCCGGCCTGGTCGGTGACGACGGGCCGACCCACCACGGCGTCTTCGACATCGCCTACATGCGCTCCCTGCCGAACATGGTCGCGATGGCCCCGCGCGACGAGGCGATGCTCCGCCACATGCTGCGCACGGCGCTGACGCTCGACGGGCCGAGCGCGCTGCGCTACCCGCGCGGCGAGGCGCTCGGCGTCGCCCTGCCGGCGCCCGAGGAGGTCGCGCCGATCGAGGTCGGCAAGGGCGAGGAGCTGCGCGAGGGTGACGGCCGCGTCGCGCTCCTCGGATACGGAAGCGGCGTGACCAAGGCCTGCGAGGCCGCGGCGCTGCTGGCCGAGCACGACCTCTCGGTGACGGTCGCCGACGCGCGGTTCGTGAAGCCGCTGGACATCGACCTCGTGGCCAGGCTCGCCACGGAGCACGAGCTGCTCGTGACCGTGGAGGAAGGTGTCCTGCAGGGCGGCTTCGGCTCCGCGGTGTGGGAGGCGCTGAACGCCGTCGGGCTCGACGGACCGGACTGCGCCCGGATCATGCGCATCGGCCTGCCCGACCGCTACGTCACGCACGGCAAGCCGTCGCAACTGCACGAAGAGGTCGGGTTCACCGGCAGGGCGATCGCGGAGCGCATCGCTGCCGCGGTGGGTGCGGGCTCCGCCCTGGCGGGAGCGTAGTCTCGGCTTACGTTGAGCACACCCCCGCCGATCCATCCGCAGGTCACCGCGCTCCTGGCCGAACAGGTCGCCGCGGCCGCCGCGGACCGCCCGCCGGAGCTCGTCTGCCTGCGCGCGGGCTACCTCGAAGCCGCGCTGCGCCTCGGCGGCGCGCGCGAGGAGGTCGCGGAGGTGCAGGACGTCGTGGCGGGCGGTCCGAACGCCAGGGCCTACCGGCCCGGGGCGGCCTGTGAGCCGCTCGGCGCGATCGTCTGGTGCCACGGTGGCGGCTGGGTCATCGGCGACATCGAAGGCTTCGAGCATGTCTGCCGCGCGCTCGCCAACGCCGCCGGGCACATCGTCGTCTCGGTGGACTATCGCCTGGCACCGGAGCACCCGTTCCCCGCTGCGCTCGACGATGCGCTGGCGGCCGTCGCCTGGGCGCTCGGGCACGGCGCCCAGCAGCTCGGCTACGACGCGGAACGCGTCGTCGTCGGCGGCGATTCGGCGGGCGGGAACCTCGCGGCGGTCGTGGCGCGTCATCACCGCGACCGGTTGGCCGGACAGCTTCTCGTGTACCCGGTCGTCGACGCGGGGATGACTTCGGCGAGCTACCGCGATGCCGCGGGCGCCGACATCGGCGGCCTGACCCCGGATTCCATGGAGCGCTGCTTCCGCGCCTACCTCCAGGGCGGCGACATCACCGACCCGGATGTCTCCCCCCTGCGCGGAGAGCTGACCGGGCTGCCGCCCGCGCTCGTCGCCGTCGCCGAGCACGACGTCCTGCGCGACGACGGCCTGGCCTACGCCGCGGCGCTGGCCGCGGCGGGCGTGGCGGTCGAGCTGCTGTGCTTCGACGACATGGTCCACGGGTTCCTGCGCTGGGGTGGGGTGGTCGACCGCGCCGGGGAGCTCGTCCGGGCCATGGGCGACTTCACGCGCGCGCTGCTGGACGGCTGAGTTGCGGGCGACCGCGCGGGCGCGGGCGCTAGCGTGCGCCGCGTGGTCAAGGTCCGCCTCGACGCCCTGCTGCACCAGCGAGGCCTCTTCGATTCGCGCACGCGCGCGGCGGCCTCGGTGATGGCCGGCGCGGTCCGGCTCGGCGGCACCGATGGCCCGCGGGCGCAGAAGCCCGGTCAGCTCGTGGGCGAGGACGCGGAGCTCAGTGTCGACGCGCCCCCGCCCTACGTGTCCCGGGGCGGTCGGAAGCTCGCCAACGCGCTCGACGGCTTCGGCCTCGAGGTGGACGGTCGGCGGGCGCTCGACGTGGGAGCCTCCACCGGGGGCTTCACCGACTGCCTCCTGCAGCGCCGCGCCGCGCACGTGGTGACGCTCGACGTGGCCTACGGGGAGCTGCACTGGTCGCTGCGTACCGACGAGCGGGTGACCGTGGTCGAACGCGTGAACGCCCGGGCGCTGGACGCCGGGCAGCTGCCCTACCGTCCTGATCTCGTCGTGGTCGACGTCTCGTTCATCTCCGCGACGAAGGTCCTTCCGGCCGTCCTGGGAGTCTGCGCCGCGCGCTTCGACGCGCTCGTCATGGTCAAGCCGCAGTTCGAGGTGGGGCGCGAGCGGCTCGGCAAGGGAGGCGTGGTGCGCGACCCCGCGCTGCGGCGCGAGGCGCTGCTCGCGGTGGCGGGGGCGGCGGAGCAGGCGGGCGCCAGCATCCTCGGCTTCGCCTCCTCCGGGCTCCCCGGTCCCAAGGGCAACCAGGAGACGTTCGTGCGCCTGACCGAGGCAGGCCACGCCGAGGCACTCGATCAAGCCGGCGTCGCCGCCGCGGCCCGAGCCGCCGAGCCGTCCAAGCCGGCGAGCTCCGCGTGAGCGCGCCGGCCCGCATGCGCACGGTGACCGTGCTCACCCACCACCGGCCGGGACAGACGGCGGAGGCCGTGGCGGCGTTGCGCGCCGTCGCCGAGCGTGTCGGGGTGACCCTGCGCTTCGACCCCGAGGAGACCGGGAAGCACGAACTCGTCACCGCGGACGGCTGCGTCGTGTGCAACGCGCCGGTCTCCGACGACGTCGACCTGTGCATCGTCCTGGGCGGGGACGGGACGATCCTGCGCGGGCTGCGGCGCTACGCGGGTACGAGCGTCCCCGTCTTCGCGGTGAACTTCGGCGAAGTCGGCTTCCTGGCCACGGTGGATCCCGAGGAGACCGGCGACGGCTTCGAGCGCGCCCTGGCCGGTGACTTCGAGGTGCTCACCCTCCCGGCGATCGCGCTCGAGCTCCCGTACGGGCAGCAGGCGGCGATCAACGACGTGTCGATCAACCGCAAGGTCGGCAACCGGGTGGCGACGATCGCCTACGGCGTCGGTGACCAGGAGGTCGGCGCCGTCCGCTGCGACGGCCTGGTCGTCGCCACTCCCGCGGGCTCCACGGGCTACAACCTGGCCAACGGCGGCCCGGTGCTGGCTTGGGGGGTGGAGGGCTACGTCGTCTCGTTCATCGCGCCGCACTCGCTCACCGCCCGGGCACTGGTGGTCGCTCCCGACGACGAGCTGCAGGTCTACAACCGCGGGCGCGACCCCGTGGACATCGCCGTCGACGGGCGTCCGATCGGGGAGCTCGCGCCGGGCGACGCGTTCAGCTCGCGCTTCGTGCGCGAGGCGGCCGGTCTCGCGCAGGTGCCGGGCTCTTCGTTCTACCGGCGCATCTCGGAGAAGTTCGGGCGCCTGGCGCGGTAGGCGCCCGGATTCCGTCCGAGGAAGCCGGTATCACGCTGACCATGCTCCACGAGCTGCGCGTCGAGAACCTGCTGCTGATCGAGCGGGCCGAGCTGCGCCTCCGGCCCGGGCTCAACGTCATCACGGGGGAGACGGGCGCGGGCAAGACGGTGCTCGCCAGCGCGCTGGATCTCCTGCTCGGCGGCAAGGCGCGGCAGGGCCTCGTGCGGCCCGGCGCCGACGAGGCCTACGTCGAGGGGGTCTTCGAGCTCCCGACCGAGCTGCGGGAGGTGTTGGGCGACCGTCTCGCGGCCGACGCCGAGGAGCTCGTCCTCGCTCGGCGCGTCAGCGCGGAGGGGCGCTCGCGCGCGTACCTCGGCGGGCGTAGCTGCGCGGTGACCGACCTGCGCGACGTCGCGGCGGGACTCATCGCCTTCTACGGCCAGCACGAGCACCGCAAGCTGACGCTCGCCTCCGCTCAGCTGGAACTGCTCGACGGCGCCTGCGGGCTCGAGCACGGTGGCGTACGGGCGGCCTACGCGCGGACGCTGGCGCGGGTCCGGGCCCTGGAGCGCTCGCTCGACGAGCTGCGCGAGCGCGCCGGCGCACGGGATCGTGAGATCGACCTCCTGCACTTCGAGGTCGCCGAGATCGAGGCCGCCGACCCGTCCGAAGCCGAGGAGGCCGAGCTCGTCGCCCGTCGCGATCGCCTCCGCCACGTCGAGGCGCTGCGGGCCGCCGCCTTCGGCGGCGCGGAGGCGCTCGCGCCCGACGACGGGTTGGGGGTCACCGGCCTGCTGGCCGCGGGAGGCGCCGGCCTCGAGGGCGTGGACGGGGTCGACCCCGGTCTGGACGGCATCGGGGAGCGCTGGCGCGCGCTCGCCATCGAGGCGTCCGAGCTGGGCCGGGAGCTCCGCGCCTACGGCGAGGAGCTGGGAAGCGAGCCGGGAGAGCTCGACACCATCGAGCAGCGCCTCGCGGTCTGCGACCGGCTCAAGCGCAAGCACGGGGGCACGCTGGCGGCGGTGCTCGCGTACGCGCAGCGCTGCCGCGAGCGGCGCGACGAGCTCGACGCGGTGGAGGTCGCGCTCGAGGCGGCGGCCGCCGCGCTGGCCGCCGCGCGCGACGAGCTCGAAGCGCGGTCCGCCGCCCTGCGCGAGGCCCGGCGGGCCGCCGCGGCGGTGCTCGCCGCCGCGGTGCGCGAGCGGCTGGCGGGGCTGGCGATGGAGACGGCCAGCTTCGAGATCGCCCTCGAGCCCCGCGACGAGCCGGGGCCGACCGGCGCCGACGTCGTCGAGTTCCGCATCGCCTCGAACCCCGGCGTGCCGGCGGGACCGCTGCGCGAGATCGCCTCGGGCGGCGAGCTCTCCCGGGTCATGCTCGCGTTGCTCGGCGTGGCCAACGACGGGTCGGGCGCCACGCTCGTCTTCGACGAGGTCGACGCGGGCATCGGCGGCCAGACCGCCCGCGCGGTCGGCGCTCAGCTGCGCGAGCTCGCCGCCGGGCGCCAGCTGCTGTGCATCACCCATCTTCCGCAGATCGCGTCGCTCGCGGCGCGCCACTTCTCCATCACCAAGGACGCGACGGTGGAGCCCGCGGTGACGACCGTGCGCACCCTCGCGAAGGGGGAGGTGGTCGGCGAGCTCGTGCGGATGCTCGGCGCGGCGGAGGACGACGTCGCCGCGCGCCGCCACGCCAAGGAGCTGCTCAGGGCGGCGTGATCGCGCTAGGCCCCGCCCTCCAGCGCCGCGGCGTTGATGCAGAAGCGCTGGCCGCCGCGGTCCCGGGGGCCGTCGTCGAAGACGTGCCCGAGGTGGCCGCCGCAGGTGGCGCAGAGCACCTCGGTGCGCTTCATGAACAGCGAGCGGTCGGACTTCAACGTCACGGCCTCGCTGGCGACGGCCTCGGTGAACGACGGCCAGCCCGAGCCGGACTCGAACTTCGTGTCGGCCGAGAACAGCGGGGTCTGGCAGCCACCGCAGCGGTAGACGCCGTCGACGCTCTCCATGTGGTCGTTGGTGAACGGGCGCTCCGTGCCGCCCTTGCGCAGGACGTTGTAGGCCTCCGGGGAGAGCTCCTCCCGCCACTGGGCGTCGGTCTTCTCGATCTTCTGAGTCATGGGTTCATGGTGACACCCGGAGCTTGCGGGGAGCTGAACGCGGGCGGCCGTCGCGTCGTCCGGCGGCGACGCTAGGTTCTGCTCGTGGAAAAGACCCGGTACATCTTCGTCACCGGAGGCGTCGTCTCCTCGTTGGGGAAGGGCATCGCGGCCGCGTCGATCGGTCGCCTGCTCGTCTCCCGCGGCCTGACCGTCGGGCTGCAGAAGTTCGACCCCTACATCAACGTCGACCCCGGGACGATGTCGCCGTATCAGCACGGGGAGGTGTTCGTGACCGAGGACGGCGCGGAGACCGACCTCGACCTCGGCCACTACGAGCGCTTCACGAACACGAACACCTCACGGGCGTCGAACGTCACCGCTGGAGGGGTCTACAACGCCGTCATCCGGCGTGAGCGCCGCGGGGACTACCACGGGGGCACCGTCCAGGTCGTCCCGCACATCACCGACGAGATCAAGCAGCGCATCAAGCTCATCGGGGTGACCTCCGACGTCGACGTGGTGATCACGGAGATCGGCGGCACGGTGGGCGACATCGAGTCCTTGCCCTTCCTGGAGTCCATCCGCCAGTTCCCCGTCGACGTGGGTCGGCGCAACTGTCTGTTCATCCATCTGACGCTCGTGCCCTACATCAGCCACGCGGGTGAGCTGAAGACCAAGCCCACGCAGCACTCGGTCAACGAGCTGCGCCGCATCGGCATCCAGCCCGACATGCTCATGTGCCGCTCGGAGGGCGAGCTGTCGGTCGACATCCGCAAGAAGATCGCGCTGTTCGCGTCACTGCCCGTCGAGGCCGTCGTCTCGGCCAAGGACGTCAGCGACATCTACGAGGTGCCGCTGTGGTACCACGAGCAGAAGGTCGACGACTTCATCCTGGGAGAGCTCGGCCTCGACGCCCCGCCTGCCGACTTGTCGGAGTGGGCCGGGGTCGTCGAGAGCGCCGCCGCCGCGAGCACCCCGGTCACCATCGCCCTGGTGGGCAAGTACGTCAAGCTCGAGGACGCCTACAAGTCGTGCACGGAGGCCTTGCGGAGCTCAGGCAACGTCCACGGCGGGAAGGTGACGATCGACTGGGTCGACTCGGAGGAGCTCGACTCGTTCGAGAACGCCCGGGTGCGGCTGGCCGGGGCGGACGGGATCTTCGTCCCCGGCGGGTTCGGCGGCCGCGGGATCGAGGGCAAGATCCGCGCCGCCCAGGTCGCGCGGGAGAGCGGGACGCCGTACCTCGGCGTCTGCCTGGGCATGCAGATCGCGGTGGCCGAGTTCGCCCGCCACGTCGCGGGCATGCCGGGAGCCAACTCCACCGAGTTCGACCTCGAGACGGAGTACCCGGTGATCGACCTGCTGCCCGAGCAGAAGGAGGTCGCAGACCTCGGCGGCACGATGCGCCTGGGAGCCGACCCCGTCAAGCTGCATCTGGGCACCCGGGCTCGCGAGCTCTACGGCGAGGCGGTCATCTACGAGCGCCACCGTCACCGCTGGGAGGTCTCGATCTCCCTGCGCAAGCGCCTCGAGGCCGCGGGCCTCGTCGTCTCGGGCACCTCGCCGGACGAGCGCCTGGTCGAGATCATCGAGCTGCGCGACCACCCGTTCTTCGTCGCCTCGCAGTTCCACCCGGAGTTCAAGTCGCGTCCGGAGCACCCGGCGCCGCTCTTCCGCGCCTTCGTCGGCGCCGCCATGGGGTTTACCCGTGAGGAGCTCTGGGTGCCCGAGGTCGACGAGGTGCGCGCGTCGCGCGCGTGACGCGAGCCACCCCCGAGGAGCGCGAGCGGCTCGGGCTCACGTTCGCCGAGCTCTGCGCGATCCGCTCGGTGTTCGGCGAGGAGCGGGCGATCGCCGACCGGGTGGCCGCGGAGCTGCGCGCGCTGGGGCTCGACGTCGAGGAGGACGACTCGGCGACCATCTCCGGCGCGGGCGCGGGGAACCTGCTCACACGGCTGCCGGGCCTCGACGGGCCCCGCCCGGAGCGCTGCGTCCTGCTCTGCGCCCACCTCGACACGGTGCCTCACCCCGGAGTCGTCGAGCCCGTGCTGCAGGACGGCGCGTGGACGTCGGCCGGGGACACGATCCTCGGCGCGGACAACAAGGCGGCCGTCGCGGTGCTGCTCGAGCTCGCCCGGCGCCACGCGACCCGTCCCGCGCCCGTCGCCGTGGAGCTCCTGTTCACCACGAGCGAGGAGAACGGGCTCGCGGGCGCCAAGGCCTTCGATCGCGACAAGCTGAACTCTGGGTTCGGCTACGTCTTCGACCATGCCAGCCCGCTCGGCGAGGTCGTCGTCGCCTCCCCGACGTACTACCGCGTCGAGGCGCACTTCCGCGGGCGCCCGGCCCACGCGGGCATCCGCCCCGAGGCCGGCCGCAGCGCCATCATCGCCGCGGCCCGCGCGATGATCCGCATGCCGCACGGGCGCATCGACGACGAGACCACCGCGAACATCGGCGGTGTCCGCGGCGGCGCGCCGGGGACGAACATCGTCGCCGAGCACTGCACGTTCGTGGCCGAGGCGCGCTCTCTCGACCCCGTCAAGGCCGACAGGGTGGTGGCGCAGATCGTCGACGCCGTCCACGACGCCGCCAACGAGCCCGTCTGCTCCTGCGACGTGGACCTCTCCGTCGCGCGGCTGTTCGCGGGCTACCGGCATCCCCCGAACGCGCCTGCGGTGCTGGCGGCCGAGGAGGCGCTGCGTCGCTGCGGGTACGCGCCGACGCGGATCGCCACGGGCGGCGGCTCCGACGCGAACGCCTTCGAGGCCCGAGGCCTCCCGTGCACGAACCTCGCCAACGGCACCGAGCACAACCACGAGGCGACCGAGCGCGTGACGGCGTCGGCGCTCGAGGGCATGCTCGACGTCACCCTCACGCTGCTCGACGTCCTCTCGGGAGACCCCGCATGATCAGCCCCCGCGCCTTCACCCGCCTCGACGGCCGGCAGGTCTTCGACGGCCACGTCATCTCGGTGCACGTCGACCGCTTCCGCTTCGACGCCGACGGCGAGGAGGTCGAGCGGGAGGTCGTGCGGCACCCGGGCGCCGTCGCGATCGTCGCGCACGACGGCGAGCACGTGTATCTGGTCCGCCAGCCGCGTCCGGCCGTCGACGACCCGGACGTCCTCGAGCTCCCGGCCGGCCTGCTCGACAAGGAGGGTGAGCCGCCCGAGCACACCGCGGCACGCGAGCTGACCGAGGAGATCGGCAAGGAAGCGGGTCGCGTGGAGCACCTGCACTCGTTCTGGTCGTCGGTCGGCTCCCTCGACGAGGAGGTCCACGTCTTCCTGGCCACCGAGCTCACCGACGCCGAAGCCGACTCCGGCGAGAACGAGCGCATCGAGATCATCCCGTGGCCGCTGGCCCGACTCGACGACGCCATCGCGCAGTCGCGCGACGCCAAGACGCTCATCGGGCTGCTCCTGCTGCGCGGGCGCGAGCAGGTCTGACAGCACCGTTGCACCGGCAGGGTCCGCCTCCGGCGGGCGGAAGACCGCGGTATGGCCGTCGTTCCCGTCTCGCCGCAGGACTCCATGACCGGATACGTCCTGGACTTCCTCGCCTACCTCGAGTTCGAGCGCGGCCTGTCGCGCAACACGCTCGAGGCCTATCGCTCCGACCTGCTGCAGTTCGGCGCGTTCTTGACCCGCGGGGCGGTCGGGGTGCTCGAGGCGCAGCACGCGCAGCTGGCCGGCTGGATGGACGAGCTGGCCGCGGGCACCGGCGAGAAGCCGCCTGCCGCGCCCGCCACCTTGCAGCGCAAGGCCGCCTGCCTGCGCTCCTTCTACCGCCATCTGCGTCGCGACGGCGTGATCGAGCACGACCCGACCGCGGACCTGCGATCCCCCCGCAAGTCCCAGAAGCTCCCGCAGGTGCTCTCCCGGGACGAGGTCGCGATGCTCCTCCGCGCGCCCGCCGGTGACGACCCGTCGTCCCTGCGCGACCGGGCGCTGCTCGAGCTGATGTACGCCTGCGGACTCCGCGCCAGCGAGGCGATCGACCTCGAGGTCTCCGACGTCGACCTCGCTGCGGGGGCGCTGCGCGCCCGCGGCAAGGGCTCGAAGGAACGCATGGTCCCCGTGGGCCGCGAAGCGGTCGCCGCCGCACGGAGCTACCTCGGGCGCGGGCGCCCGCAGCTCGTCGGGCCGCGCGACGAGCGTCACCTGTTCGTCAACCACCGCGGTGGCCGGCTCACGCGGCAGGGCCTCTACAAGATCGTCCAGCGCCACGCGACCACCGTCGGGCTGGAGAGCCGGATGAGCCCGCACACCCTCCGCCACACCTTCGCCACGCACCTGCTCGCCGGGGGCTGCGACCTGCGCTCGCTGCAGGAGATGCTCGGCCACGCGGACATCGCCACGACGCAGATCTACACGCACTTGAGCGCCGAGCGGCTCAAGGACGTCTACTTCCGTGCGCATCCGCGGGCCACGCAGGACGGGGGCTAGGATCGGCGGGCCCGATGCCCGCCCCTCGCACCGCTCTGTCCGTGCTCGCCCTCGGCGCTTCGACGTTGCTCGGCTGGGGCTGCGGCAACGAACGGACGCTGCCGCCGGACGTCAAGACCCCGGGCCCGCCGCTGGGCTCGAACACCCAGAGCTACGACCCGGCGGGGCTCGAGTTCAAGGCTCCGGCGGGATGGAACGTGCAGCCGGGGGAGCCGCCGCTCGTGACGACGATCGCGACAGGACAGGCGGCGGTCTCGATCTTCCGCTACCCACGCACCGAGCCGCTGCCGGCGACGCCGACGGCGCTCGACGCAGCTGCCGCGGCACTCGTGGACGCGGCGCGCACGCGCGATCCCACCTTCGTCGAGATCAAGCGGGCGCGGCTTCGGGTGGACGGGCGTCCCGCGGTCGTGGTGCGGGGCACCGAGACCGTCGCCGGGCAGCCGCGCACCGTGCGCTCGACCCACGTCTACGCCTTCGGCGGGGAGGTCGTCGTCGACGCGATCGCCCCGGCCGAGGACTTCAAGCGCGTCGACGCGGAGGTGTTCCGCCCGCTCGTGCGCTCCTTGCGGATCCGGGCCCCGCGCCCCTGATGGCCCGCCGGGCGTTCGTGGTCGTCATCGACGCCGCCGGCGCCGGCGCCCTTCCCGACACCGTCGCCTACGGCGACCCGGCCGACAGCGACACGCTCGCCCACGTCGCCGAGGCGGTCGGCGGTCTGCGGCTTCCGACGCTCCAGGCGCTCGGCCTGGGCTGCATCCGCCCGATCCTGGGCGTCCCGCCGGCGACCGCGCCCGTCCTCCACGGTCGCCTGGCGCCGCAGGGGCCGGGCAAGGAGTCGACCACGGGCCACTGGGAGCTCATGGGCGTCGTCGCGCCCGCGCCTCTCCCGGTCTACCCCGACGGCTTCCCGCCCGCGGTGCTCGCGCGCCTCGACGCCGTCGTGGGCGGCACGGGCTTCCTCTGCAACGCCCCCTACTCGGGAACCGATGTCATCCGCGACTTCGGCGCGCGGCACCTCCGGACAGGCAAGCTCATCCTCTACACGAGCGCCGATTCCGTCCTGCAGCTGGCCGCCCATCACGACGTGCTCTGCGAGGAGGCGCTGCTCGAGCGGTGCGCGCGCGTCCGCCACGAGGTCATGGTCGGTCCGCACGCCGTCGGGCGCGTCATCGCGCGCCCGTTCGCCGGCCCGCCCGGGGCGTTCCGGCGGACGGAGGGTCGCAGGGACTTCGCGGTCCGACCGCCCGGGCGCTCCTACCTCGACGTGCTCAGCGAGCGCGGTGTTCCCGTCCACGCGGTGGGCAAGACCCACGACCTCTTCGCCGGCGTCGGCTTCACCCACGAGCACCCGGGGTCCAGCAACGCGCGGGCCCTCGCCGAGACCAGCGTGCTCGTGGACGAGCTCGATCACGGCCTCGTCTTCGTGAACCTCGTCGAGACGGACCAGCTCTACGGTCACCGCAAGGATCCCGACGGCTTCCACGTGGCGCTGCAGCGCATCGACGCGGAGGTCGCCCGGTGGCTCGCGCGGCTCGGATCCGACGATCTGCTCGTGCTCACCGCCGACCACGGCGTCGATCCGACCGCGCCTCACACCGACCACACGCGCGAGCACGTCCCCCTGCTCGCGCGGTTTGCCGGTGACGCCGGCCGGGAGCATCACGGGCCGTTCGCCGACGTCGGCGCGAGCGTCCACGCGTGGCTGGCCGGCGCCCGGAACAGCGGCCTGACCGGCCGCAGCTTCGTGTGACTGCCGCCCGCCCGGTCGATTAGCCTCGACGGGCGATGCCCGAGCTGCCCGAGGTGGAGACGATCCGCCGTCACCTCGCGCCCCGCCTGGAGGGCCGGCGGCTCACGACGATCGCGGTCCACGACCCGCGCTGGTGTCGCCCGCTCACCCCCGACGCGATGGCCTCCGCCTGCGAGGGGCGCCGGATCGAGCGCCTCGACCGGCGCGGGAAGTACTTCGTGGTCGTCCTGGAGGATGAGGCGTTCCTGCTGATGCACCTGCGGATGACGGGCACGCTGCTCTACGACGCCGCGGCCGGCACGCCGCACCGGCGTGTCACCTTCAGCCTGGACGACGCGCACGAGGTCGCCTTCTGCGACCCCCGCCGCTTCGGCACGGGCGAGCTCGCCCTGGGAGCCGAGGCTCTCCGGGCGTTCTTCGCGCCCCGGCTGGGGATCGAGCCGCTGGCCGGCGCGCTCACCGGCCCCGCGCTGCGCGAGATGGCCCGGGGGCGCCGCGGCCCGATCAAGGCGTTCCTGCTGGATCAGCGCCACGTCGCCGGCGTGGGAAACATCTACGCCGACGAGGCGCTGCACCGCGCCGGCGTGCACCCGCTGCGCCCCGCGGGCTCCCTACGGCCCCGGCAGTACGCGATGCTGGCCCAGGCGGTGACCGCGGCGCTGCAGGCCGGTCTCGATGCGGGCGGCGCGACCCTCGACGACTTCCGCCACCCCGACGGCGTGCGCGGAGGCTTCCAGCACGAGTTCCTCGTCCACCTGCGCCGCGGCCAGCCCTGTGGCACGTGCGGGACGACGATCGTGAAGTTCGTGGCGGGCGGCCGGGGGACGTACGCCTGCGAGCGCTGCCAGCCGCGACCGCGCGTTCGTCGCGGTCCGATCACCGCCGGTAGATGATCGCGACACTTACCCCAGTTGTGGCCCATCGGGTAGGACAGTCCCCGGTCGGTTCATCTCGGGAGGGGTTTGAGCACCATGGGTTTCGTTCGGCTGGGCGTGGTCGGGGTCGTCGTCGGGTTCGCCGGGTTCAGCGTCGCCGCCCCGGCGGGCGCTGCGCTGCCGCGGACCTATGACGTCCAGCGGGTGGAGAGCCCCAACCCCCAGGCGAACGGCATCTTCGGCCAGGGTCTCGTGGGGCACAGCGACCTCAACGGGGACGGACGCGACGACATGCTGGTGCCCCAGCCGGGGACCGGCCCCAACTCAGACGGCCAGCTGTTCGTCCTGAGCGGGGCAACGGGTGCGCTCCTCGACACGATCAACGCACCGGACCCCGGAAACCCCGGCAACGTCACCGGCAACGCCCGTGCGGGCTTTGCGCTCTTCGCCAGCTCGATCGAGGACCTGGGCAGCTGCCCCGGCGGTAGCGCCGGCGCCGACTGTGGCGCTCCGAGCCGCACCCTGGACGGAGTGGACGAGATCGTGGCCGGCGCGGCCGGCGTCGACGTGCCCACGCCGGGCGCCCCGGGCGGGGTCGCAGAGATCGGCCGCGCCTACGTGTTCGACGGCCGGACCCGCGCCCTGCTCAAGCGCATCGACATGCCGCTGGCCGACCGCCTCGAGCAGGCGACGTTCCCGGCCGGACCCCCGAACCCCCACACGCCCAGCTTCGGCCGCGTCGTCCTCTCTCCCGCCGGGCTGCCGCCCTGCGCCGGCAACGCGGGCATCGGCCCGTGCGACGGCCTGCCCGGGCCCGCGGCGATCGGCGACGTCGACGGAGCCTTCGACTCGGGTCCCGGCGACGTCGATCTGGCCGACCTCGTGATCGGCGCCCCGACGTACGACGAGACCAAGGCGAGCAATCCGGCCTGCGATCCCGGCCAGTGCCATGAGGCGGGCCGTTCGTACGTCTACCGCGGTGAGGACGTCATGGACCCGGCCAACGGCGGGGCGGCTACGCCGCTGCAGACCCCGCTGCGCACGCTGAAGAGCGTCACGGCCCAGACCGACGACCCCACCTCCTCCGCCCGCACCGACAGCGAGCTGTTCGGCCAGGCGATCTTCCCGATCGGTGACGTGGGCAGCTGCAACGCCGCCACGCCCGCCGGGGATCTGTGCCCCAACGCGTCGAGCACCGCCACGCCGGACGGGAGCCCCGAGGTCGTCGTCTCCGCCTTCCGCACCGACCTGCCGAGCAACGCCGACTTCCCCGACCCCGCCTTCTTCGACGTCGGCGTGAACATGCTCGTCGACGGCAAGACCGGCGCCGTTCTGGCGATCTACCAGCACCCCGAGCCGCAGGCCGGCTCGATCTTCGGCTTCACGCTGCACAACGAGCCCGCCGCCGGTGATTTGGGAAGCACCCCCCTGGCGGACGTGTTCATCCCGGCGATGCGCCAGAACGTGGACTTCACCGCCCAGGGCCGCGGCTACGTCATGAACGGCAACTTCAAGGCCGGAGCCAACGGCACGAACTTCGCCCAGGTCAACGACCCGACCCCCCAGTCGGGCGGCAACTTCGGCGTCTCGTCGGCCGGTATCGGCAACCTCGTCTCAGACGAGGCGGGCGCGCCGCGCAACGAGCTTCTGGTCGGTGCCTTCGGTCCGCACAACCCGGGGACGAACCCCGACATCATCAACGACATCACGATCTTCAACCCGGTCACCGAACGGGCTCTGCAGACCATCACAGACCCCGACCAGCAGCCCGGAAGCTCGTTCGGCACGGCTCTGGCGCCGATGGGTGACCTCAACGGCGACGGCTTCCTCGACTACGCGGTGGGCGCCGACTTGTGGGACTCCAACCCGACGACCGGCCGGAGCCAGGGCCGGGTCTACCTCCTGCGCAGCGACAACTCGCCGGCGCCCCCAGCCCCGCCCGCCGGCGACGGGGCCGGCGCACCCGGCCCACCCGGGGCACCCGGTGCACCGGGCCAGCCGGCTGCCGGAGCGGCGGTTGCCGGTCGCGCGATCGAACTGGCGGCCAATCGCACCGTCGTCGCGCGCGGCTCCAGCGTGCGCCTGAGCGGCGCCGTGGAGGCCTTCGCGAATCAGGCGGCGTGCGAAGGTGGCCAGGACATCGATGTGCAGGCGCGGGACACCGGCGCGACGCGGTACCGCACGATCGCCCAGGCGCGCACGGACGGGCAGGGGAACTTCACGGCGACGATCCGTCCCGCCCGTACCACGAGCTACCGGGCTCGGGTGGTGCAGACCCCGGCCTGCCTGGGCGCCGTCTCCGACGCCCAGGTCGTTGCGGTTCCGCCGCGCGTCGGACTGGTGAGCCGCTCGGCCAGGCTCAGCGCCGGGCGCGTCGTGTCGTTCCAGCTGCTCTGCCCGCGGGGCGCCATCTGCTCGGGCAGCGTGAAGCTGCGCACCGGCGCGCCGGTCCAGCGGCCGGGGGGACCGCGCCGGCGCATCACGCTCGGCACCAGCGCCTTCCAGATCCCGGGCGGCGGTCGCCGCACCACGAGGCTCACCGTCTCCCGTAGCACCGCCTCGGCGCTGCGCTCGAGGACCAGCGTGCCGGTCAACGTGTTCATCACCAGCCGCGACCGCGGCGGGAGGGCACTCGTGAGCACAGGACGACTGACCCTGCGCACCCGCTGAGCGACGACTCCGGGGGCGGACGGAGGCGTTCCCGCGGGAACGCCTCCACCAGCGCGAACGATCTTCCGTCGACCCGTGCGTCAAGATCCGAACTTGCTTGCCGCCGGCTCTGATCAGCGTTACGGCAAGGCCCTTGCCCGTCGAGGCCATCTTGCGATGGCCGCCGTGTGCCCTTCGGTAGAGGCTAGGCGGCCAGGAGCTCCTGCAGGCGGCCTGATCTGTCGGCCGCGGCAGTTTCGGTGTACCCCCCGAGGAGCTCTCCGTCGACCAGCACCTGCGGGAAGGTCATCATCCCGGTCTGGGCCACGAGCTCGTTGCGACCGTCCGGGTTGCGTGCGAGGTTGATCTCCTCGTAGGCGACGCCGCGCTTGTCGAGCAGCTTCTTGGCCTGGACGCAGTATGGGCAGTGGTCGGTGGTGTAGAGCGTGACGGAAGCCATGGGTGCACAAAACATAACGACTTCGACGCGGGCCTCCTGATGGCCGGACCCGTCAAGACCGAAGGCATCGTCCTGCGTTCCATGCGCTACGGCGAGGCCGACCGGATCCTGCACCTCTACACGCCCGCGCGGGGCAAGGTGGGCGCCATCGCCAAGGGTGTGCGGCGCACGAAGTCCCGCTTCGGCGGCCGCCTGGAGCCGTTCTTCCATCTTGATCTGATCCTCCACGAGGGTCGCAGCGATCTGCTGACGGTGACGAGCGCCGAGACGGTCGCCGCGCACGCGCGGCTGCGCGTCGACGGGTCCGCGCTCGACGCGGCCGCGCGCGCGAGTGACGCGGTCAGCCGGCTGTTCGACACCCAGGAGCCGCACCCCTCGGTCTTCCGGCTGCTCGCCAACGAGCTCGGCCTGATCGACGACGACCCGGCCGCTCACGCGACCCACGCCAACCAGCTGGCGTTCCGCCTCAAGCTCCTTCTCGCCGCGGGCCTCGCGCCGCAGCTCGCGGCCTGCGCCGCCTGCGGGCAGCGCGACGACCTCGTCGGCTTCTCCGGGGCGGAGGGCGGGGTGGTGTGCGCCGGCTGCGAGGCAGGTGCGTTTCCCATCGACGCCGCCGCCCACGCCTTTATGACGGCTGCGCTCGGCACCCCGCTCGTGCGCGGCCCGACGGCCGCGCCGCGTGTCCTGGCCCAAGTCGAGCGGGCGATCGGCGCGACCGTGGAGCATCACGGCGCGGGTCGGTTGCGCGCTGCACGCGCGGAATAGGGTGGCTCGCCGGCAGCGTCAGTCGACGTGCAGGACGATCTTGCCGGCGACCGTACGGTGCAGCAGCGCCTGCACGTGCTCGCCTGCCTCGCGCCAGCTCGCCTCACGCTGGACGGAGCAGTCGAGCTTCCCGTCGGCGACGAGCCGCGCCAGGCGTGCGAGGTTCGCGGTGCCCGAGCCCGCCTCGCGTCGCAGCTCGGGGAAGACGAGGAGGCCGCGCAGCGTCGCGCCGGGGGCGCGGCCGAAGAGCTCGCGGGTGGGAAAGCTCGTCTCCTGCGTGGTGGTCGACGCGAAGGAGACGATCGTGCCCACGGGAGCGACGTGGCGGATGGCGCTCGCGAGCGTCGCGCCACCGACGCCCTCGACGACCAGGTCGTACTCGCCCGCGAGCTCGGTGACCACCGCGTCGGCGCCGAGCGCGTGGAGCGCCGGCGCCTGCCCGGGGTCGCGGACGAGCGCGGTGACGTGTGCCTGGCTGAGCGCGGCGAGCTGGACCGCGAAGCGGCCGACCCCGCCGTTGGCTCCCGTGACCAGGACGCGCCGTCCGAGCGGCAGGCCGCCGATCTGCAGCGCCAGCAGCGCCGTGAGCCCCGCGACGGGGAGCGTGGCCGCCTGCGCGAAGGAGACGGCGTCGGGCAGCGGGGCCAGCGCGTCCGTCGGGACGGCTGCCCGCTGTGCCCAGGCGCCCGGGTTCACGAGGCCGACGACGCGCGTGCCGGCGGGCGGGCCTGAGCCGTCGCCTGCGGGCTGCTCGACGACGCCGGCGACGTCCCAGCCCGTGACAGCACCGGGTTCCATCGTCGCCAGTCGCTTGGACTCTCCGCGGTTGAGCGAGAAGGCACTGACGGTGACGAGCGCCTCGGACGGCAGCGGCGCCGGGTCGGGCACCTCGGTCAGCGCGACGTGCGGCGGTTCGGCGGCGGCGGTGAGCGCGAGCATGGTCGGACCGTAACGAGCGGAGGAGCCGCATCGGCTGCGAGAATCGTCGTCATGGATCCCCACGCCCACCCCGGACCGGTCGCGGGCTCGCTCCCGGCCACCCGGGAGGCGTGGGAAGCGGAGCACCTCTCGCGGGCGGCGGCGCGGTCGGACGGCGGCGCTCGCGCGGTCGCGGAGGAGGGATGCGGCCTGCGCTCACCCTTGCAGCGCGACCGTGACCGCATCGTCCACTGCAAGGCGTTCCGCCGGCTGAAGCACAAGACGCAGGTGTTCGTGGCGCCCGAGGGCGACCACTACCGCACCCGGCTGACCCACACGCTCGAGGTCACCCAGATCGCGCGCACGGTCGCTCGCGCGCTGCGCCTCAACGAGGACCTCACCGAGGCGATCGGGCTCGGTCACGACCTCGGCCACCCGCCGTTCGGGCACATCGGCGAGGCGGTGCTCGACGCGTGCCTGCAGGAGCGCTTCGGCCGGGAGTTCCGCCACTACGAGCACTCGCTGCGGGTCGTGGACCATCTCGAACGCGACGGCGCAGGGCTCAACCTCACCGACGACGTCCGCGACGGGATCCGGTGTCACTCCGGACGCGCCCCGATGCCAAGGACGCTCGAGGGCCGGATCGTGCGCCTCGTCGACCGCGTCGCCTACATCAACCACGACATAGACGACGCGATCCGTGCGGGCATCCTGGAGCTGCGCGACCTGCCGGCGGGGCCGATCGAGGTGCTCGGCACGTCGGGCTCGGTGCGCATCGACCGGCTCGTCCACGACCTCGTCGAGCACTCCGCGCAGGCCGGGGACGTCGTCCAGGGCGCCGACGCGGGCGAGGCGATGGACCGGCTGCGCACGTTCATGTTCGAGCGCGTCTACCTCGGGACGGTCGCGCGGCGGGAGCACGAGAAGATCGACCGGATCGTGAGGACCTTGTTCGAGCACTACTGCTCGCTGCCGGAGGGGCCGCCGGACGGGGTCGTGCTCCGTGGGGACCTGTCGCAGCGCGTGACGGACTACATAGCGGGGATGACCGACCGGTACTGCCTGGGCAAGTTCGAGCAGCTCGCGGTCCCGGAGTCGCTCGCGCTCTGATGCCACGGTACCCGGACGAGGCGCGCGAGCAGATCCGCGACGCGGTCGACTTCGCCGACCTGGTGGGCGCGCGGACCGAGCTGCGGCGCGCGGGCTCCGGGCGGCTGGAGGGGCTCTGCCCCTTCCACGACGAGAGGACGCCGAGCTTCGGGATCGATCCCGGCCAGAAGCTCTACCACTGCTTCGGCTGCAACGCGGGGGGCGACGTCTTCAAGTTCGTGCAGGAGACCGAGGGGCTCGACTTCGTCGGCGCGATGGAGTACCTGGCCGACCGTTACGGGGTGACCCTCGAGCCGGTCGCGGAGGATCCCGGAGCCCTGGAACGGCGCAAGCACGTCGAGCGTCTGCACGAGCTGCTCGACCGGACCGCCGGCTTCTACGAGCGCTACCTGTGGGACTCGGCCGAGGCGGCCCCTGCACGTGAGTACCTCGCCGGACGCGGCCTCCAGGAGGCGTCGTTGCGGGCCTACCGGGTCGGCTATTCGCCGTCGCGCTTCGACGTGGTGCTCAAGGCCTCGCGGCGGGCAGGGTTCTCCAACCGCGAGTGCGAGGCCGCGGGGCTCACGCAGCGCTCGCAGTCCGGGCCGCTCATCGACCGCTTCCGCCGCCGCATCATGTTCCCGCTGGCCGACCGGCGCGGGCGCGTCATGGGCTTCGGCGCGCGGGCGCTCGGCGCCGACCAGATGCCGAAGTACCTCAACTCGAGCGAGAACGAGCTGTTCTCCAAGGGCCGCAACGTCTACGGCGCCCATGTCGCCCGCGTGGCCGCGACGAAGGCGGGCTCCGTCGTGCTCTGCGAGGGCTACACGGACGTCATCGCGCTGCACCAGGCGGGGCTGCAGAACGTCGTGGGCTCGATGGGTACCGCGCTCACCGAGCACCAGGTCGGCGAGCTCGCGCGGCTCGCGCCGCAGGTCGCGCTCGCGCTCGACGCCGACGCCGCGGGCCAGGAGGCGATGCTGCGCGCCGCGAAGGTCGCCGCCGGGCGCAAGCTCGAGCTGCGCGTCGTGCCGCTCCCGGCCGGCCGGGATCCCGCCGACGTCGTCGCGGACGGCGGGGCCGACGCGATCCGCTCGCTGGTCGAGGCCAGCGTCCCGTTCGTGACGTTCCGGGTGCAGCGTGAGCTGGCGCGGGAGGACCTCGACAGCGCCGAGGCGAAGGACCGCGCGATCGACGCGCTGCGCCCCGTCTTGGCCCCGCTGGCTCCGAGTGCCCTACGCGAGGAGCTCATCCTCTCGGTCGCCGACGCGACCAAGCTCGCGCCCTCGCTGGTCGCGGGGTGGTTGGCGGGGCCCCGGCGTACGCCCCCCGCGACGGCCGCCGGCGGCGGTTCGCGCTCCACCGGCGTCGGCATCGGCCGGCCTCGCGGGCAGCGCCGATGGACGCCGCCAGGCCCGCCGCAGCCCCCGGGCGCGCCGAACCCCGCAGCCGCCGCGCGGCGCGCGAGCGCTCCCGATCCGCTCGACTTGCAGGAACGCCAGTTCCTGGCGGCGTGCATCGGGAGCCCGAAGGACGGTGCGACGTTCCTCGCCGACGCCGAAGCCCAGCAGGCGCTCTCCACGCCGCTCAACCGCCGGGCGATCGCCCACCTGCGCTCGCACCTCGGCGCGCCCGCGAGCAGAACCGACGACGACCCGGAGCTCGCCGCGTTCATGGCCGAGCTCGTCAACCGGGCCACGCACCTGCACTCTCGCACGGTCCTCGAGGCCGAGGCGCTCAAGCTCCGCAAGGCCCGGCTCGACCGCCGGATCGCCGACCTCCGGGCGGCCGGCGCGGGCGACATCGCCACGCTCGCCGCGGAGCGTTCAGCGCTCCAGCACGCGCTCGACCGGCTGGTGCCGCAGGCGATGGAGGCGGATCTGGGCTGAGCGGAAAACAAACAAGAGCCGCTCGGGCGGCTCCAGAAAAGCTCGGGGGGTGGGACTCGAACCCACAACCATCACCTTAACAGGGTGCTGCTCTGCCTAATTGAGCTACCCCCGATCGCCGGCTCACTGTAGCGAGATGAAGCGCAGGCCGTTCTCCACCTCCCTGGGGTGGTTGCCGCACAGCAACACGCCCTTCTTCGCTTCTTCGCGTGCCTTGCGGTTCCTCGGCGCACCGCTCGAGGGCGCCGATGAGTCCGGTACGGTGCCCGGCATTCGAGGTCACCGGTCAGGACGGCCGAAGGGGGCAGCATGCGCAGATCTTTCACGGCGTTGACGATCGCGACGGCAGGCCTCTGGCTCGCGCCGGCGGCGCAGGCGGTGGTCACCATCGGCCCCACGGCGCAGACGGTTCCCGAGACCGGGACGCTCTCGTTCACGCTGACGCGACCCTTCGCGCTGGGAACGACGGGAGATGCGAGCGTGGTCGTGCGCTTGGGCGGCGCCGGCGACACGGCGAGGTGCCCGGCTGACGTCGCCGTCACGCCGGCGATGGGGGCCTGCGACGTCACCGTGTCGGTGCCCGCCGGCACGGTCGTCGGCCCCGGGACGGCAACGGTGCGCGCGTCGATCGTCGCCGACGCCCTGGACGAGGCGGACGAGAGCATCACCGCGACGATCGTCTCGGTGACCGCCGACACGGTCGGCAGCCCCGCGTCGGCGGCGGCCACGATCACCGACGACGACGCGGCGCCCCCGATCTCCGTCGCGCCGGTCTCCGGCGGCGAGGGGACGGGCCCGGGAGCGACCACGCTCGGTGTCCCCGTCAGGCTGAGCGCCCCCTCGGGTCGGGCGGTCACCGTCGGTTACGACCTGGCACCCGGTACGGCGACCGCCGAGGACGTCGCGCTGGCTCCGGGCACGCTCACGATCCCGGCGGGGCAGACCACCGGGGCGATCCCGGCGCTGGTCGTCGCCGACGTGATCGACGAGGACGACGAGTCGTTCACCGTGACCCTGCGCGAGCCCGTCAACGCCACGTTCGCGACCACCACCGCGAAGACCGCGGCGGCGACGATCACCGACGACGACGCCGCCCGGCTGTCGGTGGCCGACGTCGTCGCGCCGGAGGGAACGAACGCCACGACACCGTTCTCGTTCGCCGTGACCCTGAGTACCCCGTCCTCGCGAGCGGTGACCGTCCCCTACGCCACCGACGACATCGGCGCGATCGCGCCGGGCGACTACACGGCGGCCCGCGGGATCCTCACGTTCGCGCCGGGGCAGACGGCGCAGAGCGTCCGCATCGACGTCGTCGGCGACGCGGGCGTCGAGGGCGACGAGGCGTTCGGCCTCGCGCTGACGGAGCCAGTAGGGGCCGCCCTCGCGGACGCCACCGCCCAGGGCACCATCCTCGACGACGACCGGCCGGCCGCGGTCGTCGTCACGCCCGCCGGCACCGGCTCGACCGGCATGGGCACCGGCGCGCAGGGAGCACCCGGCGCCGACAGATCTCCGCCGAAGGGCAAGCTCGCCAGGTTCGTCCTGCGCCGGGGCGTGCTGCGCTCTTCGCTGAGCTGCCCGGCCACGGAGGTCCGCTGTCGAGCGACGATCACGGTCTTCACGATTCCGGCGCGCCGCGGGAAGGTCAGGCGGCTGCGCCGGGAGCTCAAGCTGGCCGCCAGGTCGATCATGGTCGCGGGGGGCCGGCGCGGCGTGGTCAGCATGCGCGTCTCGGCAAAGCACCTCAAGCTCCTCAAGCAGGCCAAGCGGACGCGGGTGCGCGGCTACGCGGTCATCCGTGACGCCGCCGGGAACGTCGGGACGGCCCAGGCGCCGGGAGTTCTCAGGCCGTGAAGCGGTCCGGCCGCGCGACGTAGTCCTCCAGCAACTCGGCAGCGCGCAGTCCCGCGGGGTGCGCCTCGGCCCAGGCGGCGAGCTCTGCGGCTCGTGCCCTGAGCGCCGGATCGCTGATCGCGCGACCCACCGCGAGGCGCACCGAGCGCGCCGACACGAGCCGCCGCGGGATCCGCACGCCGGCGCCGGCCCAGTCCACCCGCGCGGCGTTCTCGCCCATGTCCCCCGCGGCGGGCGCCGCGACGACGACGCAGCCGCTTGCGAGCGCCCGAACGAGGGTCCCGTGGCCGGCGTGGCAGACGACGACGTCGCAGTAAGGCATCGTCCGGGCGTAGGAGAGCCACTCGACCAGCCGCGTGTTCGGTGGCGCCGCGACGGCGGGGACCGGACGGCGCCGGTTCCAGGTGGCGAGCACGCGGACGGGCGCGCCGGCGAGGCCCTCGAGCGCGGCGTGCAGCAGGCGGTGGTCGGGGTCCTGCGAGGTCGAGGGCGCGACGAGGATGAGCGGCCCATCGCCGGGGGGCAGCGAGATCTCCTCGGTCGGCGGCTCCCACAGCAGCGGGCCGACGACGTGGGTTCCGCCCGGCGGGCCGCCGGGTCGCGGGTACTCCAGCTGCGGAAACGTCCCGACGAGCGCGAGCGCGGGCGAGATCCCGCCGTGCACGTGTTCGAGCGGCGGGAGTCCGAGGCGCCGGCGCGTCTCGTTGAGCTCGCGGCGCCCGAGCTCCAGGCCCCGCGCCATCAGGCCGTCCGTCCGTGCCCAGAGCTGCCGGCCGAGCGTGGTCCGCGGGAGCCTCGCACCGACGGAGTACGGCGGGAACCCGGGCGCGGGACGCGGATCGACGTGGGGGATGAGCGTCGCGACGCGCACGCCCTCGAGCTCCGCGGCGAGCGCCGGCGCGAGCGTGAGGATGTCGGCGACGACGACGTCCGGGGCGAACTCGCGCACGAGCGGCCGGGTGTCGGTCGTCGCGCGCAGGACGGCCTCGTAGGGTTTGAGCGGCCGTTCGCGCGTCGGGAAGACGTGATACTCCGGCGCCGGGGCGAACGCGACGCCCGTGGCCTCGACGTCCTCGCGCCAGCGCTCCCAGGTCTGCACGCGCACGGCGTGGCCACGAGCGCGCAGCGCGGTCGCCAGCGCGACGGCGGGGAACGCGTGACCGGGGTCGCCGAAGGCGCCGACAAGGACCCTCAAGTCGCGAGCTCGGCGACCAGCCGCAGCTGCTCGAGGCGCTCGTCGCGGGTGAAGGCCACGGGCGTGACGCCCAGCGTCCCGACTCCCGCGTCGCGGTAGGCGGCCAGGCGCTCACGTACATGCTCCCGGGGTCCGCAGAGGGAGATCGCGTCGACGAGCTCGTCGGGGACCGCCGCCGCCGCCGCGTCCTTCTTGCCCTCGAGGTAGAGATCCTGGACGTCCCTGGCGGCCGCCTCGTAGCCGTAGCGCTGCACGAGCTGGTTGTAGAAGTTCTTCTCGCGCGACCCCATGCCGCCGATGTAGAGCGCGAGGAACGGGCGCATCAGGTTGCGCGCCTTCTCGCGGTCGTCGGAGACGTACACCTGCACCTGCGGCGCGATCTCGACGTCGGCGAGCGTCTTGCCGCCGCCCGCCCGGTCGACGCCGCTCTGGACCTCGTCACGGATGACCGCCACGTGCTCGGGCGAGAACAGCGTCGGGATGATGCCGTCGGCGATCTCGGCCGCCAGCTGGGTGTTCCGCGGGCCGATCGCCGCGATGAAGATCGGGATCCGCTCCTGGACGGGCGCGATCGTGAGCTTGAGCGCCTTCCCCGGCCCGTCGGGAAGCGGCAGTTCGAGCGTCTCGCCGGTGTAGTCGACGCGCTCGCGCGCGAGCGCCATGCGCACGACGGCGACGTAGTCGCGGGTGCGTGCGAGCTGCTTGGCGAAGCGGACGCCGTGCCAGCCCTCGGACACCTGGGGGCCCGAGGAGCCGATGCCGAGGATGAAGCGTCCGTCCGAGAGCTGGTCGAGCGTCGCGGCGGTCATCGCGGTCATGGCGGCCGAGCGGCCGGGCATCTGGAAGATCGCCGAGCCGAGACGGATGGTCGAGGTCTGGCCGGCGAGCCAGCCGAGGATCGTCGCCGCGTCGGAGCCGTAGGCCTCGGCCGTCCACACGGAGTCGTAGCCGAGCCTCTCCGCCTCCAGGACCACGTCGAGTTGGTCCTGCGAGGTGAGGCCGAGGCCCCAGTAGCCGAGGTGCACACCGAGCTTCATGCAAGGAGCCTTTCGTCGAGGAGGAGATCGCCTTCCTACGTCGTCGAGCAAGCCGTAGTCTTCCCGGGGAGAGGCCGGCACCCGATCCGGCCATCACCCTATGCCACCCAACCGCTCCGACATCGAGGATCTGCGCCGGGTCATCGACTGCCTGCCCACCCGCACCCGCGAGGCGATGCTCGAGGGCATCCGCGTCAACGACATCATCGTCGGCGCCTACTCCGATCGCCTGGGTGGGGTGTGCCCGATGCTCGCCGCCCATCGCTGCGGCGGACGTACGAGCCTCGTCTCGTTCGCCCGGGCGTGGGATGCCTTCACGGGCGTCAGGCGAGCCCGCCGCGCGACCGCGCGCGAACTGCGCGCGCTCGAGACCCAGCTCGTCGCGTCGCTCGCGGCCGAGGCGCACCGCGCGGAGCCGGGCGCGGCGGACCTGCGCGGGGTGATCGCCGAGCATCAGGCCACGACGCGGGCTCGCCGCACCCGCGAGGCGGCGCAGACCGGAAGCTGGGCGTTCCTCCAGGGGCATCGCGAGCGCCCGGACGCCCAGGAGGAGCGAGGGCGCGCCAGGCTGGAGGCGTCGCCCGCATTCGTCGACGAGTGGTCGGCCGCGGTCGAGCGCGCCGACCGCGAGCGCGCGCTCTCCTAGCGCCCGCTCCCAGGCCGGTGCCGGCACACCGCAGGCTCACGAAGACCCTGTGAGCGGTTCGCCGACGTCCTCCAGCCGCCCCACGCCGGAGGTCGGCGTCGCCGCGGTCTACCGAGGGCGGGAGCTCCGCGTCGTCTGCGTGGTCCAGGCTCTCCTCGTGCTCGTCGTGGTCGGCGGTTGGGCGGTCGTCGCCGGTACGCAGGCCGCGGCACTCGACGACGCCGGCATCTTCTCGGGAATCGCCACGGCGGTCGCCGCCGTCGTGGGAGTGGTCCTGGTGACGCTGCGCGGATCTGGCCGCCCGGATGCCGGCGCCCGCTTCATGCGCATGGGCTTCGTGCTGCCTGCGCTGGTCGCCTTCGCGCTGATCCAGCTGCCGCTCGCCTTCTTGGTCGCCGTACTCGGCGACGAGCTGATGTGGGTGGTCGTCGGCTCGATGATCGGCCTGGTGGTCGCCGGCCTCGGCGGCAGCCTGCTCACGCTCTTCGTCGCCGGCGGCATCCTGGGCTGGACGGAGGCCCCGCCCGGGACGGGTTTCGCCGGCCGCTCCTCGTGGGCGGTGTTCATCGTGGCGACCCTCGTCATGGCCGTCGGGCTTGGGATCGGCAGCCGGGCGGAGGTCCGCGGCAACCGTGACATCGGCGGGCTGGTCGTCGCGCTCCTCGGCTCGGAAGGCGACGTCCGCTCGGAGGCGTGGCTCTGGGTCGCGCGTGCGGCGGTGGTGGTCATGGTGGCCGAGGTTGTCGTGGTCGTCCGGACCGTCCGCAGCGCGCGCCGCCGAGGGGTTTCAGCCGATCCCGGGGAGGGCGCCGCCGCCGGGCTGCAGGAACTGGATCTCCGGGATGACGCAGCCCGGCGAGGTCTTCAGTAGGTAGCGCACCGACTCGGCGATGTCCCGCGGCGTGATCATGGTCTCGGCTGGCACGTGCTCCTTGACGAACGCGGTCATCGGGGTGTCGACGAAGCCCGGGCACAGAGCGGTGCTCTTGATCCCGTCGCCGGCCAGCTCCTTGTTCATCGCCTGGGTGAACCCGACGACGCCGTGCTTGGTGGCCGAGTAGACGCTGAGCCAGGCCTCGCCGACCTTCCCGGAGATCGAGGACGTGTTGACCACCAGGGCGTTCGCGTGCTCGGCGCCCGCGACCTTCAGCAGTGGGGCACACTCACGGTAGAACAGGAAGATCGCGCGCAGGTTGGTGTTGAGCTGGAGGTCCACCTTCTTCGTCGTCAGGTCGCCCACCAGCTCGCCGAACCCCACGCCGGCGTTGTTGACGAGCACGTCGAGGCGGCCGAATCGCTCGGCGTGCTGCGCGGCAACCGCCTTGATGGTGTCCTCGTCCCCGAGGTTTCCCGCCACCTGCTGAACGTCGTAGCCGTTGTCCCGCAGCCCGTCGGCGGCGGCCTGGAGCTTGTCGGCCCGGCGCGCCGCGACGGTGAGGCCGAACCCCTCTTCGCCGAGCATCTCGGCGATCGCGAGACCGATCCCGCTCGACGCCCCCGTGACAAGTGCTGCCCGCTGACCCATGCGCTGCTCCCGGCTCGTTGACGTCCGCACCATCCAACCAGAGCTCCACCGGTGCGGGGTGCCCGGCAACGCGCCGGCGAGCCGCCGTGATCGACCGCGTGACGGACCCGACCGAGGCGCTGACGCGGGTAGCCTCGATGCGCGCGCGCCGGTAGCTCAGCGGTAGAGCAGCGGGCTCATAACCTGTCAGACCCTGGTTCGAATCCAGGCCGGCGCATGGGGAGGTGCCTGCAAGACGCGACGTTTCGTACGTTGCCCGTGTGTGGGTCGGCGATCCGCTTCGGCGCCGCCGGACGCTCGCGCAAGGTGCTCGGTCCGGCGTGGGTGGTGACCTTGTGCAGCGGCAGCTCGGCCCTTCGCACGCAGCACCTCGATGTTCTCGGCGGTCACCGACGCGCGAACGACCGCGCCCGAGCTCGGGCAGGACGTAGTGGTTGGCGAGGTGGCGGTAGTAGCGCATCGTCGTCGGCTTGAGGCGCTTCTCGACCTCGCGATGGCGCAGCCACTCGTCGACCGCCTCGCCCAGCGTGCGGCCGTAGTTGTGGGACTCCCCCGACGACTGCTGGCGCGGGAGCGCGTCGAGGAGCTCGCGCAAGCGCTCCTCGGCCTGCTTGGGCGTCAGGTGCCCCGGGTGCGTCGGACCGTCGGCGGCGCGCCACGTCGGGCCGCCGCGTGGTGTGCGCCGTGGGCCCGCCTTCGCCCGCAGATCGACCGCCTGCGCCGCAACCTGCTCGAGCGCGACCTCGCGCCGCGCACGGTCGCCAAGGCGATGGTGGCGGCGTTCGGGATCTTCGAGCGCGCGCGGCGCCTGCGCTGGGTCGCGGCCAACCCCGCGACCGACGCCGAGCGGGTCGCGTTGAAGACGTCGTGCAGCATCGCCGTGCTCGACCCGGAGGCCGTCCCGGCAATCGCCGCGGCCTGCCCGGTGCCCTGGCATGGGTCCGCGATTCGCTTTTCGGCCTTCACCGGCCTGCGACTGGACGAGCTGTGAGCGCTGCGCTGGCGCGACGTCGACTACGCCAACCAGATGATCCGGGTCACCGGCAAACTGCCCGCCGGCATGAAGACGGAGGGCACCGACGAAGGGCGAGCATTCGCGCGTAGTCCCGCTCGTCGACCTGGCCATCGAGACCAATCGTCGGCGGCCCACGAACCCGGGCACTTCCTCCTCAGCCACCACGACCGCTTCCACATCGACGTCGACGACAGCGACGTCCCCGGCTATGACTGGCAGGTCGAACGCGCCGCCAACGAGTTCGCCGCCGAGCTGCTGATGCCCCAAGACCTTGTCGCAGCGCAATTCGAGGAGACGCCGGACACCTTGAACCTGGCCCAACACTTCAAGGTCTCCGAGCTCGCGATGGGCTACCGGCGCATCAATCTCGGGCTGAGGTGACCGGATCGTCGAGGCCGGCCGTATCGGCTCGACTCTTCGTCGGCGTCCTGTGGCTGCTCACCGTGGTGGTGTGACGATTCACACCATCACCGAGGCCGACGGTACCGCAGACGCATTCCTTCGCCCTCAGCATCGTGCGACAGACATCGCGCCCCCTGCCTCATCGTCGCTGTAGCCGCGGTTCTGTCGGACGACAGAACCGCTCCGGAGTTCCACGAAGCAGCTTGGCGCGGCTGGACCGCGATCGTTATACTGGACAAGTATGACTGGACGGGTGGGGGCGAAAGGCCAGGTCGTGATCCCGAAGGCGATCAGGGACCGCGTGAACCTCCATCCCGGTGACGAGGTCGACTTCGAGCTACGTGACGAGCAGATCGTGCTCGTCGCTCGGCGCCGGCCGAACGGGTTGGGTGGGCGCTTCGCGAAGAGCGGGATGGCGGCGCGGCTGCTCGAGGACCGCAGCGGCGAGCCGCGATGAGCGTCTGCCTAGACTCGTGGGCGGTCCTCGCGTGGCTCGACGGCGAGGAGCCCGCCCTGTCGCGGGTGGAGGACGTGATCGCGTCGCGGCCGGTCATCAGCTGGGTCAACCTCGTCGAGGTCTACTACCGCCTGGAGCGCGACCACGGCCGCGACGTGGCAGACGAGACGCTCGCTGCGCTGCGCGCGAGCCTCGCGCCCGATTTGCCGGGCACCGCACGCATGATCGAGGCCGGCCGGCTGAAGGCCCGCGCCCCGATCGCGCTGGCCGACTGCTTCGCCGCTGTCACCGCTGCCGCTCACGGCCTCGTGCTGCTCACCGGCGACCCAGAACTCCTCGAGATCGCCGACGCGCCCTGCGGGCTCGAGGACCTCCGCGCGCCGTGACGCTCGTTCGGCTCTCGCAGTGATCTCCGCAGCACCGTAGTCACGGGCGCCGCGTCTGCCGGCTGAGCATCGCGGTCGCGCATCTGTGCGCGATGAGCCCGACAACGCCGGCGACTAGGAGAACATGAGCCAAAGTCCGGCTGGCAGCTCCAACGTCCCCGGTGCGCCGTTGGGACCGAACGTACTTGCACGCACGAGGGATACAGAACCGCTGTCGCGAATTGTTCGACAGGATTTCCGACACCCAGCACTAAGTTGGAGTCATGTCTCTGGCCAGCACCGGCTCGCTCGTGGGGGGAGCGCTCATCCTGGCTGCGTTCATCGCGCTGCAACTTGGTCGTGTCGATGCCGGCGACCGCAGGTACCTGGCGCTCAACACGGGCGGAGCCGTCGTGCTGGTCGCCTCGGCGCTGCTGGCCGAGTTGTGGGGCTTTGTAGTGCTCAACGTGGTGTGGGCCGGCGCCAGCGCATGGGGGCTGGTGCACGGCCACGTACACAAAGAAGACCTGCGCGAGCGCAGCGCTTCGTCTTCGTGAGCGCTGATCGACATTGCGGCCGCTTGCCGCGTTCCCGGCCCCGTCAGCGGGCGACGGCGGTGGCGCGGCCGGCTTCGACCTCGTAGGCCTGCTCGCAGACCATGGTGCTCGCCGGTGGCCGGCGCCCGCTGCGCAGGCCCGCTTGAGCGTTTCGGAGAGGTCCCGGTCGAGCTGGCGGACATGCCCGAACGTGAACGATCGCAGAAACGTCCCCAGCGTGGACGGCGCGACCACGTCATGGCCGAGGTTCAGTGCCGACGAGCGCGACCCGGCTGAGGCGCTCGTCGAGCGGCTCGGTGAACGTCAGCCGGACCGTGGCCGGCGAGACCTCAAGCCGCGTTCCGGGCTGGGGCTGCGCGCCGTGAAGGCCGCATGGCCGAACGCCGACGGCGCCCAAGAGGCAGAGCGCGAGCGCGAGCAGCGGCGAGCGGCGAGGGAGGAGCGGGCGAGCGTCGGCGGCGGACCTGTGACTCCTATCGAGGGTAGTAGAGTCGTCGCGGATGGGCTCAGCCACGGCGGTCGACGATGCAGGAGGCCGACGCGAGTCCGACCGGGAGTGGGGCCGGGCCACCGGCGCGCGGCCGCCGCTGAGCCCGAGTCCACTGGGCGACGCACTTCCTCGTGGCGATGACCGTGTGGGCGGCCGTCAACCTCGCGGTCCTGGTGCTCAAGGGCGCGCCGCCGCGCGGGCAGCTGCTGAGCCTGCTGGCCTGGCACCTGTTCGCGATGTTCCCCGACCTGCTGTTCAGCGCCGCGGAGGTTCCGCACCATGAGCGGGTGCGCGTCGAGGTCTGGCCCGCGGACCACCTGCTGCCCGTCCGGCTCGCCGACCGGCTGGCGCAACTGCTCGACGCCGAGCTGCTGTCCTCGTCGCGGTGACGCGCCCGCGCTGCGTGGCTTCTGACTGCGCTGGGCAGGGGTAGAGGCGGTTCTCGATGTCCGCGCTGACGCTCCTGTTCGTGTTGATGCTGCTGGTGGCGGGGCTTGCCGCGGCGGCGCACTTCCTCGCGCTCGCCCGCCGCGGCAGCCTCGTCTCGGACGCCGGGCGCCAGCCGGCCTGGGGCCGCTTCCACGTGCGCTACTACGTCTTCGCGCTGCTGTTCATCGCCTTCGACATGGAGATGGCCTACATGTACCCGTGGGCCGTCGTCCTCGGGTCGCTCGGGTGGTTCGCGTTCGCCGAGATCGGCTTCTTCCTGACGGTTCTGGGCCTGGGCATCCTCTACGCCTGGCGAGAGGGCGGCCTGGATTGGTCCTGAGGGCCCGCAGGCACGCCCGGACGTTGCCGGCGCTCGTCGTTCCCGACGAGCGGTCGTGGGTCATGTGGGGGCACCACCTGGCAGGCGCCGGCTTCACGGCCGCCGCAAGCCCGGAGGAGGCGGCCGCGGTGCTGCTGCCGGCGCAGGTCCCTGCGGCGCTCGTCCCCGGGCTCGTCGAGGCGGTCCGTCGCGTGCCCGGGACTCCTCGCGCGCTGATGCTCGCCAGTCCCCTGAGCGGGCAGCCGGCGCGCGATGTCCTCGCGACCGCGCAGCAGCCGGCAGAAGCAGACGCCGAGAGTCAGGAGGGCAGCGGCGAGGAGGGGACGCAAAGCCACGCGCCTGCTGCCGATCACGGCTACGACCATCACCACGGCCACGACGCCGGGCCCGACGACCCCGACGACCACGGGGGCGAGAGCTCTGGTCACGGTCACGGCGAAGCGAGCGCGGATAACGACGACGAGCCGTGGGCCGGCAACACGATGCCCATCTCGGGCACGCCCAGCCGCGACGGGCTGGTGATGGACGACGTCGAGCTCGTGCTCGGTCCGCTCGGCCCGCCGTTGCCCGGAGGGCTGGTCGCGGAGATGGCGCTGGATGGGGAGGTCGTGTCGCGGTGCGAGCTCACGGCTCACCTCCACGTCCCGCCCGAGGAGCGCGGCGCGGCGACGCCGCCGGACCCGCTCGCGCCTGCCGCCTGGCAGGCCGCGTGCGCTCAGGCCACTGCAGGCGCCGAAGGGCGGGTGCTCACCGAAGCTGAACGGCGCGCGCACGTCGCCGCCGTCGAGGTCGAGCGCGCGCTCAGCCACGCGGTCGGTGCCGGCGAGCTCGGCCGCGCGCTCGGCTGGCAGGAGCTCGTCGACATCGCCACCGGCGCGGTCGAAAGCTGCATGCGCGCCCGCACCGCGCTCGCCGGGAAAGGGACGGCCGCCGGTGCGCTGCACGACGCATACGACATCAGCCACCGGGTGCTGAAGCTGCTCGACGACAGCCGGCGCCTGCGCTCGCGGACGCGGGGACGTGGCCGCCTCACGGCGTGGCAGCTGACGGGCATCGCCGGACCGACGGCGCGCGCGGCCGGGGTCGCCGTCGACGCCCGGTTGGGCGACCCGCTCTACGAGGCGCTCGGCTTCGAGATGACGACGCTGTCCGGTGGCGACGCTGAAGCGCGCACGGTTCTCCGTGCGACCGAAGCGTGCGACGCCTTGCGGCTGGCTGCGGCCGCCGCCGGCGAGCGCGGCGGCGACGGCAGCGCCGGCGCGCCGGTGTCGGGCGCGGTCGAGGGCCCGCGTGGACCGCTACGCGCGACGGTGTCGGGCGGCACCTGGCAGCTGAGCGCCCCGGGCGCCGAGCGCCTGTTGCAGGCCGCCGGTCAGGCCTGCGTCGGTGAGAGCTACCCGCGGGCGGTCGTGTCGCTCGTGTCCCTCGACCTCTCGCCGTGGCGGGTGTCCGCGTGAGCGACCTCACGCCGTTGGCCGTGCTGCTGCTGGCGGCAGGCGGGGCGCTCGCGCTGGCGTGCCTGGAGCAGCTCATCGCCGGCGGCAGCCCTTCGCCGGTCGTGGTCGCCCGACGGGCGGCCGCGACCGTCCGTCAGCCGCTCTCGCGGCCGGAGACCTACGACAGCTGGCTGTTCCACCTCGCGCCGCCGCTGCTCCTCGTGGCAGCGGTCACGGCGTTGGCTACCGTGCCGTGGGCGCCGGGCTTCCGCGGCATCGACCTGGAGACCGGCGTGCTGGTGTTCGGCGCGGCACTGGCCTACGTGACCCCGGCGGTGTTCATGGCCGGCTGGGGCGCCGGGCGGCCCCTGGCCGTGGTCGGCGGCTTCCGGTTCGTCGCGCAGATGCTGGCCTACGCGATGCCGCTGACGATGGCCGTGACCGCCGTGGCCACGCCCGCGGAGTCGCTGCGCCCGATCGCCATCGTCGACGTCCAGCACGCGGTCCCGATGCTCGTCTCGCAGCCACTGGCGTTCGTTTTGTTCTTGCCGTCGGTCATGGCGGTCGCGTTCATCGCGCCGTTCGACCTGCCGCAAGCGCGCAGCGAGCTGGGTGGCGGCGTCTTCTCCGCCTACACGGGCGTGCAGGCGGGCATGGTCGCCCTCGCGCAGAAGGTGCTCGTGCTCGCGGCCGCGGGCATGACCGCCGCGCTGTTCCTGGGCGGCTGGCACGGGCCGCTGCTGCCCGCGGCGGTGTGGATGGCGCTCAAAACGCTCGCAGTCGCGGCGCTGATGCTCTGGACAGGGCGGCGACTGCCGCGCTTCGAGGTCGAGCCGCTGCTGACGTTCGCGTGGAAGGCGGCCATCCCCGCGGCCATCGGCGCCATCGTCTGGGCGGGCCTGGTGACGCTCGTCTTCTACCGATGAGCGAGCTGTCGACAGCCCTCGTGTTCTGGCCCGGCGCGGTCGTGATGCTCGCGGCGGGCGTGTTCGTCTTCCGCACGCCGTCGATGACGCGCGCCGGCCTGCTGCTGCTCGTTGCCCTGGCGGTGGAAGGGCTGCTGTTCCTGGCGCTGGCCAGTCAGTTCCTCGGCGTCCTGCAGTTGCTGATGATGAGCGCGGAGATGACCGTGATGGTGTTCTTCATGGTCATGTACATGCCGGACCCCGGCGGCCTGATGGGCATGGACATGACCCATCAGAAGCGCACGTCGACGTCCTTCGCGGTCGCGGTGGGTGTCGGCTTGGCGGTGCTTGCTGTTGTCACCGACTGGCCGGCGACGACGCTGCCCGCCGACGCTCCCGACGTCCGCGCCATCGGCTTCGAGGTCATGGGCCGGTCGATGTTCACGTTCCTCTTCGCGGGCGTGACCATCCTCTTCTCGATGGTCGGCGCCGTCATGCTCGGCGAGCGCGGCGGCCGGTTCGACCTGGCGCGACCGGGCGACGAGCGGCGGGCTGAGCAGGAGACCGAGGGCTGATGTCCCTGACCGTCGTCATCGCCGTGGCGGCCTTGCTCTTCGGCATCGGCCTGTACGGCGTGCTCTCGCAGACCAACGCGGTGATGATCGTCATGGGCGTCGAGCTGATGCTCGGCGCGGCGATGCTCAACGTCGTCGGCTTCCTGCGCTACGCGTGGCCGGAGGCCGTCAGCGGGTCGTTCTTCGTGCTGGTCGTCATGACGTTGATGGCGCTGGAGGCGGCTGTCGGCTTCGCGCTCATCACGAGCGTGTTCCGCAACCGCCGCACCGCCGAGGTCGACGACCTCACGGAGCTGCAGGGCTGATGGCGGCGCTGCTGTGGCTGACCGCGGCGGTTCCGCTGCTGGCCGCGGTCCTGGTGCGCCTGCTGCCGCGGACGGCCGCGCCGCTGACGATCGGGGGTGCGGTGCTGGCCGCGGTCCCGGCGTGGGCGCTGCTGGCGGCAGCCGCCGGCGACGAGACCGCGCGCAGTGCGCTCAGCTGGCTGCCGGCGGCCGGCTTCGACGTCGGCTTGCGCCTGGACGGGCTGTCCGCGGTCATGAGCGCCACGGTCGCGACCGTCGGCGCGGCGGTGCTCGTGTACGCCACCGGCTACTTCGCCGACGACGAGCGCGGACCGTCGGCGCTGGCCGGGCTGCTCGCGTTCCTCGCGGCGATGCAAGGCCTCGTGCTCGCCGAGGGGTTCCTGACCCTGCTCATCTTCTGGGAGCTCGTCGGCGCGCTCTCCGCGCGGCTCATCGCCTTCAACCGCGACGACGCCGGTGCGCCCGCCGGCGCCGTCCGGGCCTTCCTGACCACGCGCACCGCCGACGTCGGGCTCTACCTCGCCGTCCTCGCACTCTTTGCGGCCACAGGCAGCCTCGCCTTCGACGCCGAGCGACCCGACGGGAGCCTCGGGGCGTTCATCGGACTGGGCCTCGTGCTGGCCGCGATGGGCAAGAGCGCGCAGGCGCCGCTGCAGACCTGGCTGACCGGCGCCATGGCCGGTCCGACGCCCGTCTCCGCGCTGCTGCACTCGGCGACGATGGTCGCGGCGGGCGTCTACCTGCTCGCGCGCTCGCACGAGCTGCTGGCCGGCTGGCCGTTGGAGCTCGCCGGCTGGGTCGGCGCTTTGACCGCGGTCGTGGGCGCGGCGGTCGCGCTCGCCCAGGACGACCTCAAGCGCGTCCTCGCCGGCTCGACGACCAGCCAGCTGGGGCTGATGTTCGTCGGCGTCGCGGCCGGCGGCCCCGCGGTCGCGCTCTTCCACCTCGTCGTGCACGCCGCCGGCAAGGCCACGCTGTTCCTCGCGGCGGGCCTCTTCCAGCACAACCGGCACACGACGGCCTTGCACGGGCTGGTCGGCGCCGGGCGCGACGACCGCCGCGCGTTCGCGCTCTTCGCCCTAGGCGCGCTCAGCATCGCGGCGGTCCCGCCGCTGGCCGGCTTCTGGAGCAAGGACGCCATCGCGGCGGCCGCCGAGGAGCACCCGGCGTGGTTCGCGTGCGTGCTGCTCTCCGCCGCGGGCAGCGCCGCGTACCTGCTGCGCCCTGCGCTCGTACTCTGGCGCGAGGAGGCGGAGCCGGGCCAGCTCGCACGCACCGGGCGGACGAGCATGCTCGGCGGTGCCGGCGCGCTGGCGGTTGCGTCGTTGCTGCTGGCGCTCGTCGGCGCGCCGCTGACGACGCTGCTCGACTCCGAGCCGCTGCCGTCGTCGCTGCTGAGCATCGGGCTCTCGCTGCTCGCCCTCGCCGTCGGCGTCGCGGCCGTCCTCCGCCCGCCGCGCCTACCGGCCGCGCTCGTCCGCGCCGCCCGCGACCAGCTCGGCGTCGACGCCGCGCTCCGCGCGCTCGTGCAGCGCCCGACGCTCGCCACCGGCAGCGGCTTGGACCTCGCCGACCGCCATGGAGTCGACGTCCTCGTCCACGGCATCGCCCGGACCGTGCGGCGCGCCTCGCGCGGGCTCGCGGTCGCCGACGGCCGTGTGCTCGACGGCGCGGTCGACGGCGTCGGCCGCACGACGCTGTCCGTGGCCGCCTCGCAGCGCTGGGTCGAGGAGCGCGGCGTCGACGCCGCCGTCGACGGCATAGCGCGGCTGGTCGGTGCGGGTGGCCGGCAGAGCCGGCGCCTGCAGAGCGGCCGCCTGCACGAGTACCTCCGAGACACCGTGGTGGGCGCCTGCGCCATCGGTGTGCTCGTCGCGTTGGCGGCGCTGCTGTGACGAAAGGACCTCGATGCCCTGGCTGACCCTCGCCGTCTCCGTCCCGCTGCTGGCCGCGGCACTCGTCGCGGTGCTGCCCGCGCGGATGACCGCCGCCCCGCGCGCGGTCGCGCTCGGCGCGAGCGTCCTCGCGCTGGCGTGCATGGCCGTGACCTGGGCGCGTTTCGACGCGGGGCGTGGCATGCAGCTCGTCGAGGAGGCGACGTGGATACCGAGCCTGGACATCTCCTGGCGCCTGGCCGTCGACGGCATGTCGCTCGCGCTCTGCGCGCTGACGGTCGTGCTCTTCGTCCTCGCGGTCATCCACGGCGTCGGTCCAAAACCGATGACGCGCGCGGCCGCCGCGCTGCTGCTACTGCTGGAAGGCGCGACGCTCGCGTTCTTCCTCGCCCAGGACTTCTTCCTCTTCTACGTCGCCTTCGACGTGACGCTGGTCGCGATGTACTTCCTCATCGCGCTGTGGGGCGAGGAGAACCGCCGCTACGCGGCGCTGAAGTTCTTCCTCTACACGCTCGTCGGGTCGCTGCCCGTCCTGCTCGGCATCATCGCGCTCTTCCTCGCGGCCGAGCCGAACACCTTCAACATGATGCGCCTGGCCGAACAGGAGCCGCTCGCCGGCGCCGGCGTCGGCGCGTCGTTCGTCTTCCTGGCGTTCTTCGTCGGCTTCGCCATCAAGACCCCGGTGGTCCCGTTCCACACCTGGCTGCCCGCCGCGCACGTCGAGGCGCCGACCGCCGGCAGCGTCCTGCTGGCCGGCGTGTTGCTGAAGATGGGCACCTACGGGCTCGTCCGGGTCAACCTGCAGATGCTACCGGACGCCTTCGCCGAGTACGCGCTGCCCGTCGCGCTGCTCGGCGTGGTCTCCGCGCTCTACGGCGCACTGGTCGCGCTCGCGCAGACCGACCTCAAGCGGCTGATCGCGTACACCTCCATCAACCACATGGGCTACGTCATCGTCGGCGTGGCCGCGGCCGCCGCCGGCGGCATCAGCGCCGAGGCTCGCGAGCTGGCCATCGACGGAGCGGTCCTGCAGATGGTCGCCCACGGCGTGGTCACCGCCGCCCTGTTCTTCCTGGCCGGGTTCATCCAGACGCGCGCCCGCACGCGCGACCTCGGGCTGCTCAACGGCCTCATCCGGCCCATGCCGGTCTACGGGACGCTGGTGGCCGTCGCCTTCTTCGCCTCGCTGGGCCTGCCCGGGCTCGCGCAGTTCCCCGCGGAGCTGCAGATCTTCCTCGGCGTCTTCGACGTCTGGCCGGCGGTCGCGGCCGTCACCGTCATCGGCATCGTCATCACCGCCGGCCTGTTCCTGCTCGCGCTGCAGCGCGCCTTCCTGGGCGAGACCTCCGAGCAGTGGCGCGGACTGACGGACGTGCGCGGCCGCGAGCTCGCCGCGGTCGTGCCGCTCATCGTCCTGACGGTCGCGCTGGGTGTGTTCCCACGCCTGGTGCTCGACGTCATCAACAGCGGCAGCTGGCTGTGAGCGCCGCGCCGTGAACGACGTCCAGACGGCCAAGGCGATGGAGGAGGAGATGCTCTCCGACCTCCTCTGGCTGTCGCCCTACGGCGCGCTCGTGCTGGCTGCCATCGGCGCCGTCGTCCTCGCCCTCGCCCTGCCGCGCCACCGTCAGGGACTCGTCGGCGCCTACGTCGCCGGCGCGCACCTCTCGGCGGCGGCGCTGGCCGCCGGCGTCTGGCTCGACCGCGGCTTCCGCTCGACGATGTCCGGGACCGTCGTCGTCGACGGGCTTGCCCTGGCCATCGTCGGCATCCTCGGCGTCTCAGGTGCCGTGACCGTCGCGCTCGCCCGGCCGACCGTCGCCGGCACCGACCGCGAGGGGGAGTTCTACGCCGTCCTGGCGGCTGCCAGCTTCGCGGCCGCGGTCCTCAGCTCGGCGGGGGACATTGCGCTCATCGCGCTCTCGCTGGGCCTGCTGAGCCTGTCCTCGTTCATCCTCGCGGGCTACTTGCGCGGCTCGCTGCGCGGCAACGAGGCCGCGCTGAAGTACTACATCTACGGGACGGTCGCCGGCGCGGCCATGGTCTACGGGCTGAGCTTCTGGTTCGGGCTGGCGGGCTCGACGGAGCTCGGGGCCATCGGCCGCGCCCTCCCTGACGCGCCCGTGGGCATGGTCGTGGTCTCGACCGTGCTCGTCGTGGTCGGCCTGGGCTACAAGGCCTCCCTGGTGCCCTTCCACTTCTGGACGCCGGACGTCTACGAGGGCGCGCCGCTGCCGGTCACGGCCTACCTGTCCGTCCTGCCGAAGGTCGCCGGACTCGTGGCGCTTGCCCGCGTCCTGCCCCAGGCGCTGCCCGACGGCTCGCTCGGGTGGCCGACGGCGATCGCCATCGTCGCGGCCGTGACCATGACGCTCGGCAACCTCGCAGCGCTGTGGCAGTCCAACGTCGTCCGGCTGCTCGCCTACTCCTCCATCGCGCAGGCCGGCTACCTGCTCATGGGCGTGGCCGCCATGGACGGCTCGGAGGCCGGCCTGCCCGCGCTCGTGTACTACCTCGCCGCCTACGCGGCCACCAACCTCGCCGCCTTCGCCGTCGTCCTCGCCGTGCAGCGCGAGTCCGGCAGCGCGGACGTCGCCGCCTTCGCCGGGCTCGGGCGCCGCCATCCGTGGTGGACGGCCGCGCTCGTGCTGTCCTTCCTGTCGCTGTTGGGCCTGCCGCCGCTGGCGGGCTTCGTCGGCAAGCTGGAGGTGTTCCTCGCGGCCATCGACGCCGGTCAGGCGTGGCTGGCGGTCGTCGCCGTCCTCAACACCGTCGTCTCGCTCTTCTACTACCTGCGCGTCATCGCGCCCGCGGTGCTCTCTCCGGCCGCCGAGGACACCGGCCAGCCGCGGGCAGCGACGGCGGCGCTAGCCACCGCTCTGGCAGTTGCGACCGTCGCCACGGTCGCGCTCGGCGTCGTGGCCGAGCCGCTGCTCGACCTCGCCAACGGCGCGCGGCTGATGGGCGCCCGTTGAGCGACCCCAGGCCATCTGAACCCTCAACACACCGCTTTACGCGGCGAGCACGCGGCCGAGATGGCTGACGCCCTCGGGCGCCTTGGGCGCTCTCGCGTCGCTGCGGCGCTGTCAACCCGGCGACCGTCAGCGCCGCGCCGAGCAGGACGCCGGCGCGGCGCTGGCTCCGCGTCACGGCGTCGTCCTGACCGTCCAGTTCGCGCCGCCGTCGGTCGAGCGCTTGACGGTACCGTCAGCCAGCGCCGCGTAGAGCTCGTCGTCGTGGGCGACGAAGGCGGCGGGCTGCCCGCCGATGCTGCCTCGTGTCTGCCAGTTGCTGCCCGCGTCGCGGCTCAGGAGGACCTGCCCGTCGCCGTCGACGAGGTAGAGCTGGTCGCGCTTCGGCCAGGCGAGCAGGCCGGCGAGCGTGTTGTTGACCGGGCGCCACTTGCGGCCCTCGTCCTTGGAGGCGAAGAGCCCCTGCTCGGTCGCGGCGACGATGCGTGACGCGTTCGTGGGGTCGATGGCCAGCCCGAACACGCCGGCCGGCGGCCGGCGCTGCTTCCAGTTGCGGCCGCCGTCGCCGGAGACCATCAGGCGGCCCTGCGTGCCGTCGAAGCCATAGACCTGACTGCCGGAGGACTCCAGGACGTGGAAGTCCGCTTCGCCTGCTAGCGAGATGTTCTTCCACGTCTTGCCGCCGTCGCGGGACTCGATGAGCCCGAGGTTCGGTGGGAGGTCCTGGTCAGGACCCGGATGGCCGGACCCCACGAAGCGGTTGGGGCCCGCGACCGAGAACCCCATGATGTCCTGGTTGCTGGTGCCCACCTGCGTCGGCATGGTCTCGCCTTCAGCGGCGGTGAAGAGGCCGTTGTGCGTGGCGATGAACAGCCGGCCGTCGGCAGGGTCGATGCCGAGGCCGTGGACGTGCTCCAGCGGCGCGCCCTCCTGCACGAGTTCGCTGTCGTTGCCGGCGCCTACCGCCGAGCTGCTGTCGTAGCCGCCGCAAGCAGCGAGGCCGATGGCTGCCAGGACCGCGAGTGCGGCCGGCAGCGCCCGCGGTCCCGGCCGCCGGCTCATGTGGCGGCCTTGACCCCGCGCGCGACGAGGAAGCGCACCATCGGATAGCCGGTCAGGAACCCGAGCACGAGCCCGACCTGCATCAGGAACAGGAACGTGACGTCGGTGACCGACGGCATGACCCAGCCGAAGTGCAGGAAGAGCATCCAGCCGCCCATGCCGACGTCGAAGGCCAGCACGGTCGCGAAGGCGATGAGCGCGGCGACGCCGATGCCCTGGCCGCCCGAGAGGCGGCGAGCGGGAACGGTGGAGAAGAAGTACTCGTAGGCGAAGAGGAACGCCGTGGCGACGGCGGCGACGGCGGCGATCATCGCCCAGAGGTCCAGGCCGGCGAGCGTCACGCCCGAGAGCACGATGAGCGGCACGCCGATGACATGACCGACGAGCGATGCCACGCCGCCGGGGATGCCGCCGGTCACGGTCGCGGCTGAGAGGTCCTTCTCGGGAGCGACGCCGTGCGCGGCCTGCCACTTCTCCGACCGCCGGCGGCCGTAGTGGTGGTACGCCCACACAGCCAACGGGCCGAGGTAGAGGCCGGTGGCCGCCCACACGGCGTTCATCGGACCGACGCGCTGGCGATGCCCGCGGCCGTAGATGTCGTAGGCGATGTAGGCCGCCGACAGCAGCGCGATGCCGACGAAGAACCACGACACCGGCGTCAACCAGGCCGGGGTGCTCATTTCACTCATTCAGGGTTCCTTTGGTCCGTAGAGAGGATGCAACTACTAGCAAGGGTAGTAGACGCTGGGCGACTTTCGTGCCAAACCCGGCACGCTGGCGCGTGGGCGCTGTGGCTCAGGCGGCGCGACGCGCCAGCACGCGCCGGACGCCGAGGATGCCCAGCCCGCCGAACACCACGGGCGCTGCGGCCATCAGCAGCATGCAGGCTTCGGCTGCGAAGAGCGGGACGTTCAGGGCGGGCCCGTGCTGGGCGGCCTCAAGGCGCGCGGTGATGACGGCGACGACCGTCAAAGCGGTGAGCGACCACGCCAGCAGCGCCACCGGAAGCTGCCAGGCCGGGCGGTCGCCGAGCAGGTGGTCGACGCGCTCGGGCGCGATGCCGACCACCGCGGGGTCGGCCGCCTCGAAGGTGAGGAGCGCCGACGCCAACGGCTGCGCGCCGCCCTTGCGGACGGCCGCGGCGTCTGCGGCCATCTCGGCGAGCGCGGCGTGGCGCTCCGCGAGCTTGCGGGCCGCGGGAAGGAAGAACAAGGCGTCGCTGACCCCGCGGACGACGAAGACGCGCAGTGGGTCACGGACGCGCGCGTGGTGAGCCTCGTGGGCAAGCACAGCACCGAGCTCATCGGCACTCAGCGTCGACGTCGCGCCCGTGGAGAGGTAGATCCGCGGGCGCAGCAGCCCGGCGCAGAAGGCCCGCGGCTGGGCATGCGCGAAGAGCACCGCGCCGTCCGGGCCGAGGCCGCGTCGCGGTAGCCCCCGGACGATGCGCCGGGACGCCAACAACTGCCGGACCGCGGACCGGGCGCCGAGGATGAACACCGCCGCGGCGAGGCTCCCGAGCGCCAGGCTCGCAACGGAGCCCACGCTGAGGTCGGGGACGACCAAGGACGCGCACGCCTCGGCGAGTGCTGCCGCCGACGGCGCATCGAACCTCAGCCCACCGGCGGCGGTGGCCAGCGCGAACAGCAGCACGCCGGCCGCGACGACGCCGAGGCCGGCGTGCAGGACGAAGACCGCCTTAGCTGGCGTCACGCCGGGCGAGGCGTCGCAGCTGCTCGCGGCGCTTGGGGTCGAGTTGGTCCATCTGCCGCGCGAAGTGCACGAGCGCCGCCTCGCCGTAGTTGGCGACGAGCGCGCCCACCTCCGCCGCTGCGCGTGCCTCGTGGTACTCCTCGCGGGTCATCGTGGGCTTGTAGATGTCCGTCTTGCCTTCGCGCCGACGGACGAGCAGGCCCTTCCTGTCGAGCCTGGCCATCGTCGTCATGACGGTGGTGTACTTGCGCTCCTTGTCCGAGCGCTGATTGAGGTCCTCGAGCACAGCTCGGACGTTGCACTCGCCGTGCTCCCACATCAGCTCCATGAGCTCGGACTCCAGCTCGTGGAGCTCCGGCGGGGCGCTGTTGGCGTCGGTCGACACGCTGCTAGAGCCTAGCTTCGAGTTCCGGCGACGCCGGGGTGCCCTGGCGCGCGCGCCGGGTGAGCTCGGCGGCGAGCGCCTGCTGGCGCGCGCGCAGCGCCTCGACGTCGTTGCCGCGGCGCGGCGGGCAGCACGCCGCGCGCTTGCCGCGCCGCATGGCCCACAGCATGTGGAGCGGACACGCGAGCGCCGCCGCGACGACGAGAACGAGCAGCGCGGTGCTCACGCGCCCCCGGCCGCTGCCGGGAAGGCGGGCCGGTCGTCGAGGCGCTCGAGCTCCTCGCCGAGGCGACGGTGCTCCTCTCGAAGCTGCTCGACGCTGGCGTGGTGCGGGGGCTGGGCCGGCGCGCTCGATTTGCGCATGCCCTTGGCCATGAACCACATCATCAGGCCCATGCCGAGCGGGCAGGCGAGAAAGGCGAGGCTGAGAAGGATGCTCTCCATTGGTGCTCCTTGGGGGCCGAAGTCGTTCTACGATCTAGAGTAGTAGGTATCGTGGCCGCCCGCTGACCGCCGACCTGCTCGGCTCGCTACGGCCGGCTGCTTGGAGGCGCGGTTGCCGTCGGACCCGAGCCGAGGACCGGTCAGCGCGCTCGCGGCGCACACCGGCGCTGGCTGAGGGCATGGCCCCCTCCCAAGAGCCTTACGACCGCTACTTCCATGAGCATCTCCGAGAGGTCCACGGACTCGACCTCGAGACGGCTTCATGCCCCGGAGCGGGTGATGGATGCCGCGCCGCCCCGTAGTGCGAAAGCATCGCGTGGGTGGCTTCAGCGGTCTGGGTCCCGACTGACCAAACCGGACTCGTGCGCGAGCACGACCGCCTGCACCCGGTCGCGGAGTGCGAGCTTGGTGAGGATGTGACGGACGTGGCTCTTGACGGTCGCGACGGAGATCACCAGCTCGTCTGCGATCTCCGGATTGGACCGGCCCACGCCGACGAGCCGGAACACCTCCAGCTCGCGCGCGCTGAGCGCCTGAAGCTGCGGTGGCAGGTCGACGCCCGGGGGCGGATGGCGCACGTAGTGGCCGACGAGCCGGGCGAGCACGGCCGGCGCGAGCGGGGTCTCCCCGCCGGCGGTGGTGCGCACCGCTTCGACCAGCCGCTCGCGCCCGGCATCCTTGAGCAGGAAGCCCGCGGCCCCAGCGCGCAGGGCATCGAGTACGGCCTCGTCGGCGTCGAATGTGGTCAGGATGAGAACCCGGGTCCGGACGCCGGACAGGACGATCCGTCGCGTCGCCTCGATCCCGTCCATGCGCGGCATCCGGATGTCCATGAGCGTGACGTCGGGCGACGTCCTCCGTACGAGCTCGACCGCCTCGGCCCCGTCGACCGCCTCGCCGACGACGTCGACGCCCGCCAGCTCGAGGATGAGCCGCAGTCCCGTCCGGACCAGCGCCTGGTCGTCGGCGATGACGACGGAGGTCACGCGCTCGCGGGTGCCTCTAGCGGCAGCGTCGCGGCCACCTGGAAGCCGGCGCCGGGCGCCGCGCCCGTGCTCAGCTCGCCCCCGAGCAACCGGACGCGCTCGCGCATCCCGACGAGCCCGTAGCCGCCCCGCGCGCCCGGGCCCGGGCCCAGACCCGGGCCGGGTCCCGTGTCCGTCACGCGCAGGGCGACGGCCTGCTCGTCCCAGGCGACCTCGAGGCGTACCGGTGCGCCGGGAGCGTGCTTGCGGGCGTTGGTCAGCGCCTCCTGTGCCAGGCGGTAGGCAGCGAGCTCGACGCTCGCCGGCGCGGCGCGCGCGCTGCCGCTCACCGTCAGCTCGACGGAGGTGCCTGCCGCCCGCGCCGCCTCGACGAGTGCCGGCAGCTGGGCGAAGCCGGGCTGCGGGCCCCGTTCGACGTCACCGTCCTCGCGCAGAACGCCCAGCACGCGGCGTATCTCTCCCATGGCGTTCATGGCCGACTCGCGAATCGCGGCGATCGGGTCGCGTGCCAGGTCCGGCGACGAATCGAGCGACGCCGCGGCGGCCTCGGCCTGAAGCGCGATCACGCTGACGTCGTGGCCGACGATGTCGTGCAGCTCGCGTGCGATGCGTGCACGCTCCTCGGCCGCCGCGGTGCGCGTGGCCCGGGCCTGCTCACGCCGCAGCTCGTCGGCGAGGGTCTGCAGGCGCGCCGCCTGCGCGCGCTGATGCGCCACCAGCCGGCCGACCGCAGCCGGCCCGGCGACTGCCAGCAGTGGGGCGAACGCGGCTCCGGGAGGCTCCGGCCCCAACAGGGTCATCACGACTCCGATCGTGGCCGCCGTCGCGCTGACCGCCACGACCGTGCGCAAGTCGGCAACCTGGCTTCCGAGCGAGAAGAACAGAAGCACCGCCATGACGTAGCCCAGGTACAGAAAGCCCGTCGTGGGGATGAGCCACACGGCGCAGCCCGCGAGCGCCGCCAGCGCCGGGCGCCGCCGACGCCACGCCAGCGGCAACGTGGAGCCGATGGCGACGAGGACGGAGACGGGCCGGCTCGCGATCGGATCCAGCAGCACCTGCAGCAGGGACACGGCGCAGAAGGCGGCCGCGAGCGCGGCGTCGACGCGGTGCGGGCGCTCGGCGCGCGCGCACCTGAGTCGCTCGAGTCCCATGGGGCGAACCTACCCCACCCGGGCGGCTCGTTCATCAGCCCCAGGGCGGATCGAAGACCCGCCCGCGGTGCGATGGCAGCCGAAGGGCGCGCCCGTAGCGTCGCGCCGACCACTCGCTCCCAGGAGGCCCCGCATGTCCGACGCCGCAGTGCCCATGACTCGTCCCCATCGCCCCTTCGCCCTCGGGACAGCTCGCTTGCTGCTCGGGCTGATGGGCCTCATGCTGCTCTACGCCACCGTCTACTTCTCGTTCTTCGCTTCCGTAGAAGAAGGACGCGTCTCCTCGCCGATCGACTGGGTCGTTGCCGGGTGGGCGCTGGCCATGGGCGTCGGGTTCATCGCTGCGGCGATCCGCCTCGCCGTCCCCGGCACGCTTCGGATCGCCACCGGTCTGGTGCTCGCGCACGTCGTCTTCGGCGTGGTCAAGCTCGTCGGCTACGGCGAGACCGAGGCGGTCGGGTTGTTCGGCGCGGACCTGCTCATCCTCGCGGTTCTCGCTGCCGCAGCCCGCGAGCGCCGATGACGCTCGCGACGGGGTCAACCCCCAGGTGTAGACCGCCGGGCCGCGCGTAGGCCTCTGGGGGGATGAGGAGTAGCCGCGGGTGCGACGACAGGCGGCACTACCGCGCTTACGGTCGGTCGCGACAGACACCAATTCAGGAGGAAGGCAGCATGACGCGCAGGACAGACATGCTCAGACGATGGACCGCCATCGCGGTGGCCGCGGTGGGGCTCGCGCTCCCGGGCGCCGCGCAGGCGGGGACGATCAGCTTCAATGGAGGCGTCCTTACGTACACGGGCGGCAACGAGGCCAACAACGTCTCGCTCGAGCTGTCGAGGGAGGACTTTCTATGCACTGCCACGGGCGCCGTGCCTTGCCTCGACATCCGGGACGTCGCGGGACCGATCACGTCGTTCCCCGCCGACCGCTGCAAGGACGACGGCTCCGGGGGCGTCGAGTGCAGCGTCCCGACCTCCGTGGGGGTGAACCTGGGTGGCGGCAACGACTATCTCGTCGACTGGGAAGGCCCGTCCACGATCAACGGAGGCCCCGGGAACGAGGTCGCCCTCAACGGCCTCGGAGGCGCCGACACCATCAACGGGGGCATCGGCAACGACGTCCTGGTGGGCGGCGAAGGCAACGATCGGCTCGACGGAGGAGACGGCGACGACGTCCTCGAGGGCTTCGGCGGCCTGTCGGCCAGCGATCCCGGAGCCACCGGTGGGACCGACGTCTACGCGGGCGGCGCGGGGAAGGACTTCCTCGACTACGACGATCGCACGGAGCCGCTGGCGATCAGCATCGACGGTGCGGCCAACGACGGCGCCGCGGGGGAGGCCGACGACGTCGGCCTCGACGTCGAGGAGGTCCGCGGCGGGAACGGCCCCGACACGCTCACGGGCAGCGCAGGGCGGAACTCGCTGGACGGCGGGGGTGGCGATGACATCCTGCACGGCCGCGCCGGCGACGACTCCCTGTTCGGCCGCACCGGGGACGACCGCACCTTCGGTGAGGACGGCCAGGATACGATCGAGGGCGGCGACGGGAACGACACGGTCGACGGCGGACCCGCCGTCGACGTGCTCTACGGGGACGAGCGGCAGGCCTGCATCCCCGAAGTTTGCGCCAGGGGTCAGGACACGATCGCAGCCCGCGACGGGGCCAACGACGACGTGAAGTGCGGGCCTGGCGAGGACTCGGCCGTGCTCGACGGAGGCGACCTCATCCCGGTCTCCGGGGACGACGTCTGCGAGAAGGTCGACAGGAGCGCCGGGGGGGCGAGTGCCGGTGGGCGTGGGACGGCGGGCGGAGGCTCTGCCGGCGGTGGCACGGTTGGTCGTGCCGGGGCGGCAGACCTCCTCGTGCCACAACTCCTGGGGCTGCGCGCGGGCACGCTGCGTCGCGGCGCGAGCATGCTCGTGCGCTACACGCTCTCCGAGCCTGCGGCCGTGACCTTCACGGTCCAGCGCAAGGTCGGGCGCCGCTGGTTGAAGGTCCGCGGGTCGATACGCCGGACCAGCCCCGCCGGGGCCAACCGGTTCCGCTTCAGGGTCTTCAGGGGTCGCCGGCTGCCGACCGGCCGGTACCGCCTCGTCGCCGTCGCACGCGACGCCGCGGGCAACCAGGCGCCACCGGGTCGCGTCGCGTTCCGCGTCGTGCGGTAGCGAGCCGTCCGCGCGGCGTCAGCGCCGGCGTCCCGAAGGCCCGTCTTCCGCGACGGGCCTTCGGCTCGTCGTGCGGTCGGGTCGGGGCGGGCGTCCGGGGCAAAGGTCACCCAGGCACGACTCAGCCGTCCTCACCCGGGCGCACGACGCCCGCCTCGTAGGCGAGCACGACGGCCTGGGTGCGGTCGCGCAGCCCCAGCTTCATCAGGATGCGGTTGACGTGGGTCTTGACCGTCGCCGCGGAGACGATCAGCGCGGCGGCGATCTCGGCGTTGCTCAGCCCGCCGGCGAGCAACCGCAGAACCTCGAGCTCGCGCGGCGTCAGCTCGTCGAGCTGCGGCGGCCGCTGGCGTGCGCCCGGGGGCCGGGTGAAGGCCTCGATCACCCGCCGGGTGACCGCGGGATCGATCAACGCCTTGCCCTCGGCCACCGCTCGCAGGGCCTGAAGCAGCTGCTCGGGCGGGGCGACCTTCAGCAGGAACCCGCTCGTACCCAGGCGCAGCGCCTCGTAGAGGTACTCGTCCTCCCCGAACGTCGTCAGCATCACGATCTTGGGCGCCTCCGGGCGCTCCAGGATCGTCCGCGCCGCGGCCAAGCCGTCGAGGCGGGGCATCCGGACGTCCATCAGCACGACGTCCGGTCGGGCGCGGCGCACCGCCTCGACGGCCTCGGCCCCGTCGCTCGCCTCGGCCACGACACGCATGTCCGGCTCGGAGTCGATGAGCATGCGCAGACCCGCGCGAACCATCGCCTCGTCGTCGGCGATCAGGATCCTCATCCGCCGTCGCGCCCGAACGGCAGCCGCGCGCGGACGGCGAAGCCGCGTCCGTTGCGGGGACGTGCCTCGAGTGTTCCGCCGTAGAGCGCCACCCGCTGGCGCATCCCGATCAGGCCGTGGCCGGCCTCGCCGTCGGGGCGGGCCGGGCGGCCCGCGCCGTCGTCTGCGATGTCCAGGACGACCGCGTCGGCCTCGTAGGAGATTCGAACGGTCGCACGGGCTCGTGGGGCGTGCTTGAGGACGTTGGTCAGCGCCTCCTGCACGATCCGGAAACCCGCGATGTCGACCCCGGCCGGTGTGCTCGCAGCGGGACCGGCCACTTCGACGTCGACCTCGACCCCGGCGGCGCGGACGTCAGCGGCCACGTCCTCGACGGCGGCAAGCCCCGACGGCCGGCCAAGCGCGTCGGCTTCGGCGTCCTGCAGGATGCCGACCATCCTGCGCATCTCGACGACGGAGTCGCGGCCGATGCGCTCGGCCGCCAGCAGGAGCTCGCGTTCGGCGTCCTGATCGGGACGCAGGCGCATGCGCACGGCCCCCACCTGAAGGACGACGACGCTGATCGCGTGGCCGACGGCGTCGTGCAGGTCGCGTGCGATCCGCGAGCGCTCTTCGGTGACGGCCTGCGCCGCGCGCGCGTCGCGTTCGGACTCCAGGCGCTCCGCCCGCGCCGCGAGCGCCTGCTCGCGCGTCCGGGCGCCGGCGATGCTCCGCCCGAAGACGAACAGCACGCTGAACTGGACGGCCCCGGCGATAGCCGCATCGACGCCCTCGCCGCGCGCGAGGTTCAGCGCGGCGAACACGGCGGTCGTTGCCGCCACCCCCGCCAGTCCGTGCCGCAGGGTCGCGTAGGCGCCGAGGGAGTAGGCGCCGATCAGCAGCGAGATGAACTGGAAGGCGGGATCGTCGATCGCCCGTTCCGCGTACACCGTGCCCCACAGGGCAAGCAGGCCAAGCACGCTGGCGAGCGGCATCTGCCGCCGCGCCAGCAGCACGAGGCCGCTCAACACGGCGGCCAGGATCCACTGCCAGCCCGGGCGGTCGGTGCGCGACCAGACGGGCTCGACGAGCGCCGCGAGGATGACGGACGTCACCACGAGGACATCCGCGACCCTCCGCGGGACCCTCCGAGACGGAAGCGAGAGTTGGCGGCGCGCGATCACACGCCGAACCTAACCCGCGCGCGCGGCCGTGCCATCCATCGCAGGGTGGATCCGGCGGCGTCCGGCGCCCATCCTGCGATCGATCACGGATCAACACGGGGTCCGACGACGGACGGTAGCGGCGCTCTTACGGTGGCCGAACATCCGACGAGAGGACCTCACATGACCCGCAGGATCGCCTACACGCTGCCGCTCGCAGCCGTCGCCGCCGGCGCCGCGCTCGCGCCCGGCACGTTCGGCCAGTCCCCCAGCGCCCCGGCCACGCTGACGCTCGAGATGCGCCACAAGGAGGCGCGCGTGACGATGATCGACGAGAAGCCGCTCATGACCGGCAAGCGCACGTCGGAGTCGCCCGGTGACTCGGTCGTCTCGCGCGGAACGCTGCGCGACGCGGCCGGCGCCGCCGTCGGCGCCGTCCACGGCCAGTTCGTGGTCACCGGCGGACGCAGCCCCGACACGGACGAGCACGTCAACGCGACGATGGTGCTCGCCGGCGGGCAGCTCGCCCTCCAGGGCGTCATCGATCAGGAGGGCGCCTCCGAGGTGGTGCCGATCGTCGGCGGCAGCGGCCGGTTCGACGGCGCCGCCGGCACGGCCGAGATCACCGGCGACGACAAGGCGGTGCGGTTCGTGGTGCGACTGCGGCCCTAGCCCTCACGTACCGACTCACCGCGACCGCTTCCGCGACGGCGTACAACTGGCGGCGGCGATCCGCCTCACCGTCCCGGGCACGCTCCGGCGCCGCTGGTTGAAGGTCCGAGGGTCGATACGCCGGACGAGCCCCGTCGGCGCCAACCGGTTCTGCCTGAGGGCTTCGGGGGGCGGCCGCCTGCCGACCGGTCGATACGCCTCGTCGCCGTCGCACGTGCGCCGCGGGCAACCAGGCGCTATCGCGTCGCGTTCCGCGTCGCGCGGTACGTAGAACCCGTCCGCGCGGCATTGGCGCCGACGTCCCGAAGCCCATCTTCCGCGACGGGCCTTCGGCTCGTCGTACGTATGACGTTCGTCAACTGATCAACTACGCGATCAGTGCAGCGGGTTCTCCCAGCGCAATGCGCGGAAGCGGGCGAAGTCTGTGTCGTTGGAGTACAGCGTGAGGCCATGTTCGATGGCCAGCGCGGCGAGGGTCGCGTCGGGTACCAGGTTGCCGCGTATCTCGTGCGTGGTCATGAGCTCGCCGAGGATCTGGCCGTATTGCGTGCCCGGCTGGGGGATCCAGGCGACCGGTGCGGTCAGCCAGTCGCTGACGCGCTGCCCGGCGGTCGCTGGAACGCGCGGGGGTGTGTCGAGATGCGCAGGAACGCGGCAAGGCTCTGCCACGGGAGTCCGACGCGCCGAGGACTGTCGAGAGGTCGGTCAGCCACGCGGACGCAGCGTCATGCTGGTCGGTGCCTTTGTGGACGGCGTAGAGCAGCAGGTTCGCGGAGCATCAGCGAGTCGCTGGCCCGTCGAGCGTCTCGATCACCTCGGCGACGTTGGAGAAGTCGACGCCCCGTCCGAGGTCGTGTGTCTTCTGCCGAAACGCAGCGGCCGGCTGCTGCCTGGCCAGACCTGCGCGGACGAGCTCGTTGACTGCTTCGCTCATGCCGATCGAGCGTTCGTGGCGTAGGTGCTCGACCGCCGCGGCGACATCCGATGAGACTGTGCATGTCCAGCGCCGGCCGCGGAAGCCGTGGCGGCAAGTGCGCTCGTTGAGGAAGCACTTGATGTCGAGCGTCTGCTGGGCGAGGCGCGCCCGCTCGGGCAGTTCAGATTCTTGTTGCGCAGGTCCAGCACGCCGCTACGTGGGATGCCTGCGCATCAACGAAACACGTCGTCACCCGAGGCCGGCGTCGCTGCGACCAGAACAGCGATGACGACGACTACCGCCAGCATGTACGCGCGCATCGGCCACCATGTAAACACACGCGTCCGGCCCGATCCCCCTCCGCGAGTGCTGCTTCTCCGGCCTGGAGGGCGCGGCGCATCAGGCTGACGGCGGTTGCCGTCGATCTCCAGCTGCAGCCCTCGGCCGCCCGCCTGAGTCGGCCGATCAGCGCAGCGCCTCGCGCGCGGCCTGCGCGTGAAGCGGCTCGAGCTGTGCGCGCTGCTCGCGCGCGCGCTCGACGAGGCGATCGAAATCGATCTCGGGCAGCCGAGTGCCGAGGTCCGCGCCGTCGCGCAGGTTCTGCCACAGCACGACCTTGCCGTCGATGCCCATGATCAGGGTGTCGAGCTCCTCGAAGTGGCTCAGCGGCGAGCGCTTGAGGAGCCGGCCGTTGAGCTTCAGGCGCCCGAGTCGCTCCGCGACGATGGCCGCCGCGGCCTTCGGCGTGCGGGTGTTGAAGCCGAGCCGCCGCATGACCTTCTGGAAGGTCACGACGTCCTCGGCGATCGCGGTCGCCACCGCCCGCAGCGTGTCGCCGTCCGGCGTTCCCTCGCTGGCGGTCTGCGCGCGGCGCGCGAGCTCGCGCCACACGACGCCGAGCGCGAGCTGGTCGTTCAGGTAGATCCGCAGTAGGCGATCGGGAGCGTCAGCGCTCGTCGAGCGCTGGGCGAACAGTCGAGCTCTCTCCACGGCCATCCTCGATGGATCACCGGTCGGGGGCTGTGGCAAACGTCCATCACGGGTTCCGCTCAGTCCTGACGCGTCGACCTTGGTGTGAATCAGTCCGCCGATTGCGCCGGCTCCCGACCAGCCGCGTCAGCGTCGACGGTGGAAAACATCAGTCCGAGTTCCTTCAAGTCGGCGTCCTCGTGACGCTGGCGCCGCTGGGTTCGTGTTCGCTGACGCACACCGTCGCCACGTTCTCGCGTGGTCCGGTTAGGCTCGCCGCAAAATCGTCCTCAGGCCGGCGACGGCCAAAAGAGATGACGCCGCGGGGTGCGCGTCAGCGGGCTTCCGCGGCACCGGAAATCCCCTTATGAAGGAGGAGGGATGGTCAGGCTTTCACAAGCGGCAGCAGTGACGGTGACGGCGCTGGTGCTTCTCGCACATGCAGCGCCGGCCGCCTTCTCGGCCCCGACCGCGGCGCCGCCCGGGCAAGCGTCCAAACTCACCAAGGGCGTCACCGTCGGCGGCATCATGGAGCACCTGCGAGCGCTTCAGGCGATCGCCGACGCCAACGGCGGCACGCGCGCAGCCGGGACGCCGGGCTACGACGATTCCGTCGCCTACGTCGTCCAGCGGCTCAGAACCGCCGGGTACGACCCGGTCGTGCAGAATTTCCCTTTCCCGTACTACGAGAAGCTCGGTGCGTCGAGCTTCTCGCGGACGGCGCCGACGGCGACGACGTTCGTCGAGGGTGTCGACTTCGACACGATCAACTACTCAGGCAGCGGCGCGGTCAGTGGCACGGTTCAGGCGGTTGACGTGAACTTCGCCAACCCCAGCGTCATCACCAGCGGGTGCGAGGCTGCCGACTTCGCCGGCTTCACCGCTGGCAACGTCGCGCTTCTGCAGCGCGGAACCTGCACGTTCGAAGACAAGATCCAGAACGCGACCGAGGCGGGCGCGGTCGGCGTGATCATCTTCAATCAGGGCAATGGGGCTGGGCGCAGCGGGCTGTTGACGGGTGTCACCGCAAGCTCGCCGCGTGCGATTCCGGTGGTGACCACCACCTTCGCGCTGGGGCAGCAGCTCGCCGCGCCCGGCACTGCGGTGGCGATCACGACGAACACGATCTCGGAGACCCGCCAGGTCGCCAATGTGCTTGCCGACACGCCGCGAGGCGATGACGGCAAGGTGACGGTCGTCGGCGCGCACCTCGACTCCGTCGTCGAAGGGCCGGGCATCAACGACAACGGCAGCGGCTCTGGGGCGATCCTCGAGATCGCCGAGGAGATGGCCGAGAACAACATCAAGCCGCGCAACACCGTTCGCTTCGCGTGGTGGGGCGCAGAGGAAGCCGGGCTCGTCGGCTCGGAGTTCTACGTGGACAGCCTGAGCGAGGACGAGCTCGATGACATCGCGCTGAACCTCAACTTCGACATGCTGGGATCGCCGAACTACGCCCGCTTGGTCTACGACGGCGACGGGTCGGACACCGGAGGCGCAGGTCCCCCCGGGTCGGCCGCGATCGAGCAGGTGTTCCGTGACTACTTCGCGCGTCGAGGCCTTCCGGTCCTGGCGACGGAGTTCAGCGGTCGCTCCGACTACGGGCCCTTCATCGCCCCGGGCATCGACATCCCGGCGGGTGGGCTGTTCTCCGGAGCCGAGCAGCGCAAGACGCAGGAGCAGTTCGAGCTGTTCGGTGGCACCCTCGGTGGGCAACTCGACCCGTGCTATCACGAGGCCTGCGACACCATCGCCAACGTCGATCAGACGATCCTCGACCAGATGGCCGACGCCGCGGCGTTCGCCACCGTCACGTTCGCCTTCTCCAAGGCTTCGGTGACGGAGACCACCTCGAGGCCCGGTAAGGGCAAGTCCCGCGCCGGCAACTTCGCGCGCAAGGGGTCGCACTTCATCAAGTAGCCCGTCATAAGGCTCCGATCCGACTGCGGGGGCCGCGCTTTCGCCCCGCCCCCGCAGCGCCCGACCGAGACTAGGAGCAGTCCGCGTGATCTGCTCTGACCCCATGGCGGCTTTGCCTCTGCGAAGACAGAGTGAGAAGGTTGACGCATGGCCGAGGACGAGGAGAGGTGGGAATACACCTACACGTCGTGGATCTCTGAGGCCTCCACGGCGCAGGACCTCAGCACGGAAGCCAATACGCACATGCAGCAGTGGAGTGAAGCCGGTTGGGAGCTGTTCTCGGCGCAGGCGTCACCGTATGTGCTGATGTCCGGCGGCGGTGGCGGGGGTGGCGGGGGGTTCCTGGCGATCAGCAGCATCAAGAGCCGCTGCTTGGTCTACCACACGATGATCTGGCGAAAGCGCGTCCGGGCGGCGCCGCCCGCTGCTCAGACGTAGACGGCCCGACGAGCCTCAGGGCGACAGAGAACGGCCGGCACTGCCACCGCGCGGCGGCATCCTCGATAAGAAGTGGTCGACTCCGCACCGGTCGAATAGAGTCGCCTGGCGATGCTCAGCCCGGGTGCGATCGTCGGGGGCTACCGGATCGAAGGGACGCTGGGGCGCGGCGGCATGGGCGTCGTCTACGAGGCCACACAGTTCTCCCTCGACCGCCGGATCGCGCTGAAGGCCTTGCGACCCGAGCTCACGGACGACCCGGCCTTCATCGAGCGTTTCCGTCGCGAAGGGCGCCTGCAGGCGTCCTTTGATCACCCCCATGTGATCGACGTCTACGAGGCGCTCGAGACCGACGAGGGGGTGTTCCTGGCGATGCGCATGCAGCGCGGGGCCACTCTCGCCCGACTGCTCCGGGACGGCGAGCTCGACGGCCCCCGCGCCCTGCGCCTGCTTCGCCAGGTCGCCGAGGCGCTGGACGCCGCGCACGCCGCCGGGCTGGTGCACCGCGACGTCAAGCCCGCCAACGTGCTCGTCTCCGACGACGATGACGCCTACCTCGGCGACTTCGGGCTGACCAAGGCGGGCGACGGCACAGAGGTCACCGGAACGGGCGGGATGATGGGCACGGTGGCCTACCTGGCGCCGGAGATCGTCCGCGGAGAGCCCGCGACTCCCGCCTCCGACCGTTACGCGTTCGCCGCCATGCTCTTCGAGTGCCTGACCGGGGAGCCGATCTTTCCGCGGGCGTCGGAGGCGGCCGTGCTCTACGCGCACACCAGCGAGCCTCCACCGGTCGCCAGCCGGCGGCGGCCCGAGCTGCCGCCCGAGCTCGACGCGATCCTCGAGGACGCGCTCGCCAAGACGCCCACCGAGCGTCCGGCTCACGCCCGCGGGTTGCTGGACGCGGCCGAGCGAGCGATCGGCCCCGAGCGCCTGGAGCGCCTGGGACCGCCCGCGCCTCCCTCCACACCCACGCCCGGCCCGAGCGCGCTCGCCCCCGTCCCCGCGCGCCCCTTCCCACGGAAGAAGCTCGCGCCGGCGCTGGTCGTCTCAGCACTGCTCGGAGCCGCGCTCGCCGCCGGCGCGATGACGCTGGCCGCCGGTGGTGAGGAGGACAAGCGTCCCGTTCTCCGGGCTCCCGCGGTGCCGCAGCGCGCGCAGCCCCTGGGCAGCGAGCTCGCCGCCACCGGGCGAACGGTCGACTGCCGCGGCCGGCGGCCGAGTCCGGCGTCCCCGGCGTGCTCGATCGCCCAGGCCGCGCTGCCCGGGCGGCGGCTCGTGATCCCCGCCGACGGCGCGATCTTCGGTTGGGCCGTGCGCGGGGCGCGCGGCGAGGTCGCTCTGCAGGCACTGCGCCCGCGCGACGGCGGAGCCTCCCAGGTCGCCCGCTCCCAGTACGAGACGATCAACAACGCGACGCCGCACTACTTCGCCACCAACATGGAGGTCCAGCGCGGCGACATCATCGCCCTCGAGGTGACCAGGGGCGCCGGCGTCGGCGTCAGCTCCGCCCCGGGCGCCACGACCAACCGCTGGTTTCCCACCCGCCGCGGCAAGCCACCCGAGCCGCCGGAGGAGGGACCCGGCACCGGCCTCGACGGTGAGGTGCTCGTGCGCGCCGACTACGTGCCCGGCGCCTCGCTGCGGGTGCCGCGCCAACTCGCTGGAGCAGCAGCCGCGCAAGCCCCCGCGGGCCGCAGCGTCGCCCGCCGACGGCTGACCTTCTCCGACGGACGGCAGGTGCGCATCGCGCTGGTCGAGCTCCGCGACCGCCTCGCGCTCGACCTCTTCGCCCGTGACCGGCGCGTCGCGCGAATCGACGTGCCCGGCTTCCGGCCGGGCGGACGCCTGATCAACATCGCGGCCCTCAACTACGACGACAGCGAGGCGGCCGGCGAGATCGGGGTCGAGTGGGTCAACGACAACTCCGCGCGGGTGCGCGAGCACTACTACGGCGTGTACCCCCGTAACTTCGAGTTCTACGACTGACCGCCGGGCGTGCGGCCGGGGACCGTCATCGCCGGGTTCCGCGTCGAGGAAGAGCTGGGACGGGGAGCGCGTGGACTCCTCCACGTCGCCACTCAGCTGTCGCTCGGCCGGACGGTCGCATTGGAGCTGATCGACGCCGAGCCGGAGCTTGCCTCACGCTTGCAGCGCGACGCGCAGCTGCAGGCAGCGCTGCACCACCCGCACGTCGTCCCGGTCTACGACGCGGGCCAGTCGGAGCAGGGGCCGTTCGTGGCCCGTCGGCTCGTGCGCGGGCGCACCCTCGCGGACGTGCGCAGCAGACGCGACGCGCGCCGGCTGCTCGAGCAGGCGGCCGAGGCGCTCGACGTCGCCCACGCGGCAGGACTGACGCACGGGCAGCTCACGGCCGCGAGCATCCGGGTCGACGAGCGAGGGCGTGCACAGCTGGACTGCTTCGGGGCGGCCACGCCCGAGCGCAGCATGGACGGTGACCGCCGCGCACTCGGGCAGCTCATCCGGGATCGCCTCGGACTCGACGTCCCCGCCCTCGACGGGCTGAGCGCAGGCGAGATCCTGGCGGCCACGGGTCGCCGGAGACGCCGTCGAAGCGGGGTGCTCGCGGGGCTCGTCGCGGCGGCGGTCACGGTGCTGGGGGTCGTCACCACCCTGGTCCTCGCAGGCGACGACGCGCCCGAGCTGACGGTGCGGCCCGCGCCGCCCACCGCGCCGGGTACCTCGCCGCTCGGGAGCCCGCTCGCCGCGGGGCCCGCACCCACGAGCGACTGCACCGGACGATTTCCGGATCTCAACTCGCCGGCCTGCACCCTCGTGCAGACCCGCCTCGAGGGCCGGGCACTCACCGTGCCCGCCGACGGCGCGATCCGCCGCTGGGCGGTGCGCGGCGCTCGCGGCGCCCTCGCGCTTCAAGTGGTGCGCCGCCGCCCGGACGGCGGGTACGCCGAGGTGCGCCGATCGCAGTACGTACGCCCGCCGGACACCGGCCCCCACGCGTTCGAAGCCCGAGTGCCGGTCCGCCGCGGCGACCACGTCGGGGTTGAGCTGACACCCGGGGCAGGGGTCGGTGTGCGCCCTGCCGGCCAAGCGACAACCCTGCGCTGGCTCGGGCCTCTGGAGATCACCCGCGCGCCTCGGACGCCCAGCCGGAACCCGCACCGCGCGGCGGGCGAGGTGCAGCTCCGTGCCGACATCGCGCCGGGAGCCGGCCTCCCGCCGGAAGTGGGCGCCCTCGAAGGCGAGCGGGCGCGCGAAGCCCCGGCCGGGCGAGTGCTCGACGCCGAGGAGGTCGAGCTGCCCGGCGGTGCCGACGGCCGCGTGGTGCTCGTCCGCCTCCGCGGGCGCCTTGCCGTCGACCTCCTGCGGGGTCGCAGGCGCGTGGCGCGACTCCCGGTCCCCGATGCGAATCCCCGCGGTGCGCTTGCCGACCTCGAGCAGGGGTTCGCCTCGACCCGACTGGTGCGGCTGCGATGGCTCAACCCCGGCGGAGGGCCTCAGCTGATCCACGACTACGCCCTCGACCCCAGCGGCCTGCGGCTGATCAACTGAGCGCTGAGATGTTCGCCCGCCATGAGTGCACGCCGGCCGAACTCGTCGAGCGGCTTGCCGCCGACCGCGGCGGAGTGCCCTACCTGATTCTCCGCGATCCGCGGGGCGCTCAGCGCCTGCTGGCCCTCGACGACTCGTCGCTGACCGTGGGGCGCCATGGCAGCGACCTCTCACTGGACTGGGACCTGAAGGTGTCGCGGGTCCACGCCAGACTCGAGCGCCTCGGCCGGCACTGGACGCTCGTCGACGACGGGCTGTCGCGGAACGGCACGTTCCTCAACGCGACGCGCGTCGCGGGCCGGCGCCGACTCAGCGACGGGGACGTGCTGCGGTTCGGAGGAACCGACGTGCTGTTCCGCGATCCCGCCGAGGCGCCGGAGGACACCGCCGCCGCAGACGACGCCGCAGCGCTGGCGCGGCTCACCGACGGTCAGCGGCGCGTGCTCGTGGCGCTCTGCCGGCCGCTCGCTGCGCCCGGGGGCTTCGGAACCCCGTCGTCCAACCGCCAGATCGCCGAGGAGCTGCACCTCTCGGTCGACGGGGTCCGCACCCGGCTGAGGGCGCTCTTCGACGCCTTCGAGGTGCCCGACCTTCCGCAGAACCAGAAGCGCGCCGAGCTGGCTCGGCGGGCACTGGCCGGCGCCGTCGTGACTCGTGGCGATCTCGCCGACTGAATGGTCACGTGGCGGCGACGGACTGAAAGCGCGTTCAAGGGGGGCGAGCTCCACGCCTATGGGGGGTTTCAGGGGCGACGGCGGGCGTTGAAGCTTGCGGCGTGACCGCCGTCCTGATCGCGGAAGACTCCCTGCTTCTCCGCGAAGGCATCGCCGCCGTGCTCGAGCACGAGGCGGTGCGCGTCGTCGCCAAGATCGACAATGCGGCTGCCCTGCGACCCGCGATCACGGCGACCGAGCCCGACGTCGTGATAGTCGGCATCCCGATGCCCCCGATCGGCCACGACGAAGGGCTGTCCTCGATCGAGGTCCTGAAGCTGCGTCATCCCGATGTCGGGGTGCTCGTGCTCTCGGGCTACTTCGATCCCACCCTGGCGGTGCGGCTCGTCAGCCGCCGGCCGACAAGCGCCGGCTACCTGCTCAAGGAGCCCATCCCCGACATGGCCACACTCGTGCGCGCGGTGGAGGTCGTGGCCACGGGTGGCACGTTCGTCGACCGTGCGGTGATCGAGCGCCTGCGGGCCTCACGCCGTCCACCCGAGCCGGTCACCTGCCTGAGCGCGCGGGAACGCGAGATCCTCGCTCTCATGGCCGAGGGGCGCACCAACTGCGCCATCAGCGACGCACTCTGCCTCAGCCCGAAGACCGTGGAGTCCCACGTCCGCACCATCTTCAAGAAGCTCGGTCTGCGGGCGGCCGCCGACGATCATCGGCGCGTGCTGGCGGTGCTGCGCTATCTGCAGGCAGGCTCGCGCGGCGAAGCGGGGCCATCGGCCGCCCAGAGCACCAACGGAGAGCGGCCGGCGGCGCAGGCCCCGGCCCTCTGACCTGTGGGGCATCAATCGAGGAGAAACGGGTGACCGCAGTACTTCTCATCGTCGTCGCGTTGGTCGTGCTCGTCTCGATCTACGCCGTCGTCACGTACAACCGCCTGGTCTCGCTGTCGGTCTCCGCCGACGAGGGAGAGTCCGAGATCGACGTCCATCTCAAGCGACGCCACGACCTGATCCCCAACCTGGTCGACACGGTGAAGGGGTACGCATCCCACGAGCGCGAGACGCTGGGAGACGTGACACGGGCCCGCGGCGCCGCGATCCAGACCAGCGGCACCGCCGGGCGCGCCGAGGCCGAGAGCGGCCTGACGCAGGCCCTCGGAAAGCTGCTGGCGCTGGCCGAGAGCTACCCCGACCTCAAGGCGAGCGAGAACTTCCTCGAGCTGCAGCGCGAACTGACGGCCACCGAGGACCGCATCCGGGCGGCACGGCGCTTCTACAACGACACGGTGCAGGCGCTCAACACCAAGATCCGCAGCTTCCCGCCGAACCTCGTCGCCGGCGTGTTCAACTTCGAGCCACGCGAGTTCTTCGAGCTCGAGGACCGCTCACAGGCGGCCGTGCCGAGCGCGGCCTTCTGACTTCGAGGGAGCGCACGTGCTGCTCGAAGACCAGCTCCGCAGCAACCGCCGGCGCAGCGTCCTGCTCTTCGTCGGGTTCCTCCTGATCTACGCGCTGATGGGAGCGGCGGTCTCGTTCGCGGTGGCCGGGTGGCGTCCCGAGCTGAACCTCGTCGTGTTCGCGGTCTACGCGATCGCCGCCTCGCTGCTGACGCTGTTCACGCTCGTCGCCGGCGACGACCTTGCCGCCTCCGTCGCCGGAGGCCGGTGCATCAGGTCCCGCCACGAGGCCCCCGAGCTCTGGGACGCCGTCGAGACGATGGCGATCGCCGCGGGCATCCGCATGCCGCGGGTCTATCTCTCCCCCGACCGGTCCCCGAACGCCCTGTCGGCGGGGCGCAGCGAGGAGCAGGCGCTGGTGGTGGTGACACGGGGGCTGTTGGAGCGCCTCGACAAGGAGGAGCTCGAGGGGGTCGTGGCCCACGAGATCGGGCACATCCGCAACCTCGACGTACGGGTGATGACCTACGCGGCGGTGCTCGCCGGGTCGGTCGCGCTCATCGCCGAGCTGCTGTTCCGCTTCGACTTCCTCGACTTCGACGGCCCGTGGTGGTTCGCCGTCGTGCGTGGCGTCGTCTACATCCTGGCCGTCCTGCTCGCGCCGGTCGCGGCGCTGGTGGTGCGGCTGGCCGTCTCTCGGCGGCGCGAGCTCCTGGCCGACGCGACGGCCGCCGATCTCACGCGCTACCCGCAGGGACTCGCTTCGGCGCTGCGCAGGATCTCCGACTCGGGGGTGGCGCCGCAGCGCTCGCTCAACCCGGTCACCCACATGTGCATCGTCCCGCCCGGGGTCGTGGGCGGAAAGAGCAAGGGGCTGTTCTCCAGCCATCCCCCGCTGGCCGAGCGCCTTGCCCGGCTCGACGGGCTGGCCGGCAGCCAACGCCACGAGCACCGCCCCCGCCGGCGGTCGGACGCGCTCGAAGTGCTGCTGGCGGTGGACGACCGAGCACCTCAGGGTTCTCCCTGAACTTCGTTGCGGTGCACCGCCGTCCCCTGGAATGTCCCCACCACCATGAATGCTCTTCGCCGCTACCGGCCGCGCCACGCCACCGTGGTGGCCTACCTGGCGCTGTTCATCGCTCTGGGGGGCACGTCGTATGCCGTTGCCACCGGGTCGATCGGGAGCCCACAGATCAAGGACAACAGCGTGCGAAGCAAGGACATCCGCAACAACGAGGTGCGCAGCAAGGACATCAAGGACGGGTCGCTCGTCGCTGCTGACTTCGACGACGCGCGGCTGCCGCGCGGACGACCCGGCCGCCAGGGCAGGACAGGGCCCGCCGGGCCGGCGGTCGCCGGTCCGCAAGGCGCACAGGGCCCGGCGGGCGTCAGCGGTCTCGAGCGCGTGAGGACCGACAGCGCGGCAAACTCCGATTCTCCCAAGTTGGTGGTCGCCACCTGTCCGGCGGGCAAGCGGGTGATCGGCACGGGCGCCAACATCACCGGCGCCAAGAACGGTGCCACCTCGACGAGCTTCGTCACCGACGTGGTGATCGACTCGATCATCCCCTCTCCGGAGACCACGGTCCCAGGATCCGTCACCGTGAACGCGCTCGAAGAGCAAGCCACGAACGACAACTGGTCCATCACCGCCTACGCGATGTGCGTGAGTGTCCCGTGAAGGCGTTCTGGTGGGAGGTCATCGCCGCTCGCCGTCGGCATCGCCTCAGCGGCGCCCCCGCGCCCCCACGACGCGGAAGCTGACCGCGCGGGAAGCGGAGGTGCCGGCCGCGTTCGTCGCGGTGATCGAGGCGCGGTAGGAGCCGGGCGCGAGCGGTCGGGAATTGATCCGGCCGCCGAGGGCAAGCGTGTTCTTGCCGGGGCGGCCCGTGCTGTCGAGCGTGCCCCGGCGCTTGAGGCCGCGTCTCGGCGTGATGCAGCCAGCGGCCCGGCGCCCCGACAAGGGCACCCTGCGCTCGATCACGATCGTGACGCGCGCCGCGGCGCTGAGAGCGTATTCGAAGCGGCCGCGCCTTCCGGCCGTGATCTTGCGCGGGAAGTCGAACTGGCTCACGGCCGGCCGCGCGGGCCCGCCCAGCCCGTGTGGCGGCGCGCCAGGTGGCACGCGGAAGACCGAGACAGAACCCGGATGCGTGTTGCAGGTGATCTTCCCCCGCGGGGCGCCGGTGACGATCGTGTCGCCGTCGATCGCCATCGACGTGCCGAGGAAGGCCCGAATAGCGCCGTCGCCTGCCGTCAGCCTCGCCGTCGGGGTGCGCACGGCGGCGCCCGTGCGCGCGAACGTGTAGGTGGAACCCCGGCCGTTGGGACCGCCGTAGGGGGCGCCGGCGACGATCGTGTCGCCGGCGATCGCCACCGACGTGCCGAGGCCGTCGTTCGGGGCTCCGTCAGAAGCGGTCAGCTGCGCCGTGGCGAATCGGTCCGCGGCGCCCGTGCGCGCGAAGGTGTGCACGGAGCCCTGGAGGGCGTTGCCGGCGAGGGTGTCGCCGGGGGCGCCGGCGACGATCGTGTCGCCGGCGATCGCCACCGACGTCCCGAGGGATTCACTCTCCGAGCCACCGCCTGCGACGGTCAGCTTCGCGGTCTGGCTGCGCGCAGCGGCGCCCGTGCGCGTGAACGTGTAGACGGAGCCCTCGTGGTCGAACTCGCGGCTGAACTCCCCAAGGCGGTCGCCGGCGACGTCGCCGGGGGCACCGGCGACGATCGTGTCACCGTCGATCGCGACCGAGGAGCCGAGGCTGTCGGTGGCCGCGCCGTCAGCGGCGGTCAGCTTCGCGGCGTGGGCGCGCGCCGCGGCGCCCGTGCGCGTGAACGTGTAGACCGAGCCCTGGTCCCCCGGGCCGCCGACGTCGTCGCCGGGGGCGCCGGCGAGGAGCGTGTCGCCCTCGATCGCAACCGAGACGCCCAGGGAATCACGCGCGGCGCCGTCTGCGGCGGTCAGCTTCGCGGCGTGGGCGCGCGCCGCGGCGCCCGTGCGCGTGAACGTGTAGACCGAGCCCTGGTCCTTCCGCCCGCCGACGTCGTCGTCGGGGGCTCCGGCGAGGAGCGTGTCGCCCTCGATCGCGACCGAGTGGCCGAGGGAATCACCCGTGACGCCGTCTGCGGCGGTCAGCTTCGCGGTCTGTGCCCAGCCGTCGCCCGAGCGCGTGAAGACGTACACGGCGCCCTTGTCACGGTCCGCTCGAGACGCGCCGACGGCGGCCGTGTCGCCGTCGATCGCCACCGAGACGCCGAAGAGGTCGCCCGGAGCGCCGTCTGCGGCGGTCAGCGCCTGCTCGAGCGCGGTCGCGGGCGTCGCAGGCGCCAACGCCAACGCGACGGGGGCGGTGATGGTCAGCACTCGGAGGAAGCCAACGGCGGCGTTGCGAATCTCGGCGTCGACCACTCCCGGCAACCGTCGTCGCCCTGTGTTGCGCTTCACGCTGACGCTCTCCGATCCGATTGGTGTCGACGCGAACTAAGAGCACTGCTCGCGCGCGTGACAAGCGAACTCAGGGTTTCCCCTGAAATCGCTTGCCAGCTTCGAGGCGCCGCGGCCAAGCTCCTCGCAGCAGGCCGGATCTCGAGTCGACCCCGGGGGTACCGATGGCGCGTTGGGAAGCATCCGCAAGCTGGACCGAACCTCCCGGGAGGCCGCCGATGTCGCATCTGCGACGTTCGGCGCTCGTCGCCGTCGCGACGCTCGCGGCGCTCGCGCCCGGCGCCCAGGCCGCGACCTGGACCGAGGTGCCGTCGAACACGACGGAGGACATCACCGCCATCGAGTACCAGGGGCCCGACCGGCTCTGGTTCACGACGGGGGCAGGGAAGATCTTCAAGCGCGTCGGCGGCGTCTTCCAGCTCAAGGCGTCGAATCCCGCGACGGTCTTCCGGGACATCGAGTTCCAGGACGGCGGGCAGGTCGGCTTCGCCGTGGGCACCAACGGCGTGATCATGCGCAGCGCCGACGGCGGCGACACCTGGGCCGCGGTTCCCGGCATCACCGGCGGACGCCAGACCGACGAAGGACGGTGCGATCTTGCGGATCAGCCGATCGGTGACGTCGACGCCGTCCGCTTCGCGGGCAGCTCGCGCGTCTGGCTCGCCGCGGGCGGGACGCAGGTCTACCGCACCGTCACCGGTGCGACGGCCGCGAACGTCGGCAGCACGGCGGCCGGCTTTCAGTACACCAACGACGACGGGGACAATTGCCGGTTGAGCGGGTCGAGCACGGACATCGACGACCTCTTCCCGGTGCCGGGCTCCGACGCGGTGTACTTCATCTCGAAGAACTTCGGGGACGTCTTCTTCTCCTCCAACGCCCTGAGTTCGGCTGCCACCAGGAAGCCGGGCAGCGCCGGCAACGGCTTCCAGGCGACGCGCCGCGCGGCCGGCGATCCGGCCAACCCCAACCGGCAGTGGGCGGTCACGCCTGACGGTGACGGCGGGTCCTACTACTCCCGCACCACGGACGGCTGGAACACGGACGACGACTGGGCGATCGGCACTCCCGACCGCGACAGCGGAGACCTGACGCGGGGGGAGGCCGTCGACTACAACGGCGGCACGGTGACGGCGGTCGGTTCGGCGGGCATGATCGTCACGTCGATCGACGGCACCACCTTCTTCTTCGACCCCGCCGGCGGGACGGTGGCGACACAGAACTGGCGCAGCGTGAGCCTCGCCAGCGCGGCCGACGCCGCGGTCGGCGGGACGGGCGGAAAGCTGATCCTGTCCTCCAACGCCAACGTCATCCCCGACGTCGTCGCGCCGACCGGCACGATCGGCGGCCCCGGCACCACGACGGTGGGACAGCCGACGACGTTCACCGCCCAGGTCGCCGACAACGCCGGCGGCGTGGGCGTCGACCCGGCCGGCTACGGGTGGAGCGTCTCCGGCCTGCCCGGCCAGTCCGGACCGAGCGCGGTGTTCAGGTTCCCGAGCTCGGGCAACTACACCGTCAGGCTCACGTTCCGCGACCTCGCCGGAAACGCGAGAGAAGCCACGAGGAGCGTGAGGGTCAACGAGGCCACGCCACCCAAACCGCCCCTGCCTCCAGCCTCGGTCACGCCCGTGATCTCCGGACTGCGCTTCAGCCCGCCGAGGTTCCGACCGGCGAAGCGGGGAGCCGGCACCACCAGCCAGCTGCGCTACACGCTGAACGTCGCGGCCACCGTGCGGTTCATCGTTCAACGCAAGGTCAAAGGACGCAGGGTGGGCGGGCGCTGCGTGAAGTCCCGTCGCTCCAACCGCAAACGGCCCAGCTGCTCGCGGTACGTGCGGGTGTCCGGCGGCTTCGTCCGAACCCGTGCCGCCGGCCTGGACTCCTTCCGCTTCGCGGGCCGCATCGCCGGCCGCACGCTCGGGCCCGGCCTCTACCGCCTGCGGGCCACCCCCGCCGCCAACGGGCGCACCGGCGTGACGCGGACCGCGAACTTCCGCGTCCTCAAGAAGCCGCGGCGCCGCTGAAAACGCCTCAGCGCTCCGTCCAGCGAGAACGGCCGCCCTCAGCCGAGCGCGGCCGTTCTCGGTTTCGCCCGGAGACCGCCGCGGCGACGCCGGGCTACGGTGCTGGCGATGAGCGTGCCTGGACCTGGTGGCCGCGTCGGACACGCCGTGACGAGCGATCTCGCGGCCCGCACGCTGCAAAGATCAGGCGGTCTCGGCAGTGTCGAGGAGCTCGGCCTCCCGGGTCGCCGTCCCGCGCGCCGCGACCGCGACGAGCCCGGCTTCGAGCGCTGGCTGGCCCGGCAGACCGAGCGCTCGGATCCGTTCATGGCGTTCTTCGGCGTCATCTTCGCGTTGCTCGCGGCCTTCCAGCTCGCCGATCCTGAACTGTCGCCGACCTGGTCGCGCATCGTGGACGCGGCGACCTGGTCGATCTGGGGCGTTTTCCTGCTCGACTTCGCGGCCAAGCTCGTCGCCGCCCCGTCCACCGTGCGCTTCCTGCGGCGCAACTGGCTCTCGGTGCTCATGCTTCTCGTTCCCGCCCTGCGGCTCCTGCGCTTCGGCGCGCTGCTGCGGATCGGGCGCGCGCTGCCGGCCGCCAGGGTGGTGTCGACGTCCTACCGGGCGGCCGGCGTGGCGCGCGAGCTCCTGCGTTCGCGCACGAGCTTCCTGGCCGCCGTGGCGTGCGTCGCCTGCCTGGCGGTCGCCGAGCTCGCCTGGCTGGCCGAGCGCGGGCGCGGGACGTTCGCCTCCTTCGGCGACGCGCTGTTGTGGGCCGCCATCACCGTGGTCGCCATGCAGGGCGATCCCGTGCCGGAGACGGCGCCCGGGCGGCTGGTCATGCTTCTCGGCTTCGGCGTCGGCCTCGTCCTGGTGGCGACCCTCGCGGGAACCGTGGGCGCCTACCTGCTCGAGGAACGCCGCGAGCGGGCCGAACGCGACGGTTGACTGCGCTCACCGCGAACCCCGGTCACCGCTGGCACGGTGGAGGCCGACCCGCCGCGCCGCGCTACGCGTGCCGAGAGCAGCGCTCGGGCCGCGAGAATCGAGAGCACCGCGATGACGAAGCCACTGAAGAGGAGGTTCCCCTGCGCGAAGCCGGTGCTCAGCGCTCCGCCGACGATCGCCATCGCCAGCGCGGCGATCGCGACGGCGCGGTGGCAGACCGGGGACCGCCGCGCTCCTGGGAGCGCCGCCACCGCCAGCGCGCCGACGCCGACCCCGCCTTGCAGGATGCCGGCAAGCACGTCGGCGGGCGGCGCGAACGCGAGCGCCACGAGCAGCCAAGCGCCGACGAGCGCACCGCCCGTGCTCCCCGTGAGCACCTCGGTGCGTCGCGTGACGGACGGGACGGCGGCCGGGTCGGCGCGATCGAGATCCGCCGGCTGCGGAGACCGGCTCATCCTCGCCACCGCGGGTCGAGGGTGGCGGCAGGGGTAACGGAACCCATCGGGCCGACATGCCCTGCTGCGCGCGGAATCCCGCAGCGCTGTCCGGTGCCGGACACGAAGCCGACGGTCACCATGCTCGCGGGCTCTTCAGGAGGCGGTGCCCCGGGCTCGGCTCGGCGTGGCCGCGCGACCCCAGCGCCGGTGCAGCGAACCCTCAACCTGAGCGGTCGGGCCCTGACCCGATGAACCGCCCCCGGAAGAGCCGCATCGCGTCGACCGTCGCGTCCGTGAAGCGTGGACAAGCCAGCAGGCGGCGCCAGCCGGCGATCGTCACCTCGTAGCGGGTCCGGATCCTCTCGGGCGCGAGGACCGTGCCGGCCGGGACGGTCTGCTGCAGAGCCTGCAACCGCTCCACCTCCTCGTCCGCGAGCGTCCGGCCGTACTGGATGACGACAAGCCCCCGTCGCAACGCCGCCCCGAGCAGCGAAGGGTCGGGTGGCTGCTCGTAGACGCCGGCTCGCGCGGGCCGCCGCAGCGCCGGGGAGTCCCGTGGCAGGCCGACCTCCGGTCCCCGGTCGCCGTCGGCCAGCGTGCATCCGGCCGCCCTGGCCGCGGACGACAGCTCGATCTGGCGGATCGGCGGAAGGGCGACCGTGTCACGGTCCCCCCGCCCGAGCAGCGCGAGCGCGGCCACGGCGACGACCGTCGCGCCAAGAGCCCAGGTCAGGACGTACAGCGTCAGGCCGGAGCGGCCGGAAGCGGTGCGCTTGCGTCGTCGGGGCGTCAATGCCATGCGTCAGGGTGGATGGTGAACTGAGCGGGACCGTTCGCCGTGCTCCCGGTCAGCTGGAGGACCTCGCTGCGGCCGGGTGTCCCCTGCTGCGCTCGTCGTCTGCTCGGGGCCCTCCGGCGTCGATGCCGCGTGGGCAGACTATGCACCACGCGCACCGCATCACCGACATTACGCAGCCGGGGCACGTCGGGGCGGTCCGCCGGATGACGTCCGGGTGCCCGTCGCCGGACCGGGGAGTACGGTCGATCGATCGACCCGATTCGAAGGACAGCGATGCCCCTGCCCACGATAACGCGTGGCAGCGTGAAGACGCGAGGCTCCGACGGCGCCTCGGACGTCGCCGTCTGGCCCGATCGCCGCCGCGTGTTCGTCGTTCCGCAGCGGCGAGATAACCTGGCGTCGGCGGAGCCGCTCGCGCGGAACATCGGCGAGCTGCGCGACGCCGGCTTCGCGGAAGTGGTGCTGGACCTTCGGCGCGTGACCTTCATGGACTCCAGCGGCGCCGACCTCATCGACGAACCCGGGCGCACGACCGGGGACCGGCATGCGGGAGGATGGTCGGGTGACACCGCGGTACATCGGCCTCTTGTGGCGGATCTTCGTTCCCAACGCCGCCGTGCTTGCGGTCGCGTGCGTCGTGCTGACCGTCGAACCGGCCAACGGGCGCATCGCCGTGCTTGCCAGCGGGCTGATCGTCATGCTCGCGATCAACCTTCTCCTGCTCCGCCGCGCGGTGACACCGCTCGTGCGCTTGACGGCCCTCATGCGCGACATCGATCCGATGAAGCCCGGGCAGCGCGCGCCGGTCACCGGTCCGCCGTCCGAGGTGACCGTGCTCGGAGAGACCTTCAACGACATGCTCGACCGTCTGGAGGACGAGCGCTCGGCCAGCGGCCGGCGCGCCTTGGTGGAGCTCGAAGCCGAGCGGCGCAGGATCGCGGGAGAGCTGCACGACCAGCTCGGCCAGTCGCTGACGGCGATCGCCCTGCACCTCGACCGCGTCGCCGCCGTCACGGACACCGCCACGGGCCAGCAGCTGCGTGGCGTCCGGGACGATGTCCTGCTCACCGTCGAGGACGCCCGCGAGATGGCGCGCCGGCTGCGGCCGGAGGCGCTCGACACCCTCGGCCTCGTGGCCGCACTGACGAACCTGGCAGAGCGCTTGGCGCATCACACGGGTCTGACCATCAGGCGGGATCTTGAGCGCAACCTCCCGCCGCTGACGTGGGAGTCGGAGCTCGTGGTCTACCGCGTGGCGCAGGAGAGCATGACCAACGCCCTCCGCCACGCCAAGCCGTACGCCCTCGAGCTGACGCTGCGCTCCTGCGGTACGTCGGTCGAGCTGCTGGTCCGCGACGACGGAGAGGGGTTCGACGGCGCGCCCGGGGCGGGGACGGGCATCCGCTCGATGCGTGAGCGTGCGATCGCCGTCCAGGCCGACCTCGAGATCGTGCCCCGCGGGGACACCCAGGGCACCCAGGTGCGCCTGGTCGTCCCAGGCGGACGGCCGGCACCCTGACACCCGGCTCGAGAGCGGCGGCGCGCCAGCGTCGGTACGGGCAGGTCCGGCGGATGACGCAAGAGCTCCGCGTCACCCCTCGGCGGAGAACCATCCTCCTGTCCCCTGACCAAGAGGTGCTCCATGTCCCACCCCCGTGTCTATGACCCCATGCTCGGCCGTCGCGCTTTTCTGAGCCTCGGCGGCGCGTCGCTCGCCGGAGTCGTGTTGGCCGGCTGCGGCGACGACGACGAACCCACGGCCACGCAATCGCCGCCACAGGCGACCACCGAGGAGAAGGCCGACCTCACGCTCGACTTCTCCGATCCGCTCACGGTGGTCAACTACGCCTACGCGCTCGAGCAACTCGAGGCCGCGTTCTACGAGCAGGCGCGCAACAACCCCTTCCCCGGGGCGACGAAGGAGGAGGTCTCGGTCCTCGACTCGCTCAAGGGCCACGAGTTCGCTCACCGCGAGTTCTTCAAGACGGCGCTGGGCGACAAGGCGATCCCGGCGCTCGAGCCCGAGTTCTCGGCCATCGACTTCATGGACCGCAAGAGCGTTCTGGAGACCGCCTCGGTCTTCGAGAATCTCGGCGTCGCGGCCTATAACGGCGCAGCCGCGCTGATCGACCTCAAGGGTCCCCTGGGCGCCGTCCCGTTGATGGCGGCGGGCGACATCGTCTCCGTGGAGGCCCGGCACGCGTCGACCATCAACGACCTCATCGGCAAGAGCTTCGCGCCGACGGCCTTCGACCAGGCCATGTCACCCAGCGAGGTCCTGGAGGCAGCGCAGCCCTTCATCAAGACGCGCATCGCCGTCACCAACGTCCCGAGCTAGAGGAGTCACCCGATGAATCCCGATACCCCCATCCTCGCCGACGTCGATCCGGACGTCGCCGAGCAACTCGCTTCCCGGCGCGACGCGTTGCGCACCTGCGGCGTGGCGGCCGCGGCACTCACGGTCCCGATCGCCTTCGGCGCCATGGCCCGCAGTGCCTTCGCCCAGGACGGCGGCAGCTTGCCCGCCGAAGTGGTGGACGTGCTGAACTTCGCCTTGACGCTCGAGTACCTCGAGAACACCTTCTACAAGACGGCCCTGACCGAGGACGGCCTGATCTCCGGCGACGCCCGCGAGACGTTCAAGACGATCCAGAACCACGAGCAGGAGCACGTGGAGTTCCTCGAGAACGCCCTCGGCGCCAAGAAGGTCGACAAGCCGACGTTCGACTTCACGGCCGGAGGCAAGTTCGAGCCCTTCGACGACGAGAAGACGTTCATGCTGCTGTCACAGGCCTTCGAGGACACCGGCCAGCGCGCGTATCGTGGTCAAGCGGCGGCGCTGGCCGGCACCCCGAAGATCCTGACGGCGGCGCTGACGATCCACTCCGTCGAGGCCCGTCACGCCGCCCAGGTCCGGCGCCTGCGGGGACTGGAGCCGTGGATCCCCGAGGATCAGCCCGGCGTGCCGGCCGCGGTGGCCCCGGTCTACGCGGGCATGGACGAGACGGTCAAGTACGAGGTCGACGTTCCGTCGGTCTCGACGGTCAATGCGGTGCAAGTCACCGAGGCCTTCGACGAGCCGCTCACCATGAAGGAGGTCCTCGCCATCGTCTCTGAGTTCCTGAAGAGCTGAGCCGGGACGCCTCGTTCCTCCGTCCGTCGGTCCCCGGCGGGCGGAGAGCGGCCCCGCGGAACGCCTCCGGGGCTGACGCTGCTCTAGCGTCGCAGCCCGTGGCCACCCGCAACGCGTCCTCCGCCGCAGGCCGCCGGACCCTTGCGCTCAGGCGTGCCCTGGGACCGGCCCTCCCCGATCGTCCCTTCGCCGTGGCGTTCTGGGACGGCGGCACGCTACCGGCCACGCGTGAGCCGGTGGCGACCTTCGCCGTCCGCAGCTCGGCGGCGATCGCTCACCTGCTGCGCGCCCCGGGCCAGCTCGGCCTCGTGCGCGCCTACGTCTCCGGTGGCCTCGACGTCGACGACCTCGACGCCGTCATGGAGCTTCTCGACACGTGGAAGCCGCCGACGATCGGCCCGGTGGAACGCGTTCGGCTCGGGCTGGCGGCCGCCCGAGCGGCCGGTGTGCAGGCGCCCGCGACACCACAGGTGGAGCTGCGCCCGCGCGGGCCCCGCCACTCGCCTGCGCGCGACGCACGTGCCGTCCGCCACCACTACGACGTCTCCAACGACTTCTTCGCGCTCTTCCTCGACGCGTCGATGACCTACTCGTGCGGCATCTTCTCGGAGGGTGCGCGGACGCTCGAGGAGGCGCAGGCGGCCAAGCGCGCGCTGATCTGCACGAAGCTGCGGCTGGGGCAGGATGACCGGGTCCTCGACGTGGGCTGCGGATGGGGCAGCTTCGCCGTCCAGGCGGCGACGGAGCACGGCGCCCAGGTCACCGGCATCACGCTGTCGGCGCCCCAGGCGGAGGTCGCCCGCGCTCGCGCCGAGGCGGCCGGTGTCGCCGACCGGGTCGACATCCGGGTCGCCGACTACCGCGACCTGGCCGGCGAGCGCTTCGACGCGATCGCCAGCATCGGGATGGTCGAGCACGTCGGCGAGCCGCGGGCCGACGAGTACGCCCTCCGCCTCGCCGCACTGCTGCGCCCGGGCGGTCGCCTGCTCAACCACGGGATCGCGCGGCTGCGACACACCCGGGCCGCCCCCGGCCCGTTCTCCGAGCGCTACGTGTTTCCGGACGCGGTGCCGCTGCATCTCTCACGTGTCCTGCTCGCCCTCGAGCGCGCGGGGTTCGAGACCCACCACGTCGAGGGTTTCGCCCCCGACTACGCGGAGACGCTACGCCACTGGGCGGAGCGTCTCGACGCCCGCCGTGACGAAGCCGAGCGGCTGGCGGGCGCCGAGCGGGTGCGCGTGTGGCGCCTGTACCTGCGGGCCGCACGGAACGGGTTCCAGAACGGCTTCACGTCGATCTACCAGGTGAGGTCGTCGCTGCGGTCCTGAGCGGGTCGCCGGGGTCGCGCGGCCGTCGCGGGGTTGACGCGTTCACCGACAAGACGGTCGGCCAGAGCGACCGTCATGCGCCGGCGGCGGGCTCCTGTCACGCGGTGACTGGACGGCGAGCCGGCACCCATCCGCCGGACCGTCCGCCCGTCGGATCATGATGAGCTCGGTCAGTCCGATGCCGAGGGGCATGTCAGACGTCCTTTCGTGCGACTGCGGTCTTCGACGACACCATGGGTCGAGCTCCTGACGGTTGGTTGCTCGTGGTGATTGCCGCCGCAGGCGGCGACGTGGCGGTCAGCCGGCGGACGCGTCTTCCGCCTTGGCGTGGTCACCACGCACGCGGATCAGGTAGGCGACACCCGAGAGCACGAACAGCGCCGCGGTCACGGCCAGCCAGCGCTCCAGGTAGGGCTCCTGCGTCATTCCGGTCGTCGGGCGGTAGTTCGCCGTCGACAGCTCGAGGATGAGCGGCAGCGCCGCCAGGAGCAGCAGGATTGCGAGCATCGCGGGTACCGCGAGGTGCTGGAGCGCGATGACGCGGCGCCGGCGGTCGGCCTCGACGCCGCCGGCGCGCCGCGCCAGGCGGTAGGCCGCGGTGTACAGCGGCAGGAAGACGAAGTCGTGCAGGACGATCGCGCCGCCGAGCCACAGCAGCACCGACCACGGCTCGGCGCCCTGGAAGATGGCCCAGATGCCGTACGCCGCGATCGCGTAGGTGACGAGCATCGCCACGAGGTGCGCCGGGGTGTCGCGGCCGTAGAGGCGCCCCAGGCGGCGCATCACGACGGCCTCCAGGTCAGGCGCCCCACCCACTTGGTCTGGTGGACGCCCGGCGACGCGGGGATCATGATCCGCGCCGGGTAGCCGTGGTCGAGCGAGAGCTCCTCGCCGTTGACCTTCAAGGCGAGCAGCGACTGCGGGTCGGTCGCGCGTGACCCGCGCAGGACGACGTCGTCGAAGGCGCCGGCGGGCTGCACCGACTCGACGAACAGCTCGTCGGGATCGGTGACGCCGGCCATTCGCGCCAGGTCACGCAGCCGGACGCCGGTCCACGTCTGCCAGCTGACCCAGCCCTCCACGCACTGGATGGGAATGTCCTCGGTGTGCTGCGGCATGGCCAGCAGCTCCTGCCGGGTGAGCTCGAGTCGCTCGCGGCCGACCACCGCGAGCCGCCAGTCGTCGCCGACGAGATCCGGCGTGATCTGCGCCTTGGCCGCCGTCTGGTTGACCTGAAAGCCCTGGGAGAGGGGGAACGCGGGGTCCTGGCCGCGCGGGGCCAGCAGCGCCGTGCTGCGCGTCCAGCCCCCGATGCTCTGGCCGGCGATCAGTCCGACCATCACGGCCGACGCCCCGCCCACCACGCCGACCAGACCGCGACGGGAGATCGTCGGCGGGTCTGGCTCCAGTGGCGCGCTGGTGTCCTCGTCGTAGGGCTCGGGCTCGGTGGCGGCGAGGTCCTCACGCAGGGGGCGCAGGACGCCGCGCTCGCGGAAGGCCCGCCGCATGACCGGGAACTTGATGACGAGGTGCCCGAGGAACGCCCCGAGGAAGACCCAGGCCGCGTAGAAGTGCGCCTGAACGAAGCCGAACGACCAGGGGTACCAGTAGGCGATGTTGAACAGCCCGGTGAAGACGAGGAAGATGCTCGAGCCGATCAGCAGCGCGTACGTGCCGCGCTCGAGCACGTCGGCCACCGAGCGCGCCGGGGGCCAGGCGTAGAACTTCGGCATGACGACCCAGAGCTTCGCCGCCAGGATCGGGATGGCGGCGACGCCGGCGAGCACGTGCAGGCTCTGGTTGAGCCCGTACAGCCACGCGGGTTCGGTGAACCACGTCCAGCCGAAGAGCACCTCGTCGGGACCGCCGCCGGCGACGTCGTTGGCGCCGATCGTGGGCGCGTAGGCGACGTAGGAGAGGTAGCCCGTGACGATCTCGATCGTGAAGAGGACCCCCAGCCCGAGGCTGAGGATCGAAGCCATCCAGGGACCGCGCAGCGGACTGCGCCATACGCGGCGGTCGAAGGGGGGCGGCAGGCGCGAGGCGATGGCCCGGAGCTTGATGCTCGCCGGGCCGCGCCGGTACCCGAAGCGTCATCCGCCTGACGTCATCCTGCTGGTGGCGGCCGGAGTGCGGCCCGCCGCCGTGCCGCTCGTCCGCCGGCGCTTCACCGACGACCGCCACCGTCGCTACTGGTCGGCGAAGATGAGTCGTCTCCCCGATTCGCTGCCGGTGATCGACGCCCCGGACGGCACCCGGACCGCCCACCGCCGGGGACGGCCTCGTGGAACGACTCATGCAGCGCGGTCAGCCGCCAGACGCGCGACGACGGTGAAGCCGGTTCCGGGGCACGAGTCCCGTATGCGCCTGCGCCGCCTCGCCTCGTCCATGCTCACCGTCGGGGTGATCGCCGCCACCGGCCTGGTTGCGGTCGGCTGCGGTGACGAGGAGGAGACGTCCACCGACGCCCGCCCGAGCCGTGCGACCGCCTTCGTGAGCGAAGCCGAGGCGCAGTACCTGCTCGACCGCGACCTCGAGGTCCAGTACGTGCTGCGGCGGTCAGACGCGCTTGCCGGCGAACTCGATCCGAAGCCGGTCGTTGGACAACGGCTTACCGTAAATCCCCTCGGCAAGAAGTTCGACCTGCTCGTCTTCGCCACTCCCGCGGCCGCCGAAGCCGCCGAGGACGGAGTGCGTTTGAGTGACGTGGTCGAGGGCGGGGGTGAGTTCCGCCGCGCCGCCAACCTCGTCGCCGTCTTTCCGGAACCACCGAAGCAGGTCGCCGCCTACCGCGGGGTGGTCGACGTCCTCGACGGGATCGAGCGCAAGTGCGCCAGGCCCGGCGATCCGGAGTTCGGGGAGATCTGCTTCGGAGTCCGCGACGACATCCTGCCCAGTGCGGAGGATCGGCCGTCCGAAGGCGACGAGGCCGGCCCGGCCGGGCCCGGCACGGAGCCCGACGAGCTCCTCGAGGAGGCTTCGACGGTCACGCTCGACGGCTTGGCCTACACGCCCGTCCGTTCCCGACAGCTCAACCCGAGCCTGCGGCCGGACCGCCCGATCCTCGAAGGCGTCGATGTCGACCGCACCGGGGGGCCGCTCCTGGTGGGGGTCTTCCTGCGCGTCTGCAACGAGGAGGGCGAGCCGCGTGTGTCGACCGACCGGTTCGTGCTCAAGGACGCCTTCGGCACCCGGATCGAGCCCGTCGAGCCGGCGCCCGACAACGCGCTGGCCTACCGGCCGCGTGAACTGCGAGAGGACGAGTGCCTGCCCGAGAGTGCCTCGGCCGCCGACGAGACGCTCGGCGGGCGGGCGCTCGTCTTCCGGGTTCCCCTGAAGATCCGCCGCAACGTCCCGCTTGGACTGGAGATCACCGGGGAGTCAGGAAGGCGGCAGACGATCGAGATCGGCCTGTGAGGCGCCGGCACGGAACGGTTGGGCCAGCGCCGCGGCAAGCGGTCGGCCCGGCCGGGCGGGCAGCCTGATGCGAACCCTGTCGGTGGCGGCGCTCGTGGGGATGGTGGTCGGCCTCGGGCTCGGCCTGGGGACGAACGTGTCCGGAGTGGTGCTGGCCTTCTACGGGTTGGCGCTGGGCGTGCTGCTCGGAGCGGCATACCTGGAGCTCCGCCGACGGTCGCGACGCTGAGCGCCGCCGTCGGCGCCCTTTCGCCAGCACGCCGGCCGCGCCCCCGGCGTAGCCGAGCGTGATCACGAGGCTGTCCTGTCCGCCGGCCGCGATGCGGCGGGCGGCGATGTCTTGCACCTGAGGCGGAGGGACGCCATCAGGCTGAGCCGGTGCACGCCGCCCGGCTCACCGCCCTTCGCGAGGTGATCATTCGCCTGGTCGCTCAGCGCACGCGCACCCGGATCGACGGCGAGGCGCCGACGAAGTACGGGAAGCGCGGAAAGTGCCGCACGCGCACGCGGAAGGCAAACGATCCCCGGGCACGGCGTGTGAAGCGGTACGCGACGCGGTAGCGGCCGTCCGCAGCCGCGTCGGCAGTCTTGATCGTCCGCCAGCGCCTGCCCTGCCGGGCCTGGAGCTCCACGCGGACGCCTGGGGGTCTCAGCTCTCCGAGCACGCGTCCGGAGAAGGCGGTGCGTCCGCCGCGCCGCACCCGCCGTCGCGTGGCACGCGCGGTCACCTTCGCGGCGACCTTCAGGCGCACCTCCGACCGCGCCGTGGGCTGCGTATCGGCGGCCCGCGCGAAGTACGAGACCCGAACCCGCCGCGACGGTCCGCCCGGCAACCTGAGGACGAACCTTCCGTCAACTCCGGTCGAGAGGGGGACCGGCAGGTCCTGCCACACGGGGACGCCACGGTCCACGGCCGAGGCGACGACCAGCCGCGCGTTGCCGACCGGCCGGCCGGCGCTATCGCGCAGGAGACCGCTGACGACAGAGCGGCCACCGAACCGCAGCTCCACGGTCTTGCGCGTACGCGGCGCCTTGCGCCCGCGGCGGGCGATCGGGCGGGCGCGTGCGTCGAGCGCCACGTTGTCGCCTCCGTTCGTGCCGTTGATCGCGCCGCGCGCGCTCGTGACCACCGAGAACGGCGCGGAGTGTCCGACGTTGGCGCGGGTTGCGTCACGAGCGAACACCCGGACGGTGTGGGGGCCGTCGGGAACTGACGCGGCGTTGAACGCCAGCGTCGCCGTCGCGGTGCCGGGGCAGGGCATGGGGAAGCGATAGGGCTCCCGACAATTCGTGGCCGCCACGGGCTGCTCGCCCACGACTTGACCGTCGACCTCGAGGCCGAACGAGGCGACGCCGCCGCCCCTGTCAGCCGCCGAAGCCGTGACCTCACGGACGCCCGTCATCGGCTGCGGCCCGCTGACCAGCGAGCCGGTCGGCGCGGAGACCAGCGGCAGGCTGAGGTCGCGGAGGATGACGTTGGCGGCGGTGACCCGGACCGAGGCGGCCTCCCCCAGCGTGTTCGCGGCACAGGGTACCTCGGGGGTCGGCCGGCAGAAGACGCGGAAATCCAAGCGCGTCACACCCGCTCGCGCGGCCCGCCACGAGATCGCGGTCTGACGGCTGATCGGCGCGCATGCCACGGGCCCGGTGCAGGCTTCGATATCTAAGGGGTTGCGGCCGGCGGCACCGGTCTCGCGCAGCTGATAGCCATAGCCGCCGGCGGCGACCGCGACCTTGCGGGCGAGGACCAAGCCCCCGAAGGAGGTCGCCGGGGGCGCCTCGATCGCCCAACCGACCTCACCCGGACTAGGCGCAGGCTGGCGGCCGGTGAGCACCGCGGCAAACGGGCCGGGCAGCTGGCATCTGTCGGCCGTCGTCGCCGGGTGGGTGTTCGCGACTAAGGCCGCCCATCCGCCGAGGGCGGCGGGTTGCCCCGCACAGGTGGTCACGGTGTACTCCGCCGCCTGGCCGCGGCGGGCGTGACCAAGAGTACGGCAGCCGCGGTCGTCAGGAGGAGGCGGCAGCGCATGAGAGTCAGCTTCATTACCCCTGCGAACACAGCGGGGAACCCGCGGGAGCCGACCGCCGGCGGGAGCACCCTGTGTCCCCTCGTGGCCACCGTCAAGCTTGCGTCCGACGCGGCCGGCGCCGCCGTGCTCACGCTCGAGCAGGTGACCAAGCCCAAGGCGCTGTGTGCCTACCCCTTGCCGCCGCCGGTCGCGAGCCGCGCGGCGTTGCGCCAGGCGACGCCTGAGACAGGCGTGGCGCGGAGCGAGGGGGCGCAGCGACTGAGCGGCGCTTGTCGGCCGCAGGTTTGAGCCCCGGCGTCTCTGGACTGGACGTGCCGGTCTTCTCACCGATCGCCTTCGTCGTCTTGAGGTCTGTGTCGCTCGGCCGGGGTTGCGTAAGAACCTCGTCGACTTGCTGCGTCACGGACCTGACGAGCTGCTCCCAATGGGGGATGGCACCCATGGTGCAAGCACGCTGACGGAGGATGATCGTCGGAGTGAGCGCCCCTACCAGGAGGACAGACATGCACTTCGCACTGGCCAGCCGCCGCGGGCCGGACGCGACGATTACGCTCGTCGTCGAAGGAGAGCTCGATCTAAGTACCTCGGCGCGGCTCGAGGCCGCCGTTCGACTGGCGTGCAAGGACGGTGCCGAAGTCCATCTCGACCTGGCTGCAGTCACCTTCTGCGACTGTGCGGCGCTCAGGAGCCTGCTGCGTTGTAACCGCTTCGACCACGTCCGGCGGCTCCGAGGTCTTCGCCGTGCGACGCTCGTCGGTGATCGAACGGCTGTGCTCCCTTGTCGGTCTGGTCGACGGCCACGCGGCACTCCCGTCCTCCTCGGCGGGCCGGCATCCTGATGCCATCCTGCCCGAAGGCTTCCTCGTCCCACGATCGCGGCGCGCTGTGCCCGGAAGGCGGCAGCGGCGGGCCATGTCGCCCGGCGTGTCCTGAGCAAGGAGCCGCCTTCGGGGGACCTGCGACGAGCGGGATCGAACGCGCGCGTCCGGGTTGGGCGTTCGTCCCGTTCGCCGCGAGGTTCTTCGTTCTCCCCCAGCTTGCGGGGCTGATCGCCGCGGGGGCGCTTTGGCACGGCGGCGTCACGAAAGCTCACCGCGGGCGGAGCACCAACGGATCAGCGGGCTCGTCGCGCCGCCGCTGCGGCTCTCCCTTGCAGATCTCCAGGCGATGCCTCGCCGCACGCAGCGATGGTGCACCACTGCATCCAGGGCTGGTCGTACGTCGGCGAGTGGAGCGGCGTCGGGTTCGCCGAGCTGCTCGAGCGCTGCCAGTCGCTTCCCGGGGCCCGCGTCGTCGTCTTGCGCGCGATGGACGACAAGGCCGATCCGAGCCCAGCCAGACGGCAGGGGCACTACTACGAGACGCTCGGCCGTGCCGCTCGCCCGGCAGCCGCGCGGTTGGGGGTGACGGCTCGCGCTCAAGAGCGCCCACGAAGCGCAAGGCGAGGGTCACGAGCGAGGACGCCCAGAGGCCCTTCCCCGGTTGCCCGTGGCGGTCGTTCAACGATTCGCCGTGATGCGGCGGGTTCAGCGGGTGCGTCGCGCGGCGCGGGAAGGGCTATCAGCTCGCCGATGCCGAGAGGCATGTCAACACTCCTTCTGCGCGACGACGGTCTGCGGTGACATGGTGTGACGCTCCTCAGGTTGGGGCCTGCACCTGGCTTTGCACGCCACGGGCACCTGCGATCGCCAGCGGTCAGCCGCCGGACGTGACAGCCGCATGACACCGGCCGTTCGGGGGGCCGAGACCGGGGACCCTCAGGAGCATGACGATCTCATCGACCTCCGCCACGACCGTGCTCGGCATCGATTGGTACGTGCTGCTGTTCGTCGTTCTCGTCGTGGTCGTGCTGTCGGCGCTTGTCGCCGTGGCTTCGGCGGGCAGCAAGGCGGCGTCTCGCGGACGCAAGGGCCGCGAGTAGCGACCGGCTATGGCGCTTCTCGCCGGGCCGCCTGGTCGTGCTGTGCGCTCCCTAGCCCGTCCCGGGAATCGCACTGGCGGCGTCGTCCGACGCGAGCGGGATCCCCCAACGGCCGCCCAGCCGGACGGCGAACAGCCTGAGCTCCTCGCGCTCGACCTGGGGCCGCAGGTCGCGGTAGGCGGTCGCCACGGTGAATCGCGCGAGGACCGGCTGGAGTCGCTCGCGTTGGATAGCCCAGCCGAGCAGGCGGAACGTCCCGTAGCGCCGGCGCAGTTCCGCGCCGGGATCCTCATAGCGCTCGCGGAAGGCCGGCGTCGTCCACCCTGCCATCCGGTCGTACGCGCGGTCGTGCCATGCGTCCATGAACTCCGCCAGCGCCCGCTCGGCGCTCCCCGGCCGGAAGCGCGCAGGCGCCGGCAACCCGAGCTCGACCGTCCGCGCCTCAGAGGCCCGGGCGCCGGTTCCCGGAGCGTCGCTGACCGCCGCAGCCTCCAACCGGACGGGAGGAGCGGCCCCGAGCACCGTCGAGCTTCGTGCAGGGCGTGCGCCATCGTCAGTCTGATCTGTCTGAGCCGAACGCTCGAAGCCGAGTGCCACGACGACGGCAGCCGCCGCCAGCGCGACCAACGCCGCGATCGACGTTCGGGTCCGTGTCATGGATCCCTGCGTTTCCGGCGGGGTTAATTCCCCGGTGGGGCCGTCGTCGGGCTGAGGCGCCGCGCCCGACGGCGCGGGTGTGCGCTCGGGGGTCGCGTCCGGGTCCTCGCCCGTCGCCTGCTCGCCCGGGGCGGGGGAGGGGACGCTCACGCGACCCGAGCGCAGCGCGTGTCCCGGCCAGCCGCTGCGCACCCCCACGATCGCGATGACCGCCGGCACCAGCAGCGTGCGGACGAGGAACGCGTCGATCAGCAGGCCGAGCGCGACGACGAAGGCAAGCTCCCGGAACGCCTGGACCGGGACGAGCGCCAGCGCAGCGAAGGAGACGGCGAGCACGATGCCCGCAGCGGTGATCGCCGGCGAGGCCGCCGCGGCGCCCGACACGATCGCCTCGCGCAGGGGGCGCGCACGCGCGTCGGCCCAGACCCGTCCGACGAGGAAGACGTTGTAGTCCGAGCCGAGGGCGACGAGCAGCACGCCGGCGGCGATGGGCACGAAGTAGGTCAGCTCGGGCTGCCCCAGCAGGCCCTCGAAGACGTACACGGAGACGCCGAGCGCGGCCAGCGGCGCGGGCAGGGCGAGCGCCATCAGGTACAGCGGTGCCACGAGCGCGCGCAGCAGGATCACCAATACCAGCATGATCGCCACCAGGACGGCGGGCACGATGCGCGGGATGTCCTTCGCCGCCCTGTCGATCGTCTCCTGCACGAGCGCCGTGTCCCCGGCGAGGCTCGCGGTCGCCGCGGGCAGGCCGGCTCGCCGCAACAGCTCGGGAAGGCGCTCTCGCAGCTCTCCGAGCCGGCGCACCGCCTGCGCGCCCAGCGGATCGTCGGAGAGGAAGACGACGAAGCGTGCCCCTGCCCGGTCGGGGCTCAGGACGGCGCCGAACGCGCGCTGCGTCGGATTGCTGGCCGGCCCGACGACCGCCGCCACGCCCGCCTGGGCCTCCAGCAGACGCTGCAGGCGCGCCAGCTCGGCGCGGCGGCGCCCGACTTCATCGCCCTCGACGATGACGACCGTCGGGGAGATCACCCCGGGCGCCAGGCCGGCGGCGGCCTGGTCGTAGGCGGCGCGCGGCGGGCTGTCCGGCGGCAGCCCGCGCAGCAGCGGGTTTCCCAGGTCCAGCCCGAGCACACCGGAGCCCATGGCCGCCAGCACCACGACGCACCCGACGGCCACCCGAAGCGGGCGGCGCACGACGGCGCGGAGCATGCGGGTCGACCGCGTCCGGCCGGCCGCGCGCTTGCGGGGCCTGCGCGGCCAGAAGACCCGCGTCCCCCCGATGGCGCACAGCGCCGGGACGAGCGTCACCGAGGCGGCGAGCGCGATCACCACCGATGCGGCCACGCCGGGACCGAAGGCGCGGAGGAAGCCCAGCTCGGCGAACACCAGCGCGCCGGTTCCCGCCGCCACGGCCATCCCGCACGCCGTGAGGATCGGCAGCAACTCACGCAGGGTGCGTCGCGCCGCGGCCTGCCCGCTCCCACCCACCTCCGGTAGGGCGCGGGCGAAGCGCGAGAGGAAGAACAGCGTGTAGTCGGTGACCACGCCGAACAGCAGGGCGACCATCACGGGCTGCACCTCGGCGGGCACCGAGATGCCCGCCCGCTCGCCCGCCGCCGCGACCAGACGGACGGAGACCAGGTAGGCAAGGGCCACCGCAAGGAGGTTCAGGAGGGGGGCGACCAGCGAACGCGTCGCCAGCGCCACCGCGACGAGCACGAACGCCAGCGTGGCCACCTCGGCCAGCGGCAGGTGCTCCTCGATGACGTCGGCCTGCGCGTCGCGCGCGGTCACCGTCCCGGTCACCCCGAGGCTCGCGCCCTCGGCGAACGGCTGCAGGCGCTGGACGAGCCCTTCGGCCAGCTCCGTGCGCTCCGTCGGGCCGACGTCCGGTCCGTAGAGCAACGGGATGACCAGCGTGGTCCCCCGCTCGCGTGCGAACGTCTCCGAGCCGGTCACGTTCGCGATGACGTAGGCGCCCGCGATCGCCCGGAGCCCCGGGATCTCCCCCCGGTTGAGCGCGATCACCCGAGCGGCCGTCGCTGCCAGGGTGCGGGCGTTCAGCCCGCCCGGGTCGCGGATGACCACCTGGGTCCGCGACAGCAAGGGGAACGCGAACAGCTCCGCGGAGCGCTGCTCGGCCGCGATGGCCGCGGCGTCGACGGGCACGAGATCCCCGAGCGCCCCGGCCTGGGCTTCGCGGATCGTCGGCAGCAGCGTCACGCAGGCGACCGCGAGTGCGACCCAGCCGCCCAGGATCAGCCAGCGCAGGCGGATCACCAGACCGGTCAGCCGGTCGAGCACCGTCGCTCAGCCCGCGCGTTGGTTGCCGTGTGGCTCCGCTGCCCGCGGACGGGTGGTGTGCGCGGCGCGGCTCCGGTGCCAGCGCAGGCGCAACGGGACGTAGGCGAGCAGCACGGGGAACACCGCGAGGACGATGACGGTCACGGCGAGGAGCCACGCGACGTCCTCGACGCTCTCGCGGGCCACGCGAGCCTGCTGTCGCGCCTGCGCTCCTGCGGCCTGCGCGTCGGTTCCGGCACCCTTGAGCTCGCCCCCGAGCAGGGGGATCTCGAGGCCGGCGACGGTTCCTCCGATGCGCTCGAGCTGGCCTCCGACGCGGTCGACGGTGACCGTCAGGCCCGAGAGGCCTTGGACCTCGTCGTGCAGGCGGAGACCGAGCAGCACACAGACGATCACCCAGGCCACGACGCCGACATCGACGAGATGCAGCGTCCTGCGGCTCTTCGGGCGGGTCAACGACGCCTCTTCGGCGGCAGACAATTGCGATCCCGCGCTAGGCCGCTCGCAGCGCGGGGCCCGTCGCCCTCACGGACGCGGTGGCCGGGTGCTCGGGCAGGAGCCACGTCCGGTCGGCGCAGCGGACCAGCCGCCCTGAGCGCTGCAGCGCCGTCAGCGCCGTCGAGGCCGTCGGGCGACGCATGCACGCCAGGCGGCCGATCGTGTCGTGCTGGAGGGCGAAGGGGATGTGCACACCGTCGGTCGTCACGCGACCCCACCGCTCGGCGATCGCCTGCAGCAGCAACAGCACCCGCTGCTCGGCGCTGCGGACCTGGCCGATCGCCAGACGGGCCGCCAGGCCCTGCGAGCGGTGCACGGTGCGCTCCAGCAGGTTGGCCAGCACGCGCGGCGCGCGGCAGGCCACCGCGCTGAAGTGGTTGTCCAGCACGGCCAGCTCGGCGCGCTCGTGCACGCGCCAAGAGCAGCTGGCGCTGCTGTCAGGATCGTGGTCCCACGGGCGCAGGAGGTCGCCCGGGCCCAGCAGCTCCGGTGCGCAGCGCGACCCGACGTCGGCCGTGCGCTCCAGCAGTCCGTCGAGCACGAGCAGGCCGAGGACTTCCCCTTCGGCGCCCAGGGGAAGCGCGGGGTCCCACGGGCCCGGCGACAGGCACATCCGGGGGACCAGCACCCGCCGGGTGAGGACGGCGGCGGTGCGCGCGGGCATGCCGTCCAAGAGTGCAGCGTCGGCCTGGAAGACGTGGATGCGTCCGCTGGCGACGGCGACCTCACGGAAGAAGTCGGCGTGGTCGTCCTCCGTGGCGCGCGAGCTGGTGAGCATGAGGTCGACGATGCCAGGCGAAGCTGCCGGCGACCATGGGGGAGACCGCGTACGGGTGCGCACCCCGAGCCACCACTCAAGCGATCCGTCTTATCTCGTGAGCCTTCTCCCCGGTACGGCGCTCAACCGCGCGCCGATTCCGGCGCCACGAGGATCGCCCCGTGCCCGCCCGCGGCGACGGCGTGGAAGACCGAGCCGAGCAGCGCGCTCGCGACGAGACCGCGCTCCGGCGGGGCCAGGACGAGGAGGTCCGCCTCTCCGTGGGCGAGCACGGCGTCGAGGCGTCCGGACGGATCATGCGCGAGCGGCTCGACGCGGAGGTCGGCGTCCTCGGGCAGCACCAGCTCGGCGAGTGCGGCGGTGGCATCCATCGACCGCTCGTCGACGAGCAGCAGGAGATCGCCTCCGAGGCGCTGGACCAGCGCACCCGCGATCGCCAGCACGGACCTCGACTGCGCGACCTCGAGGACTCCGGCCGCGACGCGCCACGCTGGGCCGCTGGGCTTCTCGGTTTCGCCGGGCACGAGCACCAAGGGAACCGGCAGGTCGCCAAGCGCGCGGCGAGCGGGCGCGCCGGTGACCGCCGACCACGCCGCGCCGTCCCCTTCGTCGCCGACGACCAGCAGGGCGGTGGACGGCTGCCCGGAGAGCTCGTGCAGGACCGCGGCGACGGTTCCCGTCGCCGTCTGGCAGTGGACGGGGTGCACGCCGGCGGCCTCGGCGATGGCGGCCAGGTCGGCGGGTGGCTCGTGCAGGCCGGGCAGCTCGGGGGCCAGGGCGATCGGCACGCCCATCATCGGCGCGACGGCGAGCGGCGGCACGGCCTCCGCGACAGCCACCAGCGCGAGCCTGGCGCCGAGCCCGTCCGCCAGGGCGCCCGCGAACGCGACGAGCTTCCGCGCCTGTCCACCGTCCTGTATCGAGCGCAGGACGCACACGACGCGCTCGTCGGTCCTCGGTGCTCCGGCCGGTTCGCTCACCATGGGGAGAAGCTGCCCGGTGGTCGCCGTGATCGGGGCACCGACGTCCGGGGGGTGACGATCGCGTCAGCCCGACGACGCGCAACGGGCGTCCTTGACCGACGACGGTACACGCAGGGCATGACCGCGATCCGCCTTGCCACGATCCTCGGCAGTTGCTCACTGCTCCCGTTCGTCCTCGGCGCCTGCGGCGACGGCGACTCCGGCGACCGTGCCGGACCCCAGCCGACCACGACGACCGCCCCGACCCAGGCCCCTGAGGACGACGCACCCAACACGCCGCCGGCGACAGACGACGAGCCGGCCATCGCGGCCGTCTCGGTCGCCGGCGGCACGACGACGCTGCGTCTGTCGCCCACCGCGGGCTCCGTGCTGTCCGCGGTCGGCGTCGAGCTGCGTCCGATCGCCCCGGCCCGAAAGACCGACGCGGGGGGTGTCCGCCTGCCCATCGAGCCGGGGCGCTTCTCACCTGCGTCAAGGGGGGGCAAGCTGCGTCACACCGGAGGGATCGAGTTCACCGCCGCCGGGCGCAGCCTCCGCGCAACCGATCTGGTCCTCGCGCCGGATCAGGGCGCCGTCACCGCGGAGGTCGACGGGCGCCGCGTCAAGCTGTTCGCCGTGCGCGGAGCCGACCCGGAGACGACGAAGGACGTCCTGCGCTACGACGAACTCGACGCCCGCCTCGGCGCGGGCATCGCGGACGAGCTCGAGAAGCAGTTGGGCGGCCGCGCCCCCGTCCCGGACGGCCTGCCGATCGGACGCCTGCAGGTGCGCGCGGACGTGGATGGCTGACCGTGGCTCTGCCGCTGGAGGACTATGCGCTCATCGGTGACACGCAGACGGCTGCGTTGGTGGGGCGCGACGGCTCCATCGACTGGCTGTGCCTGCCGCGCTTCGACTCGGGCGCCTGCTTCGCCGGACTTCTGGGCGCAGATCGCCACGGCTGCTGGCGCATCGCTCCGCCGGCCGGCAGCGTGCGCGAGACCCGCCGGCGCTACCGGCCGGGCACCCTCGTCCTCGAGACGGAGTGGGTCACGGACACCGGCGTCCTCCGGGTGACCGATTGCATGCCGGTACGGAGCGATGCGCCGGACGTCGTCCGCGTCGTCGAAGGCATCGCCGGCGAGGTCGAGGTGGAGCTCGAGCTGGTCCTGCGGTTCGACTACGGCCGGGCGGTCCCGTGGGTCAGGCGCAGCGGGAACGGCATCGTCGCCGTCGCCGGGCCGGACGCGATCCGTCTGCGCTCGAGCGTGCTGACGAGCGGCCAGGACCTGCGGACGTGCGCGCGCTTCGCGGTCGCCGCGGGCGGACGAGAGACCTTCGTGCTGACGTGGCATGCCTCGCACGAGTCCGCGCCGCCCGCGATCGACGCCGTGGAAGCGGTCGAGTGGACGGCGGCATGGTGGCGGCAGTGGACGGCCGGCCTCCAAGCGCCGGCAGCGCCGACACGCTGGTCGGAAGTCGTGCAGCGCTCGCTGATCACGCTCAAGGCGCTGACCTACCGACCGACCGGGGGGATCGTCGCCGCGCCGACGACCTCCCTGCCCGAGCAGCTCGGCGGCCCGCGTAACTGGGACTACCGCTTCTGCTGGCTGCGGGATGCCACGTTCACGCTGCTCGTGCTGCTCGACGCCGGACAGGTCGAGGAAGCCGAGGCGTGGCGCGCGTGGCTCCTTCGCGCCGCCGCGGGGAGCCCCGCCGACCTGCAGATCATGTACGGCCTGGCGGGCCAGCGGCGGCTGACGGAGGTGGAGCTCGACTGGCTGCCCGGCTACGAGGGCTCGCGGCCGGTCCGGATCGGCAACGCGGCGTCGGCGCAGCGGCAACTCGACGTCTTCGGCGAGGTGATGGACGCGCTGCTGCAGGCACGCGAGGCCGGCCTGCCGCTCGACGCGGAGGCATGGGCGCTCCAGCGGGCGCTCCTCGAGCACCTCGAGGGCATCTGGGAGGAGCCGGACGAGGGGATCTGGGAGATGCGCGGACCACGCCGCCACTTCGTGCACTCCAAGGTCATGGCGTGGGTCGCCTTCGACCGGGCGATCAAGACGGTCGAGCGCACCGAGCTCGACGGGCCGCTCGGCCGGTGGCGCGCCCTCCGCGCGCGCATCCACGCCGATGTCTGCGCACGCGGCTTCGACGAGGAGCGCCGCGCCTTCACGCAGTCCTACGGGTCGGCGGCGCTCGACGCCGCGACGCTGCTCATCCCGCTGGTCGGCTTCCTGCCGGCCGACGATCCGCGGGTGCTCGGCACGATCGACGCCGTCGTCGACGAGCTGGTCGAGGACGGTCTCGTGCTCCGGTACCGCACCGAGGTGGCCGCGGACGGATTACCGCCCGGCGAGGGGGCGTTCCTGCCGTGCAGCTTCTGGCTCGTGGACGCGCTGGCGGTGACGGGGCGCCGGAAGGAGGCCGTCGTGCTGTTCGATCGCCTCCTCGCCCTCACCAACGACGTCGGGCTGCTCGCGGAGGAGTACGACCCGCAAGCCGGCCGGCTCGTCGGCAACTTCCCGCAGGCCTTCACCCATGTCGCGCTCGTCAGCAGCGCGTTGCTGCTCGACGACGCAGCGGCGGGAGCGCCGGCCGTCGAGCGTGCCAGCACCCGGCGGGAGGGATCCGGGGCCGAGGTGGCGAGGTGAGGGCGATCGTCGTCCGGCCCGGCTCGCCCGGGGTCGAGCTGGCGGAGATCCCCGGGCCGGAACCCGAAGCGGGAGCGGTGCTGGTCGAGGGGCTCGCGCTCGGCATCTGCGGGACGGATCGCGAGATCGTCGCCGGTGCCTACGGCTGGGCGCCCCCCGGCCGGGACCGTCTCGTGCTCGGGCACGAGTCGCTCGGGCGCGTCCGGGAGGCGCCGGCAGCCAGCGGCCTGCGCGCCGGAGACCTCGTCGCCGGCATCGTGCGCCGTCCCGATCCCGTCCCCTGCGCCTGCTGCGCCGCGGGACGCTGGGACTCGTGCCGCAACGGGCGGTACACCGAGCGGGGCATCAAGGAGCTCGACGGCTTCGGCGCCGAGCGCTGGTCCGTCGAACCGGAGTTCTGCGTCGCGCTTCCCGGCGAGCTCGAGACCGTCGGTGTCCTCCTGGAGCCCGCGAGCATCGTCGCCAAGGCCTGGGCGGAGATCGACGCGCTCGCCGCCCGGTCCTGCGCGCCGCCGCGGGTGGCGCTCGTGACGGGCGCGGGGCCCATCGGGCTGCTCGCCGCGCTTCTCAGCGTGCAGCGCGGGCTCGAGACGCACGTCGTCGACATCGTCACCGGCGGCCCCAAGCCGGAGCTGGTCGCGGCGCTCGGCGCCACGTACCACGGCCACGGCCTCACCCGTGCGGCCGTCGACGCCGACGTCATCGTCGAGGCGACCGGCGTCGGGCAGGTGGCGATCGACGCGATCACCGCCACGGGCCCGGGGGGCATCGTGTGTCTGACCGGCGTGTCGCCCGGCGGTCGCAGCATTCCGGTGGACGCCGGGGCACTCAACCGCGAGCTCGTCCTCGAGAACGTCGTGGTGTTCGGCTCGGTCAACGCCGCCCGCCGGCATTACGAGACGGCGGCCGGTGCCCTGGCCCGTGCCGACCACGCCTGGCTCGAGGCGATGATCACCCGGCGCGTCGGGCTGTCCGAGCTCGGAGCGGCGCTCGAGCGCCGCGAGGACGACGTCAAGACGGTCGTCGACCTGTGCCGCGACGGCGGGGACGGAGCCCGCTGACCGCGTCGACCCGTGTGCCGTGAGCCGCGTCAGCCCCCGCGGGCGAGCGGGTCGAGCAGCGGTGCGAGCTGCTGCCAGCGCTCGATCTCGCAGCCGTCGGTGCGCGACAGCTCGGCGTCCACGCGACGCCCACCGACCATGCCGGTCACTCGCGCCCGCTCAGGCCCGCCGTAGACCTGGGTGCAGATGCGATCCGCCGGCACGGGTGACCAGGTCGCCGGGGGCGCTCCGCGGATCGCCCGGCAACCCGGACCGAGATCCATGGGCCGGCAGCGCACCGTCCGCATGACCGGCGGTCGGGCGCCCTCGCCGTCTGCGTCGACCCGCACGACGACGTCGGCGGCGCTCCGCGCGCCCGCCGGCGCGTCAGAACCCTCCTGGCCACAGGCGGCCATGCCACCGCCCAGCAGGACCGCTGCCGAGCATCGCAACGCGGTCGCGACACGCACGACTCGAACCGTAGCCCCACGTCGCGCCATGGGTCGCGGGCTGACCGCGTAGCGTTCGAGGTCGTGCCCGTCCCTCCCGGTCGAACCGTCCGCATCCTGTTGGCCGACGATCATCAGATGGTGCGTCACGGACTGCGCCTCACGCTCGAAGCCGAGGCGGGCTTCGCCGTCGTCGCGGAGGCGGCCGACGGCGCCGACGCCGTGCGTCAAGCGCTGGCCCAGGAGCTGGACCTCGCCGTCCTGGACGTCTCCATGCCGCGGCTCACCGGCATCCAGGCCGCGCGCCAGATCAGCGAGCACCGCCCCGACCTGCGGGTGCTCATCCTGTCGATGCACGACAACGAGCAGTTCTTCTTCGAGGCACTGCGAGCCGGCGCCTCGGGATACGTGCTCAAGTCGGCGGCACACGACGATCTGGTCTCGGCGTGCCACGCCGCGCTGCGCGGCGAGCCGTTCCTGCATCCCCGCGGCGTGGCGGCGCTGGTACGGGAGTACCTCGAGCGCGGCCCGGACGCCACGGCGGAGGACCCGCTCTCGCCGCGGGAGTCCGAGGTCGTCAAGCTCATCGCCGAGGGGCTGACCAGCAAGGAGATCGGTCTCGTCCTCCACATCAGCGACAAGACCGTCGAACGCCACCGCAGCAACGTGCTCGACAAGCTCGGTCTCCGCGACCGCGTCGCGCTGACGCGGTACGCGATCCGCCGCGGGCTGATCGAGCCCTGACGCGCGGCGAAAGGGCTCACGACCGCTCCTCGGGTCCGATGATCCAGTTCGCCAGGCGGGCAAGCGGCCCCCGGCCGCGGCCGCTGCCGAGCTTGACGACCAACGCGAGGGCGACCGTGGTCACCACGCCCACGGCCACCTTCTCCGCCCAGCTGCCCTCGATGCCGAGGCCGACGGTCACGCCGATGCCGAGCAGGACGCTCAGGAGGGTGATGCCGCCGGTGGTCAGCGTCAGCGACCGGCTGGTGCGATCATCGGACACCACTCACCCCCGTGGGGCTGGGAGGTCGGCGCGGTCTGGACGGATGGTCACCGTTGCTTGCATGCTCCGGGGATACCAGATCTGGCGGCCGGTTCAGTCGCCCGAGAAACGGCGGTCTTCTCAGCAGGCGGCTATCGGGGCTGGTCCCCGGGAGCCTGCTGCTACCCCGCGAGCTGCGTCAGCGGCGCGGCCCACGTCGCCAGCGACAGCGCGGGCGGTGGCACCTTGTAGCCGACGGAGAGGTTGACGCCGATGTCGTCCGCCGCCCACTTGGCGAAGCTCTCCGCGAAGCGCTCCTCGCGGTCGGCACACGCCCCGAGGCGTCCCTGCTCGCAGCCGTAGCCACGCGGGATGCCGGCGTCGAGCGCCGCGAGCGTCGCGTCCGGGACGAGCGCGAAGTCGACGACGTGGCCGAACTCGTGGAAGACGAGGCGCTCGATCCCGCGCCGGCCGAGCGTCCGGCTGACCAGGGCGAGGTCCAGCACGACGTCGTACCCCCTGCGTGTCGGCTGTGTCGAGCCGGCGGCGCCGCCGCCGGCCGGGCCCACACGGACGGTGACCAGCCCACCCACCTTGTTCATCAGCCGCCGCGCGTCCGGCTGCGCGCCGGCCACGGCCGCCAGTACCGCCTGCCGGTCGCCGGGGGAGACGCCGTCGAAGATGACGCCCTGCGTGCGCGAGCCGGCCGTGGGAGCGGCGAACGCCGCGGATGCCACCCCGCCCTCCGCGGGCCGGGTCGCGGGACGTAAGGCCACGGCGGCGACCACGACCGCGAGCACGAGCAGGAGCGAGCGCAGCGTGGGAGCCATCGGCGTCCCATCGGCAGCCCGGCGCTGCCGGCGATGCCCCGACCCGCGAACGCGGACGAATGACCCGCTCCAAGACGTCATCCACACCAGCGCCGCCGGCGCCTGGATCGTCTCGATGGCTTCTGGGTAGAGGTGGCTGCATGCGCGAGTTCAACAAGTTCGACGACCCCAACGACCCCGCGATGGCCCCCGTCTACGAGGGCGGCGGCGGTGAGTCCGAGGGCTTCGAGATGGCCGAGGACCAGCTCATCGAGCACGCCTCCCATGGCGATGAGCACGGGACGACGAAGATCTTCACCGATGCCGAGGGGATCGTGGAAGAGGAGCGCGCTCCGGGCGACGACGACGATCTCTACGGCGCGGCCGACGCCGAGCACGACGAAGACCTCGGGCGCTAGCAGCCCGAGCGTCCGTCGAACAGCACGGGCGCGGCTCGTGCGACTGGCCGGGGAGGAACTTCGCGGCGCGGCGTCGAAAGACCCGCGTGCCCATGAAGAGGACTCCCGACACCGCCCTTGCCACCGCACCGCCGTCGCAGCAGGCCCACGGCCACCAGACCCTGAGCGCGTACATCCAGGCGCGCTTCGACGAGTTCTCGCGCTCGCAGAAGGACGTGGCGCAGTACATCGTGGACCACCTCGACGAGGTGGCCTTCCAGACGGCCGAGGAGCTCGCGCGGCGCGCGAACACCTCGAGCTCGACCGTGGTGCGTTTCTCCCAGGCACTGGGCTTCGAGGGCTTTCCCGAGCTCCAGGGCTCCGCGCGCGAGGAATACCGCCGCCGCCACGAGCGCGGCGGGGCACGGGCAGGGGCAGGCGGCGCCGGTTCCCGGGCGGCGGTCGTCGAACCGCTCTTCTCCTTGGACCAGAACGAGTTCGAGGCCGCGATCGCGGCCGACCACCTCAACGTGGAGGAGACCGCCCGCAAGGCGTCGCGCAGCGAGATCGAGGCGACCATCGAGGCGATCGCCTCCGCCGACAAGGTCCTCATCGCCGGCACGGACCAGATGGCGTTCTTCGCCTCCTACCTGCGCCACCTGCTGATGCTGCTCGACCTGCGCGCGGAGATCGTCGCCAGCCCGTCGCAGGAGGCGCTCGCCCGGCTCGGCCGCATCGACGAGAACACGCTGGTCATCGGATTGAGCGCAGGGCGCCCCCATGCGCTCGTGGTGCGGGCGATGAAGCTCGCGCGTCACCGCAAGGCCAAGACCGTCGCGATCACCGACGCGACCCTCTCGGAGGTGGCCAAGCTCGCGGGCATCCGCCTCTACTACTCGTCGAACTCGCCCGCCTACGTGCGCTCCCACGCGGCGTTGCTGAGCATGATCCAGGCTCTGGCCTACGGGGTCTACGCGCGTGACGCGGCGCAGTACGCGGATCGCATCAAGGCCTTCCGGCTGAAGTAAAGAACCACCCGTCTGCGGCCGGAAGGGCACGGCTACGATGGCATGACCATGCGCGACGAATCAACGTTCCGGGTCAAGGCCGGTCTGGCCGAGATGCTCAAGGGCGGCGTGATCATGGACGTCGTCGACGCCGACCAGGCCCGCGTGGCCGAGGACGCGGGCGCGGCCGCGGTCATGGCACTCGAGCGCGTCCCCTCGGACATCCGGCGCGACGGCGGGGTGGCGCGGATGAGCGACCCGGCGATGGTCAAGGCCGTTCAGCAGGCCGTGACGATCCCGGTCATGGCCAAGGCGCGCATCGGGCACTTCGTCGAGGCGCAGGTCCTCGCGGCGCTCGAGGTCGACTTCATCGACGAGTCCGAGGTCCTCACTCCGGCCGACGAGGCCCACCACATCGACAAGTGGGCGTTCAAGGTTCCGTTCGTCTGCGGCGCGACGAGCCTCGGGGAAGCGCTCCGGCGCATCGGCGAGGGAGCGGCGATGATCCGCTCCAAGGGCGAGGCGGGCACGGGCGACGTCGTGGAGGCCGTACGTCACATGCGCGTCATCCGCGGCGAGATCCGCAGGCTGGGGACGCTCGAGGACGCCGAGGTCGCCACGGCGGCCAAAGCGCTGCAGGCGCCGCTGGAGCTCGTACGCGCCGTCGCGCGCGACGGAAAGCTTCCCGTTCCGCTGTTCTCCGCCGGTGGCATCGCGACGCCGGCCGACGCCGCGCTGATGATGCAGCTCGGCGCGGAGTCGGTCTTCGTCGGCTCGGGGATCTTCAAGTCCGAGGACCCGGTGCGCATGGCCGCCGCGGTCGTCGAGGCGACGACCCACTGCCATGACCCCGAGCGCGTCGCCGCGGCCTGCGAGGGGCTGGGCGCCGCGATGGCGTCGCTGGAGGCGCGCAAGCTCGAGCCGGCGCAGGTCCTGGCCGACCGCGGTTGGTAGTAGACGCGCCGCTCGTCGGCGTCCTCGCCCTCCAAGGCGGGTACGCCGCGCACACCCGTGTCCTCGACGGCCTCGGTGCGCGCGTGCGTGAGGTGCGCGTGCCCGCCGACCTCGCCGGGCTCGACGGCCTGGTCATCCCGGGCGGGGAGTCGACGACGATGAGCCTCGGGATCGACCGCGAGGGGATGGCCGAGCCGCTGCGGGCGCTCGCGAGCAGCGGCACGCCGCTGCTCGGCACGTGCGCGGGGCTGATCGTGCTCGACCGCGCCCACCTCGGGGTGATGGACATCCAGGCGCGGCGCAACGCCTTCGGCCGGCAGGTGCGCTCCTTCGAGGCCGACCTGCGCTTCGCCGACCTCGAAGGGGGGCCGGTCCACGCCGTCTTCATCCGCGCGCCGTGGATCGCCGCGCACGGACCCGGGGTCGAGGTCCTCGCGGAGGTCGACGGACACCCCGTCGCGGCGCGCCAGGGCCACGTGCTCGTGCTGAGCTTCCACCCTGAGCTCGGCGACGACCACCGCCTGCACGAGCGCTTCCTCGAGGACGTCCGTGCTGCTGCAAGGTGAGCGCGTGAAGCTCCGCCCGTCGCGCGAGGAGGACGTGGAGGAGCTCGTCGCGCTCCTCGCCGCCCCGGAGGTGGCGGAGTGGTGGGGGACCAACAGCGCCGACGACGTCCGCGAGGAGCTGCACGTCGGATGGACGATCCTCGTCGCCGAGCGGGTGGCCGGATGGCTGCTGGTCCACGAGGAGCTCGAGCCGGACTACCGGCACGTCGCGCTCGACATCGCGCTCGACGCGAGCCTGCACGGACGCGGCTACGGCGCCGAGGCGCTCCGCGTCGTCATCCGCCACCTGATCGCCCGCGGCCACCACCGCTTCACGATCGACCCGACGGCGGCCAACATCCGTGCCGTGCGTGCCTACACCGCGGTGGGCTTCCGGCCCGTCGGCGTGCTGCGGGCCGCCGAGCGGGGCCCGGACGGCGCGTGGCGCGACGCGCTGCTGATGGATCTGCTGGCGCCCGAGCTCAGCTGAGCAGCAGTTTAGCTTCGAGCAACGGATCACCCGCGAACTGCGCCGGGGCTGCGCAGGCATCGTGACGGTTCACGCACGCCGTCACCAAGCTCTCAGCCGATGTGATGGGTTGGGGCCATGTGGTTCGGCATCCTCACCCCCGGCGCCCACCCTTCGCGCCCGACCGCGACGCGGGCGGCGACCATCCTGTGCTGGACACCGGGCGATCGACGACGGATCGACGGGCCGTTCTTCGCGCTTCACGGCGGCCTCCGAGTGCTGCGACGGTCGTTCTACGCCGAGGGACGTGCGTCGAGCCCACCGCGGTGCTTCGTGTGCCGCCGGCGGTGCCCCGTCCCCGACGCCGAGGAGATTCGCGCGTCGACGGACGTCGCCGAGGCGCCTGCACCAGTGGACGCGCGCGGCCCGCGGCCTCCCGCGACGGCCGTGCTCGCCTGGGTGCAGCTGACCGACCTGGACGGTCCCGGCGACCCGCCGCTGGACGAGGAGGCCGTGGTCATCCTGCCCGGCAGCACGCTCGCCGTCCTCACGCCACTCGAGCGGGTGCCCGACACGCTGGGGCTGCTGGCCCAAGCTGATCGCGGCGGCCCGCCACCGGCCTGCGCACGGTGCGGGACCGTCCTCCCGGGCAGCGACCGCCAGCGCGCGGCCGACCAGGTAGGGGGGACGCGACGTGCGCGGCGCAGCCACGGGCGCCGTGCCGCGTGAAAGAGGGTCGTCGTGTCACGGGCGACGCGTGGACGCCGGGGGTGAGTCGTCCTACGATGAGCTCCGTGTCCGGTCTTGCCACGCCGCAGCGGATGACCGTCGAGCAGTACATGGCCCTCCCCGAGGCGGAGGTCGGCCACCGCGAGCTCGTCGAGGGTGAGCTCGTCGTGAGCTTCCCGACCTTCGCCCACGAACAGGCGGTGCTGAACCTCGCCTCCGAGATCAGGGCCTGGTGCCGCCAGGCAGCTGGACGCGGGACCGTCAGCCTGACGATCGACACGGTCGCCGGGCCGGCCTCGATGCTCGCGCCCGACGTGCAGTGGTGGGGCCCCGAGCGCGAGCTGCCCGATCCGCACACGCGACCGTTCCCGCTCGGCGACCTTGTCGTCGAAGTGCGATCGCCGTCCACGTGGGCCGTCGACGTCGGCCGCAAGCGCCGCATCTACGAGCGCGAGGGCGTGCGCGAGCTGTGGTTCGTCGACCCCTTGTCGCGCACCGTGCTCGTCTTCGCGCGATCCTCCGCGGGAACCGACGAGTTCGACGCGGCTCGTGACCTCGGCCCGGCCGAAGAGCTCAGCTCGCCGCTGCTTCCCGGCTTCGCCGTGGCGGTCGCGGCCGTGTTCGACTAGATGATCAGGCCGTGTCGCACGGTGTTCTCCGTCACGACGTGCGGCTCGACGAAGTGCAGGAGGTAGTCGGGGCCGCCGGCCTTCGTGCCCGTGCCCGAGAGGCGGTTGCCGCCGAAGGGCTGGCGGCCGACCATCGCGCCGGTGATCGAGCGGTTGACGTAGAGGTTGCCGACGGGCGAGCGCCGCACGACGTGCTCGACGGTGTGCGGGTTGCGGGCGTACAGGCCACCCGTGAGCGCGAAGGGGAGCTCGTCGATCCGATCGCAGGCCGCGTCTACGTCACGGACGGCCTCGACGGTCAGCAGCGGGCCGAAGACCTCTTCGAAGAGGACGGGCGCGTCGCCCGGAAGACCCGCCACGACGGTCGGGGCGCAGAACCAGCCGACGTCCTCGACGCCCTCCTCGCGCACGGCGACGAGCGTGCCGGCCCGGCGGGCGGCGTCGGCGTAGCGGCGCACCCGGGCCTGCGCGTCGGCCTCGATGACCGGCGGGACGTCGACACCGAAGCGCTCGGCCTGCCCGACCTGCAGGGTGGCGACCGCGCCCGCGAGGCGCTGGGTGAACGTGTCGGCGATCGACTCGTGGACGAGGACGCGCGAGGCGGCCGAGCACTTCTGCCCCGCGTAGGCGAACGCACTCCGGACGACGCCGGGGACCGCGTCGTCGAGGTCCGCGTCGGCGTCGACGATGACGCAGTTCTTGCCGCCCATCTCGGCCACGACGCGCTTGAGGTGGCGCGCGCCGGGAGGTGTTTCGGCCGCGGCGCGGACGATCTCCAGCCCGACGGGGCCGGAGCCCGTGAACGCGATGGTGTGGACTCCGGGGTGGCGCACGAGCGCGGCGCCGACGTCACCTTCGCCGGGCAACAGCGCGATCGCTCCGGCCGGGACGCCCCCCGCCCGCAGCGCCTCGACGAGGAAGGCGGCGCAACCCGGTGCCTGCTCGGCCGGCTTGAGCACCACGGCGTTGCCGGTGGCCAGGCCGGCGGCGACCATGCCCAGCGGGATCGCCAGCGGGAAGTTCCACGGCGCGATGACTCCGACGATTCCCCGCGGGCGGTAGCGCATCTCGTTGCGCTCCCCGGGAACGACCAGGAGCGACTCGCCGCCCTCCAGGGCGACGGCGCCGCGCGCGTAGTACTCGAGGAAGTCGAGGGCCTCGCAGACGTCGGCGTCGGCCTCGGCCCACGGCTTGGCGGCTTCCCGGACGGCGAGGGCGGCGGCCTGGTGACGGCGCTCGCGCAGCCACGACGCCGCAGCGACGAGCGCCTGGGCGCGCCCGGTGGCCGGCAGCCGCGACCACTCCGTGAAGCCACGTTCGCCGGCCTCCACGGCACGGGGGACGTCGGCGGCGGTGGCCGTCGCGCCGATCGCGACCACGCGATCCGGGTTTCCGGGGTCGGTCGAGATGGGGTCGTCGGCGTCGCGGCGGTCGCTCCCGATCCAGACCGGGACGCGGACGGGCCCGCTCGCGTCGAGATCCTTCAAGGCGCTCAGCAACGCATTCCGGTGGGCCGCGCGCCGCAGCTCGAGGACGGGCTCGTTGACGAAGGCCGGCAGGCTCATGTCGCGCCTCCCGGCGCGGCGAGCAGCCGTTCGAGCGGGACGCCCGCGCCCTGCTCGTGCAGGAACGAGTCGTTGGAGGTGTTCTCGAGCAGTCGCCGGACGAGGTAGGCCATGCCCGCGACGAGGTCGCCGACGGGGCAGTACGTCCGAACGCGCAGGCCGCTGCTCGCCAGCGCGGTCTGGAGCCCGTCGCCCAGGCCCCGAAGCACCTGGAGCTCGAGATCCTCGTCCGGGTGACCCGACGCGCGGTTGCAGGCCACGGCGTGGGCGACCGAACGCAGGTTGTGGCTCGCGACGGCGACCCGGACGCCCGCGCCCGTGGTCCGGGCGCCGAGCAGGACACGCGTGAGGTGCTCGAAGTTCGCGTCGGAGTCGGCCTTCACCTCGAAGACCGGCGGCGTCCAGCCGTGCTGGCGCGCGTCGACGACCTCGTGGTCCCAGTAGGCGCCCTTGACCAAGCGGACCGTGAGCGGCGTCGAACGCGGCGTGTCGCGCACCCACCGCACCAGGCGGTCGGCCAGCTCGGGCGAGTCGCGGAGGTACGCCTGCAGGACGACGCCGGCCGACGGGCCGTCGGCGAACTCGGGCTCGGCGAGGAGCCCGAGGACGAGGTCGGTCGTCGCCTCGCGCGAGTCGTAGCTCTCCATGTCGACGTGAAGGTGCGCGCCCGCATCCGCAGCCCGGCGCAGGAGCGCGCGCAGTCGCGGCGCCGCATCGCGGCTCCCGAGCTCCGGGGCGTCGGCGCGCAGCAGCGGGGTGAGCGCGGAGACCTTCACGGAGAGGTTCGCGCGCGGCAGCTCCCCCGCGCTGTCCCGCTCGATCGCCGGCTGCGCGGGCCAGTTCGCCGCCGCACGGCTGAGCGTGGTGAGTGCCTCCGAGCAGCGCCGGGCGTAGGCGTCGGCCTCCGCGCTGGTGACCGTCGCCTCGCCGAGCAGGTCGACCGAGCTCGTGACGCCGTGCTTCCACAGGTCGGCCAGCACGCCGGCGGCGGCCTGGGGACTCTCCCCGACGATGAACCGGTGGGCCATGTGCTTCACGCCGGCCGCGGCGGCGGTGCCGAGCGCGGCGCGGCCCGCGCGCGAGCCGCCCAGGCGCAGGGCCTGCTCGAGCGCGACGGGCTTCGCGTCCACCTCGGACAGGAAGCCGGAGAGGTGCGCGGCGAGGTCGTCGACCGAGCGGCAGGCGGGCACGACGTCCACGAAGCGAAAGAGCGCGGCCTTGAGCTGGGCGTCCTGGGAGGCGAGATCCATGGCCTTGTCGTCGAGGGCCGCCCGCGGGCGGCGGGCGGGCGACGGGATGGCGTCCGAGAGCTCGCGGCCGATCGCGAGGATCTCCGCGTCGGACGCAGAAGGCGGGAGCATCAACCGAGCGTACGCCCGCCTCAGGGCGACGGGGCCGGGGTGCCCTCGAAGACGCCGGGAGGGGCCGGTGGCGTCGTCTCGGTGCCGGTTCCCGGCGGAGGGGTCCCCGGCGGGGCGGACGAGCTGTCGGCGGGCGGCTGGGCCTCGACCGTCCTGGCGGGCTTTCGCGGGGTGGTCCTCGCCGGGGCCGGCGCCGGCTCGGGATCGGGCTCGGGGGTCACGGCGGCCGGCGGTACGGTCTGCGCCGGCGTGGCGGGGACCGTGGACTGGGTGACCTCGGGCTTGCGGCGGCGCGCGGCCGCGGCCGCGCGCTCCCGGCGGGCGCGCCGTTGGGCGGCCATCGCGGCGCGCTCCTCGGCCTCGACGTCGGTTCTGGGCGTGACGGGCGGCGCTCCCGTGGGCGGGGCCGCGGGAATGCTCGTGCTCACGGGCGGCGCGGCGGGGGGTGCGCGGTCGTCGGAACCGAATACTCCGGCGACGCCCATCGCGGCCACGAGCGCGGCGGCCACCGCCGCGCCCGGCAGGACATAGCGGTAGACGACGCCGTGATGGCCGGAGGCGCTCGGCCGGTGCAACGGCCGGCGTGGCGGGCGAGGGAGCGGGACACCCCTCGGCGGGGCTGCGGTCGCGCCGGTGACGGCGGCGGCGGGAAGGACCAGCGTGTGGGCGGTGTGATCTTCGACGGGGGTCGAGGCGAGCGCGGTGCTGGAGAGCGCCGTTCCGGCTCCAGGTCCCGGTTGGTACGCCGAGGGCCCGAGGGCCCCGGGCTGATGGGCCTGGGCCGGGCGCGTCTCCGGGTCCGTCTCCGCTCGCGGCTCGAACGCCGGCTGACGGGGCGCAGGGTGGTACGGCGCAGACTGCTGGGCTTCGGGCCCGTACGGCCCGGGCTCGGATCGGTCGGCCGCCGGCTGGTGGAGCGGCGGCTGGGGCGGCTCGGCCGCCGGATGGTGGAGCTGCGGCTCGGGTGGCTCGGGCTCGGGCTGGTGGTTCTCGGGCGGGGGTGCCGGCGGGCCGGCCGCCGCCGGCGCGGGCTCGTACTCGGGCGCAACGGCCTCGGACTCGGGCGCAACGGCCTCGGACTGCTGCGCACGGGTCTCCGGCTCGGGCGGGTGGGCGTCGGCCCCGGGATCCGGCGGGTCGGTCTCCCGCGCCGGCGCGGACCGATCGCCTTCCGGCTCGGCCACCGGAGGCGGCGCCTGCTCCTCCGCTTCCGGCTCCGCGAGAAGCACATCGGTCCACTCGAGATCCGCGGTCGGCGCGGCGGTGATGGGGGCGGCCGCCGCGAGCGCGAGCATGATCTCCGTCAACGCGCCGATCGGCACCGTCCGCGGCGGCGGTGAGGCGTAGACGACCTCCGCGCGGTCGACGGCGACCGCCAGCGCCCGGCAGGCAGCATGGCGCTCGAGGTGCCGTGAGAGGCGCTCCCGGTCAGCGACCCCCAGGAGGCCGTCGGCGCGCGCGGCCAGCAGGTCGGGAATGAGCGCGCAGGTCTCCGACGCGGTGCCCCGTCCCGCGGCGAGCTTGCCGCGCAAGCCGCCGGTGGGCAGCTCCGGGGTGATCGTCATGGACGCCGCCGCGTGGCGTGTGGCTCCGCGCAGGAGCGTTTCGGGGTCGAGTTCGCGCGGATCCTCGGCGGTGGCCACGGCCGCCCGGAAACGCGCGAAGGCCTCCGCGGCCGCGCGCTCGGCAACTCCCGGGGGGCAGACCGCCTCGCAGTAGGCGAGCACGGCGTTGGCCCGGCGCTCGACCAGCGCGGCGAGCGCTGCAGGATCCCCGTCGCGGATGCCCGCGGGCGTCACCGCCGCTTGGAACGAGCTGGCCATCAACGCCTTAGGCTACCGAGGCCTTCGGTCCGAACGCCGCCCGCGCGGGCCGCTTCGTGCCCGCGCGCGGTGCCTTTCCGCTCGGCTCCGGGGAGGCGAGCTACGCCTGCGCGGTCGTCGGCCAGTCGGCGCGCGGGTCCGGCAGCGGAGTCAGGCGGGCCTCCGCGGCGGCGCGCTGGTCCTCGAGGAACGGCGGGAGGATGATCTTCCTTCCGAGCTCGGCGATGTCAAGGCCGTCCACGAGGAAGCCCGGCTCCTCCGTGGCGAGCTCGTAGAGGATGCCGCCCGGCTCGCGGAAGTAGAGCGAGTGGAAGTAGTGGCGGTCGACGTAGCCCGAGTTCGGGATGCCGGCCTCGGTGACCGCGTCGATCCATCCCGCGAGGTCCGCATCGACGGTGCCCCAGGCGATGTGGTGGACGGTGCCGGCGGACTGGCGGCCGGGCTCGGCCGGCGCCGGGTCGAAGGCGATCCAGCCGCCGCGACGCTCCGTCCGTAGCTCCCACGCCTGCTCGCCGCCGATCCACGCGTCCTCGGGCCTCGCGGGAGTGGCACCCATCAGCCGCTCGAGCAGGACTCCCGACCCCTCGGCATGAGCGGAGTAGGCGCGCACGCCCTCGAAGCCCTGCAGCGCGTGCTCGGCCGCGATCTCGGAGTGGGCCGCGACCAGCGGCGGGTCGGCACTCGTCGGGACGACGAGCTCGTGCCCCAGGCCCTCGGGGTCGGCGAAGCGCACGGAGCGCTCCGTGCGCTCGACCGGCACGCCCTCGGCCGCGAGGCGCTCGGCCCAGAACGTCAGCGCCGCCTCCGAGCCCACGCGCGAGACGATCGTGTGAACCATCCCCGCGCCCGGGCGGCCGGCGACCGCACGGGGATACTCGAAGAACGTGAGGTCGGCGCCCGGGCGGGCATGCTCGTCGCCGTAGAAGAGGTGGTAGACGGACGGGTCGTCCTGGTTGACCGTCTTGGCGGTCAGGCGGAGACCGAGGACGCGCGTGTAGAAATCGAGGTTGCGGCGGGCGTCGCCCGTGATTGCGGAGATGTGGTGGAGCCCGTCGAGCTGCATGGCCTCATCCTAACAAGTCGTTGCGTCAACAACTATTTCTTCCGGCGGACGGAACCGGCTGCGGCATCGATGAGCCTGAGCAACCGAACGGCCTCGGCGTCGACGGAGCACTCGGCCGCCACGAACGCGCGGCCCGCAGCGCCCATCGCCGTCCGTTCGTGCGGCTCGAGCGCGAGAACGTCGCGCAGCGCCGACGCCAGCGCGTCGGCGTCGCCCGCAGGAACGGTGCGGCCCCAGGGCTCACGTACGACCTCCGGGAGGCCCGCGACGTCCGACGCGACGACGGGCACCTCCATGGCCAGCGCCTCCTTGGCGATCACGGGCATCGAGTCCGTGTCGCCGTCGGCCGCCACGACGCACGGGATCGCGACGACCGCCGCATCCTCGAGCAGCTCCTGGACGCGCTCGGAGGGCTGCGCCCCGGCGAAGCGCACGGTTGTCCCGAGCCCGAGCCGGCCGTGGAGCGCGAGCAGCTCGTCGCGGAGCGGCCCGTCGCCGACGACGACGATGCCCCCGAAGCCGGGCGTGTCGCGCAGCCGCGCGGCGGCCCGCAGGAGGTGCGCGAAGCCCTTCTTCTCGACCAGGCGCCCGACCGCGAGGATCGTCCCGCCGGACGCCGGCGGCGCCGTCCGCCGCCAGCGCTCCGGATCGACGCCCATGACGACCTTGTGGACGCGGGCGCCGGGTCGCAGCGAGCGCAGGTGGGCCACCGTGAACTCCGATCCGCTCGTCGCGAAGGCGGCGCGGTCGATCTTCTCGGGCAGGTTGCGTGGTGTGCGGAAGATGTCGTAGCCGTGGAACGTGACGCTGAAGGGGAGTCCGAGCAGCCGGCCGATCCGCAGCGCGTCGAGCGCCGCGCCCGCTCCGAAGTGGGCGTGGAGGTGCTCGTCGGCCCTGCGGTGGATCCGGAGCGCCGTCGGGGCGATCGCCCGCAGCGGCTTCGCCCACTCCTGGCGGCGCCAGCGCCGCCGGTCGGCGAGGTCGCGCAGGCAGGCGCGGGGCGCCCGGCCCCACAGCCAGGCGAGCGCGGCAAGCTGCACTGCGATCGAATCCTCGCGGGCGTAGCGGACGTCGAGGCCCCGTGCGCCCGCCGGGTCGGGGTGCGGCGCCCGTTCTGCGGCCTCGACGCGCACGCGGGCGCCCCGGGCCTGCAGCGCGTTGGCCTCGGCGGCGACGAAGGTCTCCGACAGTTCGGGAAAGTGGTCGACGAGGACCGCGATGCGGCGACTCACGGACGGCGACGCTAGCGCTCAACCGCGGCGGCGGCGGTGCGCCTGCAGCGTGGCCCGGCGCTCGAGACCCGTGCGGTGCATCGCCATGTAGCGGCGCTGGGTGGCGGCCCGCCCATCCCAGCGCCCCGGAGCAGCCCGGGCGCCGGCAGCGAGCAGTGCCGCGCGCACGGCGGGGCCCACGAGGTGAGCGAGCGCGGTGGCGCGGGTGACGACCGTCCCCCGACGCGCGAGCATCCACGCGTAGGCGGAGCGCTGGGTGCGCAGGGCGCGCTCGCCCTCGTCCCAGCGCCCGGCGGTCGCCGCAGACACAGCGTGCTCGACTCGGGCGTCCGCGACGTAGCGCGTCGCCCAGCCCGCGCGGCGCAGTCGCCAGGCCAGGTCGAGATCCTCCGCGTAGAGCCACTGCTCGGGGTCGAAGCCCCCGACGGCATCCCAGGCGGTCCGGCGCACGAGCAGGAACGCGCCGTGCGCCCAGTCGACGTCGCGCCCGCGCGCGGGGTCCCAATGGCCTTCCAGGGGCAGCGCGCGCGCGACGCGGCCGACGCGCGCCAGGCCGCTGGAGAGCAGCAGGCCGGTGCGGACGGTGGGAAAGGGATGCACGGAGTGTTGGGTCACGCCGCCCGGCGCGATGAGCTGCGGAGCGAACGCCCCGGCCTGCGGATGGTGCTCAGCGGCGGCCAGGAGCGCCTGGAGCGCTCCGGGCCGCAGCGCGACGTCGGCGTTCGCCGCGGCCAGGAACGGTGTGGCGGTGGCCGCGGCGACGCGGTTGACCGCCGGGCCGAAGCCGAGGTTCTCGGCCGCGGCCTCCAGCCGGGCCCAGGGGTGGCGCCCGGCGACCAGGTCGGCCGAGCCGTCCGTCGAGGCGTTGTCGACGACCCACACCTCCGCCCGGCCCGCCGCGTGCTCGGGGTGCAGGCTCCGCAGGCAGCGGTCGAGCAGGGGCGCGGTGTTCCAGGACACCACCGCGATCGCGACGGGAGCAGGCACGGACTACCGGATGCAGTGGTGCACCACGTGCGGCACCTTGAACTGGTGGGGGCCCTCTCCGACGACCATCGTGAACGTCCCGGCCTGGTCCACGTGCTCGAAGCCTGCGGTCCACATGAGCTTGCGCCAGGTCTTCCTCGCGGGGAGGTAGTAGACGACGGCCGCGTGGCGCTCGGCGCGGAAGCGGGAGACCGGGAAGGGGATGAGATCGGCCATCCGGTCGTGCTCCTCGGCGGAGATGAACAGCCCGCCGGGCTTGACGAGGTTGCAGATGCGCTCCAGCGCGAGGAACTGGTCGCGCAGGTGCAGCAGCACCGAGCCGCAGAAGACGAGGTCGAACTCGCCGAGCTCCTCCGGAGTGGCGAAGTAGACCGACTTCACGACCCGCTTCACCTTCGAGCCGAGGATCTCCCTGGCCAGGTGGAAGCCCTGCCCGCGCGGGCCGCCGGCGTCGTACTGCGCGGGGCGCCGGCGCGGCGGCCAGTCGAGATCACGCTCCGAATCGAGGTCCAGGGCCACCACCTGCGCCCCCCGGCGCTCGAGCTCGAACGCCCAGAAGCCGTCCCAGGTCCCCACGTCGAGTACGCGCATGCCCGTCAGGTCGGCCGGAATGCCGTACTCGTCGACGTAGGGGCGCAGATCGAACCAGCCCGGCGTCGTGTACTCCGGAGTGAGCTCGAGCACGTGGTAGAACTTCGTCGCCTTGGCGCGTTCGAGCGCCGCGTCCGTTCCAGCGGTCATGGCCATCGAGCCTAGGAGACTGTCGATCTCCTAGGCCAGCACGCCGGGCAGCCACGCCGCGACCGCCGCCGCCAGTGCCTCGACGTCGCTCGTCGGCGCGTGCGTGCCCCGCACGGCGACCACCTCGCGCCCCGGCGCGGCCCTCGGCATGCCGAACGGGTCGCCGGAGCCCTGCACGACGAGGAGCGGCACGGCGACCGCCTCCAGCTCGGAAGTCCGGTCCTTCGCCACCGCGCCCGTCTTGCGCGCCGGCGGGCGCAACGGGAACGCGAGGCAGAGCACGCCTCGGGCACCGGTCGCCGCAGCGGTGCGGCAGGCGACCCGGGCACCCGAAGAGCGCCCGCCCGCGACGACGGGCAGCCCGGCGAGCGGTCCCCCGCGGAGCTGCGCGGCCGCCGCGGTCCAAGCCGCGTCGAGCTGGTGGGCCGGCGCGGGCGCCTTGCGGCCCGCCACCCGGTAGGGCTGCTCCACGAGCGCGACGGAGACGCGAGCCGCGAGCGCCGCCTCCGTCACCGCCGCGAGATCCCTCGCGGTGACCGATCCGCCCGCGCCGTGACCGAGCAGGAGCGCGCCGACCGGCTTCACGGCCGCGTGCAGGTGCGCGCGGGCCGGGCCGTGTGGCGTGTCGAGCTCGAGCAGCTCCATCAGCGCCGCCGGCCCAGGAGCACGTGCTGGAAGGTCAGCAGGGTGCGCCCGGGCAGCCGGGAGACGAGCGCGCCGCGCAGCGGCGGGCGCTCGGGACCGAGGCGGTAGAGCCGGTCGACGGCCACCACGTCGCAGCCGGCCTGGTCGAGCAGGCCGTAGGCGTCGCGCAGCGTGAACCAGCGCAGGTGCGTCCGGTCGAAGATTCCGACCGCCCGCCGGGGCCACGTCCCCTTGGCGCCGAGCTGCCAGAAGGTCTCCCAGTAGCGGACGTTGGGCAGCGACACGACGACGGTACTGCCCGGCGCCAGCAGCTCGGCGGCGTCGCCGAGCACGCGCCATGGGTCCACCAGGTGCTCGAGCACGTCGCCGCAGATCAGGCAGTCGACGGGCGCCAGGCGGGCGAAGTCGAGCGCCTCGACGTCGGTGACGAGCACCTCGTCGAGTCGCTCCCGCGCCCGCGCCGCGTAGCCGGGCACGCGCTCCACGCCGAGCACATGGCAGTCCTGCCGCGCCTTGAGCGCCGCCCCCAGGGCGCCCGAGGCGCACCCGAGGTCGAGGACGCGCCGCGCGTCGCGCGGGACACGGGCCTGCAGCTCCGGGCGCGGGTTCTCGTAGGCGGCGGCGAGGGCGTCGGTCACGGTAGTGGTGGTCGAGGCGTCCCGCCTCTTGAGGGTGCGCGGATTGCGACCGTTGGAGCCTGCCATCCGTGCATGGTCGCCGCTTCAGCCCGGCAGGAGGAACCGCGTGACGCCCTCGGCGTCACGCTCCTCGACGACCTCCCCGCGGTCGAGCAGCAGGTCGACGTGGCCGAGGACCTCGCTCAGGGTCAGGTAGGCCTGGGTGACCGCGATGTTGCCCCACATGCTCTGGGCGACCTCGAACGCAGTGGCCGGTCCGTCGGCGAGCAGCGTCGCGATCTTCTCCGCCCGGCGCTCATGCATCTGCAGGCGCCCTTCGACGAGGGCACGGTGGTCGGTGACCGGCTCGCCGTGGCCCGCCAGCACGACGTCGAGCTCCATCGCCGCCGTCGCGCGCATCGAGTTCATGTAGTCGAGCAGCGCGCGCGGGCGGTCGTCGGGATCCCCGCCCTCCAGCGGCCGCGTGACGAGCGGGTTGGAGGAGATGTGGCCGATGAGGTGGTCGCCCCCGAGCAGCATCCGGCGCGCGGCATCGGCGAAGACCGTGTCCGAAGGGGAGTGGCCCGGCCGGTGGTGGACCGACCATGTGCGGTCGCGGAAGGCCAGCGAGCCGCCGTCGGCCAGCGGCGTGTCGACCTGCGCGCCGCCGCCCCACGCGCGGTACTGCTGGACCACCGCTCGCAGCCCGAGGCGCAGCTCGTGCGGGATGCCGTGGCGCTCCATGACCGCTTCGGCGAACGCGTCGTCTGCGTCCATGTGCTCGGCGTAGCTCGCGAGCCACGGAGCCAGGCGGTCGAGCGCGCACACCTCCGCGCCGGAGCGGTCCACCAGGAGCTGCACCAGACCGATGTGGTCGATGTGCTGGTGGGTGATGACGATGCGCCCGAGATCCCCGACGGCGTGGCCGCGTGCGGCGAGCCCCTTCTCGAGCTCGGCCATCGAGGTGGCCGAGTTCGGCCCGCTGTCGACGAGCGTCAACGGCTCGTCCTCGACCAGATAGGTGTTCACCCGGCCGACGAGGAACGGCGTCGGGACCGCGATGCGGTGCACCCCCGCGGCGGCCATGCGGGCGAGCGCCGCGTCCGCGGGCGCGTCGCTCATGCGCGGATGATTCCGAGCAGCTCGTCGCGCTTGGCCTCCATGTCCGCCGGAGAGACGAGCGACTCCAGGCACAGGCGCAGCAGCGGCTCGGTGTTCGAGGAGCGCACGTTGAAGTGCCAGTCCTCGAAGTCCACCGAGACCCCGTCGACGTGTGTGACGGTCGCTCCGGGCTGGGACCCGTAGCGCTCCTCGAGCTCGGCCATCTTCCCCGGAGCGTCGGAGACCGTCGAGTTGATCTCGCCCGAGATGAAGTACTTGGCGCGGTAGGAACCGACGAGCTCCGAGAGCTTCTTGCCCTCCACCGAGAGCTTCTCCAGCATCAGCAGCGCGGGGATCGTCCCGGAGTCCGCGCAGTAGAAGTCGCGGAAGTAGTAGTGGCCCGAGACCTCACCTCCGAACAGCGAACCCTCGTTCTTCATCCGCGTCTTGAAGAACGCGTGCCCGATGCGGTTGACCTCGGCGGTGCCGCCCGCCGCGCCGACCGTGTCGGCGACGGCGCGCGAGGCCCGCGCGTCGTAGAGGATCGTCGTGGGCGGGTGGGGTGCCGGTCTTCTCTCGAGCAGGTGCTCGGCGAGGATCGCCGTGAGGAAGTCGCCGTCGACGAACGCCCCCTCGTCGTCGATGAAGAAGCAGCGGTCCGCGTCGCCGTCCCAGGCGATGCCCAGGTCGGCGTCCGTCTCGAGGACCTTGTCGATGATGAACTGGCGGTTCTCGGGCAGCAGCGGATTGGGCTCGTGGTCGGGGAAGTTGCCGTCGGGGGTCCAGCAGGTCTCGACCAGGTCGAGCCCCAGACGGGTGAGCAGCGGACCGACCATCGGCCCGGCCATGCCGTTGCCGCCGTCCACGACGACCTTCAGCGGCCTGACTCGCGCAGGGTCGATGAACTTCAGCGCCCGCTCGGCGAACTCGGCGTACAAGTCGACCTCCGAGACGCTCCCGCCGCCCGGGGGCTCGTCGTCCAGGCCCCCACCGAGGACGAGGTCGCGGATCTCCCCGATGCCCTCGTCACCGCTGAGCGCGATCGCGCCCTGCTTGACGAGCTTGGCGCCCGTGTACGGCTTGGGGTTGTGCGAGGCGGTGCACATCAGCCCGCCGTCCAGGTCGCGCGAGCCGACCAGGAAGTACAGCATCTCGGTTCCGACCTGACCCGCGTCGACGACCGCGGCGCCCTCGGAGACGATCCCGTCCCGGTAACGGCCGGCAAGCTCGGGAGCGGTGAGCCGCATGTCGCGCCCGAGGCCGACGGTGACATCGCCCACCTCCTTGCCCGCGAGCTGCGCGATGACCCGCGCGAACGCCCGGCCGATCTGCTCGGCGGCGTCGCCGTCGATGTCCTCGCCGTAGAGGCCGCGGATGTCGTAGGCCTTGAAGATCTCGGGAGAGACGGGCATGGCGCTGAAACCTACCCATCCCCCTGCCGGAAGCCGCTGAGTATGGTCGCGCGGTACGTGCGCGTCCTGACCGTCGGCAACCGCTACCCGCCGCACGGCACGGGCGGGTACGAGCGCGTGTGGCAGGCCGCGGTCGCGGGCCTGGCCGCCGCGGGTCACGCGGTGACCGTCCTCACGACGGACCACCGCGAGCCGGGGGTCCCGCCGGCCGACGAGGAGCCGGGAGTCCACCGCGCGCTGCGCTGGTACTGGCGCGACCACGAGTTCCTGCCTCTCGGGCTCGGCGCGACCCGCGACTTGGAGCGCCACAACGCGCGGGTGTTCGCCGCGAACGAGCGGGGGGCCGAACTCGTCGTCTGGTTCTCCATGGGCGGCATGGGGCTGGGGCTGAACGCGCGCACCGCGGCGCCACAGCTGGCGGTGGTGCACGACGGCTGGCCGACGTACGGCCCGCGGGTCGATCGCTGGACCGCCCGCTGGGGCCGGCTCGCCGGGCACCGCTACGACCCCGCGCGGATCGACCGGTGGTCGTTCAACTCCGCCTACACCCGCGACCTGCTCGTGCGCGCGGGAGTGGGGATCGACCCGGCCCGAGCCTCCGTCGAGTCGCCCGGAATCGACCCGGAGCGCTTTCCGGCGTCGCCGGCGCCCCCGTGGCGCGGAGAGCTGCTGGTGCTCGGGCGGGTGGAGGAGCGCAAGGGCGTCGCCGACGCCATCGCCGCGCTGCCCGGCGGGATGCGCCTCACGGTCGCCGGTCCCGCCGAGCCCGCCCACCTCTCCGACCTGCAGTCGCTCGCCGGGGGGCGCGCGGTCGCCTTCACCGGCCCGGCGAGCGACCCTGCGGGAGCCTTGGCCGCCGCCGACGCGCTGCTCTTCCCCGTCAGATGGGCCGAGCCGTGGGGTCTCGTGCCGCTCGAGGCGATGGCCGTCGGGCGCCCCGTCGTGGCGACGGGCACGGGCGGCTCGGCGGAGTACCTGCGCGACGGGGAGAACTGCCTGCTCGTCGCGCCCGGCGACCCCGCGGGGCTCCGGGGGGCGGCGGAGCGCCTGCGCGACGATCCGGAGCTGCGCGCGCGGCTTGTCGCGGGCGGGCGGGAGACCGCGGCACGCTTCACGGAGGCCGCGTGGGTCGCGCAGATCGTGACGCTCGCCGAGCGCGTGGCGGCCGGCTGATCGTGGCGGCGTGTGCTCAGATCCACCGCAGAGGGAGATCTGAGCACACGCCGCCGCGGTGTCGGGGAACCGCACCGCCGGCGCCGCGCGCTATCGACCCGCGACCGCCCGGTAGCGCTCGACCGCCCGCCGGCGCTCCTGCGCGTGGTCGACGATCGGCGGGGGGTAGTCCACGCCGATCCGGCAGCCCGCGGACTCCTGCTCCTCGACGGACATCGTCCACGGCCTGGAGAGCTTCTCGGCGGGGACGCGCGCGAGCTCGGGGCACCACCTGCGCACGTACTCGCCGTCGGCGTCGAACTTCTCCTGCTGGGTGACGGGATTGAACAGGCGCTGGAAGTACGGCTTGGGGTCCGTGCCCGTGGAGGCGATCCACTGCCAGCCGCCGTTGTTCGCGGCCATGTCCCCGTCGAGCAGGCGCTCCATGAAGATCCGCTCGCCCTCACGCCAGTCGAGGTGCAGGTCCTTGGTCAGAAACGAGCCGACGACCATCCTCACCCGGTTGTGCATCCAGCCCTCGTGCGCGAGCTGCCGCATTCCCGCGTCGACGAGCGGGTAGCCCGTGCGGCCCTCCGTCCAGGCGTCGAGGTGCTCTGTCGGGTCGGCCCACTCGAGCTCTCGGAAGCGCTCGATGTACTCCAGGCGGGTCACGTGGGGGAAGTGGACGAGCACCGCGGCGTAGAAGTCGCGCCAGGCGAGCTCCGTGCGGTACTCGTCGGCGCCCGGGCCGGACGCCTCGGCCACGCGCACGTCGAGCTTGAGCGCCGACAGGCAGCCCCACCGCAGGTACGGGGACAGGCGCGACGAGCCGCCCTTGGGCGCGTCGCGGCGGTCGGCGTAATGCGCGAGCCCGGTGCGCAGGAACGCCGTCGCCTGCGCGCGCGCCGCGTCCTCGCCCGGCGCGAACGTCCCGCGCGAAGGCGGTTCGGGGAGGCCGAGCTCCTCGAGCGACGGCAGCTCGCCCGCCTCGACGTCCGCCGGAGTGCGCACCTCGGGCGGCGCGTCGAGCGGCGCCCGCCGGGGAACCGTCCGCCACGTCCGGGCGAAGGGGGAGAAGACGGCGTAGGGCGCGCCGGCCCGAGTCCGGATCGCGGCGGGATCGTCGACGACGCAGGCGCCCGGCAGTCCGTGGCCGCGCACCCCGTCGAGTGTCTCGACGACCCGCTGGTCACGGCCCCGGGCCCACGGCGCGACGTCGGCGGTGAAGTACAGATCGCTCGCGCCGACCTCGGCGCAGAGGCGCGGAATCTCCTCTTCGGGCCGGCCGAAGCGCACGACGAGCCTGCCGCCGCGCTCGCGCAGCGCCCGATCGAGCTCTGCCAGGCACCCGAGCATGAACTGCGTCCGGATCGCGCTCGGGAAGCGCCCCGTGGTCAGCAGGCGGGGGTCGAAGACGAAGACGGGGACGCAGCGCTCGTGGGCGGCGGCGGCCACCAGGGCGGGATGGTCGCGCACCCGCAGGTCCCGGCGGAACCAGATGACGGAGGCGTCGGCGGCCATGGGCTCAGGCTACGGCGGGAACCGACCACCCTCGCGCCACGACGGACCATCGCCTACTCTCGCGCCGGGATGGCCGGAAGCGCACGCGACACCGAGGGGTACGTCATCGCGGGCGACGGCCTGCGCGGCGTCGCGGCCCTCGGGATCATCGCCTTCCACGGCTTCCTCGGCGTCTTCTTCCTCGTGGCGGAGCGCCGGCCCGGCGTCGACTGGGGCCCCGTCGGCGACGTCTTCGTCCGGATGAGCGTCGGCCTGTACGTGCTGCTGGTGCTCTCGGGCTACCTCATCGGCGGACCGTGGGTGCGCGCGTGGCTGAGCGACAGCCCGTTCCCACGGCCCGGCGCCTACGTCATGCGCCGCGTCCGGCGCATCATGCCGGCGTTCTGGCTCGTCCTGGGGGTCACGCTGCTCTGGTTCGGCAACTCGGGCGCGGGGACGCGCGACGTCGCCGCCCTGTTCGCCTTCGGGCACGTCTTCATCGACGGCAACGCCGAGTTCGTGCTGCCGCAGGGCTGGACGCTCGCGGTGGAGTTCATGTTCTACCTCTCGGTTCCCCTGCTGGCGGTGCTCGCGGTGCGCGCGGGCGGCAGGAGGGCCGATCCGGTCAGGCGCCGCCGTGCGCTGCTCGCGGTCCTCGCGGTGGCCTTCGTGGTGAGCTTCGTGCTGCGGGCGGGGCCGCCCGAGACGCTCGAGACCGCGGGGGCGCGCACACTGGCGAGCTTCGCGTGGGCGTTCGTGCCCGGGCTCGTGCTCGCGGCGCTCGAGCCCGCGGCGCGCACCCGGCTGCCCGGCCGCCGCGAGGGCCGGGCGCTGGGGCTGGGACTCGGCGCCCTCGGTCTGCTGAGCGTGGCGGCCCTCGTGCTCTTCAACCTCGACGACGGACGAGTTCCGACGCTGCTGGCCTACACGGGCTGCGGCACGGGCCTCGTCGGCGGCGCGCTGGTCTGGCAGTGGACGACGGGCACCACGCCGCGCCTGCTCGACACCCGCGTGGCCCACGCGCTCGGGCGCTGGAGCTACGGCATCTACCTCGTCCACATCGGCGTCGGCGCCGAGCTCATCCGCCACGTGCCGGCCGGCTTCGGCCCCGCGGCCACGCTCGCCTTCGTCCTCGGCGGCATGCTGGCCGGCAGCGTCACGCTGGCCTCGCTGCTGTGGTGGCTCGTCGAGCGCCCCGCGATCACCGGCCGCCCGCCGCGCCTGCCGGGCCGGCGGCCGCGGTCCGCGGACGTCGTGACGCCGACCGGCCCGTCCGTGGCCGCCGTGGCGCCCGAGGCGGTCCCGGCTCCGGCCGCCAAGTAGGGTCCGCGCCCGCATGGCCCAGGAGCTCATCCGGCACTTCGTCGCCGATCTGCAGCGCGTCGAGGCGATGCCCGGCCCCGTCTACGACTTCGGCTCCCTGCAGGTCGAACCCGATCAGGACGGTGACCTGAGGACCTTGTTCTGCGACGTCCCGTTCACGGGCGTCGACATGCGCCCGGGCCCGGGAGTCGACGCGGTCATGGACCTGCGTGCCCTCGAGCTCGCCGACGCGAGCGTCGGGACGGCGCTGTGCCTCGACACGCTCGAGCACTGCGAGGACCCGCCTCAGGCCTGCCGGGAGCTCGCGCGCGTCACCGCGCCCGGCGGGATCTGCGTGATCGCGAGCGTGATGCTCTTCGGCATCCACGCCTACCCGAACGACTACTTCCGCTTCACCCCGGAGGCGTTTCGCGCGATGCTCGGGCAGGGCTTCGACGCGGTCTGGGCGGCCGGGATCGGGCACCCGGGCTTCCCGAGCCAGGTGGTCGGCGTCGGCGTCAAGGGCCGCGAGCTGTCCCTGACGGTCGAGCGCCTGCCGAGCCTGGCGGCGGCCCAGCGCCACTACGACGCCGGTCGCGGACGCGTGCGCGTCGGCATCTTCAACTACCCCCCGCGGGAGCTCGCCCGCGCGCTCGTGCGCCAGGCGCCCCGGGTGATCAGGGAGCGCCTGCGATGACCGATCGCGGCCCCGTCGTGATCCTCTGCGGCGGGCGGGGAACCCGGCTGCAGGAGAAGACCCAGGAGATCCCGAAGCCCCTCGTCGAGATCGGCGGGCGCCCCATCGTCTGGCACGTCATCCGGCTCTACGCCGTCCAGGGCTTCGACGAGTTCGTCCTGTGCACGGGCCACAAGGGAGCGCTCATCGAGCAGTGGGCCGCCGGGCAGGAGTGGCCGGCGGGCGTGGCGGTGCGCTGCGTCGACACGGGCGAGGACACGCAGACGGGCGGGCGGATCAAGCGCGTCGGCGCAGCGATCGCCGGCCGGGCCTTCTGCGCGACGTACGCCGACGGGGTCGCCGACGTGGATCTGCGCGCCCTGCTCGAGTTCCACGGCGCCCACGGCGCCCACGCCTCGATGACCGTCGTGCGGCCCGAGCTGCAGTTCGGCGTCACCGAGCTCGACGCGGACAACCGCGTGACGGGCTTTCGAGAGAAGCCGCGCTCGGAGCACTGGATCAACGGCGGGTTCTTCCGCTTCGAGCCGGAGGTGCTCGACTACCTCTCGGACTCCTCGACCCTCGAGCGTGAGCCCCTGGAGGGCCTGGCCGCCGACGGCCAGCTGCGCGCGTTTCGCCACACGGGCTTCTGGGACTGCATGGACACCTACAAGGACGCGATCACCCTGAACGACCTGTGGGCCGGCGGAGCGCCGCCCTGGAAGCTCTGGAAGGCGTGAGGCGCGCGTTCGTCACCGGCGCTCACGGGGTGATCGGCCGGTGGCTCGTCGAGGCGCTGCTGGATCGCGGGGTGGAGGTCGCGCTGCTGCGCCGCGCACCCGCGAAGCCGAGCGTCCTCGCCACGGAGGGCTTGGAGGCGCGGTGCACCGTCGTCGAGGGCGACGTCGCCGACGTCGGGCGGCTCGGGCGCGCTCTGACCGAGCAGGGCTCCGACACCGTGTTCCACCTCGCGGCGCAATCCATCGTGGGAGAGGCGAACCGCTCGCCACTGCCGACCTTCGAGACCAACGTGCGCGGCACTTGGAATCTCCTGGAGGCCTGCCGGCTGCAGGCGGTCGAGCGCGTCGTCGTGGCCGCCTCGGACAAGGTCTACGGCCCGAAGGCCAGGCTGCCCTACCGCGAGGACTCCGAGTTCGAGGCGCACTTCCCCTACGACGTGAGCAAGGCGTGCGCCGACCTCATCAGCCGCTCGTACTTCCGCACCTTCGGCCTGCCCGTGGCGGTCGCCCGGGTGGCCAACGTCTACGGCCCGGGTGACCTGAACGCGTCGCGCCTGGTCCCCGAGCTCGTGGCGAGCGTCATCGCGGGCCGCGCGCCGGTCATCCGCTCCGACGGCTCGCCCGAGCGCGACTACCTCTTCGCCGCGGACGCGGCCGCCGCCTACCTCGCGATCGCCGGGGCGATCTCCGGCGGCGCGGCAGGAGAAGCGTTCAACGTCGGCGGCGACGAGCCGCACGCGGTCCGCGAGGTCGTCGACCTGCTGCTGGAGGTCGCCGGAAGCGACGTGAAGGCGGACTTCCGCGGGACGGGCGTGCTGCCGGGGGAGATCGACCGCCAGTACGTCGACTCGGGCAAGCTGCGGGCCTTGACGGGCTGGGCGCCGCGGGTGGGGTTGCGCGAGGGCTTGCGCCGCACCGTCGACTGGTATCGCGCGCACCCAGGGGCCCTGGGGTGAGGCCGGCGCTTGCGGTCGTGGTCGCCTCCCACGAGCGCTCCCTGCGGCTGCGCTGGCTGCTCAACGCCCTGGAGGAGCAGGACCTCGACCGGACGCGGTGGGAGGTCGTCGTCTGCTTCGACGACGCGGGAGAGGAGACCGCACGGCTGCTCGCGACCCATCCGCTCGCCCGGGCCGGCGTCCTGCGGGCACTCCGTCTCCCGGCCGGGACGGGGAGCGCGGCGCGGCAGCGCAACGCGGGCTGGCGCGCCGCCCGGGCGCCCGTCGTGGCCTTCACGGACGACGACTGCCGACCGCCCGCGGGCTGGGTGGCCGGTGCGCTGGCCGCCGCCGGCGAGCAACCGGGCGCCATCGTCCAGGGCGCCACGCGTCCCGACCCGGCCGAAGCCCACCTCGTCGCCGCACCGCACGCCCGCACCCAGCACATCGAGCCGCCGGTGCCGTGGGCACAGACGTGCAACATCGTCTATCCCCGCGCGCTCCTGGAGGCGACGGGCGGCTTCGACGAGACGCTCAGCGCAGGGGAGGACACGGAGCTCGCGCTGCGTGCCCGCGGCGCGTTCGGCGCCGCCTACGCCGGTGCGCCCGAGGTGCTGACCTACCACTGCGTCGAGGCGGGAGGCCTGCTCGCGAAGCTGCGCTCGATCCCGCGCTGGGCCGGGCTGGCGGGAGTCGCCAAGGCGCACGCCGGCGTGCGGCGCCACCTGGTGCTCGGTGTCTTCTGGCGGCGCTCGCACGCGCTGCTCGCCCTCGCGGCGCTGGGGCTCGTGCCGGGGCTTCCGCCTGCGCGCGGTCGCCCCCCCGCGCAGCGGGCGCTTCTCGCCTGCGCCCTCGCCCTGCCCTACGCCCTCGAGGCCGCCCCGCGCTACGGCTCCGGCCCCCGGGCACGGATTCGCGGCATCCTCGAGCTCCCGGGCCGCGTCCTCGTCGACGCCGCGGAGATCGCCGCGCTCGTGCGCGGGAGCATCCGCCACCGGACGGTGATGCTGTGAGCGCGCCGCGCGCCGCGCACGGCCCGGCGCCGCGAGGGGGCGGATGCGGTGGCTGGACCCCCGGTTTCGCCCCCTCGGCGCCCGGGCGGGCCGGCGGAGGCGTCGCGTGACGCCGGAGCTCTGCGTCGTCGTCGCCTCCCACGATCGTCCGCTGCGCCTGCGCTGGCTGCTGAACGCCCTGGCGGACCAGACGCTGGCGCACGAGCGGTGGGAGCTCGTCGTGGCCCACGACTCGGCCGGCCCGGAGACCGCCGTACTGCTCGCCGGCCATCCGCTCGCCCGCGCCGGCGTGCTGCGGACGCTCACCTTCGCGCCCGGGGCCGGTCCGGCGGAGAAGCGCAACGCCGCCTGGCGCGCGTCCGCGGCGCCGACGGTCGTCTTCACCGACGACGACTGCCGCCCGCCCGCGGAGTGGCTGGCCCAGACGCTGGCGGCCGTCCGCGCGCGGCCCGGCGCGATCGTCCAGGGCGCGACCCGGCCCGATCCCGACGAGCTCGCCCTCGTCGCCGTCGCGGGCTGGCGCTCCCAGGAGATCGCGCCCCCCGTCACCTGGGCGCAGACCTGCAACATCGCCTACCCGCGCGACGCGCTCGAGGCCGTCGACGGCTTCGACGACACCCTCCCGGAGGCGGCCGGGGAGGACACCGACCTCGCGCTCCGCGCCCGTGCGACCGGCGTGCCGTACACCGGCGCCCCGGCGATGCTCACCTTCCACTGCATCGAGGTGCCCGGTCTCCCTGCGCGTGTGCGCGACTCCCAGCGCTGGCGTCACATGGCGGCAGTCGTCGCGCGTCACCCGTCGCTGCGGCGCAACTTCCCGCTGCGGGTCTTCTGGAAGCGCCGCCACGCCCTACTGGGCCCCGCCCTGCTCGGCCTCGGCCTCGGAGTGACGCGGCCGCGCCGCAACGTGCTCGCACTCGCGCTCGTGGTGCCCTGGGCGCGCCTGGCCGCGCCGTCCTACGGCCCGGGCGCGCGCGGGCGCCTGCGGGCGCTGAGCGAACTGCCCGTCAACGCGCTCGTCGACTGCGCCGAGGTCGCCGCGCTCGTCCGCGGCTCCATCCACCACCGCTCGCCGCTGCTGTGAGGAGCTCGAGGTGAGGGTCGCGCTGCTCAACCCCGTCTTCTGGCCCGAAGTCCGTCGCGGCTCGGAGCGGGTCGCGCGTGACCTCGCCGACGGCCTGATCGCCCGGGGCGACCAGGTGCGCCTGATCACCAGCCACCCTGGGCGGCCCGAGACCGTCGTCGAGGACGGCCTGCAGGTCCAGCGCGTCTGGCGCCCGCCGGGCGGTCGCCGCCTCGAGCGCCGGCTCTACGAGCAGCACCTCACGCACGTCCCGCTCTCCTACGTCGCGCTGCGCCGCTTCGACCCCGACGTCGCCCACCCGTTCTTTGCCACCGACGCGCTGGCCGCGACACGCTGGGGCCGTGAGCGCGGGCGGCCCGTCGTCTTCTCGTTCATGGGAGTCCCGCACCGCCAGGGGCTCGCGAACCGGCGCTGGCGCAAGGAGCTGCTGGTCCGCGCCTGCGCGGAGGCCGACGCCGTGGTCGCGCTCTCGCGGGAGGCCGCCGACGCGTTCGCCTACTGGCTGGGGGTCGAGGCCCGCGCGATCGCACCGGGCGTCGACCTGGACGCGTTCACCCCCGCGCCGCAGGAGCGGGCCGCGACGCCGACGATCCTCTGCGCCGCCGACCCGGCCGAGCCGCGCAAGCGCGTCGGTCTGCTGGCCGGCGCGTTCGCGCTCCTGCGCAAGCGTCATCCCGAAGCGCGGCTGCTGCTGTCGGGGCGCGGCGGGGCGAGCGACCCGACCGGTCCGGGGATCGAACGGCGCGACCTCGACGGACGCGAGGCGCTCGTGGCCGCCAACCGCGAGGCATGGGTCCACGCGCTGCCGAGCTTCGGGGAGGCCTTCGGCCTCGTGCTCGCCGAGGCGCTGGCCTGCGGCACCACCGTGGTCGGGTCGAACCACGAGCTCGTCGACGGCGTGGGGGAGCACTTCACGGGCGACACGCCCGGAGAGCTCGCCGCTGCGCTCGAGCGCGCGCTGGACCGGGCCCGCGACCGCGCGACTCCGGTCGCCTGCCGCGCCCGCGCGGAGCGCTTCTCGCGGCACGCCACCGCGGAGGCCTACGCCGCGCTGTACGCCGAGTTGCGCGGTTAGGATCGACGACATGTCCGGACATTCGAAGTGGGCGTCGATCAAGCACAAGAAGGCGATCACCGACTCCCGGCGCGGCGCGATGTTCACGAAGCTCTCCCGCCACATCACCGTGGCGGCGAAGACCGGCGGCGGCGACATCGAGGGCAATCCGTCGCTCGCGCTCGCGGTGCAGAAGGCCAAGGACGCCTCGATGCCCAAGGACAACATCCAGCGCGCCATCGACAAGGGCACGGGAGCCGGCGCCAACGAGGCCGACTTCCAGGAGGTCATGTACGAGGGCTACGGCCCCGGCGGCGTGGCGCTCCTCATCGAAGGCCTGACGGACAACCGCAACCGCACGGGAGCGGAGGTCCGCTCCGCGCTCACGAAGGCGGGCGGCGCGCTCGGCGAGCCGGGCTCGGTCGCCTACCTCTTCGACAAGACGGGCGTGATCGTCGTCGACGGCGAGCGCTACTCCGAGGACGACCTCCTCGTCGCCGTCGAGGCGGGCGCCGAGGACATCGAGGCCGACGAGGAGACGATCGCGATCCTCACCGCACCCGCCGACCTACCCGGCGTCCGCGCCGCCCTCGAGGCGGCCGAGATCGAGCTGCAGTCGGCCGAAGTCGTATGGCGTCCCAAGACGAGGGTCGAGCTCGACGAGGAGGCGCTCAAGAAGCTCATGCGGCTCATCGACACGCTCGACGAGAGCGACGACGTCGGGGAGGTCCACGCGAACTTCGACGCCCCCGCCGACGTGATGGAGCGGATCGCGAGCGGCTGAGGCAGGACAGCCAGCTCCGAGGACGTCCGCGAGTCGGCCGAGCTCCGACGTGGCCTGTGAGAACGCTGACCCGTGCCTTGACAAGCGCGGCCTCGATCGGTTAGGAGAGAGGTTCACTCAGAAGTCTTGAGCGTGACGCCGTTTTCCGGTCTGCACCGTCGGCGGGTGAAGCCCGGCGCCACCGAACTCCTCCACTTCCCCGCCAGCGTTCCCATCGCCGCAGCAGAGAACCCCATGTTCTCATCCGATTCGTCGACAACATCCGCGTTGCCGCTCGACCGCCCGGCGCCCCGGCGCCGCGCCGCGCCCACCACGGTGCACCCGCTGGACGGATCGTGAGTTCGCGTGGGGGCAAGACCGTCGTCGGGGTCGACGCAACGGCCCCTGAGGACACGCGCGCAACCCGGGCGCTGCTTCGTCCGCAAGCGGGCGGCTGCTGATGCGAAGGTCGTCGACGGCCGCTCAGGCAGCTCCCGAGAGTCCCTTCGGCGCCAGGACCGCGCCGCGGTTGGCCTTGCGCCGTCTCGGGGCGTGCGCGGCGGCCGCGCTGCTGTTCGCCGGCCTCTATCTGGCCCGCACGCGCAACGCCGAGATCGCTGACGCGGTGCTGCTCATGTTCGTGGTGCCGATCGCGATCGTGGCGTTCGAGTTCGGTCTGCGAGGGGGTCTCGCCGCGGCGTCGTCGGCCATCACGCTCGTCGCGGTCTGGGACGCCACCGCCTCCAACGCGATCGGCGCCATCGACTATCTCACACGGGCGACGGCCTTCCTGGTGATCGGCGCCGGCATCGGTTGGACCGCAGACATGCGCAGAGCCCTTGAGAAATCCCTGATCCACGCGCAGGACATGTCGTTGGACATGATCGCCACGGCGGGGCGCGACGGCTTCTTCTTGACGCTCAATCCCGCTTGGGAGCGTGTCCTCGGTCTGCCACGCGCGACCCTGTTGTCGCGCCCGATCGTCGACTTCATCCATCCCGATGACGTGGAAGCCACCAGCAGGGCCGCGGCACGTCTGGAGCGCGACGGCGACGTGGTCAACTTCAGGAACAGATACCGCACGGCGGACGGGAACTACTGCTGGCTTGAGTGGAATGCCCACCTCGACGTCGACGAGGGGGTGATCTACGCCACCGCTCGCGATGTCACCGTCCAACACGAGGCCGAGACCGTCCTCGCCGACCACGCCGAGGTGCTCGAGCGTGCGGTTCTGGCGCGCACCGCGGCGCTCGACGTCGCCAGGGTGGACAGCCTTCGCCGGCTCGCGGTCGCGGCGGAGTTCCGCGACGACGACACCCACCAGCACACCAGCAGGGTCGGGCTCTGCGCCGCTGCGATCACCGCCGAACTCGGTCTGACCCCCGAGTTCGCCGTCCAACTCAAGGAGGCGGCGCCGCTGCACGACGTCGGCAAGATCGGCGTCTCGGACACGATCCTGCTCAAGCCGGGCCGCCTGACCCCCGCAGAGCACGCACAGATGCAAGAGCACGCGAGGATCGGGGCCGAGATCTTGTGCGGCAGCGACTTCCCGGTCTTGCAGTTGGCGGCCGCGATCGCACTGTCGCACCACGAACGCTGGGACGGCACGGGCTACCCGGACGGCCTGCAGGGCGCCGAGATCCCGATCGAAGGCCGCATCGTCGCCGTCGCCGACGTCTTCGACGCGCTGACCCACGCACGTCCCTACAAAGAGGCCTGGCCGGCGGCGAGGGCCCTGGACGTCATCCGCTCGGAGAGCGGCACGCACTTCGACCCAGAGGTCGTCGCGGCGTTCGAGCGCCTGCAGGGCCCGACGACCACGTGGGCATCCGTCCACGCCTGAGCGGATGCTTCTCTCGCGCGGGCCATGACGGTCGGCTTCGCCGTCGCAGCGGCCTCGGTGCCGGTGGGCGTGGGCGCGATCGGTCATCGGTCCGGGAAGGCATCCGACCCTTGACCCAGAATGGGTCCCGTGGTGATCGTCCTCGGCATCGACCCCGGCCTGGCCAACACGGGCTACGGCGTCGTCCAGCGGCGGTCCGGCCGCCTGGTCGCGCTCGACGGCGGCTGCGTCACGACCCGCCCCGAAAGCGCCCCGGCGCGCCGCCTCGCGAGCATCCACACCGCCGTCGCCGAGCTCATCCTGCGCCACGAGCCCGACGCCGTCGCACTCGAAGCCCTCTACTTCGGCCAGAATGTGCAGTCCGCGCTCGCGGTCGGCCAGGCCCGCGGCGTGGTGATGCTCGCCGCCGGCCAGCGCGGCATCGGCTGCCACGACTACACGCCGCAGCAGGTCAAGGGCGCGGTCTGCGGCTCCGGCAGGGCGGAGAAGGACCAGATCCAGCGGATGGTGCAGAGCCTGCTGGGACTCACCGAGCTGCCCCGCCCGGACCACGCCGCCGACGCGCTCGCCGTCGCGATCTGTCACGCCAACCACGCCGGGCTGAGCGCCGCGAAGATCCGCGCGTCCCGGGGAGCGGCGGCTACGGGGCGCACGGCATGATCGCCCTCGTCGCCGGCGAGGTGGCCGTGCGGCGTCCCGACCACGTCGTGGTCGAGACCTCCTCGGGCGTCGGCTACCGCCTCAACGTCTCCGCGGAGACCCTGCGCCACGTGCCCGCCGCCGGGGCGCCCGTCTCGCTGCACGCGCACCTCGTCGTCAGGGAAGACGCCCTGACGCTGTACGGGTTCGCCACCGAGGCGGAGCGCGACCTGTTCCTCCTGCTGCTCGGAGTGCAGTCCGTGGGGCCGAAGGTCGCGCAGGCGATCCTCTCGGGCGCCCCGCCCCGCGAACTGATGTCGGCCCTGGCCCGCGGGGACGCCAAGCGCTTCCAGGCAGCGCCGGGAGTCGGGAAGCGCACGGCCGAGCGGATCATCGTCGAGCTGCGCGACAAGGTGGGTCCGGCGGGCGGTACCGCACCCGCCGAGGGCAGCGATCCGCTCCGGGCCGACGACCCGCGCTCGCTTGCCCGCGAGGGCCTCGAGGAGCTCGGATACGCCCCGGCCGAAGTCGACGAGCTGCTGCGCGGCGTCATGGGCGACACGGCCGAGGCGCTCATCGCCGCGGCGTTGAAGGCGTCGCGCCGGTGATCCGCACCCCGGAACCCGACGGGAACCGCATACAGACCCCCGGCCTGACCGTCGAGGACGATGCGACAGAGATCACGCTCCGGCCGCGGAGCCTCGACGAGTTCGTCGGACAGGACGTCATCGTCGATCAGCTCCAGGTCTCGATCGAGGCTGCCGCGGCGCGGGGCGAGGCACTCGACCACGTGCTGCTCGCCGGCCCGCCCGGCCTGGGCAAGACGTCGCTCGCGCAGATCCTCGCGGCCGAGCTCGGCGTCGGGTTCGTGCAGACCGCCGCGCCCGCGCTGGAGCGCAAGGGGGACATCGCCGCGTTCCTCACCGCGCTGGAACCGCGCTCGATCTTCTTCGTCGACGAGATCCACCGACTGTCCCGCGCGCTCGAGGAGACGTTCTACCCCGCGATGGAGGACCGTCAGCTCCCGATCACCGTCGGGGTGGGGGCCGGGGCGCGGGTCATGACGCTCGACCTGCCGCCGTTCACCCTGGTGGGTGCCACGACGCGCGCCGGCCGGCTGACGACGCCCCTGCGCGACCGCTTCGGCATCCAGCACCGCCTCGAGCCCTACGGCCCGCGCGAGCTCGCGACCATCGTGCGCCGGAGCGCCGCGATCCTCGGCGTCGAGCTCGCCGGCGCGGGCGCCGAGGCGATCGCCGCTCGCTCCCGCGGCACTCCGCGCGTGGCCAACCGCCTCCTCAAGCGGGTGCGCGACTACGCGGAGGTCCGCGCAGGCGGCGTCGTGACCGACGAGGTCGCCCGCCACGCGCTCGACCTGCTGCAGGTCGACCAACTCGGACTCGACCGCCTCGATCGCGAGATCCTCGGCGCGATCTGCGAGAAGTTCGGCGGTGGCCCCGTCGGACTCTCGACGCTGGCGGTGACGGTGGGAGAGGAGGCCGACACGCTCGAGGACGTCTACGAGCCGTACCTGCTGATCTGCGGTCTGCTGAAGCGCACCCCACGCGGGCGCGTGGCCACCCCGCGCGCCTACGCGCACCTCGGGCTGGAGGCGCCCGCCGAGGCGAAGCTGTTCTGAGTCACGCCGGCGAATCCGGCTCAGGTCCCTCACGGGGGCGCGGCGTCACCTTCCGCGGGCCGGACACGTTCCGGCCGCATGCCCATCCACCGCGCGTCCACCCCGACGCACCGCAGCCTGAGTTCCCGGAGCGAGCGACGGGACGCTCGACGGCTGGCGATGGCCGTCGGCGTCCTCGCGCTGGCCCTCGGACTGCCCACCGGTGCGTCGGCGGCTCCCGTGCCCGACCGGGTGGTGGCCGAGGTCAGTGAACCGCTGGGAGTCGGCATCAGCGGGTCGGTCCTGGCCTACAGCCGGCGGGTCGGCACGGGCGGCGTGCAGATCGTCGTGCACGACGGCGATGCGCCCGCCAAGCGCCTGTCCGCCGGGCGCGGCACGGGTCCGGTCGACGTCGGCCGTGACCGCCGCGGCCGGCCCGTCGTGGGTACGAGCGCTGCGGCGGGCGTTGCGACCTCGTGGCCTTCTCGCCCTCCGCGCGTCGCTCACAGGTCGTGGTCGAGGGCGTCCGCGCGCTCGACGTGACGATCGGGCGGGGGCGGATCTACTGGGCGGACGGCCGCACGGTGCGCTCCCGGTCGCTGGACGGCGGGCCGGTGCGCCGGGAGGCCGTTGCCCGGGGCGTCTCGTCGGTCGAGATCGACACGGACGGGCGGACGCTCGCCGTCGTCGGTGACGGGCCGTCGGACATCGGGAACGGCTCGTCGGCGCTCTCGGTCACGCGTCCGGGCTCCGGCCGGGCGCGGCTGCGCGGGGAGCGGGCGTACGGCGAGGAGTACGCCGAGCTGCGCGGGCCGGTGGTCACCCGCAGCGGTGTCACCACGCTCTTCGACGAGGTCACCGCGGGCGTGGCGTACGCCTTCGCCGACTTCCGCGCGCGTGGCCGTGGGCTGCAGGAGCGCACGTCGGGCGGCATGGGCATCGTCGAGTGGGACGCCGACGACCGCGCCATGGCCCTCGTCGAGGCGCCGAGCGAGGGCGGCTGCACGGTCGGCGACATCGAGGACGATGACGCCGTCGCCTTCGAAGCGCCGTGCCGGATCGTGCTCGCCCGGTCCGGCGGTGAGCGCCTACTGCCGCCGCGCATCTCGAGCTCCCGCAGGGTGGCGACCGTGTTGCAGACGACGCTCCGGGCCGGCACGGTGACCGGCCGCCGGCCGCTGGCCGGCGTGGCGGTGCAGTTCCGCCGGGGGAATGAGGTTCGAGCGCGGCTCGTGACCGACGCGCAGGGCCGCGTCATGCTCCCGACCACGGAGGGCGAGGGGCTGGCCGTCGTGGCCGAGACGACGCCGCGCTCCTACGCCTACCTCGGCGCGTAAGCAGGATGCTGTGGGTCACCCGCGGCCTGCGGCGCCAGGGCGCTTGAGCGTTTCCGATCGCCCCGCCCGCGTCGCATCTGGCCTCTACCGCCGCGACTCGGGCTCGCGAGCGTCTACCATGCAGCGAGCGGAGGTGCGGCTGGCGTGAGCAGCGCAGGAACCATGGGGACGATCCGGGTCGCTCTTCTCTACCCTGTCCCAGCCCGATGGCCCATCTCTTCATCTGCCCCAACTGCGCGAACCGCAGCACCGCGACCGACCGCACCGCAGGCTTTCGGACGACTCCCAAGGGCTGCCAGAAGTGCGGCTTCGGCTTCCTGTTCGAGCTGCTCGACGACTACTACCCCGCGCCGAACGCCGCGTTCTTCGCCTGTGACCGCGACGGCAACGTCATCGCCTGCGGGCGCGGCTCCTTCGAGCTGACCGGCCTCGACGACCAGCGCGTCATCGGCCGCTCCGTCGGCGAGGTGCTCGGCCTGCGCTTCTCCGAGGAGCCCGATCCGGTCTCCACCGCGCTGGAGTGGGGGGTTCGACAGCTGGGCAAGGACGTGCAGGTCAACGCCGAGGGCGACCTGCCGGCCACGGCCAAAGCCGATCTCTTCCCGGCCTACGACGACGACGGCGGCCTGCTGATCGTCCTCACGCCGAACTCTTGAGGACCTCATGACCGATCGCCGCCGCAACATCCTCATCCTCGTTCTCGTCGGCGCGCTCCTCGCGGCGGCCGCGGTGACGCTCGCCACCAAGCCGACCCGCCTCGGGCTCGACTTGAAGGGCGGGGTCGAGCTCGTCTACCAGGCCAAGCCGACGAACACCACCAAGGTCACGAGCGAGTCGGTGACCCGCGCGATCGACATCATGCGCCAGCGCGTCGACGCGCTCGGCGTCGCCGAGCCGGAGATCCAGAACTCGAACGGCGACCAGATCGTCGTCTCGCTGCCGAACGTCACGAACGCCGAGGAGGCCGCCCGCGTCGTCGGCACCACCGCCCAGCTGCAGTTCTACGACTGGGAGAAGAACGTCCTCGGCAAGGACTGCAAGCCCGCGCCGACCGACTTCTCGGTCACGGGCGGCCCGAGCGCCGGCCGGCAGGGCGGCCTGAAGCTCTACGACGCCGTGGCGCGTGCCAAGCGCTGCCCGCCGCTCACCGACCTCAACTCGGCGACGGGGACGAAGTACTACCTCGTCGACGACGAGCAGCGGAAGGTCATCGCCGGCCCGGAGGAGTCCGAGCAGACCCTCCGCGACTCCGAGGCCGCGAAGGGCGCTCCGAAGGATGCGCGCGTCGTCGAGGTCAACGAGGGCACCGTCCTCGTCCAGGCCGAGTCGATCAACCCCAACGCGGATGCGAGCGATCCGGGGCCCGACAGCTGGTACGTCCTGCGCGACGACGTGGCGCTCGCGGGCACGGACATCAAGAACCCGGAGCAGAACTTCTCCAACGGCCCGGGCGGCGGCGGCCCGAACGTCACCTTCGAGTTCACCGGCAAGGGCGCGAAGAAGTGGCAGGAGGTCACCCGGGAGATCGCCCAGCGCGGCCAGTCGTTCGTCGTGACCGCCGACGGCCAGACCGTCTCGGACACCCAGAGCCGCGCCCAGCATTTCGCGATCGTCCTCGACGACCAGCTGGTCTCCGTTCCGTTCATCGACTTCGCGCAGAACCCGGACGGCATCGACGGCTCGGCGGGCTCGGAGATCTCCGGCGGCTTCACCACGAAGTCGGCCCAAGCGCTGGCCAACCAGCTCAAGTACGGCGCGCTGCCGATCGCGCTCGAGCCGATCTCGCAGTCGCAGGTCTCCGCCACCCTCGGTCAGGAGGCGCTCGACCAGGGGCTGGTCGCGGCCGGGGTCGGCTTCCTGGTCGTCGCGCTGTTCCTCCTCGTGTTCTACCGCGTGCTGGGCGTGCTGGCCGTCGGCGCGCTGCTGATCTACGCCGTCTATCTCTTCGCGCTGATCAAGCTCATCCCGGTGACGCTGACGCTCCCGGGCCTCGCGGGCCTCGTGCTGACGATCGGCGTCTGCGCCGACGCGAACATCGTCATCTTCGAACGGGTCAAGGAGGAGGTCTTCGCGGGCAGATCGATCGCCTCCGCCATCGGCCTGGGCTACCGCAAGGGCCTGTCGACGATCATCGACGCGAACGTCGTCACGCTGCTCACGGCGTTCATCCTCTTCATCCTCTCCACGGCCGGGGTGCGCGGCTTCGCGCTCACCCTGGGTCTGGGAGTCATCGTCACGCTCTTCTCGGCGGTGCTCGCGACCCAGGCGCTGCTCGGCGTCACGGGAGCCAACGCGCTGAAGAACCCGCGTCTGGTGGGTGCTCGCACGCACGGCACGAAGCGGCGCTTCGACTTCAACGGCGCGACGAAGTACATGTTCACCCTCTCCGGCGTGATCCTGCTCGCGGGCGCGCTGGCGATCGCGACGAAGGGCATCACGTTCGGCATCGACTTCGAGTCGGGCACCCGGATCCAGGCCGCCTTCGCCCAGCCGGTCACCGAGGACCAGGTCCGCGAGGTGCTGGCCAGGGAGGGCACCGCGAGCGCCGACGTCCAGCGCGTGACGGGCTCCGAGCTCGGTCCCAACACCGTCCAGATCTCCACGGGCGAGCTCACCCCGACCCGCGTCAACGAGGTCAACCAGGCTCTGGTCAAGGAGTTCGGGGACACCCGGGGCGCACCTCAGGTGCAGTCCGTCGGTCCGACGTTCGGCCAGTCGGTCGCCCGCAGCGCGGTGATCGCCGTGATCGTCTCCCTGTTGCTGATCGCGGTCTACATCGCGCTGCGCTTCGAGTGGAAGTACGCCGCGACCACGGCGATCTCGCTGCTGCACGACCTGCTGCTGGTGGCGGGCCTGTACGCCGTGACCGGTCGGGAGGTGACGAGCGCCACCGTCGCTGCGCTGCTCACCGTCCTGGGCTTCTCGCTCTACGACACGATCATCGTCAACGACCGGCTGCGGGAGAACGTGCCCCGCATGCCCCGGGCGGCGTTCAGCCAGATCTCCAACCGCTCGATGAACGAGGTCGTCGTGCGCTCGATCTCGACGGTGACCTGCGCGTCGCTGCCGATCGTGGCGCTGTACTTCTTCGGCGGCGAGACCCTGCAGGACTTCGCGTTCGCGCTGCTCGTCGGCACCGTCTCCGGGGGCTACTCGTCGATCTTCATCTCCTCGCCGGTGCTCACGCAGTGGAAGGAGCGCGAACCCGTGTTCCGCCGCCGTCGCGAGGCGCTGGTCGCCCAGCTCGGCCACGTGCCGCCGTTCGCGGACACGAAGCTCGACGTCAACGCGGAGGTCAAGCAGGCCCCGCGACCGCGGTTGACGGCGCCGGAGAGCCCGGAGCGTGCGGTGCCCAAGGCGGAGTTCGACCAGATGGTCCGCGAGCTGCACGCCGACGCCGCCCCGACGCAGGTCGCCGAGCGCGAGACCGAGGTCGTGCCGACGGGAAGCCGGCGCCGCGAACCCGACCGGCCCGCCGTCGCCGACACCCCGCCGCCCGTCCGCGACTCTGCGGCCGACGCACTCCCGGAGGACACCGTCATGAAGGACACGCGCCCCAAGCCCAAGCGCAACAAGAAGCACGGGAGGCCGCGCTGATGGCCGTCCTGGTGTGGGTCATGGTCGGCCTGGCGATCTGGCACTTCACGGTCTATCTGCCCGACCACTTCGCGGGCGGGATCGCCGGGGCGTTCCTCGGAGCGATGGTGGGCTCGGTGCTCGGGGGAATGGTGCTGCACGGCTTGGGTGTCCCGAGCCGCGACGCGGTGAACCTGACCACGTTCTTCGAGGGGATTCCCGGCACGGTGGTCGGGATGGGCATCGTGTACTTCGTCGGTCTCCGGCGTGAGCGGGCGGAGAGTCCCGACGCGCTCGGCGTCGGGCGCCCGGCGTAGCCCGAGCACCGCGGCACCCCGGCGGCACTGCGCCGCCCGCGGTGCTCCCGGGCCGCCGGCGGTTTCCGTCCTCGCCGCCCCTTGGTTTCCGTCCTCGCCGCCCCTTAGGTTGACGGGGTGACCCCCCGGCTCCGCCTCGATCCGTGCCGGCACGCCGACGTGCTCGCCCTCCGGGCCGCCCTCGGCTGCTCGGGGCCGCTCGCGCAGATCCTCGTCCGTCGTGGCCTGGCCGACCCTCGGGCAGCGCGCGCGTGGCTGGCCGCCGAGGACGATCACGACCCCGCGCTGTTCGCGGGCATCGATACGGCGGTGGCGCTCGTGCTGCGCCACGTCGCCGCGGGCGCGAAGATCACCGTCCACGGCGACTACGACGTCGACGGTGTCTGCTCCACGACGATCCTGCTGAACGCGCTCGAGGCGCTCGGCGCCCGCGCGGACTGGTTCATGCCCTCCCGCGCCGAGGACGGCTACGGCCTCGCCCTGGCGACCGTCGAGCGTCTCGCCGCTCGCGGGACGCGGCTGCTGATCACCGCCGACTGCGCGATCACCGCGGTGGAGGAGGTCGCCGCCGCGCGCGCCGCCGGGATGGACGTGCTCGTCACCGACCACCACTCGGCCCGAGCGGACGGCCGCCTTCCCGCCTGCCCGATCGTGCACCCGGCGCTCAACGGCTACCCCGTGCCCGAGCTGTGCGCTGCCGGGGTCGCGCACAAGCTCGCGCGCGCGCTGCTCGCTGCGGCGGGGCTCGACCCGGCAGCAGCTGACGCGGACCTCGACCTCGTGGCCCTCGCGACGGTCGCCGACTGCGTGCCGCTCGTGGGAGAGAACCGCCGCCTGGTGCGGGCGGGGCTGCGGGCGATCGCGGGAACGCGGAAGCCGGGCCTGCGCGCGCTCCTGCGCGTCGCGTGGGTGGACCCGGGGGCCGTCGACGCGGGCGCGATCGGCTTCCGCCTCGCGCCCCGGATCAACGCGGCGGGCCGGATGCAGCGCGCGGACGCGGGGGTGGAGCTCCTCCGCACGCAGGATCCGGCGCGCGCCGAGGCGATCGCCGAGGAGCTCGATCGCCTCAACGGTGAGCGTCGCCACACCGAACAGCGGATCCTGTTCGAGGCCGAGGCGCAGGTCGTGGCCCTTGAGCGGGCGCGTGAGGAGGCGGGGCTCGGGCCCTCAGCGGCCTTCGTGCTGGCCGGCGAAGGCTGGCACGCCGGGGTCATCGGCATCGTCGCCTCGCGGATCGCCGACCGCCACCACCGGCCTGTCGTCGTGGTCGCCTTCGCGGAGGGCGCCGGAACGGGCACGGGCTCCGGACGGTCGATCCCCGCCTTCGACCTGCTCGGCGGCCTGAACGCCTGCGCGGCGTACCTCAGCCGTCACGGTGGGCACCGCGCCGCCGCGGGCTGCACCGTGGCCTTCGAGCAGCTCGAGGCCTTCCGCGCCGCGTTCTGCGCGCACGCCGAGGCCGTGCTCAGCCCGGAGGACCTCGTGCGCCGGGAGCGCGCCGATGCGGTCGTCTCCGGCGACGAGCTCGGCCTCGACCTCGCCGAGGAGCTCGTGCGCCTCGCGCCGTTCGGGATGGGCAACCCCGAGCCGCGGCTGCTCGTCCCTGCGGCGCGCCTCGTGGACCCCCGCCCGATGGGGGAGGGCCGGCACCTGCGCTTCACCGTCGAGTCCGGCGGGCGCCGGGCGAGCGCCGTGGCGTTCCAGGTGACGACGTTGCCCGAAGCGGCCGCCACGGGCGTCGACGCGGTCTTCAAGCTCGAGCGCAACGAGTGGAACGGCGTCGTCGAGCCGCGGTTGGTGCTCAGCGAGGCGCTGGCCTGCGAGCCCGCGCCGATCGCGCTCGTCGGCGAGCCCGAGAGCTGGGAGGAGGCCGTCCGCCTCGAGCTCGACACCCCCCCGACGGCGTACGCGGCGGCGCAGGTCGGCGGGGCCGGTTGCAGCCGGCGAACGATCTGTGACCGGCGGGGTGCCGGGATCGCGGGGCTGCTCACCGCGCTGGTCGCCTCGGGAGAGCCCGTCCTCGTCGTCGGCGCCGACGCGCGACGGCGCCGCAAGCACCTGCAAGCCCTGCTCGGGGGGTTCGCGCTGTGCTCCTGGACGGCGCTGGAGCGCGACCCGGCGCTGACGGCCGGCGTGCCTCACGTCGTGGCGCTCGATCCTCCGCCGCACCCCGCGCTGCAGGCGCTGGTGGAGTCGGGGCGCCCGGAGCAACTGGCCCATCTCTGCTGGGGTGCGGCTGAGCTACGCTTTGCCCAGCATGTTCACGACGAGCAGCATGCGCTGCGCGACCACATCACCGCCGCCTACCGGCTGCTGCGCCGGGCGCCCGGTGACGTCGAGGCCGCGCTGCCGTGCTCGCCCGTGGCCGCCGGCCGGGTCCTCGCCGTGCTGCGCGAGCTCGGGCTCGTCGAGCTGCAGCTGCGGCCCATCGCGATCACGGTCCCGCCGTTCGCGCGGCGTACGGCGCTGGAGCGGGCCCCGACGTTCGCGGCCTGTGCCGCCCGCCACACCGAGGGAGACGCATGGCTGAGGAGCGCGCAGCCGCAGGTGGCGTGAAGTCGCCCGCCGGACCCACCCCGCCCGCCCTCGAGCTCAGCGCGCGCGAACGTCGGCTGCTGGCCGACCTCTATGCCATCGTCGAGGAGCACGCGCACGACGCGGCGGTCGCCGTCGATCGCGACCGCGTCGAGGCGGCCTTCGTGTTCGCCTGTGAGCACCACGCCGACCAGCGCCGCAAGTCGGGTGAGGACTTCATCGTCCATCCCGTCGGCGTGGCGAAGATCTGCGCGGGCATGCGCCTGGACACCGAGACGCTCGTCGCGGCGCTGCTGCACGACACCGTCGAGGACACCAGTGCGTCGCTCGACGAGGTCCGCGAGAACTTCGGCGACGAGGTCGCCCTGCTCGTGGACGGCGTCACGAAGCTCACGGGCATCACGTTCCAGTCGCGCGACGAGGCGCAGGCCGAGAACTACCGCAAGATGATGGTCGCGATGGCGACGGACATCCGCGTCATCCTGATCAAGCTGGCCGACCGCCTGCACAACATGCGGACGATCGCCGCGATGCCCAAGCAGAAGCAGATCGACAAGGCCAAGGAGACCCTGGAGATCTACGCCCCGATCGCGCACCGGCTCGGCATCCACGCGATCAAGTGGGAGCTCGAGGACCTGGCGTTCGCGGCGCTGCACCCGCGCAAGTACCAGGAGATCAAGGGGCTGGTCAACCAGCAGCGCGAGGAGCGCGAGGACTACGTGCGCGCCGCGGGCGAGGGGCTGGCCGCCGATCTGGAGGCGCTGGGAATCAGAGCCGAGATCTCCGGCCGGGCGAAGCACTTCTACTCGATCTACTCCAAGATGACCAAGAAGGGCCGCGAGTTCAACGAGATCTACGACCTCACGGCGATGCGGGTCATCGTCGACTCGGTGAAGGACTGTTACGGCGCCCTCGGCGTCATCCACTCGTCCTGGAAGCCTCTGCCCGGCCGCTTCAAGGATCTCATCGCGATGCCGAAGTTCAACATGTACCAGTCGCTGCACACGACGGTGATCGGACCGCAGGGGCTGCCGCTGGAGATCCAGATCCGCACGCGCGAGATGCACGACATGGCCGAGTACGGCGTCGCCGCGCACTGGATCTACAAGGTCGAGGTCGAGGGCACCGGCGGGAAGCCGCTCTCGGAGGGCGAAGCGAAGCTGAAGTGGCTGCGCTCCTTGCTCGACTGGCAGAAGGAGCTCCAGGACCCCCAGGAGTTCATGGAGAACCTGAAGGTCGACCTCTTCGACGAGGAGGTCTTCGTCTTCACGCCGAAGGGCGAGGTCAAGTCGCTGCAGTCCGGCGCCACGCCGCTGGACTTCGCCTACGAGGTCCACACGGAGATCGGCCACCGCTGCGTCGGCGCGCGGGTCAACGGCAAGATCGTCCCGCTGCACTACGAGCTGCGGTCGGGCGACATCGTCGAGATCCTCACCGCCAACCGCGAGCGCGGTCCCTCGCGCGACTGGATCGCGATGGTCCGCACGACGCGCGCCCGGAACAAGATCCGCGCCTGGTTCAAGGCCGAGTCCCGCGAGGACACCGAGCACACGGGCCGGGCGCTGCTGCAGGAGACCCTCAACAAGAGCGGGCTGCCGGCCCAGAAGATCTCCGGCTCGCCGCTGCTGGCCGACGTCATCCGTGAGATGGGCTTCCGCAAGGCCGAGGACTTCTACATCGCGCTGGGCGGCGCGAAGATCGCGCCGAAGGTCGTCGTCAACAAGGTCCTGCACCGCCTCAAGCAGGGGGAGGCGGCCGAGGCGGAGCAGAACACCGTCGAGTCGCTGGTCACGACGCGCCGCCAGCGCCGCGCGCCGACCGGGACGAGCAAGAGCTATGGCGTGATGGTCGACGGCGTCGACGAGGTCCTGCTGCGGATGGCGAAGTGCTGCCGGCCCGTTCCGGGCGACCCGATCGTCGGCTACGTCTCGCTCGGGCGCGGCATCACCATCCACCGCGACGACTGCCCGAACGCCGCCGCGCTGCGCAAGGATGCCGAGCGTTTCGTCCGCGTGCACTGGGAGGGCGAGCACGAGACCGCCTTCAAGGTCGAGTTGCAGATCGACGCCTACGACCGCACCCGCCTGCTCGAGGAGCTCTCGCGGACGTTCGCCGAGGCGGGCATCAACATCGTGGAGGCCCGCTGCATCGTGAGCACCCCGATGTCGAGGAACACGTTCGTCGTCGAGGTGGGCGACACGCGGGTGCTGAAGGCGACCGTCAACCGCCTGCGCTCGATCGAGGGCGTCTTCGACGCGTACCGCGTCACGCCCGGCGTCGGCTGAGCCGCCACTACGACACGACGGTCAGCGCGCCCGCCGCGAGGTCGAACCTCGCCCGGGTCACGCTGCCGATGTAGTCCCCGTCGACCTGGAGGGCGATCGGCGCGCCGTCCGTCGAGTGCACGACGATTTCGGTCACCTCGTGAAAGCCCCGTACGGCCTTGGCCGCGGTCACCCTGCCGCGCGCCGAGAAGGCCCGGTAGGCGAGCGAGGGGATGTCGGTCAGCCGCGCACGGGTGAGCACCGCGCCCGCGAGGTGCCCGGAGTTCAGGCGGCTGTGCTCGGCCACGTGGATCGGCAGGTCGCCGAAGTACGTGTACGGGTCCCCGTTCTGCACGAACACGCTGACGCCGCCGGTGAGAAGGCTCCCGTCGGCTTCGACCTCCAGGCGCGGCGCGTCGATGACGTAGCGGCGCGAGAACGTCGAGACGGCCGCGGCGGTGAAGTACTTCGGGCCGAGCTTCGCCTTGAGTCGCGGGTGCGCGTCGACGCGCGCGACCACCGCGGCGTCGAGGCCCATCCCGGCCGAGAACGTGAACCAGCGGTCGTTGACGCGGGCCAGGTCGACCTGCCGCGGGCGGAAGTCGTCGGCGAGGCACAGCAGGTGCTCGGTGGCATCGACGATGTCACCCGGAATCCCGAGCATCCTGCCGAAGACGTTGGCCGAGCCGCCGGGAAGGGTCGCCAGCGGCGTGGGGGAGCCGGCCAGGCCGTTGGCCACCTCGTTGAGCGTGCCGTCCCCACCGAAGGCGACGACCACGTCGAAGCCCTCGTCGGCGGCCTCCCGCGCGAGCCGCGTCGCGTGCCCCTTGGCGACGGTGTCGATGGCGTGCACGTCGTAGCGGCCCTGGAGCGCGGAGACGACGAGGTTCTTCAGCCGGTCGGAGACCGTCGTCGCGTACGGGTTGACGATCACGAGCATCCGCTTGCGTTCGATCGGAGTGGTGAGGGCGAACGCGTCGCCGAGGCGCTCGAGGGTGTCGATCGGCGGCATCTCCGAGCGGTACCCGCGGTCGTCCGGCCGGTTACCGACACCCGGCCAGTCCGCGGGGTGGCGGGGCTTCAGGCAACGAGCGCCCGCGCCCGGGCGCTGCCCACGGCCAGCGCGCCCGCGGACACCGCGTCGGCCGCGAGGTGCACGGCGGCGATCGCGGGCGCGCGGCGCCGGCCCGCGCCGCGCGCGCCCCGCCACAGTTCGCGGGCGTAGGGCCCGGCGAGCAGGAGAACCATGGGCCGCCGCCCCGCGCCGGCCGCCAGGACTGCGAGCAGCGCGAGGTCGAAGCAGGCCTGGCGGCGATTGATGAACCAGCCGTGCCAGAGGAGCGCCTCCCGCAACTCCGGGATCCGCCGGACCATCAGCGGGAAGAAGCGCACGCGCGCCCGCTCGGCGAGGAACGCCCCCGGCGAGCGGGGGAAGACCGCGTGGTGGACGACTGCGCCGGGCGCCCAGGCGACGCGGGCGCCCGCGCGGCGCAGCCGCCAGCCCAGCCAGACGTCTTCGCCGAGCTCCTTCGACCGGCGCGGCCGCAGCCACGGCTCGAAGCCGCCGATCGCTCGCAGGTGGGTGGTTCGCACGAAGAGGTTGGCCGTCTCGTAGAGGGCGGACGGACCGCCGACGGAGACGGTGCGGTCCCACGGTCCGCTCGGTCCGGCGGCGTCGACGCGTCCTTGCACCACGTCCGCCCCGGACGCGAGCGCCGCCAGCCCGGCGGCCAGCCAGCCCGGCGCGGGCGCGCAGTCGGCGTCGGTGAACGCCACCACGGGTGCGCGCGCCGCGGCGATGCCCACGTTGCGTGCGGTGCCGGGGCCGGCGCCCGTGCTCAGCAGTACGGCGGTCACGACCGGGTGGGCGGCCGCGATCGCCGCCGTCGTGTCGGTCGAGCCGTCGTCGACGACGAGCACCTCGAACGTGGGGGCGGGCTCCTGGTCGGCGAGGGCGGCCAGCGTCACCGGCAGGGTGCCGGCGGCGTCCCGCGCGGCGATCACGACGCTGACGGCGGGGGTGCTCACCCCGGCGACGCTACCGGTACCGTGCCGCCGCATGCCAGACGATACGGGCACGCACATGGCGGACTTCTGGGACGCCCGGGCCCGCGAGAACGCAAACTACTTCGTCGACAACCGCCTGGACTACAACGCCGGCGACGAGGAGCGGTTCTGGACCGCGGGAGAGACCGACCTCGAGCGGATGCTCGACGCCGTCGGCGCCCGACTCGACCCGCGCGACACGGTGCTCGACGTCGGCTGCGGGGTCGGACGCCTCACCCGGGCGATCGCCTCGCGCACCGCGCATGTCCACGGGATCGACGTCTCCGCGGAGATGCTCGCCCGTGCGCGCGTCAACCTCGGCGCCGTGGCGAACGTCACGCTGCACCAGGGCGACGGCGCCGGGCTGGGCCCGCTCGCCGACGCGAGCGTGGACGCGGTCGTCTCGCTCGTCGTCTTCCAGCACATCCCCGACCCTGCGATCACGCTGGGCTACGTCCGTGAGATCGGCCGGGTCCTCAAGCCGGGCGGCTGGGCGGCGTTCCAGGTGTCCAACGACCCCTCGATCCACGCCGCCGGGAACCCGACGCCGTCGCGGCTGAAGGTCGCGCTCGGCCGGGCGCCGAAGGGCCAGGACGACCCGGCGTGGCGGGGCTCGGCGGTCACCCTCGAGGCGCTGTACGCCGCGGTGGCCGAGGGCGGCATGCGCATGGCCGCGCTCGTCGGCGAAGGGACGCAGTTCTGCCTCGCGCGGACCGTGCGGAACTGAGCTCGGCGCGCCTGGGACAGTGTCAAGCGCGGCGTTGCGCCGGGCTGCGGCGCGGCGTAGCGTGCAGCCATGACCGAGCACGGGATTCCGGACGTCGGGAAGTTCGCCGCAGACTTCCATGAGTTCGTGACCGCGATGACCGCGGTGGCGCGGCGGCCCGAGTCGCCCCTTGCGGCGCGGCTGCGCGCCCACCTGGGAGCGGACCCTCTCGAGCTGCCGTCGACCCTGGCGGAGTTCGCGGCGACGGATCACCCGAACCTCCAGTTGGCCCTGGACGCGGTGGTGGCCGACGCCGAGGTCATCGGCTATTCCGTGCGCCAATCGAGCTTCGTGGACGTGGTCTTGCGGGACCTGCTGGCCGGGCAGACGGTGACCGGGCCCGTCGGCCTGGGTCCGGTGCAGTACACCAACGTGGAGGTGGGTGACGGCCGGGTCGTGCAGTGCGTCTCCGCCGGTCTGTACCTCGCCGGCCATGAGGGCGCGCCGGTCGCGCTGGTGATCTCCCGCGCCGCTCCGCGGCCCATGGGCGGCAGCGGCCTGCGCGTCGAGGGGGTCTCCCCGGATCGCGAGGCGGTCCCGGCGTTGCTCGGCAAGCTCCGGGTGGCCATGCGCGAGCACAACGTGTACCGCGGCCGGGTCATCTCGCTACACCAGCACCAGGACCACACCGTGCGCGTGCAGTTCCACGCTGTTCGCGCCGTCGAGCGGGACGCGGTCGTCCTGCCGGACGGCATCCTGGAGCGCATCGAGCGCCACACCGTGGGGATCGCCGCCCAGGTCGAGCGGCTACGCCAGGTTCACCACCACGTCAAGCGCGGTGTCCTGTTGCACGGGCCACCCGGCACGGGCAAGACGCTCACGGTGAGCTACCTGCTCGGCGTCATGCCCGGACGCAGCACCATCCTGCTCACCGGCCGCGGACTCGGCTTGATCGAACAGGCCCTCAGCCTCGCGCGCGAGCTCGCGCCGGCCACGGTCGTGCTGGAGGACGTCGACCTGGTGGCGGCAGAGCGCACCATGCCGGGGGGCAACCAGGGTGTCCTCTTCGAGCTGCTCAACCAGATGGAAGGCCTCGACGAGGACGCCGATCTGCTGTTCCTCCTGACGACCAACCGCCCCGACATCGTCGAACCCGCGCTCGTCGCGCGTCCCGGACGCATCGACCTCGCCGTCGAGTTCCCCCTCCCCGGCGCGGCGGCCCGCCTGCGCCTGTTGCGCCTGTACGCCCGCGAGATCGTCCTGGACGAGGACGCCGAGGCGGACCTGGTGCAGCGCACGGACGGCGTCAGCGGTGCGTTCGTCAAGGAGCTCATGCGTCAAGCCGCGCTACGGGCCGCGCTGCGCCACGGTGGGCGGGCCACCGTCGCGGACGCGGGCGAGGCGCTCGACGATCTCCTCGAGGATCGCTCCGCCCTCACCCGCCGGCTGCTCGGCCAGCCCGCCGGGGGACCGCCTGGCGACCAGACCGGCACGGCGCCGCTGCCCGCCATGCTGCGCGCGTCCGAGGCGGCGGGTCTACCGCCGCCGCCTTCGCCCCACCGCGGCTGACGTCTCCCGCCGCCTAGAAGATCCCGCGCTTGCGAAAGACGTAGATCAGGCCGCCGGTGAGCGCGAGCATCACGGCGATGACGACGACGAAGCCGGAGAACTCGGCCTCACCGGGGACCTTGACGTTCATCCCGAAGACGCCGGTGATCAGCGTCAGCGGCAGGATCACCGCGCTGAGCGCGGTCAGCAGGCGCAGGACGTCGTTGGCCTCGTGGGTGAGCACGGACTCGTTCGTGCTCTCCAGCCCCTCGACGACCTCCTTGTAGTTCTCCAGCATGTCCCAGATGCGCTCCGACGCGTCGTTGATGTCGTCGAAGTAGATGTCGAGGTTCTCCGGGATGTAGCGCTTGGTGCGCTCGAGATCACGCAGCGCGGCGCGCTGCGGGCGCGTGATCTTGCGGAAGTTGATGATCTCCTGCTTGGCGTTGGAGAGGTCGCGGACGATCGCCTTCGAACGGCCCTCGAAGATGTCCTCCTCGAGGTTCTCGAGCTTGTTGCCGATCTTGGCGAGCATCGGGAACGCTGCGTCGACGCAGCCGTCGACGATCTTGTAGAGCAGGTAGCCGGGTCCCTTGGCGAACAGCTGCTCGCGGTCCTCCTCCCGCGTGCGGCAGCGCTCGTAGAGATATTCGAGCGGTTGGATCGGCTCGTTCGGGAGCGTGATGACGTAGTCCGGCCCGATGAAGATGTCGACTTCGGCCTGGTTGAGGCGCCCGATCTTCTTGTCGTAGGCCGGGAAGTGCAGGACCACGAAGAGGTACCCGGGGTATTCGTCGACCTTCGGGCGCTGGTTGCGCGAGAAGACGTCCTCGTAGTCGAGCGGGTGGAAGTCGAAGTGCTCCTCGAGCCAGGCACGGTCGGCCGGGCGGGGACGCTCGATGTTGATCCACCGCAGGCCGTCGAACTCGACGGCCTCGTAGGCGCGCGGCTCAGGCTCTGAGTCGTGCGCGGTGCCGCCGGAGCGCGCACGGTCCGGCCGCCGCAAGCGGGGTGGCTTGGGAAGGTTCGGCACGGGAACTTCGGGGCTCGTCGGCGATCTCTGGCATGGTGCGCTCTCGGGTGAGCAGTGTACCGGCGGTTGCGGCGTCACGGCGACCCGCTACACTGCCGGGTCACATAGCTGGACACATCCAGAGGGGTGGAGGGACTGGCCCGACGAAACCCCGGCAACCACTTGCAAGCGTCAGCGCGAGCAGCGAGAAAGGTGCCAATTCCTGACAGATGTGGCCGGAGCTCCGCGCCTCGACTCAAAGCGAACCTCCGCCACCCGACCGGAGGTTTTCGTTTTTCATGGCCGCAACCGCGTTGAAGTGCCGGGAGTGCAAGACGGAGTACGCCCTGGAAGCACGCTACGTCTGCGAGCGGTGCTTCGGCCCGCTCGAGGTCGCCTACTCGGCTCCTGACGTCCACGACGTCGGCGAGCTGCGCCGCAAGATCCAGGGCGGCCCACAGAACATCTGGCGCTACGCCGACTTCCTGCCGCTCGAAAGCGGCCAGCCCGGTTCCGCGAGCCGCAACTCGACCGCCGGCGGGCTTCCCGCGGGGTGCACGCCCCTGATCCGCGCCGACCGGCTGGCCGAGCGCCTCGGGCTGCGCGAGGTCTGGGTCAAGAACGACGCCGCGAACCCCACGCACTCCTTCAAGGACCGTGTCGTCAGCGTCGCCTCGGCGCGCGCGAAGGAGCTCGGCTTCACGACGCTGGCCTGCGCCTCCACCGGCAACCTCGCCAACGCCGTGGCCGCCCAGGCCGCCGCGCTCGGCCTGCCGAGCTACGTGTTCATCCCGTCGAACCTGGAGGAGCAGAAGATCCTCGCCACGGGCGTCTACGGCACGAACGTCGTGGCGGTCAAGGGCAACTACGACGACGTCAACCGCCTCTGCGTCGAGCTCTCGGGCGAGCGCGAGGGGTGGGCCTTCGTCAACGTCAACATGCGCCCCTACTACGCCGAGGGCTCCAAGACGCTGGCCTACGAGATCGCCGAGCAGCTCGGCTGGAGCACGCCGGACCGGATCGTCGCGCCGATCGCCTCGGGCTCGCTGTTCACGAAGCTCGACAAGGGCTTCGAGGAGTGGCGCGAGATCAACTTGATCAGCGGGTCGCGCCCCACGTTCAACGGTGCGCAGGCCGTGGGCTGCAACCCCGTCGCCCACGCCTTCGAGCTCGGCCGCGACTTCTGCCAGCCCGTCAAGCCCGACACGATCGCCAAGTCGCTGGCGATCGGCAACCCCGCCGACGGGCCGTACGCCCTCGAAGTCGCCCGTGCGACGAACGGCTCGATCGAGCAGGTCACCGACGACGAGATCCGCCGCGGGATCCGGCTGCTCGCGGAGACCACCGGGGTGTTCACCGAGACCGCCGGCGGAACCACCGCGGCCACGCTGGCCAAGCTCGCCGAGCAGGGCGCGATCGACCCCGGCGAGCGGGTGGTGCTCGTGATCACCGGCGACGGGCTCAAGACCCTCGACGCGGTCCGCGACTCGTTCGCGGTTCACACGATCGAGCCGACCTACGAGGCCTTCGAGGCCGAGTTCGCCGGCGCGGCGGTCTGATGGCCGTCGTCAAGCTGCCCACGCAGTTGCGCGCGGCCGCCGGCGGCGACGGCGAGGTCCGCGTCGAGGGTGAGACGGTCGGCGCGGTACTTGACGCGCTCTACGCGCTGCACGCGGAGCTGCGCGACCGCATCGCCGACGCCGACGGGACGCTGCGGCGCTTCGTCAACGTCTACGTCAACGGGGACGACATCCGCTTCGGCGACGGCCTGAAGACCCCGGTCCCGGCCGGCGCGGAAGTGCAGATCCTCCCGGCGGTCGCCGGGGGCTAGCACCCGATGCAGCCGGCGGGCGTCCCGGCGCCCGCGGGGGAGGCTCAGCCCCGGTCGACGGTCGGCCGGGGGCCGTCGGCCCAGAGCACGTCGGTGATCCGCGTGGTCCCGTCGGAGAAGTGCTCCATGATCTCGCTGTGGTTACCGCGGTCGGTGCGCTGGGTGCGGTAGGCGCGTGCGTCGGAGCGGCCGGCCATCCCGGCTGACGTCGCGGGGGACGAGGCCAGCGTGCTCATGCTGTCGGTGTGGCTGTAGATGGCCGCCAGCTGGTCGTAGTCGTGCTGGTTGGGATGGGTGCTGGTGGTGCTCGTCGCGGCGGTGCCGGTGTTGGAGAAGTAGTCCATGCACGTGTTCTGCGAGGAGCCGTCCTCGCTGGTGTGGCCCAAGCCGAAGGTGTGGCCGATCTCCTGGCACATCACGTGCAGCTTCTCGTTGGGGTTGTTGTAGGTCGCGCCGGCGAAGTACGTGTCGTTCATCTTCGCGGAGGCCTGCATGATGTGGGAGCCGCTGAGGTTGATGCTCGCGAGGCCCAGCCAGCCGTTGTTGCCGTACTTGGCGTTGCAGACCTGGGCGGTGCCGGCGGTCATCGAGCAGCGCCGGTTGGAGGTGCCGGGCACGGTCGGGGTGTCCATGACCGCCGACGCCGACCAGTCCCCGTTGGCCGTCCTGAGGTGCGTGTCCCAGTCACCGAGGACGTTGTCGCCCACCTGGAGGGTGAACGGGTTGGCCGTGCGTGCCCAGTGGTAGTTGTTCCACGAGTGGCTCGCGGCGGCCGGCGCCGCGGCGACGGCCGACAGCGCCGCCCCGGCAGCCAGAGTTCTCAGCAGTCTCTTCATGGCCCCTCCCGGAATGGTTCGGCCCTCGCCCCAGCGGCGGGCGCAATATTACCCCCCGTGCGTCTATACGGCGAAGAATTTCCATGTGCTGGTCACTTCCTCGAGGTGGTCGCGACGGGAGCTGCTCGTCCGCCGACCCCGGCCCCTCCGGATAGCCTCCGGTGGGTGCTGACGCGCCTCGCCCACACGCTCGCGGCGGCGCGCTTCGCCCTCTGGCGGCGCGTGGTGTCGGCGCGGCTCGGGCGGCTCGGGGTCGCCGTGCGCTGGGAGATCGCCGGCGCGCCGCGCTTCTGGACGCTCCCGCGGCTCGAGCCGGTCATCGGGGCGAACGGACCGGGATCCTTGACGATCCGGCTCGGGCGCGGGGTGAAGCTCGGGCGCCAGCTCGTGCTCGAGGTCTGGACGGGGACGCCCAACGTCCTGGAGGTCGGGGACCGCACGACGTTCGAGGCGTTCTGCCGCGTGCAGCTGCAGGGCGGCACGATCCGCCTGGCGGGCGACGTGCACGTGCGCGACCTCGTGCTCCTGAAGTCCAAGTCGGTGCTCGACGTGGGGGAGGGGACGGTGCTCAGCCGCGGCGTCCACGTCCACGCCACGGCCGGCGTGACGATCGGCGCGCACGGTGCGATCGGCGAGCGGGCGTCGTTCATCGACTCCGACCACACGGTCGGCGATGACCCCGAGCCCGTGCTGCGGCGGCCGATCAAGGCCGATCCGATCGTGCTCGCGCGCAACGTGGCGGTCTCGGCCAACTGCGTGCTGCTGCGCGGCACCCGCATCGGGGAGAACGCCGTGGTGGCCGCGGGTGCGGTCGTCAACGGCGGGGAGTTTCCGGGTGGCTGGCTGATCGGCGGGTTGCCGGCCCGGGCGCTGCGGGCACTCGAAGGGGCTGATGAAGCCGCTCGCTGAGTACGACGCCAAGCGGGACTTCGGCGCGACGCCCGAGCCGAAGGCCAAGCCGAAGCGCCGCGCGAAGGCCGCCGCGCCGCGCTTCGTCGTCCAGGAGCACCACGCCACGCGGTTGCACTGGGATCTGCGCCTGGAGCGCGACGGGGTACTGGTCTCCTTCGCCGTGCCCAACGCGCTGCCCGTCGAGCCGGGGCGCAACCATCTCGCGGTCCACACCGAGGACCACCCGTTGGAGTACCTCGACTTCCACGGGGAGATCCCGGAGGGCAACTACGGCGCGGGCTCGATGACGATCTGGGATCACGGCACCTACGACGTGCTCAAGTGGGAGCCGCGCAAGATCGAGGTGCACCTCCACGGCGACCGGGTCGACGCGCGCTACGCGCTGTTCCCGCTCGACAAGGAGGATGACCCCAAGGACTGGATGATCCACCTCATGGGCGGGCCGGCCGATCCCGACGCAGAGCCCATGCCGGAGTGGGTCGCGCCCATGCTCGCCCGAAGCGGGGAGCTGCCGCCGGACGACGACCTGCGCTGGGCGTACGAGATCAAGTGGGACGGCATCCGCGCGATCGCGGTCTCCGAGCCCGGGACGCTGAAGCTCTTCACCCGCAACCAGAACGAGGTCTCCGGCCGCTATCCCGAGCTCAAGGCCCTCAACCGCGCGCTGAGCCACCACCGGGCGATCCTCGACGGGGAGGTCGTCGCGTTCGGCCCGGACGGGACCCCGAGCTTCTCCGCACTGCAGGGACGCATGCACCTGAGCTCGGAGAGCGCCGCGCGGCGGCTGGCCAAGACGGCGCCCGTCTCCTACGTCGTCTTCGACCTGCTCTGGCTCGACGGGCACGACCTCACCCGGCTTGCCTACACCGAGCGCCGCGCGCGGCTTCGCGAGCTCATCGCCGACGCGCCGCGCTGGACGGTGCCCGACCACGTCGTCGGGCACGGCTCCCAGGTGCTCGCGGCCGCGAAGACGCAGGGTCTCGAGGGCGTCATGGCCAAGCGCCTGGACTGCCCCTACGACCCCGGCCGCCGGGCGAACGGGTGGCTGAAGGTCAAGCTCGTGCAGCGCCAGGAGCTCGTCGTCTGCGGGTGGATCCCGGGGACCGGCCGCCGCCGCGACCGCATCGGCGCCCTGCTGGTCGGCGCCCACGAGGAGGGCGGGCTGCGCTACGCCGGGCGCGTCGGCACGGGCTTCACCCAGGCCGAGCTGGATCGCCTGGCCGGGCTGCTCGGGCCGCTCGAGCAGGCGACGACGCCGTTCACCGCGCCGGGTCCGAAGCCTCCCCGCGAGGCGATCTGGGTGAAGCCGCGCTACCTCGCCGAGGTGGAGTTCACCGAATGGACCCCGGACGGGCAGCTGCGCCATCCGTCCTACAAGGGCCTGCGCGACGACAAGCCGGCCTGGGAGGTCGTCCGGGAGGACGCCAAGGCCGCTGAGCTCGTCGTCGACGACGTCCCGGTGCGTCTGAGCAATCCGCGCAAGGTGCTGTATCCCGCCGTCGGCTTCACGAAGACCGACGTCCTGGACTACCACCTGCGCATCGCCGACGTGCTCCTGCCCCACCTCGCCGGCCGGCCCCTGACCCTCAAGCGCTACCCCAACGGGGTCGACGGGAAGTTCTTCTATGAGAAGAACGCGCCGTCGCACCGGCCCGACTGGGTGCGGACCGCGCGCGTCGGCGACATCGACTACGTGCTCTGCGACGACCGTCCGACCCTGGCCTGGCTCTCGAACCTCGCCGACCTCGAGCTCCACACGCCGATGGCGCGCGCCGCGGCACCGAACACACCGACGATGATCGTCTTCGATCTCGACCCCGGCCCGCCCGCCACGATCGTCGAGTGCTGCACCGTCGGCCTGTGGCTCGAGGGGATGCTCCGGGGCCTCAACCTGGAGACCTGGGCCAAGACGAGCGGCTCCAAGGGCTTGCAGCTCTACGTGCCGCTCAACGACCCCGACGCCACCGAGCCGCACGCCAAGGGCTTCGCCAAGGCCGTCGCCGAGCTTCTGGAGGCGGAGGAGCCCGGCCTGGTGGTCTCCAAGCAGACCAAGGTGCTGCGCAAGGGCAAGGTGCTCGTCGACTGGAGCCAGAACGACGAGCACAAGACGACGGTGAACGTCTACTCGCTGCGCGCCCGCGAGCGGCCGACGGTCTCCACGCCCGTGACGTGGGACGAGGTGCGCGCGTGCGAGGCCGGCGGCGACCCCGAGCAGCTGGCCTTCACCTCCGACGAGGTGCTCCGCCGGGTGGCCGGGCAGGGCGACCTGTTCGCCCCGCTCCTCTCCACCGTGCAGCGCCTGCCCGCGGGCTGATCTCACGATCTCCTCACGCCCGGCCGTCCTCGCGAGGGAAGAATGTCAGGCATGACCTCCTCACCCCGGCCGTGCGCACTCCTACCCATCGTCCTGCTCATCCTCTTTCTCGTCGCCCCGGCCGCGGCCGTGGCCGCCAGCGCGCCGGCGGTCATCACCGGCAGCGCCGTGAGCGTCACCCAGAGCTCCGCGACCGTCCGCGGCACGGTGAACCCGAACGACGTGCAGACGAGCTACGCCTTCGAGTACGGCCCGACGCGGGCCTACGGCGCCGCCACCGCGCCCGTGGCGGTCGGCAAGGGCACCTCGACGAAGTCTGTCTCTGCCAACGTCGCCGGGCTCGCGCCTGCGACGACCTACCACTACCGGATCGTCGCGAGGAGCGGCGCGGGCACCTCGCGGGGCGCCGACCGGACCTTCAAGACCCGCAAGCAGCCGCTCGGCTTGTCGCTCGCGGCCACCCCGAACCCCGTTGCGTTCGGCGGCTCCACGACGGTCGGCGGCGTCCTCTCGGGCACCGACAACGCCAACCGTCAGATCGTGCTGCAGCAGAACGCCTTCCCGTTCACCGCGGGCTTCGCCCCCGTCGGAAATCCGCAGGTCACGAACGCCACGGGGACCTTCGCGTTCCCGATCCTCTCCCTGACACGCACCACGCAGTTTCGCGTGCAGGTCCCGGGCCGCGCGGTCCCGAGCCCGATCGTGACCGCGCTCGTGGCCGTCACCGTCCGCACCGCCGTGAGCTCCACGCGGGTTCGCCGCGGGCGCACCGTCCGCTTCGCCGGCTCCATCACGCCGATCCGCGACGGGGCGCAGGTGGCCGTCCAGAAGCTGCGCGACGGCCGCTGGATCACGATCGGCGGCACGGTCGCCCGCCACTACCGCGACGATCGCTCGAAGTACGCGGTCCGCGTCAAGGTCTTCCGCGGGGGTTCCTACCGCATCTTCGTCGGGACGAACAGCGGCGATATCGCCAACAACGTCGGCCGCACCGTGAAGCTCCGCTCCTTCCGGTAGTCGCTACGGCCCGGCGCAGAGCGCCTGTAACACGGTGAGCGCCTCCTCCGGCTCGCCGCGGCGCATGAGCGCGAAGGCGCGGGTGGCGTGGTCGACGTCCTCCAGGGAGACGTCGACCCGCTCCACGCAGAAGCGTGCGATCCACCGCACCGCCGCGGCCTCGTAGCGCTGCGGCTCGCGGTCACGGAGCAACACGCAGACCTCCAGGGCGTCGTCGAGGCGCACCTGGGGGAGCTCGGCGGCGGCCGCCCGGATCAGCGTCAGGTTCTGGGTGGCGAGGGCCCGGCGGAAGCGGGCGTAGGCGGACCCCTGGCTCGTCATACGAACGTATGTTCGCACGACGGTCAAGGGCGACCGGTCGCCGAACGCGTCATGATCCGCGCGGTGCGCGACGTCCAGATCCGTGGAGAGATGATCCGTCTCGGGCAGCTTCTGCAACACGCCGGGATCGCCGACTCCGGTGGTGCGGCCAAGCAGCTCCTCGCCGACGGTGCGGTCACGGTGAACGGTGAACCGGAGACGCGGCGCGGCCGCCAGTTGCACCCGGGTGACGTGGTCGCGGCGGGGGAGGAGCAGGTGACGTTGCGCTGACGTCAGCGCGCGCGGCTGAGCTTAGAACCTGTTTCGAACAGGGCGCGGCCGTGAGGGAAACCGTCTCGCGGCGACCGACGCCACCCGACGCCGTCATCAATCCGAACAGGATCGATCACGGCATCGCGCGACGCCGGTCATCCACGATCCGGCTCCCTCACGACGGCGCCTCATTTTTGAAAACAGGTTCTTACTCCACGGCCGACGGCGCCGCGGCGCGGCCGTCGGCTGTTCGCGCGTGCGAGGCGATGAGCCCGACGATCCGCTTCCACGCGCCGGGCGGCAGGTCGTGGCCCATGCCGCGGATGAGCTCGAGACGCGCTCCCGCGATCGCCTTGGCGGTCGCCCTGCCGCCCGACGGCGCGACCAGCTTGTCGTCGGTGCCGTGGATGACGAGCGTCGGTGCGGTGATCGTGCGCAAGCGCCGCTCGCGGTTGCCCGACGCGAGGATCGCGGCGAGTTGCCGGCCCGCCCCGCGGCGGTCGGACGAACGGTCGAAGCTCAGGCCCGCCAGCTCGCGCGTCGTCGCGACGTCCCGCTCGAAGCCCGGTGAGCCCACGATGTCGAAGAGGTCCACGATCCGCTCGATCGCCGCTTCGCGCTCCGTCGCCGGCGCCTTCAGCAGGAACGGCAACACCTTCAGTGCGGGCCGGCCGACGCGCTGGGCGCCCGTCGTGGACATGATCGACACGAGTGAGCGGACCTTGGCGGGGTGCCGCACGGCGACCTGCTGGGCGATCATCCCGCCCATCGAGGCGCCCACGACGTGCGCGGCGTCGATGCCCAGCGCGTCGAGGAGGCCGGCGGCGTCGTCGGCCATGTCGTCGAGGGTGTAGGCCGGATCCTTCGGGCGGCGGGTGACGAGCTCGACGACGCTGGGCGGCCGGTGGCCGGAGAAGTGCGTCGAACGCCCGACGTCGCGGTTGTCGTAGCGGACGGCGAAGTACCCCTCGGCGGCGATGAGCTCGCAGAACTCCGCCGGCCAGCCGAGCAACTGCGTCCCGAGGCCCATGATGAGCAGTACGGCCGGATCGCCCGGATCTCCGAACGTCTCGTAGCAGAGCTCGACGGAGCCGACCGGGGTCATGGCCTCAGGCATCACCAGACGGTACCGGCCAACGGTTCTGACGAGCGCGCCCGGCTGGATTCGAACCAGCGGCCTTCCGCTCCGGAGGCGGACGATCTATCCACTGATCTACGGGCGCTCTGGAGCAGGAGCATAGTCGCGCCGGGAGGGATCGGCATCCGACTACCCTCGCACGGCGCCCATGACCGACCTCTCCGTCTTCTTCGCGGGCACCGCGGGCTCCGTGCCGACCGCGCGGCGCGGCTTGCCGGCGACGCTCGTCCGGCGGGGATCCGAGCGGCTGCTGTTCGACTGCGGCGAGGGCACCCAGCGCCAGCTGCTGCGCTCGGTCGGACTGGCCGACCTCGACTTCGTCTTTCTCACCCACCACCACGTCGACCACTGGCTCGGCCTGCTCGGCATGGTCAAGTCGTTCGCGCTGCGCGACCGCGAGCGGCCGCTCACCGTGTACGGGCCGCCCGGCACCCAGCGGCTCATCGGAGCGATGGGGATCGTCATCGGGCGCCTGCCGTACCCCTTCGACGTGGTCGACCTCGCCGCGGGCGACGCGCTGGACTTCGACGGCGGCTACTGCGTCGAGGCGTTCAACGTCCGCCACCGCGGCACCGCGTTCGGCTACGCCCTGGTGGAATCACCGCGTCCCGGCCGCTTCGACGCCGCGCGTGCCGCGGCGCTCGGCGTCCCGTTCGGGCCAGACCTCGGCCGTCTCCAGCGCGGGGAGCACGTCGACGGCGTCGATCCGGCGGAGGTCGTCGGGCCGCCGCGCCCCGGTCGCCGCATCGTCCTCTCGGGGGACACCACGCCGTGCGACGCCGTCCGCGTCGCCGCCGACGGCGCCGACCTGCTCGTCCACGAGGCGACCTTCATGTCCGACGAGCACGAGCGCGCCGCCGAGACGCGCCATTCCACCGCGACGCAGGCCGCGAGCCTGGCGGCCGAGGCGGGCGTGCGGCTGCTGGCGCTCACGCACGTCTCGACGCGCTACGCCGGCGGCGAGCTGCTCGACGAGGCCCGCGCGACGTTCGGGCGCACGGAGGTGCCGCGTGACTTCGACACCATCGACGTCCCTCTCGCCGAGAAGGGTGAGCCCCTCCTGCACCGCTGGGATCACGTCGCGCGTGCGCCCGCGGCCGGGCCGGCGCCGGCCGAGGCCGCGCCGTGAGCACGGCGCCCACCCGCGTCCGGCCACCGCCCCGCGGTCCCTGGATCAGCCTCGGGCTGGCCGCCGCCTGCGGCTTCCTGCTCGGGATCCTGCTGGTCACCACGCTCGGCGGAGCCGACGGTGCCACCCGCACCGAGACCCAGCGGATCACCGTGCCGGGAGCCGTGACCAACGGCGGCACGCTCATCACCAAGGCGCTCATCCCGCCGATCGTCGGCGAGCCGCTCGACGTCGCCAAGCTCCGCGCCCAGCGGGCGCGCTTCCAGCTCACCGTCGACTCGGGCGGCGGCGTGTTCGGCGTGCGCCGCGACCAGAACTGGGAGGTCGTCGCCCAGCGGCCCGCGCCGGGCGAGCTCATCGAGCAGGGCTCGACGATCCACGTGGACATCGTCCGGCGGTGACGCCGGGCGCGGGTCGTTGCCGCCGGGGCCGTTGCTAGTCTCGGCCGGACAGTCCTTTAACCCGGTCCCGTGAGGCCAGGAAGGCACCGAAGTGATCCCAGTCAAGACGGTCTTGGACCGCGACGGCATGCGGCGCACCCTCGTGCGGATCGCGCACGAGATCGTCGAGAAGAACGCCGCGCCGCAGGGGCTCGCGGTCGTCGGCATCCACCGCCGCGGCGCGCTGCTCGCCGCCCGCCTGAAGCAGCTGCTCGACGAGCTGCTCGACGCCCAGGTGCCGCAGGGCGGCCTGGACATCTCCTTCTACCGCGACGACGTCGCCACGCGCCCCGACCAGCCCGTCGTCCACGCCTCGAGCGTGCCCTTCGACCTCGAGGGCCGCACGATCGTCGTCATCGACGACGTCCTGTTCACGGGGCGCACCGTCCGGGCGGCGATCGAGGCGATCTTCGACTACGGGCGTCCGGCTCGCGTCCAGCTCGCGGTGCTCGTCGATCGCGGCCACCGGGAGCTCCCGATCCGTCCCGACTACGTCGGCAAGAACCTTCCGACCGCCCGCAGCGAGCGCGTCAACGTCCTGCTCGACGAGCTCGACGGCGAGGATCGCGTGACGATCTCCGCCCCGCGCAGCCAGGCCACCGTATGAGCCACCTGCTGAGCATCGAGGACCTCGACCGCGCCGCGATCGAGCGCATCTGCGACCGCGCCGCATCGTTCTCCGAGGTCGCCGAGCGCGAGATCAAGAAGGTTCCCGCGCTCCGCGGCCGGACCGTGTTGAACCTCTTCTACGAGGCGAGCACCCGCACCCGCTCGAGCTTCGAGCTGGCCGCCAAGCGTCTCTCCGCCGACGTCGTGAACTTCGCCGCGAGCGGCTCGAGCGTCGAGAAGGGCGAGTCGCTGAAGGACACGATCCTCACCCTCGGCGCCCACAAGCCCGACGCGATCGTGATCCGCACGCCGTGGGCCGGCTCGGCCGAGCTCGTCTCCCGGTGGACGCCGGCGGCCATCATCAACGCGGGCGACGGCAAGCGCGAGCACCCGACCCAGGCCCTGCTCGACGTTCACACGCTGCGCTCCATGCGCGGGTCGCTCGACGGGCTCTCGATCTGGATCGTCGGCGACGTGCTGCACTCGCGCGTCGCGCGCTCGAACATCCTCGCCTTTCAGAAGATGGGCGCCCGCGTGACCGTCTGCGGCCCGCCCACGCTGATCCCGCGCGGCATCGAGGCACTCGGCTGCGCGGTGCGCTTCACCCTCGACGAGCTCCCCGAAGCCGACGTGATCTACGCCTTGCGCATGCAGCACGAGCGCACGGACCAGGCCTGGGTCCCGTCCCTGCGCGAGTACGCCGCCGTCTATCAGGTCAACGGAAGGCGCCTGCGGTCGCACCAGGTGCTGATGCACCCGGGCCCGGTCAACCGCGGGGTGGAGCTCAGCGGCGAGGTGGTCGACTCTCCCCAGGCCGTGATCACCGCTCAGGTCGAGGCGGGCGTCGTCGTCCGCATGGCCGTCCTCTACGAGGTGCTCGCAGGCCACCGCGCCCCGGGGGCGAGCCCGGGCGACGACGCCGGGGCCGCCCCCCCGCCTGCATCGAGCCCCGCGGCCGGGGTGGCCCGGTGAGCGTCGATCCCCTCGTACGCGCACCGACCGCGGTGGTCGACCTCCTGGTCCGCGGCGCCCATGTCGTCGACCCGCGCGCGGGGATCGACGCGCCGCACGACGTCCTGATCCGCGAAGGCGAGATCTGCGAGGTCGGCGCGCCCGGCAGCCTGGAGGCGCCCCCGGGCGCGGAGGTCGTCGACGGCGCGGGCCGCCATCTGTTCCCCGCGTTCGTCGACCCGCACGTCCACCTGCGCGTGCCGGGCCAGGAGCACAAGGAGGATCTCGGGACAGGGACACGGGCCGCGGCGGCCGGCGGCTACTGCACCGTGGTGGCCATGCCCAACACCAACCCCGTCGTGGACTCCGCGCCCGGGCTGCGGTCGCTGCGCGACGCGGCGGCGCGCGACGCGCGCGTGCCCGTCGGCTTCATGCCCGCCATCACGCGAGGACTGGCCGGCCAGGAGCTCACCGAGATGGCCGAGCTGCGCGAGCAGGGCGCGCTGGGCTTCACCGACGACGGCCGCCCCGTCGTTTCGGCCGGCATGCTGCGCAAGGCGCTGCAGTACCAGCGCCTGTGCGGCGGCGTCATCGCCCTCCACGAGGAGGATCCGTCGCTGTCGGGCGCGGGGGTCATGCACGAGGGAGCGATCTCCGCGCTGCTCGGGCTCACCGGCATCCCGTCGGTGAGCGAGAGCACCCTGGTCGCGCGCGACTGCGCCCTGGCCGGCTACGAGGAGGCCCGCGTCCACATGCAGCACCTCTCCGCCCAGGAGTCGGTGCTCGCCGTGGCGACCGCCAAGGCCCAGGGCGTCCAGGTCTCCTGCGAAGCCAGCCCGCACCACCTGCTGCTCACGCACGAGGCCGTCCGCACGCTCGACACGAGCATGAAGATGAACCCGCCGCTGCGCACCGAGGAGGATCGCCAGGCGCTCATCGACGGGCTTCGCGACGGCACGATCGACTGCATCGCGACCGACCACGCGCCGCACGCCCGCGACGAGAAGGAGGTGCCGTTCGAGCAGGCGCCGATGGGCACCACGGGGCTCGAGACGGCGTTCGCGGCCGTCTACAGCGGCCTGGTCGAGCCGGGCGTGCTGCCGCTCGGCCTGGTCGTCGAGAAGCTGACGAGCGGTGGCGGCCTGTTCGGCCTGCCCGTCCCGCGGATCATCCGCGGGAAGCCGGCGAACGTCGTGCTCGTCGACCTAACCGCGGACTGGGAGGTCGGCGCGGAGGGCTACGCGTCGCGCTCGGAGAACTGCTGCTTCGGCGGCCGCACGCTGCGCGGGCGGGTCCTGCTGACCGTCGCGGCCGGCTCCGTCGCCTACCGGGAGCGCGCGTTCGCGCTCAGCCTGGCCTGATGCGCCCGGCCACCGCTTACGTCCTGCTCGAGGACGGCACCCGCTTCGACGGCCTTGCCTGTGGCGCCGATGCGCACGCCGTCGGTGAGGTCGTCTTCACCACCGGCATGTCGGGCTACCAGGAGTCGCTGACCGACGCCTCCTTCGCGGGCCAGCTGCTCACGTTCACCTACCCGCACATCGGCAACTACGGCGTCAGCGAGCGCGCGATGGAGTCCGACCGGGTGTGGGCGCGCGCGGCGATCATGCGCGAGGCGGTCAACCGCGAGGACGCGCCCGAGGCCGAGCGGGGCTGGCTGGACTGGCTGATCGACTGCGGCGTCCCGGCGATCACCGGCGTCGACACGCGCGCACTCGTGCGGCACATCCGACAGGCCGGCGCGATGAAGGGCGGCGTGTTCGGCGCTTCGACCCGGGAGGACGACGCGCGCGCCGAGCTCGACGCCGAGCCGGGCATGGTCGGCCGCGACCTCGCGTGCGAGGTGACGCCGGCACGGGCGAGCACCCACGGCCGGGGCGGTGACGTCCGCATCCACGCGATCGACACGGGCATCAAGACCTCGATCGTCAAGCACCTCGTCGCGCGCGGCGCGGAGGTCACGCTGCACCCCTGCACGGTCACCGCGGAGGAGCTGCTGGCCACCGACGCCCACGGGTTCTTCCTCGCCAACGGCCCGGGTGACCCCGCCGCGCTGGGCCATGTCGTCGCCACGACCCGCCGGCTGATCGGCAAGCGGCCCGTGTGGGGCATCTGCCTCGGCCACCAGCTGCTGTGCCGCGCCGTGGGACTTACGACCTACAAGCTGCCCTTCGGCCACCACGGAGGCAACCACCCCGTCAAGGACCTGGCGACGGGAACGATCGAGATCACGTCGCAGAACCACGGCTTCGCGGTCGAGGCCCCGGACGGCAGCGGCACCATCGCGGCCGACGCGCCCGTCCGCTGGGACACCGACTTCGGCGCGGCCGCCCTGTCGCACGTCAACCTCTACGACAGGACCGTCGAGGGTTTGCAGCTCCTCGACGTCGCCGGAGGCACCGTGCAGTACCACCCCGAGGCCGGCCCGGGCCCGCACGACTCGCTCTACCTGTTCGACCGTTTCGTCGCGCAGATCAAGGCGGCGTCGTAATGCCGCGCCGGGACGACCTGCGCCGCATCCTGATCCTCGGCTCGGGCCCGATCGTCATCGGCCAGGCCGCGGAGTTCGACTACTCCGGCGTGCAGGCGTGCAAGGTGCTGCGCGAGGAGGGCTACGAGGTCGTCCTGGTCAACTCCAATCCCGCGACGATCATGACCGACCCGGAGTTCGCCGACGCGACCTACGTCGAGCCGCTGCTGCCCGCGAACGTCGCGAAGGTCGTCGAGAAGGAGCGCCCCGACGCGCTGCTGGCGACCCTGGGCGGGCAGACGGCGCTCAACCTCGCCAAGGTTCTCGCCGAGGACGGCACGCTGGAGCGCTTCGGCGTCGAGCTGATCGGCGCCGACTACGCCGCGATCAACACCGCGGAGGACCGCGACCTCTTCCGCGCGGCGATGGGGCGCGCGGGGCTGAGGATGCCGGAGTCCGCGATCGCCAGGACGCTCGAGGAGGCGCTCGGGTTCGAGGAGCAGATCGGCCTGCCGGCGATCGTGCGCCCCGCGTTCACCCTCGGCGGCCGTGGCGGGGGGATCGCGCGCACCCGAGCGGAGTTCACCGCGCTCGTCGCCCGCGGCCTGGCCGCGTCGCCGATCACGCAGATCCTCATCGACAAGTCGGTGATCGGGTGGGGTGAGTTCGAGCTCGAGGTCATGCGCGACGCGAACGACAACGTGGTGATCGTCTGCTCGATCGAGAACCTCGACCCGATGGGCGTCCATACGGGCGACTCGGTGACCGTCGCCCCCCAGCAGACGCTCACCGACGCCCTCTACCAGCGCCTGCGCGACCAGGCGATGACCGTGATCCGCGCCGTCGGAGTGGAGACCGGTGGCTCCAACGTGCAGTTCGCGGTCAACCCGGAGACCGAGGAGATCCTCGTCATCGAGATGAACCCGCGGGTCTCGCGCAGCTCCGCGCTGGCCTCCAAGGCGACGGGCTTTCCGATCGCGAAGATCGCCGCCCGCCTGGCGGTCGGATACGCGCTGGAGGAGATCTCGAACGACATCACCGAGGTCACGCCGGCGTGCTTCGAGCCCGCGATCGACTACGTCGTCGTCAAGTGGCCGCGCTTCGCCTTCGAGAAGTTCTCCGGGGCCGACGACGAGCTGTCGACCCACATGAAGAGCGTGGGGGAGGCGATGGCCTTCGGGCGCACGTTCGGCCAGGCCTTCGCGAAGGCGATGCGCTCCCGGGAGCTCGACGCGGCCCCGCGCCTCGCCGCCCTGGGCAAGGACGCGCTGCTCGCACTGCTCGAGCGACCCCACCCCGACCGCTTCGACGTCATCCTCGCGGCGTTCCGTGCCGGCGCCACTCGCGAGGAGGTGCACGCCCTGACGTGGATCGACCCGTGGTTCCTGCACGAGCTCGAGGCGCTCGCGCACGACCCCGCGGGTCCGTTCGACGGCGTGCGCTCCTACAAGTCGGTCGACACCTGCGCGGCCGAGTTCCCGGCCAGCACCCCGTACTTCTACTCCGCCTGGGAGCGCACGGAGGCCCACGAGGTGGAGCGCGGCACGAAGGCGTCGGTCGTGATCCTCGGCGCGGGACCCAACCGCATCGGCCAGGGCATCGAGTTCGACTACTGCTGCGTCCACGCGGCGATGACGGTCCGCGCGTCCGGCCGGGACGCGGTGATGGTCAACTGCAACCCCGAGACGGTCTCGACGGACTACGACACGTCCGATCGTCTCTACTTCGAGCCGCTGACCCTCGAGGACGTCTTGGCGGTGGTCGAGCTCGAGCAGCCCGAAGGGGTCATCGTGCAGTTCGGCGGCCAGACGCCGCTCAAGCTCGCCGCAGGGCTGCAGGCGGCGGGCGTCGGTCTGCTCGGGACGAGCGTCGACGCGATCGACCTCGCGGAGGACCGGGGGCGCTTCGGGCAGCTTCTGGCCGATCTGGGTCTGCAGGCGCCGCCCTACGCGACGGGCCACTCCGTGGAAGCCGCCCTCGATGCCGGCGACGGGGTCGGCTTTCCGCTGCTCGTACGCCCGAGCTACGTGCTCGGTGGGCGCGCCATGGAGATCGTCTACTCCCGCGAGGGCCTCCGGGACTACCTCGAGCGTCACGCGCCCGAGGGAGACACCGAGCGGGGCGAGATCTTCCTCGACCGCTTCCTGGAGAACGCGATCGAGGTCGACGTCGATGCGCTCTGCGACGGCACCGACGTGTGGATCGGCGGGATCATGCAGCACGTCGAGGAGGCCGGAATCCATTCGGGCGACTCGGCCTGCGTGCTGCCGCCGCACTCGCTCGGTCACGAGCGCATCGAGGAGATCGGTGAGGCGACGCGCAAGCTCGCGCTCGGCATCGGCGTGGTCGGGTTGATCAACGTGCAGTACGCCGTCAGTGGCGGGGCGCTCTACGTCATCGAAGCCAACCCCCGCGCGTCGCGGACCGTCCCGTTCGTCTCCAAGGCGGTCGGCATCCCGCTGGCCAAGATGGCCTGCCGGATCATGCTGGGCGAGCGCATCTCCGAGCTCGGACTGCCCGGCGGCCCCGGTGGGTTCGACTTCGGCTCGATCGCGCACGTCTCCGTGAAGGAGGCCGTGCTGCCGTTCGACCGCTTCGAGGGCTCGGACGCGCTCCTCGGACCCGAGATGCGCTCCACGGGCGAGGTCATGGGCGTCGCACGCGACTTCCCCACCGCGTTCGCCAAGGCGCAGGCCGCCGCGGGCACCCCGCTGCCGACGCAGGGGACGGTCTTCATCACGGTCACCGACGCCGACAAGGCCGCCGCGGGCGCCGTGGCGCAACTGCTCCACGACCAGGGCTTCACGATCGTCGCGACCCGCGGGACGCGGGAAGCGATCGAGCGGATGGGCATCCCGTGCAGCGAGCTGAAGAAGGTCGGCGAGGGTTCGCCGAACGTCGTCGAGGAGATCGAGTCGGGACGGGTCGCGCTCGTGGTCAACACGCCGACGGGCTCGGGGGCGCGGACCGACGGGTGGGAGATCCGCCGCGCCGCGGTCGCCCATGGCGTTCCGTGCCTGACCACGATCGCGGCCGGGCTCGCGGCCGCGCGCGCGATCACCGCCGTGCGCAGGGGCGACGCGGAGATCCCGCTCTCACTTCAAGAGCTGCACGCCCCGGAAGTCGTCGCGTGAGCGCGCCGGAGGTGGCGCGCGGTGAGGACGGTCGCGTGCTGGCGCCGTTCGGGCGCCGCCGCGGGCTCGTCGTCTCCACGCGGAAGGTGGGCGCCTACGTCCTGCTCGAGGTCGCCGACCGCGACGGGCCGCAGGCCGACCCGGGTCAGTTCCACATGCTCGCGACCGTCCACGGCTGGGGGGGCGGGGAGGACGAGCGCCCCTACCTGCCGCGCGCGTTCTCGCCGATGGGCTCGTCGGGCGGCCACCTCTGGTTCCTGCTCGAGGACGTCGGCCCCGGCACCCATCGCCTCGCGACGCTGAAGAAGGGCGAGGCGCTCTGGGTCACCGGCCCGCTGGGCAACGGCTTCACGCTTCCCGACGCGCCGAGTGCCGATGAGCACCCGGGGGGTGGGCGCGATCCGGCGTTCGGCGGGGCGCGGCGGCCGATCCTGGTCGCAGGCGGGATCGGGCTGCCACCGGTCATGGCGCTCTCGGGCGCGCTCGCCCACCGCGGGATCGAGGCGACGATGCTCTTGGGCTTCCGCGACGCCGCCCACGCCCAGGTCGCGGCGTCCTTCGCGGGCGCCCGGCTCGCGACCGACGACGGCTCGGCCGGGCATCACGGCTACGTGACCGCCCTGCTGCGAGCAGAGCTCGAGCGTGATCCGCACGCGCTCGTCTACGCCTGCGGCCCCGCCGCGATGCTCGAAGCCGTCCGCGGGCTGGCGACGGGGAACGGCGTGCCGGCGCAGCTCGCGCTGGAGAGCGGCATGGCCTGCGGCTACGGCGCCTGCTTCGGGTGCGTCGTGCCGCTGACGGCCGGCGGCTACGCGCGCGTCTGCGTCGACGGGCCGGTCATGGCGGCCGGCACCCTGCGCTCGGTTCCGGCGCTCTAGGCGATGAAACGCCGCGGCAGGATGCCTCGTCCCATGGCCACGACCCGCAGGGCCTAGGCGATGAAACGCCGCGGCAGGATGCCTCGTCCCATGGCCACGACCCGCAGGGCCTAGGCGATGAAACGCCGCGGCAGGATGCCTCGTCCCACGGCCACGACCCGCAGGGTCTGATGTCAGTCACCTTCTGCGGGCGTCAGCTCGAGCATCGCGTCGTCAACGGCTCGGGAACGTTCGATGCGATCGCCGCCGAGCGCGCCTTCGGCCCCGCCCTGCGCGCCGCCTTCCCGTTCAGTGCCTACGTCTCCAAGACGATCACGCTGCGCCCGCGCGACGGCAACGCGCCGCCACGGCTGTGGGAGACCCCCGCGGGGATGGTCAACTCGATCGGCCTGCCGAACAAGGGCGTCGCGGCCTACCTCGCCGAGGACCTGCCGCGCTACGCGATGCTGCCGGTCCCGCTGATCACGAACGTCATGGGCGGCACTGGGGAGGAACTCGCCGAGGTCGCCGCCGCCGTCGGCCACCGACCCGAGATCTTCGCGCTCGAGCTGAACGTGTCGTGTCCCAACGTCGCGACGGGGCTCGACATCGGCGCCGTCCCGTCCGACCTGGAGGCCGTCGTGCGCCGGGTGCGGGCCGTGACCGCCAAGCCGCTCATCGTCAAGCTCACCCCGAACACGGCCGACGTGACGCTCTGCGCCCAAGCCGCCGAGGCGGCGGGAGCCGACGCCGTTTCGCTCATCAACACGCTGCGGGCCGTACCGCTGCATCCCGACGGCAGAGGCGGGCGCTGGCTCGGCTCAGGGCAGGGCGGGCTCTCGGGCCCGGCGATCCGCGTGGTCGCCCTGGCGCAGGTCGCGGCGGTCGCCGAACGTGTCGCGTTGCCGATCATCGGCATGGGCGGAGTCCAGCACGGCAGGCACGCCGCCGACCTGCTGTCCGCGGGCGCCACGCTGGTCGCCGTGGGCACCGAGAGCTTCCGTGATCCGAGGGCCGCTGGACGAATAACCGAGGAGCTGAAGGCGTTGGAGAACGCCGGCCGGGCGCGCACGCCACCAGGCGGCCAGGCCAGCGTATGTCCCTGAAGTCTCCTGCAAATGCGCACAAAACGCTTGAGCAGGGTCAACGACCGTCAAGCTCATGTCGAGGTACAGGCGAATTCCCGCGCGGGGACCACACGGCAGGGCCGGGCGATGTAAAGTCCACCGGCGATGCCACCGGCTCCTACGAGTACCGCAAAGCCCGTCACCACGCCGGAGCGTTCGATCAAACAACGCCGCGACGCGCTGGAAGTCGCCAACGAGGTGCGCTCAAGACGGGCGACGCTCAAGAAGGAGCTGAAGGCGGGCCGCGTGTCGATCCACTCGCTCCTGCAGGACCCGCCGGCGTACGTCCTGACGGCGAAGGTCTTCGACATCTTGATGGCCGTCCCGAAGTACGGCCGCGTCAAGGCCAACAAGGTCATCGTCGCCTGCCGGATCTCGCCGAGCAAGACGATCGGCGGGCTCTCCCAGCGTCAGCGCGACGAGCTCATCGCCTCCCTGCGCCGGTAGCCCGCGAGCCCGGACATGGACGACGACCCTCGCATGAAGGCGCTGCGACTCGCGAACGAGATCCGCTCCGCCCGGGCTAGGCTCAAGCGCAATCTCAAGGCCGGTCGGGTCTCGTTGCGCGACGTGCTGCGAGAACCGCCGCAATGCGCCGAGACGGCGAAGGTCGTCGACATGCTGCTGGCCGTTCCGAAGTACGGCCGCGTGAAGGCGAACAAGCTTCTCAAAGACTGCGCCATCCCGGCGAGCAAGACGATCGGCGGGCTCTCGCAGCGCCAGCGCGAGGCGCTCATCGCCTCGCTGCCCCGGTAGTAGCCGACCGCCGCCGCGGATAGCCTCGCCGCCTCGTGGCGCGCGTGTACGTGATCACCGGCCCGTCCGGAGTCGGCAAGGGGACGCTGATCAAGCTGCTGCTCGAGCGCATCCCCGAGCTCGAGCTCTCCGTCTCGGCCACGACGCGGCCCCCGCGCCCCGGGGAGCAGGACGGCAAGAGCTATCACTTCCTCACCCCGCAGCAGTTCGCCCGCGCCGCCGCCGCCGGGGACTTCGTCGAGCACGCCGAGTACTCCGGCCGCCGCTACGGGACGCTGCGCTCCGAGCTGGAGAAGCGGACCGCGGATGGCCACCCGGTCGTGCTGGAGATCGAGCTGCAGGGCGCCCGCCAGGTTGCGGCCGCGCTCCCCGACGCGATCCGCATCTTCATCGCGCCGCCCTCCCTCGAGGCGCTGCGCACCCGGCTGATCGGCCGCGGAACCGACCCGCCGGAGCAGATCGAGCGGCGCCTGGCCGTGGCCGAGCAGGAGCTGGCCGCCGCCGGCGAGTTCTCCCGTGTCGTCGTCAACGACGACCTCGACCGGGCGATCGACGAGCTCGAGGCCTGCGTACGGGCTACACTCGACGGGTGATCTCGCCCCGCATCGACACCCTGCTCGAGAACGTCGACTCGAACTACGCGTCCGTTCTGGTGGCCGCCAAGCGCGCCCGCCAGATCAACTCGTACTACCACAACCTCGGCGAGGGGACCTTCGACGAGTTCCCGCCGCCGATGATCGACACGGGCTCGAAGAACTACCTCACGATCGCGCTCGAGGAAGTTGCCGCGGGCAAGATCAAATACCAGTACCGCTAGGAGTCTGTTGATGTATCGCCGTGTGGCCGCTCTGAGCCACATCGCCCGTGCCGGGCGTCGCGCGATGACGTGGCAGATCCTGGTTGGATCTGCGAGTCGTCGGGTGGCGGATGGTGCGCGCGAGGTGGTTCTGAGCGGGCGCGCGAATATTTCCACAGGCTCCTAGGAGTCGGGGATCCGAGAGCCAGAAGATGGCCCGGATCCTCCTCGGCGTCTCGGGCGGGATCGCCGCCTACAAGGCGCTGGAACTCGTGCGCCTGGCCACCCAGGCCGGGCACGCCGTCCGGGTCGTGCAGACCGAGGCCGCCCAGCGCTTCGTCGGCCCTGCGTCCTTCGCCGGCCTGACGGGCGCGCCCGTGCTGACGAGCGAATGGGAGCACGACCCCGCCCGGGGCGCCTTCCCCGGCCAGGCCCTCCCGGAGCACGAGCCGCTCTCGCACCTCGCGCTCGTCGCCCACGCCGACGCGTACGTCGTCGCCCCCGCCGGAGCCAACACGCTGGCCAAGCTCGCACACGGCCTGGCCGACAACCTGCTGACGTCCGCCGCACTGGCGGCGACGTGCCCGCTGGTGATCGCCCCGGCGATGAACACCCACATGTGGGAGCACCCGGCCACGCAGGCGAACCTCGCGTTGCTCATCCGGCGCGGCGCCACGGTCGTCGCGCCGACCCAGGGTGCGCTCGGCTCGAAGGGCGAGTGGGGGATGGGCCGGCTCGCCGAGCCCGCCGTCATCCTCGAGACGCTCGCGGCGACGCTCGCCGACGCTGGGCGTCCCGGCCCCACGCCGGGTCCGTGGGAGGGACTGCGCGTCCTGGTCACCGCCGGCGGCACGCGCGAGCCGATCGATGCGGTGCGCTTCGTCGGCAATCGCTCCAGCGGACGCATGGGTTTCGCCCTGGCCGAGGCCGCCGCCGACCGCGGGGCGCAGGTCTCCGTCGTGGCCGCGAACGTCGCCCTTCCGCGCGACGCGCGGGTGCGCTACCTCGACGTGGAGACGGCGGCCGAGCTGCAGGTGGCCTGCCGGGCGGAGTTCGCGGGGTGCGACGTGCTGCTGATGGCCGCCGCCGTGGCGGACTTCCGGCCCGCGACGCCGGCGGACGACAAGCTCAAGAAGCTCGGACGCGCCAACCTCGTCGTCGCGATGGAGCCGACTGCGGACGTGCTCGCGGAGCTCGCCGCCTCCCGCGCGGCGGGGCAGACGCTTGTCGGCTTCGCGGCCGAGACCGGCGCCGGCGCCGTCGCCTCCGGGCGCGAGAAGCTCGAGCGTAAGGGCCTCGACGCGATCGTCGTCAACGACGTCGCCGGCGACGGCATCGGCTTCGACGCGTCCGAGAACGAGGTGACGCTCGTGACCGCCGACGGCGCGGAGCACATCGGGCGATCGGCGAAACGCGACGTGGCGTTTGCCATCCTGTCGCTCGTGGAGCGGATGCGCAACGGCGCGACGGTCAGGGACTGACGCTCGTGGCCTCGATCGATCCCGGCGCCGCCAGAGTCGAGGCGAACGAGATCGCCGCCGCGACGGTGCTGGCCCGGGGCCTCAAGGGCGCCGTCGGCTCCGCCGTCGAGGTGCGCGAGGGGCTGCTCGACGACCTGCTCGTCTGCATCGTCGCGGAGGGCCACATCCTGATCGAGGATCTGCCCGGCGTCGGCAAGACGACGCTGGCCCGGGCGCTGGCGCGCGCGGTGGGCCTCGAGTTCTCGCGCATCCAGTGCACGGCGGACCTGCTGCCCGCCGACGTCGTCGGCACGAACATCTACAACCGCCGCGAGGAGCGCTTCGAGTTCCGCCCCGGCCCGATCTTCGCGAACGTCGCGCTCGTCGACGAGATCAACCGCGCGTCCCCCAAGACGCAGTCCGGCCTGCTCGAGTGCATGCAGGAGCGGCGGGTCACCGTCGACGTCCACACCCATGAGCTCGCCCGCCCGTTCGTCGTGCTCGCGACGCAGAACCCCGTCGAGTTCGAGGGCACCTACCCGCTGCCCGAGGCGCAGGTCGACCGCTTCATGGCCCGGGTCTCGCTGGGGTACCCGACGCCGCGGGCCGAGGCGGAGATGCTCCGCAACCACGAGTCGGGCGACCGTACGGAGAGCGTCGAGCCCGTCGGCGGCCCCGCCGACCTGCTGGCCGCCCAGGACGCCGCGCGCCGCGTGCACACCTCCGACGCGCTGCGCACCTACGTGGTCGCCCTCCTGCGCGCCACGCGCGACGACCCGCGCTCCGAGCTCGGGGCCAGCCCGCGCTCGGGGCTCATGCTGCTGCGCGCGGCGAAGGCCCGCGCGCTGCTGCTCGGGCGCGACCACGCCCTCCCCGACGACGTGCAGCAGCTCGCCGAGCTCGTCCTCGGCCATCGCGTCGTGCCGGCCGCCCAGGCACTCGAGGCCACGGGCGAGCTGATCGTCCGCGACGCCCTGGCCGCCACCTCGGCGCTCTGAGTGCTGCGCTTCGTCCGCTCGCAGGATCCGGGATGCTTGAGAGCCTGGTGATGAATCCCGGCGCCCACAGCGAGCCCTCTCACGTGCACCACGGGCGATGCCTCTCACGGTGTCCAGATGGCTGTTGATCACCGGAGTCCTGAGGGGGAGGCGTTGCGGCCCGCCGCGCTCACCGCCGCTCTCGGCGTGCTGCTGCTCCTGGCGGGCGGCACGTTCGACGCCGAGCCCCTCTACGTCCCCGGCGCGGCGTTCCTGCTGCTCGGCGTGTTCGCCCTGGCCTGGGTCGGCCTCGGCGCGCTCGGCCTGCGCGTCGCGCGTGAGATCGGCGCTCGGACCGTCATGGAGGACCAGCCTCTCGCGCTGAGCGTCCGGGTGCGCGCCGGGCTGACGCCGCTGCTCACGGGCGCCGTCGACCACCCGCTGCTTCCCGCCCCCGTCCCGCTCGCCCTCGGCCGGCGGGAGATGGCGCTGCGCATCAACGCGTCCTTCGCCCGTCGCGGTCGCCGCGTCCTCGCGCCCGTGCGCGTCGTCGTCCGTGACCCTCTCGGACTGGCGAGGGTGACGATCTCGACCGGCGTCGAAGCCGAGGTCCTCGTGCTTCCGCGCGTCTGCCCGGTCGCGTCGCTCACGCGCGCCGGCGAGGACGGTGTGCTCTCCCCCCGATCGGGGCGCCCGCGGATGGCCGCCGAGGTGGAGCTCGACGGTGTCCGCCCGCACCGCCCGGGCGCGCCCGCCTCGCGGATCCAGTGGTCGGTCTTCGCACGCACCGGGGAGCTGTGGGAGCGTCGCCTGGTCGCCGACGGCGACAGCCGGCCGCTGATCGTGCTCGACTCGCGTACCGCGGGGGCCGAGGACCCGGAGGCGGCGCTGGACGCCGCCGTGCGCGCCGTCGCCTCACTCGCGGTCACCCTCGCCAAGCAGGGAGGCTGCTCGATCCTCCTGCCCGGCGATCGTCGCCCGGTCGTCATCGAGCCGGGGCTGAACGCCTGGCCGCGTGCGCACATCCGTCTCGCGCTCGTGACCGGGGACGACGGGGGACCGGGGCTGGCCGGCGTGGCGGGCCGCGCGGGAGCCGTGATCTACGTCGGGGCCCGGGCGGTGGGCGGCACGCCGCGCGCGCTGCAGGGCAGCGGGGGTGCCACGCGCGTCCTGGTCCTGCCGGACGACAGCCGCCCGACGGCTGCGGGCGCGCTCCCGCCGGGACGCCGCGCGGTGTTCAGCGTGGCGGGCTGCACGGGCTACGCGCTGCGCGAGGCCCGCCGGGAGGCCGCGTGAGCACCACGCTGGCTCCGCCTTCTCCGCCCGAGGGCGTGCTGGCGGTCGCCGACGGCGGGCGCATGCGGCGCGCGCGCCGGCAGACCGAGCGGGAGGGCTCGCTCGCCCGCCCGCTGCGCTTCGCCGCGTTCGCCGCCCTGGTCGTCTACGGCTGTCTGCACTGGGTCCGTCAGGTCGCACCGACGCAGACCGGCGTCGCGCTGCAGATGTCCGGGGTGGCGCTCGCGCTCGCGCTCGCGCTGGTGGTCGTCTCCCGGGTGCCCGGCTCCCGCCGGCGGGGCGTCGCCGTCGGCCTGCTCTGCGCGACCGGCGCGGTCGTGGGACTGACGGCCGCCGGCATCCCGCTGCGCTTCGTCGGCTGGCGCAACTGGAGCGAGCTCGCGACGGGCGCGGCGGAGGCGCTCGTCACGCTTCCGAACCTCAACGTGCCCTACCGCGGACTGGACGAGTGGGTCCGTTGGATCATGCTCTCGGGCGCCGCGCTGCTCGGCGTGCTCGCCGCAGCGCTCGCATTCGCGCCGGGACGCGCCGAGCGCCCGCGCCGGCGCGTGTCGGTGGCGCTCGCGCTCTGCCTGCTCTACGGCGTGCCGGTCGTCGAGCGCAACCCCGAGTCGCCGTTCTTCTCCGGCGCGGGCTTCGCCGTGCTGCTCGCGCTCTTCCTCGGCGCAGATCGCCTGGCCGGCGTCATCGGTGGCCGCCCGCGGCTGATCGCGCTCGGCGCCGCCCTGACCGCCCTCACGCTCGCCGCGCTCGTCGCCCCACGACTCGACGGCGATACCCCCTGGCTCGACTACCGCGGGCTGGCGGGCGACCTCGGCGAGCGAAACCAGGCCGCCTTCAACTGGAACCACAGCTACTCGCCGCTGGACTGGCCACGCGACGGTCGCGAGCTCCTCCGGATCAAGGCGAAGGAGCCCTCGTACTGGAAGGCGACGGTGCTGCGGCGCTTCGACGGGGTGCGCTGGGTGCGCGAGCAGCCCTTCGACCCCGATCTCGTCGACACCCCCCGGCCCGCGGGAGAACCCGACTGGTATCAGAACATCGCCGTGACCGTCCGCGGCCTGCGCTCCGAGGAGTACCTCACCGCCGGCTTCGCCTCGCAGGTCTCCGGGGTGGCGGGGCCCGCGCAGGCCGCGGGCTCGGGCACCTTCCGCACCGCGGGCCGCCCGCTGCGGCCGGGCGACACCTACAGCGCCTCGGTCTACACGCCGCGTCCGACCCCGCGGCAGATGCGCGCTGCCCCGACGACGTACCCCGACTACGTCCGGCGCGACCTGACGATGGAGCTTCCCGAGCGCGTGGGCGGCCCCGAGGCCGGCCGCCGGGCGCCGGGCGGGCCGGAGGCGACGACGATCCTCTTCCCGGCGTTCGGCGAGCGCGCCCCGCCCACGACGTTCGTCCCGGGGCGCGCGGCGTTCCGGGGCGGGCAGGAGCTGCTCGAGCGCTCGAGCTACGCACGTACCTGGGCGGCCGCCCAGGAGTTGCGCGCCGAGGCCACCTCGCCCTTCGACCTGGTGAAGAGCGTGCGCCGCCGCGTCCAGCAGGGCACCCGGTACACCGAGCGCCCCGCCCGGCGACCCGTACCGCTGGAGGCCTTCCTCTTCGAGACCAAGGAGGGCTACTGCCAGCAGTTCTCGGGGGCCATGGCGCTCATGCTGCGGATGGCAGGGATTCCCGCGCGTGTCGCGTCCGGCTTCACCCCGGGCAGCTACGACTCCGACCGCGGCCAGTACATCATCCGCGACCTCGACGCCCACTCGTGGGTCGAGGCGTTCTTCCCGGGCATCGGCTGGGTGACGTTCGACCCCACGCCGACGGTCGCCCCGCCCTCCGCGCAGGACGCGGGCGACGGGGGGGAGACCGCGGCGGAGTCCGGGGCCGACGGGGCGGCCTCGCGCGGCGATATCCCCGAACCCGCGGCGCCCGCCCCCGGCCCGACGAGCCGCGGCGCCGGGGAGGCGGGCGGGAGCTCGTCGCCCGCCGTGCCGCTCGGCGCCGGAGTCCTGGCGGTCGTGCTGATCGCCCTCGGGTTGCGGCGCTGGCGGCACCCGCCCAGGACACTCTCCGCGGTGGAGGAGCTCCGCCGGGCGCTGGCCCGCAGCGGCCGGCCGGCCGCGCCGGAACTGACGCTGCATGCACTCGAGCACTCGCTCGCCGGAGCGCCGGCCGCGGAGGGCTATGTCCGCAAGCTCCGCCTGGCGCGGTACGCCGGAGGTCAGGAGGACCCCACGCGCGAGGAGCGCGCCGCGCTGCGCGACGAGCTCGCTGCGGGCCTCGGCGTCCGCGGCCGCCTGCGGGCCTGGTGGGCGCTGCCGCCCCGGATGGCGCGGCGTTAGGCGAGACGTCCTCAGCCGCTCGAGGGCGGTGGGTTCGCCGGCCTGCTCAAAAGCCTGCGCGGGCGCGACTACACTTCGACGCGACGCAATGCACGACGCGTACGACCTCTTTCGCAACGGGACGCAGCTGCTCGAACGCCGCGACTTTCACGCCGCGGCCGTGCCGCTCGCCCGCGCCCGCGCGCTCGAGCCCGACAAGTCCTCGGTGCGCGAGGCGCTCGGCCGGGCCTACTTCGGCGCCCAGCGCTACAGCGAGGCGGCGGAGGAGTTCGAGGCGGTCGTCGCGCAGCATCCGACGGACGACTACGCGCTGTTCTGCCTGGGCCGCTGCCTGCAGCAGCTCGGCCGCCACGCCGAAGCCCGCGCGCCGCTCACGCTCGCGGCGACCCTGCGGCCAGAACGTGCGGACTACCGCCTGTACCGCGAGCGCGCCCGACGGCAGGCCGACGCCGCCTGAGCCGCGGGCCGGCGCGTCGTGACGTCGCTTGGTAGTCTCGAAGAACAGCTTTCGCCGTCGCGCAGAGAATCGTGGCGGGCAGGACTTGGAGGCGGGCGTAGGCCCGCCTTCGGCGTTTCCAGAGGCGGAGATATGCGATGAGCAACCCCATACAGAGAGAGGTCGAAGCCACCCTGGCCACGGCGACGCCGGACGTGGAAGTGCTGCTCGCAGAGGTCGTCGGCGGGGGGACGCTACGGCTCTTCGTCGACCATCCCGACGGCGTCACCCTCGAGGTCTGCGAGCGCGTCACCCGCGCGCTGGATGACGTTCGCGAGCGCTTCGCGCTGGAAGTCAGCTCGCCCGGGACCCAGCGCCCGCTCACCCGGCCCGCGCACTTCCGGCGGTTCCTGGGCAGCCGGGCCCGGGTGCGCACGCGCGACAGCGTCGCCGGGCACAAGTCCTTCACGGGAGAGCTGGTCGGCGCCACCGACGCCGAGGTCACCCTGGCGGCGGAGACCGGGATCATCAGCATCCCCTACGCCGACATCCACCGTTCCAACCTGGTCGAGGAGTAGCCGGCATGTCACGCGAGATCCTGGAAGCGATGAGCGCGCTCGGGCGCGAGAAGGGCATCGCGCCCGAGAAGCTGCAGGCCGCGCTCGAGGACGCCTTGCTGTCCGCCTACAAGAAGCAGCCCGACTCGGCGAAGTACGCGCGGGTCGAGCTCGATCCCGACACGGGCGACTACCGGGTCGTCGAACTGCTGGTCCCCGACCGCCTCGAAGCCCATCTGATCGTGGAGACGATCGACGAGAACACCTATCTCGACGAGGAGACCGGCGAGTTCGTCGAGCCCGAGAACGTCGAGATCGACTCGGAGAAGCTCGCGGAGTACGCCGACCAGATCGGCGAGCAGGACGTCACACCCGACGACTTCGGGCGGATCGCCGCCCAGACGGCCAAGCAGGTCATCCTGCAGCGCATCCGCGAGGCCGAGCGGGACATGATGTTCGAGGAGTACCGCGATCGCGTCGGCGAGCTCGTCACGGGCATCGTCCAGCAGAAGGACGCGCGCTACACGCTGATCCAGCTGCGCGAGCGCGTCGAGGCGCTGCTGCCCAAGAGCGAGCAGGTCGACGGAGAGCGCTACGAGCACAACCAGCGCGTCAAGGCCGTCATCAAGGAGGTCTCGGCCTCCACCAAGGGCCCGTCGATCATCGTCTCCCGGCGTGATCCAGAGCTCATCAAGGCGCTCTTCGAGCTCGAGGTCCCCGAGATCGCCGACGGCCTCGTCGAGATCCAGAACGTGGCCCGCGAGCCGGGCTACCGCTCGAAGATCGCGGTGGTCTCGCACGCCGACGGCGTCGACCCCGTCGGCGCCTGCGTCGGCCCGCGCGGCTCACGGGTGCGGATGGTCGTCTCCGAGCTCCGCGGCGAGAAGATCGACATCATCCCCTACAACGACGAGCCCGCCCGCTTCGTCGCCAAGGCCCTGTCGCCGGCGCGCGTGCGCGAGGTGCTCGTCGACGACGAGGCCCGTCAGGCCACCGTCATCGTGCCCGACGACCAGCTCTCGCTGGCCATCGGCCGCGAGGGTCAGAACGCGCGGTTGGCCGCCCGGCTGACAGGGTGGCGGATCGACATCAAGTCCGAGACCGACTTCGCGCAGGACACGCGCGACGGTCCCGACGAGGACGGGGAGCAGCGCGCGCAGGACGACGGCCGCTGCCACGCGATCCTCGGGACGGGTCGACGCTGCCCGAACGCGTCGCTGCCGCAGACGTACTTCTGCGGCCTCGACGCCCACCAGGCGCTCGCCCGCTTCGACACCACCGACGCGTCGGTGATCGCCGACCTGACCGCGAGCGAGCTCGCCGAGCTCGCCGACGGAGGGACCGGCGAGGAGCGCGTGCACGAGCTCGTCACCCGGGCCATAGCGTCCTTGGCCGCCGCGAAGGGCGCGGCACCGCAGGCCGAGGGGGTTCTCACCGTCGAAGATGACGCCGGAGCCGGCGAGGAGGGGCTGGCCGCCGAGGCCGGTCCCGCCGGGAAGCCGGCGTCGTAGCGCGGGGCCACGTCGCCACGCGGCGCTGCATCGGCTGCGGCACGATCCGGCCGCAGACCGAGCTCCACCGCTTCGTCCTGGTCGCCGACCCTTCCCAGGGCAACGGCGTTCCGAGCGTCGCTTCCGACCCGACACGTGCGGCCCCCGGCCGCGGAGCGTGGACGTGCGGCGCGGGCTGCACGCGACGTGCCGCAGCGCGTCGCGCCTTCCCGCGTGCCTTCAGGCGCGCGGTGTCCATACCCACAGACCTTCTAGAATCGACGAACAGTGGCTGAGAAGAAGGCAAGTCAGATCGCCAAGGAGCACGGGATGTCCGTCATGGACCTCCTCGTGCAGCTTCGCGACGCCGGAATCACCGTGCCCGCGGCGTCGGCACTGGTCGACGAGGACCGGGTGGTGGCGACCCTCGGGCTCACGAACCGATCAGCGCCCGCCGCGGCGTTCGACTTCGGCTCGACCAAGCAGGCGGTGGCGGTGCCGCCGCCGCCCGAGGTGGCGCCGGCCAACGGGAACGGGACCGCCAACGGTGGCGCGCTCGCCGAAGCCCCGCCGCCGGCGCCCCAGACACCCACCGCTCCGCCGGTCGACGCGCCCCCCGCGGGCAAGGGTCCCAGGACGGTCGGCCCGAAGGTCATCGGCTCCGACGACTACGTCCCGCGGCCCGCAGCGCCCATCCCGCTGACGCCCATGCGACCCGCGCCGCCGCCGGCGCCCACCGCCGCGCCCCCGCCGGCGTCCAAGCCGCCGGCTGCCGCGCC